>JBEKPH010000036.1:0-70193 GCA_049520915.1 Terriglobales bacterium
GTTCCTCGCAGATGCGCGATCATTGCAGGTATTGTACGGCAGGTCGAAAGCGCGAAGTCTTGGCCGATCGCGGCCGGCGATCCGCCTCGTCCTACGGAATTAACCTGTTTTTAACATTCAGCCCGTCGTTCGCCGTTACCATTTTCCACATGCCTGAACCGCCCCTGACTATCGAAGAGCGCGCCGGATCGCGCGAAGGAATTCAAATCTGGCACCTCTCCGGACCCCTGACCCTGACCAACGTCTTTGGTTTTCAGTCCAAGCTCCGCGCCGATACCTCGCGCGCCCTCATTTTGGATTTCACCGACGTCCCCCTGGCCGATTCCGCCGGCATCGGCGCCATGGTAGGAGCCTACGTGACCCGCCAGAAAGACGGTCGCAGCCTTGCCCTCGTCGCCGTAAATCAGCGTATCCACCACGCTTTGGAAGTCACCCGAGTCGAAGGATTCTTCCGCTTCTTCCCCACCATCGCCGAAGCCGAACAAGCCCCGTAACAGTCTGCTTTCGGATGGCATATTTCGGATGCCATCGTCTGGGGGCTTAGACCGTTTCGAGAAGCGGCCACCACTCTCCCGCAGGATCTTTGATCACGACTGAAAAGTGTGCGCCGCCGTTGCCTCAGAATTTTCACTCAGGCCCACTTGCGCCGTACCAATCTTCCGTCCAGCGTCGATCAACAGTTTGTCGCCAATCTCTCTGGGGATGTAGAAATAAATCTTTCTCGCAGGAATTTCAAACCACATACACTCTTTGAAGAGCACAGTCTTAGGTCGACATTCCACATCACTCCATGGAATTTGCAGATTCTTTTTGAACCCAACCACTCCATACCGCCACCACGACCCCTTGCCATTCGGATGCGCCAACAAGTAAAGCGCCGCCCCATCCGCGCCCATGAAGCACAAATTGTTGTGCTCTGCATTCACGAACCTCAAACTACACTCGTAACGCTTGCCCAGAAATTCGCTGTTATAGCGATAACCACTCTGAAACAGATACCAGTTGGCTCCATTCCAAAACGTCAGGGCAAGCCCAAGCACTCCGACAATCACCACGATTAGCGTCACGTCCAAACACCCCTCACCAGGAATTTCGCCTTCCCAAACCAATTATGTGTCCAGGCCATTTCCAACGCCAGATTACTGTCGTAAACCCCCTGGTTCGGCCAGCAACCCTGATAACAACAGGTGACCTCTCAGCGCCGGAACGGTCTGCGACGCGGTACAATTCGCACGAAACAGGCTCTGCGGAGAAGGCTTGAGCACAAAGACTAACTCGAAGCGCACGGCCAATCTGGGGTGGAGTTGGGCAAGTGTCGTCTTTGCTGGCCTCATGTCGCTAATTGCAGTTTCTGTGATCATTGAACCGTATTTGGTAGAGAGGCAGCGCAGAATCGAAGCGAGTTGGCCCAAAGTTCGCGGCAAGGGTATCGACACGCGAATGCTTAGGAACCGGCTCTCAGGAACGAGACCTCCCTTCACGGAGTATGTTGGTGAATGTGAAGTGCAATACAACGTGGCGGGAAAGAACTACTATGTCTGGACGCCGTTTGGTTCTTCGTTTTCCGATCCCGATCCACAATTTGTCTCTGACTTAAGGCGGTCGTGCGTTGAGTCTAGTGTCGTAGTGCGTTACAAACCTCAGGACCCATCAGAGGCTGTGGTAGGCCGAGTCGACTGACTCAGTAACTCCTATTCGACAAGCCGCGCCCAAGTTGCGGTACTGGCGAAACGAGAGAGCCTGCAACCGAGCAACGTCAGTTGTCTGGAAACTCCATGCCTGCTGGTTATCGTCTTCTCCGGTAACTGCCGACAGACACTTTCGGGTCCCTCCGAGAGAATTGGCGCACCAGTCCCGCTCTCCGTTCGTTACCGCGTTTGAATCGCGACCGCGCGGACATCCCGCTCTTCGAGTCGCAAGTGTTGCATCAGTTAGTCCACAACCAATCTTCAATTCCTTCTCTTCGGAATTTCTCAGGGTCGCCTGAAAACGCGATATCGGGTTCGGCACTTAGCCCAATTGTTGGCAGCCAGCAGAAGTCGATTCGCGCCCGTTTTGGGAGAAGTTCGCGATCGGGAATTCCACCTTGGAAGCAACGCATTGAAACGGCTCAATCGTAAGGTGCTAACTGCTGCGTTCTGAACAGGCGAGATACTCAGCAAAGACTGGCCCGTTGGTTGCATCTCTTGCATCGATCGCGACCACAAATCCAAACGAGGTTAATATGAAATATCTGCTCCCCCTCTTACTGTTACTCGGCTGTTGCTGTGCAAGTGCTCAGCAGCTTTCGGGTTACACGACGTTCGCAACCATTCTCCCGGATCTTCAGGGACAGTTTATGCAGTACGCTTTCCCAGTCAGCCCATTTGATTTCTGGAATCCGAAGGGACATTCGAGTAAGTTCGCGTTCGGCGCGCCTGATGCTGTAAACGTTGCAACAGTAAAAGGCGTTACAGAGCTCTATCTCGCTGACTCGCACGACGTTTGTAGCTCGAAGGCTGGCATCGAAGGTCAGTGCACTTACCTCGGAACTCTTACTCCAGGTTCATTTCTAATTACTCCCGAAGTCGGTGCTCGCGGCACATACCAACACGTCACCGCCGAGTTCAGTGGGGCATTTGTGGACGCAAAGGGAAACATCTTCTCGCCTGTGACTGCTCTGCTGAGCTTCGACACATTCCCAACGAAGGATTCGGTCAACTGGCCGTCTACCGGTGGCGTAACCGTTGTGTTTGATCTCAACTAACTTGACACACGGACGGAACGCCAGGCGGGCTCCCGCTACAACCAGCCAAAGCTCGCTCATAATCTGTCCCAGAGCAGTTGCGCCACTTCTCGCCGTTGAGAAGTGGCCTTCCACTGCCTTGTCCCGTGCCGCTCTCGAAGATCGATCTCAATTCGTGATTGTGCTGATCACGTCAACGGAGCCCATGCGTTTGCCTCCCCTTTGGATGATGTCCTCGTAAAATGTGCGCATGATTAGGCTCACGCTGGCAGCGATGGCTGGAATCGCCGTCTGCACTGTGTGCATTGCCGACGACAAGGGCCGTTGCCCGTCCGGATTACTTACTACGACGACGACCGGAGAAACTGTGAACGATTCACCCAAGCCATAGTTCACAGCTTCTCTTGCCCTGAGAGCGGCGCGACTCTGGAATCGTCATAATTGGCGAAACATTTCGATTGCACTCATTGAGCCTGGCCCCACTCACCTCGTCGCTCGCGCACCACACTAGTATCGCGGCTCCGCCAAAGTGCTCTCGCCCCTGTGCTAACGTGGCTATCTGTACACCAACAAGAGTAAGGATGATCGATGTTACGCAAACTAGGCCTCACAATTTCGTATTTCATCGCAATCGTTTACATCGTCTCGATTCTGTTGCCTGCGCTTTACTGTCTCCGCCAGGGATGCAAGGGACCGGGTGAGCTGGATGCTTTTATGCCCGCCTTTATGTTGACTCCGTTTGACGCAATCGCCACGGCTTTCTCATTGCACAACGCCATACAACAGATCAGAACAAGACAATCATGGTCTTGGGTTTTCTGGCCTCTGGCAATTATTTTCTCGATTGTTCTGCTCGGCGTAATTTCTCTTATCGCGTTCGTAATTTATTACACAGTTCGTCACCGTTAACACGAGTGCAGCGTCTTTTTTTGCGGACGGGTACTCAAGGTTCCGACCCGATGACTGTTGCAAAATCCCCATTTCACTCCTCGACCCGCTTCTTGAGCGTTAATGCTTGTTCTCAGCCGCTTGCTTTCCAGGAGCGAGCGCGATGAGCGCAATCCCGACAATAACAAGTGCCGGTATGTCCCCTAGCAGATGTCCGTGTTCGCTCGCACTATGGAACGCCTGCACCGCCATAATGGCCGCGTGGACGAGGCTCGACCACGCCGTGAAAGCAATCAGGCTGCGATTTGCCGAGGGGTTACGGGACGCCAGCAGCAGAAAAATACCGAGTGTGGCATAGATCCCAAGGATCATCTGCTCGTATTCCGGCTGATTCGGCTGCCACCGCCAGCCGCTCGGCCATAGAAACATCATCAGCGGGTAGACGCCCAGCAAAAAAATCAACCCCACCAGCACCAGCACAACCTTCAATGCCCCTTCTCGATTCATCGTGCCCCCTAGGCGATATGCCAGATTGGGGTGAAATCTTATATTTCGGATCACGGCCAGTCAACGCGCGCAAGGCGTTGGCTGCAACTTGTTGGTGAAAAATCGCGATGCTACTAAACCTTGACTCGGTTTGGCCATCCTCAGTTAGTGAAATTGCCATGCCACGGCCCGAGCTACCACGTTCGAGCACGATGATCGGTGCCATATTTTAGACAATAAGTTCTCCTACACCTATGTAAACAAATATGTTATTTCGTTGCATGCTAGTCGTTCACCCGTTATCCGCAGACAATTGACCGGTCGGCCCGTTCCGGGCTAAGGTCACCGCTGTTGTGGGGCAAGGTCCTCAGCACAATAGCCTGCAACCCGCAAACAAGCTTCCCCCAGAAACAACAAAGTGAAGCTCAAGAGCAGCCAAAGATGCCAGGTACTGCTAGGACCGGGTGTTGAACCCAATCCCCCAGACGTACGATCCCCCATCAAGAATCAAGCCCAGTTGCAAATTATTCTCAGGAGACAACAAAAATGAAGTCGAATCGTCGTCAAGCGAAACACCCGGGCGCGATGGCAATCTTGCTGACCATGCTCGCGGCCATTGTCATGTTCGCTGGAGCGCTCGTCCCGGCGCAGGCCCAAACCATCGCGTTTCCAGCGCCCACAACCTTTACTGCCGCCTACTGCAGTTCCTACCCCTGCGATAACTCTGTGACGGCCGCCGCCACCGGAGACTTTAACGGCGACGGCAAACTGGATGTCCTGACCCTTGATGGCGGCAATCTCAACGTGATCTTGGGCAAGGGCGACGGCACGTTCCAGACACCCATCTCGCTCAACATATCCGCCACCGGTATATTTTGGGAAGCGATCGCCACGGGCGACTTTACTAGCGGCCACCTGCTCGATGTTGCCGTGTGGGCGGTGAACGCTAATACCGGCAACTCGGAACTTCACATCTTCCTCGGCAATGGCGCCGGCAGCCTTACTTACAACGCCACCTATGCAGCTCCTAACAGCAGCAATGCCAATCCCGGCCCGAACAACCTCGTCGCTATGGATGTGAACGGCGACGGCAAAATCGATATCGTCGCCATGACTCCCTACAACGGCGTGTACGTATTCCTCGGCAATGGCGACGGCACTTTCCAGGCGCCAATCGCGAACGCCACAGTTTGCACGAATGCCATTGGCAACTGCGAGTCAATGGCTGTCGGCGATCTGAATGGCGATGGCAAGCCCGACCTCGCCTTCCAATCCAACGACACCACCGGCGGCGGGATCAGCATTCTGTTGAATACCGGCAGCGGCACATTTGGATCGGCCGCATACTACCCTGTCGCGATCTCAGGTGTCTTTGCCGGCGCCGGCATCGCCATCGGTGACGTGAACGGCGATAAGAAACCAGACATCGTCGTCGGCAGCGCAGGTGGTGCCACAGCCATTGTCTACCTGAATCAGGGCGCTGGCACATTCAAGGTAAGCGGAACGGTCGGCAGCGTTCCTCTTAATCCCACCAACAACGTTGTCCTGGCCGACATCAACAACGACAAGAAACTGGATATCGTTGTTCCCGACCCCTTCGGCGACGTTTACACCTTTTACGGAACCGGCAAAGGCACCTTCACCGCCGGGCAGGTCTACCCGCTCCAAAGCTGCAACGATTGCAGCAATTTTCTCGTTGCTGTGGCCGATTTCAACGGTGATGGCACTCTCGATGTGCTGGATACCGACGGCTTCTTTACCAACACCGTGTCCCTTGGCCGCGGAGATGGAACTTTCCAGACGGCTCAGTCATTCCCGTTTGCCCTCGAAGGCCAGTACCAAAACATCGCGGTCGCGGATTTTAATGGCGACGGCATCCCCGATGTGGCCGCACAGGGAGTAACTTCTGGAAGCGTAGCCGTTGTCCTCGGCGCTCAACACGGAACACTCACCACGAAGCAACTGATCACATCCGTGTGCACCAACACATTTACCTATGGCATCGCTGCCGGAGATGTGAACGGCGACGGCAAAGCCGACGTTGTCGCGGTTTTTGGCGGCGGTTCCGACAGTTGTAACCACGAGGTTGCAGTCCTTCTCGGATTGGGCACAGGCAAGTTCAAAAAAGCCGCCTTTTACCCCACAGGAGCCGGGACCAATGCGCAGGAGGAAGAAGTCTATCTGGTAGACGTGAACGGCGATGGCAAGCTCGACATCGTCATCGCCAACTCCGATGGCACACTCAGTGTGCTGCTCAACAAAGGCAATGGAACTTACACCACGGAGGCCCTCGTTCCAGCCGTTGCCAATCTCTTTTACCAGGAGTCGTTGACCTTTGCCGACTTCAACGGTGACGGCAAGATGGATATCGCGTTGACCTCCAGGGGAGCCTATTCCACCGTCTGGGTGCTGCCCGGAAATGGCAATGGAACCTTCGGCGCTCCCATCCAAACCCAGACGTCGTACGTTGTGGATGCCGCCGTCGCCGGCGACTTCAACAAGGACGGAAAGCCCGACTTGCTGGCCACGATCAATGGCATACCCAACTGCGGTTCTGGCTCTCAGTTTCTTCAGGGAAACGGTAACGGTACGTTCACCGCCGGCACAATCAATTGCCTGGGCGGTGGCGCCTTCAGTAATGCACCTGTTGCGGCCGACTTCAACGCAGATGGAAACCTCGATGTAATCATCCCCTACAGTGCGGGCAACTTTGAGCTCGGCCCCGCCCTGCTTCAGGGCAATGGCAATGGCACGTTCACCCCGACCGAGTTCTATTACACGGGCACGGGTGCCGTCGGCGCGGCGGTCGCGGACTTCAATGGCGATGGCATGCTCGATGTGGCGTTGCTCAACAAAGGCAACAGCACGTTCGTCAGCCTCCTGCTCAATTCTACGCAACCGGTCAGCATTTCGCCGCTGAACCTCAACTTCGGATCGGTGACGGTAGGTTCGAAAAAGCCGGAGACTGTAATTCTCACCAACAACCAGAAAACGTCGCTGTCGATCACCAGCTACACGCTGGGCGGAACCGACCCCGGCGACTTCACCGAGAAATCAACGTGCGGAACCAGTCGCAAGGCTGGCTGGGATTGCACCATCACCGTCACTTTCACTCCAACTGCCACCGGCGCTCGTTCAGCAACCTTGAGTATCAAAGACGCTGCAGGCACGCAAACCGTACAACTCTCAGGAACCGGAAAGTAGCGCCCTGCGCAACCATTCTGGATGTTTCAAACATGCTCGCCGATTCCCGCACGGGAATCGGCGACGTCCCAAAACTTTACCGTGAACTGGTCTCCTGGTTCCCGGTGCCGGAGCGTGGATAGGGGATCCGCGCTCCGGGCTTTTCTCCCCGAGCGATTCCGTCCCTGCCGCCTTTACACTCCCCGGCGCTCAAGCCGTTTTCTCCCTTCTCAGTTGCCTCTAAATCCCCATCGCACCAACTTCCCGTCGGTTCTCAGTTAGTGAAATCGCCGATTGCGACGGTTGTGAGAAACAGGGGATTGTGATAACACGGTGGGGCAAAGAGCAACCGAATGGGTAAGGGTCGAGACAAGGAAAAGCGTAAACGTAAAAAGCAAGGTCAGCGGACGAGAGAGGAACTCGACCCTGTCAAGGAAAGGGAAATGGAGCGCGAAGAGCGCGCCGATGCGGAACGTCGAGCGAAGCTTTCTCGGAAAGCTTTAGGGGCGCGGGCGGGCAGCGACCCGCCGCCAATTCTTGGTGAACCAGATGCCCCCGTCCGTGCTCCACTAAGACCAAAGCCTCATCCCCGTTCTGGTGCAATAGCCCTTGGTGAGCCAGAACCAGAGGACGCAATTGTTACCGTGAACCAAAAATCAATCTTGAAATAGGCCCGCACCCAGAACAATCAACTCACGAGCAGAAGCTTAGTTGTTGCAAAATCGCGTTTGCACTAAATGAAAGGGGAAATCCTCAGTTAACGAAATGGCCTGTTAGCGACATTCATTCCCTGAGATCAGACCAGCGTTTGCCAACGGCGGTTTAAAATGAACGACATGCTCACCCGGCAGATGATGGTGGCGTCGGTCGTTTTGATGCTTAGTGCGGTGGCGATTTGCCAGTGCGTCAGCGGCGAGAAGGAACCGGTCAGGTCACGAACCAGGCAGATCGTCGATCCGAATGGGAAAGGCGTGTCGGGGGCTGATGTGATTGTCTATGATGCCAGCCGACACGTTCTTTTCCGAACGCAGTCCGACGCACATGGGAAATTCTCTGTTCCCAGCCTTCCAAGAGATGACCAATGGCTTAACGATAAGGACTTTCACGTTGAAGTTTCCGCATCCGGCTTCATTCGGTACAACTACATTCTTCTCCGATCCAGCGATTCCCGGAAGGTTCTAAAACTGCACCTGTTTCTGACGTCGGCAGCACTATGTAACGACCTGAAGATCATCAGTGAGTGAAATGGCCCGGTTACGACAATCGAGCCGGAACTCTACCGGAGGATGCAGTGCAATGAACAGTCCTACGGCAGTTTCAGGCCCGTAGAATTGGCCTTGTTCGGAGGGAACGTTCTTAATGCAACCAACAATGTCGATCCGAAATACCAGAACAAAAGAGCAGCCCAAATTAGGCCGAATGGTCCTATTTGCCGATACGGCCGATCGGCATCGGTGAGCATGGTATAGAACATCGCTAGCGTTGCGACCCCAACCGCGAACAGGCTTCCCATCGTCAGCCTAATCACGGCTAGCGACTTTGAACCAATGATGCTGCTCCGACGACCGAGCTTCCGATCTAGCATCGTGCCTAACCCGTACCACAACGCACCGACGGCCAACAGAAAGACGCTGTCTTGCACTGACAACCAGATGAATGGGTCGCGACGGTAAAACACGCGGTTGTCGGACCAGCTTGCAAATTGAACGGGATAGGCCGCCGTCAACGCTGGAAAATTAATGGCGTAAGCCACCCGCAGACTCGGAGGAGGCCAGCTCTGACGGTGACCTAGCATCATAGCGTCGTCCCCGATGGGGTGAGGCCGAGCTTTGTATTCATATGGTGCGTATGTCAAGGCGGCAGTTGCGAGAATTACCTGCGCCAGAGCTAACGCCCATCGCCAAGAGAACATCCTCATCACAACAATTAGACACCGCCGCAGTTAACAGCGGCAGTTACCGCAGTCACGAATGAGGCAATCCCGATACCGCTAAATCTCAGTTGTCGAAACATCGCCATTACACTAAATGAACGCCCCGTTAACATACCGCTCCGGCGAAGACATCTTGAGAGGTGATCGAGTGCTCTTCCACGGAAATCCGGCGGAGATTGAACTTGTGGCGATTGATTCGAACAACCCCGAACATGCTTGGCACGTGCGGGAGTTTGGCGGTGGTGTCCTAGTCCGCGATCCTAAGGTTTCTGGATGTACCTTCATACCACGCGATCAACTCGCCGAGTACGAAGATTTGGAATTTGTTTCGCGTGCTTCGGCCTAGTTATTGCAAAATCGCGTTTGCGTTAACTGGCGCAGGTCGAAATTCCTACTTGGCGCTATGGCCTGCTAACAACAGATGTGAAGGCCGCTCAGCAAGGACGCTTGTAGAAGAGCCAACAGTCTCCGCAGCGCGATGTTCCTCGGGATTCTACAGAATCCCCATGGGAGTTAGGAGAGCCAAGCCAGCCATGATCAAACCACCGAAGAACAGTGGGAATCCGAGTGATCTCGGTGCAAAGAAGGCGGCAACGAGCGCAACCATGCTTGTAGCGAGGCACCCGATCAACCATTGAGACGCGGGGAGACCGAGGAACAAGACGAACAACGGGATCAGAAGCGCCGACGACAGCGCAACGCATCCACTAAGACATATCCAGAGTTGCCAACGAGACCCGTTTCCACCTCGCCACAAGCTTGCGAAGCTAGTCCATGACATTCCGACAAGCAGAAAAGGTGCACAGACAAGTGCCAGAAACGCGCCTGACACCATTGCGGCTGGCAATCTACGCCCCGGATTCCAAAACGAAAGAAGCGCCACGATAATGAGAGGCCAGACTATCCAATCATCCCAGCGCGTGCTGTTACTGGATGCCTTTTGGGTTTCCATGTTCAGTACCAACCAGCATATTGTAGCCTCGTAATTACGCTGGGTGTCTTCGTAAAGGCCGTTTCTCGGTTATTGTCGTAACATCGCCATAGCACCAACTACAAGAACGGCCAGATTCTCAGTTAGCGAAATGGCCTCTACGATTCAAGGCCCATAACAACTACAATCGGTTCAGACCTGATAATGCTCTCCACTGTAAAGCTGAATAACGACAGCCTATTGCACTGGTGCCTTGGCTCGTTGGTTGGGTGGGCGCTCTGGGGGTTATTGCTTGGCATTCTGATCCATCTAGCCTTTGGCATTGGCGCTTCATCAATTGCGCTATTCTTTGCCATTCAGTGCGCTTTGCAAATCGCCGTGACGCCGTGGCTGTTTGCGGCTAGAGCCATGGCGGGCAATCCACGAGGCCAAAGGCTGCGGCGCACACAGGTAGTGATCGTGTGGCTTACCTTGGCGTGTGAGGCGGCATTTTTGCAGATGTTTGGCGGACACTTTACAGACAAAGCTGCCGTCACGATTTTCTTGGGCGGGCCAATCGTTCTCGGCTCTGTCTCCCTTATCGCGCTTCACTGGTTTCAGAAACGGGTTGAATCCAAGGAAAGCTGATTCGTAGTTGCTGCAATATCGCCATTGCACTAATTGACCCAGATCGGCCAATTTCTCAGTTAGTGAAATCGCTTTTAGCGCCAAATAGGTCACACCCCCAAATCCGCCACCTAGTGCGCCAATCCACAAAACCAAGATAAAAGCAGACAGGGCGGGGGCTTTCCACCGCAAGGGTGTTTGGCTTCCCACCCCGCATACGCCGGACCCCAAACCAAACCAAGTACCGCGCATAAAAACCCGACATCGAAAATGCGAAGCATGGCGAAGCTCGGAGGGCTGCTTGTAAGTTGGATATAACCAGCGTAACCGGTCCCTGACCTTCTCAGCGCAAATCATCCCTTCTTGTGTGGAGTTTGGCAGTGTGAAAAGGGGCGACAAGTATGCGGGCGTCTTCGCCCGGCCGCTCCAATCGCTGGAGTCCTTATCTTTTGCCCGGCATAACTTATCCCCCGATCGCATGACGCGCCCCAAGCGATCCATCAAATCATTTGACTTAAGCCCAGCCTCGTCCGACCATAAAACAGGAACCAGCGGTGAGCGATAGGGATCTGACTTGACTGACGACTGAAACCGAGAACTGACAACTCCTACTAAGTCATTATTTCAGAATACTTTACATATAAAGTTCTTTAAAAAAAGATCGGACGGGACGAGCAAGCCCATGATTCTAAACGGTCGCAAAACAAGGAAGAAGCGACTTTTCTGCAAGATGGGCTTCGAATCTTACCGAGAACTGAGATCTTGGCGACTAAGTCCTTATTTTGGAATACTTTACTAATAAGTCTCTTAGTTTGAATACTTTACGAAAAATGGGGGGGGGGTTACAAATTCAAACCCGCAGTTCCACCACAGTCGCGCCGCCGCCACCCTCGTTCGATGGTGGTTCAACCACCGACTCCACATGCGGATGCTTCTGCAAATATTGCCGCAGCGCCTTCCGCAGAATGCCCATCCCGCTGCCGTGGACGATCCGAACCCGAGCCATTCCCGCCAGGAACGCCCGATCCACAAACTTTTCCACCTCGCTCGTCGCTTCGTCCACCGTCCGTCCGATGACATTGATCTCCGTCGGCGTCGCCGCACTCGATTCATTTTGCAGTTTCACGCTGATGCCTCGCGATCGCGCCGCTTCCACTGGAGAAACCTGCGCCTTCGCCGCACTGGTCAGCACTTCCGCGATGTCTTCGCGATTGATGCGCATCTTCATCGACCCGATTTCTACGTCGAAGTGGTTGTCACCAATTTTCTTTTTGACAACCGCTGCTCGCCCCATCGACTTGAGCTTCACGGTATCGCCTTCGCTGACGTGCTTCACCAGACTCGGTTGCGCGTTCGGATCGCCGCGATCCGCGCCCGTGTGATGCGCCACGACCGTTGCATCGAACTGCTCGCGGAATTCGCGCCGCATTTTCGCAATCCGTCGCTCCGCATCTTTGGACAACTTCTGCGCCGCAGCGCGATCTTGCACCGCATTTACCGTTTCCCGCGCCTGGTACTCGAAGTCGCGGAAAAGGACTTCCAGCTTGCTTTCCATCTCGCGAATCTTCGACTGCTGTTCCTTGCGTCCTTCACTCGCCAAGTGCTGCTTCTCGCGCTCCAGTTCCTGCTCGCGCGCTTTCATGCGGATTCGTTCCGCTTCCACTTCGCGCAGATCCGAATGCAACCGATCCAGAAAGCGACCGACATCCTGCGTTTGCGAGCCTAATCGCGAACGCGCCGATTCAATGATCGCCGGATTCAGCCCAAGCCTTTGCGCAATGTTGATGCCGGCCGAAGCTCCTGGAACTCCGATCTTCAGTTCGTACGTCGGTTGCAAAGTCGCTTCATCGAATCCCACCGACGCATTGATCACGCCCGCAGTGTTCGCTCCATACACCTTCAGCGAAGTATGGTGCGTGCTGATCACGATCATGCATCCCACGCGCCGAAAGTATTCGGCAATCGCCACCGCCAGCGCAGCGCCTTCTTCCGGATCGGTCGCCGACCCCAGTTCATCGAGCAGCACCAGCGAATTCGCCGTCGCAGTTCTCGAGATGAAATCGATGTTCGTGACGTGCGCGGAAAAGGTCGACAGATTCTGCTCAATCGACTGGTAATCGCCGATATCTGCCAGAACGGAGTCGAAAATGGGCATCTCGGCGCGATCCGCCGGAACGGGAATTCCGCTCTGCGCCATCAGCGCCAAAAGTCCCAGCGTCTTCAGGGAAACGGTTTTACCCCCAGTGTTTGGGCCCGTGATGACCAGTTGGCGCTGCGCGCCCTCAAGCTCGATGGTTACGGGAACAATGTTCAATCTCTTGAGCTTTAGATTGCGCTCCAGCAACGGATGTCGCGCCTGATGAAGCAGCAGCCGTGCTTCGCTCGGTGCTAGCGACTCGCCAGTCTTTGCCGCCGAAAGTGTCACTGCGACGCAGTTGTAGTCTTCCGCGAAGCGAGCCTTGGCAAACTGCAGCTCCAATTCGGCAAGCACTTCTGCCGCTGCGAGAACGGCTTCGGCATTCGCGCCGATCTGCCGCGTCATTTCCAGCAGAACCCGATGAATCTCCGCCAACTCGTCATCCAACAGACGGACCAACTCGTTGTTCTGCTCAATCGTCTCCAGCGGCTCTACAAATACGGTTTGCCCGCTGGAACTCGCGCCATGCACGACTCCCTGCACGCGGCGTTTCTGCTCCACCTTCACCGGAATCACGAAGCGCTCGCCGCGTATGGTGATCAGTTCATCCTGAACCGTTCCTCCTTCTGCGAGTTTGCGCAGATAACCGCGCAGCGACTCCTGAATCGTCCGTTTCTGCCGTTCGATCTCGCGCCGTATGCGATGAAGTTCAGGAGAAGCGCGATCATCCAGCGTCCCATCCGGCAAGATCTTGTTCTGAAAGACGCGCAAGAACACGCTGAAATCCTGTATGTCCGCGGAAAGAGCTTTCACGGCAGCCCAATCAGAGCGCATCGCCGCAGGAGGTTGATTTACGATTTCGCGCCATTCCGACGCTCGGTCCGCGACCAGAACAATGTCACGAATTTCCGTGGTTTCGAGCGCCGCTCCCGAAATGCGAGCCTTTTCGACCAACTTTTGGACTTCGGGCAGACCGGCGAATTCGAATCGTCCGCCCGCTCGTCGATACTCGCGAATCTCGCCCGTCAGCTGTTGCTGCGTTTCAATCCATGTGCGATCGACCGACGGCACAAGCTCTGCAACGCGCCCGTGGCCCAAAGGAGACGACGCATACCCGCCGATCAGGTCGCGCAGGCTTTCGAATTCAAGCAGCCGCGAACTGCTGTCGGTCATCGGATTGGGAACGGGATTGGGAACGAAAGACATTCGTTTTTGATGTTACAACGCGAGGGCAACCACAGTGTAAAATCAACCTCGGCGACACGGCCCCGTAGCTCAACTGGATAGAGCATCAGACTTCGAATCTGAGGGTTGGGGGTTCGACTCCCTCCGGGGTCACCATTTGCGAGAAACACTCGATTTCCAGCGGGTTATCGCGCCACCACCAGAGCCAGCACTCTGGTTACTTGCTGCCGCTTCGATTTCGCGATGCAATAGCCTTTTCGGAGCGAAACATGAGAGCGGCTTTCGGACTGTTGGCGACCGTCATCACCATGGCGATCGGCATGTATATTTACTCTCTGCAGATCAAGACCCTGACTCCTGCCGCTGGTCCCAGCAATGCGACTGAGGTCCCGATTATTACCGGCGTGAAGAACGATCTGATCGGCATTGCCAACGCCGAGCGTGGCTATCTGGCGTCGCAGGGGAAATACGGTTCGCTCGATGATTTAACCGCCGGAAATTACCTTACGTTCAAGGGCGATCGGAATCCCTATATTTACGATGTTCAGACTACCGAGAACAGCTTTCGCGCGACCGCTACCCGCACCACAAAGGGCGCGCCCGCTCAGCTTTGGATTACGGAAACGATGCAAGTACAGTCCACGGATTGAGTACTAGATGGACTGAGGGCCCGCTGGACGCTGCCACTTCGCCTTAAGTCTTCTTCCATTCGGTCAGGGACATCAGCTCATCCATGATTTCCTGCAGTCTTTGCAGTCGCCGTTCCTGGTCGGCGGCTCCAATCATCTTCTTTCCACCCGCCAGGTACAGGCGGTTCGCCTCGCTGATTTCGGCAATCTCGTCTCGTAGCTTTCCAACGCGTTCTTTCACGGACTGGGGCATAGAGATAGGCTAGCAGAGCATTTACGTTCTTTGTAGGCCCGGCGGGGCAATATTTGGCGTGGTAGGTTTGCTCCCCACCTCCCGAGAACGATATATTTGTTATTAGACCTTTACCGAGTGTGCGTTCCCGAGTTCTTATGTTCACTGACTTCACCGCAACCGACCGTTGGACGAAGAAACCGATGCATTGCCTTTATCAGGCTCTGATCGTGGCCATTGCCACGCGCCACGCCGACGCCGTTGATATTAAGTTTCTGGTCGACGGACGGCCGGTGTGGGTCGCGCTTCCTCATCCTGCATGGGTCGAATACAAGAAGCGGACCGGGAAGGCGATTACCGATTCCCTGGCGAAAGAAATTGCAGGCCATTTTCTGAAATCGGCTCTCGAATCCGGCGAAGGTCTGGGCCGTGAAATGTACTCGCTTACCATCAACGAAACTCTCAAACACCTCGAAGGGGTTGTGTCCACCGTCGAACCCCCTCTCGCAGCCACCTAATACCTTCGAAGCTAGCCAGAAGCCCTGAAATGAGGGAGAATATTTGGTTGCCCTACCTTGCAGGGCGATCTAATTCGCAGACCTTACTTTCTGCCCGCCGATTCTCCAAGGCTCGCTAAAGGGTCGTGTAATCGTTGAAAGGTGACTTTCATGTCCAGCCTGATCTCCGATATGGAAACGATAGCCGAAGGGAATTCGGGAAAGAAGCACCAGCAGTTGCACGCATGGGTTGAAGAAGTCGCCAGTCTTTGCCAGCCCGATCGAATTCATTGGTGCGACGGTTCGCTCGAAGAATACGAGGGCATGCTTCGGCTCATGGTGTTGACCGGGAACGCGATCTGGCTTTCGCCCGAGAAGCGCCCGAACAGCATCCTGGTACGCTCCAGCCCCGGCGATGTCGCTCGTGTTGAAGACCGCACTTTCATCTGCTCTCGGACGCGAGAAGACGCGGGTCCCACCAATAACTGGGAAGATCCCGCGACCATGAAGCAGAAGCTCAAAGGATTGTTCGCGGGCGCGATGTCCGGACGCACGTTGTACGTCATCCCTTACAGTATGGGTCCCGTCGGCTCTCCGATTGCCAATATTGGAGTCGAGGTCACCGACTCCCCCTATGTAGTAGCCAGCATGCACATCATGGCTCGTGTTGGAACGCGCGTGCTGGAGGTCTTGGGAAGCGATGGTGAGTTCGTCCGCGGATTGCATTCGGTGGGCGCGCCACTATCCGCAAACCAGGCTGATTCGCCTTGGCCCAACAACGCCCAGGACAAGTACATTTGCCACTTTCCTGAGACGCGCGAGGTTTGGTCTTACGGCTCTGGATACGGCGGAAACGCACTGCTTGGCAAAAAATGCCACGCGCTTCGCATCGCTTCGGTGCAGGCCCGCGACGAAGGATGGATGGCGGAACACATGCTCATCCTCAAAATCACCAATCCCGCTGGCCAGGTCAAGTACATTACAGGAGCCTTCCCTTCAGCCTGCGGCAAGACCAATCTCGCGATGATGATTCCCACCATCCCGGGATGGAAGATTGAGGCAATCGGCGACGATATCGCCTGGATGAAGTTCGGAGACGATGGCCGCCTTTACGCGATCAATCCCGAGAGCGGTTTTTTTGGCGTGGCTCCCGGAACCAGCATGAAGTCGAACCGCAACGCCATGCTCACGGCAACCAGGAACTCCATCTTTACCAACTGCGCGGTCACTCCCGATGGCGACATCTGGTGGGAGGGTATGACTCCCGAAAAGCCTGCCGAACTGATCGACTGGTTGCGCCGCTCGTGGACTCCAGCCTCGGACCGCAAAGCCGCTCATCCCAACGCGCGCTTTACGGTTCCTGCCAGTCAGTGCCCCGTAATTGCTCCGGAGTGGGAAGATCCCAAAGGCGTTCCCATTGACGCCATTCTTTTCGGCGGACGCCGCGCCGGCATTGTTCCGCTGGTGACAGAGTCTTACAGCTGGCGGCACGGCACGTTTATGGGCGCCACGGTAAGCAGTGAAACCACGGCCGCAGCTGCCGGCAAAGTCGGTCAGCTTCGCCACGACCCCATGGCTATGCTGCCTTTCTGCGGCTACAACATGGGGGATTACTTTGCGCACTTCCTAAGCATGGGCGATCGCCCCGGCGCCAACCTGCCCAAGATTTTTTACGTGAACTGGTTTCGTACCGATGAAAACAGCAAATTTCTCTGGCCCGGATTCGGCGAGAACAGCCGCGTACTGAAATGGATCTTCGCCCGCTGTGATGGCCAAGTGCATGCCGTCGACACGGCTATTGGAAGGCTACCCGAACCCGACGATATCGACACCAAGGGACTGGATCTGCCTCCCAAAAACGTCGCCAAATTGCTTAGTGTCGACGTCGACGGCTGGCTTGCCGAAGTTCCGCTGATCCGTGAGTATTTCACAAAGTTCGGCACTCATCTTCCGCCGGGTTTGAATCAGGAACTCGTCGATCTGGAAGAGCGGCTGCTCCATGCGAAAAAGAACACGCCGTAATTATCGCCGCGGTCTCCGACAATTCTTAGGGGGGGCAACTTCCAAAAGGTTCTTCTCGGCGCACTCGGCGTCTCGGCGGTAAAACGCTCTTTTGTCCTAAAATCGAAGCATGTTTGCCCGCAAGATCCGCGTTGAGTTCGAGCAAGAAGACAAGCTTCAGCTCTGTCCTCTAAAGTGGCTCGACAATTTCAGCATGCGCAATTTCACGAATGCCTCGGTTTTTGACGATACTCTGCCAGTGAGTGATGGGAACCTTGAAATTGGAACGAACGTCCCCCTCGATCAGCTACGAGACGCGATGGAAGATTGGTTTCGCCGCAAGACCTACCTGCCCAAAGATGCACATCTGGTACTCACGCCCATTTAGCAGCTAAGTGATTTCGGGGGGACTCGCATCGAGGCAATGCGCACCATTCATTCAGAGAATAGAGTTACATCTTCGGTTGCATCTTAAGCAGCCGCGAAAGCAAGCGGACGACCATGCCGTCGAAGCGCGTACCACTGAGCTTTCCAAGCTCAACCAAGGCCTGTTCATCGGTCTTGGGAGGGGCGATCGAGCGGTCGCTCGTCATATTCACATAAGCGTTGGCAACCGCAATGATGCGGCCGTGTAGCGGTATGTCTTCACCCTTTAGTCCCAGAGGATAACCGCTGCCATCGAACGCCTCGTGGTGGGCCTCGACAGCGTGCGCCATGCGCTCTACTTCCGGGATCGCGCGTAGCAACTCGGCGCCAAGTCGCGGGTGAGTCTTGATGACGGCGAGTTCTTCGTCCGTAAGCGCGACCGGTTTGTTCAGAATGCGATCTGGAATAAAGAGTTTTCCTAAGTCATGCACTCGTCCAGCGAAAATAGCGTCCTCGATTTCCTGCTCCGAGAGGTTGAGCGCCCGGGCGATAATGCCGGCATAGTGCCCACATTGGTCGCCGTGTCCAGAGGCGTTGCGCTCACGAAGTTCGGCCGCGCGCGATAACGCCTCGACAACTTCTTTCATCGAGTTCTGTGGAGAAGAGCCACGCCCCGAGAAACTCCCGTCAGCCGAGGCGCGGTCGTCCGAGACACGGTCAATCCCCGCCCCGGACGCACAGAACTTGCGCAGCGTGGCAACCAGTTCTTCCAGATGTTCCGGGCCGTTATGTTCGCGTTGAAGAAATCCTTCGATGTAACCTGAAACAAGCTGGCGCTGGACCGCCGACCCTTCGCCGAAAGCATCGGATGTCGATACCTGGTTGCCGCCCGCGTGTTTGGCTACGTACATCCCGGCATCCGCCACGCGAATTAAGTCTTCCATCGCAAATCCGTGGACGGGGAAGCTGGCAACACCGAAACTGCCCGTAATGCCGTGCTCCTCCAGCATGGTGTCGGTAGCCAGCCACACGCGCAGTCTTTCGGCCAACGCTTGCGCTTGCTCGATCCCGGTCTCGGGCATCAGGATGATAAATTCGTCTCCGCCATATCGCGCCACTACGTTAGACTGGCGGCATTTTTGTTCCAGCAATCGGCCCACACGAGTGAGCACCAGATCGCCCTCGAGATGGCCGAGTGAATCATTTACTTCCTTAAACTTGTCGAGATCAATCAGCACGACGGAGAACGGCCGCCCGGAACGCGATGCGCGCTTCCACTCTGAACTGAGTGCTTCCCAGAAAAAACGCCTCGTCTTGATCCCCGTCAAGCCATCCGTAATCGATTGCTGCTGCAATTTTTGGAAGACAAACGAATTGTGCAAGGCCGTCGCCAGAAGATCGGCGAGAGTATTCAGGATCAGAACATCCTGCGGCGCAAATGCATTTTCATCGCGGCTCTCGATGTTCAGCACGCCCAGCAGTGTTTCTCCGTAGCTCATGGGAAGGCAGAGTACGGCCCGCGATTCCGGCAATACTCCCGCGAGATGGCCCGAGCCCGCATTTTGCACGAGAGCGCTGATACCGGTGCGCGCAACCTTGCCCAGAACTCCACTGCCCAAGGCGATTCTGCGGCCTAGAGTTTGTGAGGTGGTTCCCGCTTCCGCTTTGATCTCGATATCTTTGGTCGCATAGTCCACGATGCCGATACCGATGTGATCGTAATGGAAGTTCTTCTGGATCTCGCGCACGATGTCGACCATCATCTGCTCGGCGTCTTCGCTCGAGATCGCCATCTTCGAAACATTATTCAGGAATGCAAGATGGCGTCCGCGCCGTTGTTCTTCAGTAAAGAGCCGCGCATTCTCGATCGCCACACCCAGTTGCCGGGCTACTGTCTGCATCACTTCGAGATCTCGAGGTTGAAACTGCAATTCGCGCGTCGTACTCAACGCTGCCATCACGCCGGCCGGTTTGCCCCCTAGGAAAATTGGTACCGCGCAAAATGACCGCGCCGGTTGCGGAGGAACGAAATTAACTCCCAGCTTTGACCTGACCTGTTCGAGATCGGATTCAATCAGCAGCGGTTGACCGGTTCTCAAGACGTGTTCGGTCAGTCCATTGGCGATTTTGCGCGAGCGCTTGGGAAGAATGACGTCGCCTTCAATCTCCAGTTCGAAATGAATCTCGTCTTCTTCCTGGAAGGCTATATAGAAATTACTGGTGTCGAAAATCTGGCCGAGTTCGACCTGCACCGTGCGGAGTACCTCTTCCGGATTGAGGTGGGAGCTGATGGCTTGTCCAATCTCGGTCAGCAATTTGTATTCCTTGGTGCGCCGTTGCGCTTCATGCATCACAACGTAGTTTTCGAGTGTGAGTGCAATTTGCAGCGCCAGGCCAATCAGCAGACGGAGGTTTGACGAACCGAACATGCGGCGTTCCGCGTGCGGGAACAACAGGACGCCAAAATTGTGCTCGCGTGTTTGCAGGCTCACCGCCATCAGATCGGTGATTCCCTCTGACAGCAAGACTTCTTTGCAAGCCGCGAACTTCCCTCCCGAGAGCGCCGGGAGCGGCTCTTCGAGATCCGCCAAGCCCCTGAAAGTTACGACTCCCCCGCGGCGGTAAGCCAGTTCGCCGATGTAATCGCCGGCGTGAGTCTTCTGTAGTTTTTCCAGGAACTCGGCCGAAAATCCTTTTTGGACCGAAGGTAGGGCACTCCGCCACTGCGCGGCAACGAAAAATATTGCTCGACGCTGCGGCAAGGGAGCAACTAACCGATCCACAAAAGTCTGCAAGCTAGGAATGAGATCGGATGAGGAAAGCAGCCTTCGCGGGTCGATGCCCAAGGTCGAGAAGGTAAGTGCGTTTTCCTGGACGGCATTGCGCTCGTTTTCAAAGAGTACGCCGACCATCGCGATGGCTAGCAGCATCTGCGGAATCGGCCCGAGAAACCCACCCAGCTGCCCAACCACGTCCAGAAATGGTTGCCGCATCTGTCCGACACCGATCAGCGCTGCCCACAGCGCCAGCGCAAATGCCAGAGCCCGAAACGCCACCGAATTCCTGCGAAAGGCGTAGCGGTAAAAGTGGAAAGAACAGTAAAGCAAGATGGCCGCCAGCCCGAATTCCAGACGCAAATATTTGGGCGCGGCGCTTTCATTCGCAATGAATACTCCAGTCGCCATCTGGGCACGCAATTCAGCGTAGGCTAACAGCGCTCCGGTAACCGCCAACGCGATGTCATACCATTTCAGCTGAAAGGCTTCCTTCATCAGCCGGGTGGAAACAAAGACGCACATCGCCATGCCGATCAGCAGCAGCGAACCCAGAAAAAACAACGGCGCCGAAGGCCCGCGAAAATATTCCGCAGCACGGGTGACGTAGTACAGCGTGTACGAGGCCCAGGCCAACTGCCAGGCGCGAAAATAGTTGTGGCGATTTTGCTCGTACAGGTAAGTGAAGACGAGCATCACCAGCAGAGCTACGGCTCCGGGAATCACCACCAAACCTGTCGCTGCAGTCGTCATCGTCCTTCAGTTGATTAACATCGATTGCCACGTCGAAACGGTCTTAATTTCGATCGAGTCCCGCCTTGGGCATGGCATTCCAACGAGTATCTTCTTATAAGATGCGACCCCAATACAGGGATATTCTTTCGAAAGGTTACCTTCGTAACGCGTTAGTACCTAACGCTGGATGCTGAACTTAGGTCACTATTTTCCCCGGAAACAAGACGCGCACGAAATACTCGGAAATCCGGGCTTTTGTTTTTACTTTGAACACCTTGTGAGGGATGAAGGCTCATTTATTTCGCCGGCAGCCAATCCACCCCAGCCGGCTAGAGCCGGAACCCCAATCCCGCTATACTCAAAAGTTATGCTTCGAGTTCGATTCGCCCCGTCGCCTACCGGTTTTCTGCACGTTGGCAGTGCCCGAACCTTCATTTTCAACTGGCTCTATGCCCGTCGCAACGGAGGAACGATGGTCCTGCGGCTAGACGACACCGATGTCGAGCGCAACACAGATGCCTCCGTTAACTCGATCTTCGAAGGGCTGCGCTGGCTCGATCTCGGCTGGGACGAGGAATACAAGCAATCCGAGCGACTAAATTTGCACCGCCAGGTCGCCGACGCCATCTTTCAAAGGGGACTCGCCTATCGCGACTTTACCCCGGCCCACACCGGCGAAAGTGAAAGATCAGGCGCTAATCAAACCTGGCTGTTTAATCCTGGCATGCGCGAGCTGTCTCGGGAGGAGAGCGACCGGCGAACCGCCTCAGGAGAAACCTTTGCCCTCCGCTTCCGCGTTCCACGTGGCACGGGCGAGTCCGTTCGATTCAACGACGCTGTTTATGGCGAGCAGGTCAAGCTGGCGGACGACATTGAGGATTTCGCCCTCCTGCGTTCTGACGGCATGCCCACCTATCATCTCGCCTCGTGTGCCGACGACATCGACCTGCGCATCAGCCACATTATTCGCGGACAAGATCACCTTTCGAATACTTACAAGCACGTTCTCATTTTTGAAGGCGCGGGCACCCCGCCGCCGCAATTCGCGCATCTTCCGCTGCTGGTTGCGCCAGATGGGTCGAAGCTCTCGAAGAGGAAACACGGTCCCGTGGTTAGCGTCACAACCTATCGCGACGCCGGATTCCTTCCGGAAGCCTTTATCAATTTTCTCTGCCTGCTTGGCTGGTCTCCCAAAGATGATCGCGAGAACATGACGCGGCAGGAATTGATCGACGTTTTTTCGCTGGAAGGCATCAACCGCTCGAATGCCGTGGTGAATTTCAAAGAGCCTGCCGCAACGCCGGACGAGACCTTCGACCCCAAAGCGCTGTGGCTCAACGCCGAGCATATTCGCACTCTTCCGGTTGACGAGTTGAGCTCCCTTTTGCTGCCGCTTGTGCAAGCCTCCGGATTTTCCGTCTCGGCCGAGAAGATGCACGCTGTTACGCCGCTCATCCGCGAGCGCATCAAGCTCTTGCGGGACGTACTGACCGCTGCTGACTTCTTTTTTGTGGACAAACTTCCGCCCTACGACGCGGCCGAACTCATCCCGCAGAAGGGCGACGCCGCCATGGCGCTGAAAGCTCTTACACGCGCAAAAGAGGTTCTCCCGCAAACTGAGTTCTCGCACGATCCTCTCGATCAAGCATTGCGCGCAGCAGCTCAGGAATTGGGCTTGAAAGCGGGCCAAATGTTTCAGCCCATCCGCGTCGCCGTTTGCGGGCGCAAGAACGCGCCGCCGCTGTTCGAGACGCTTCAGGTTTTGGGGAAGGAAACAACGCTGGAAAGAATCGATGAGGCTGTGAGCAAGCTTTAGGATAAGTGTTGCAGAAACTCAGGATGCAAATGCCGCAGCCATGCGGCTCCGCCGAGAACTAAGAGAATTCCGAATGCCATGATCAGAACCCTGCCGCCCGCCGCGTCCCGCTGTGGCGCTAAGCGGGCGATCATTGCACCGAGAATCAGTCCCGAGACCAAGCCACCCACATGGGCAGCGTTGTCGGTGTGTCCCAAGAATGCTCCCAGCACCAGGTTATAACCGGCAAACTTCAACACGCTCGTCAGCAATCCCGAAACAACCGTCTTGGGAAGGGAGAATTCGCCGAGATAAAAGGCTGAGATCAGCGCCCCGGCAATCCCAAAGATCGCACCCGATGCTCCCGCGCTAACGCCAACTGGCCTCCAAACGAGGCTGGCGACGCTCGCAGACAAACCGGTAATCAGGTAGAGACCTCCGAATGTCCAGCGGTCGTAGACCGATTCGGCCAGTCTGCCCAAACCCCACAAGCACCACATGTTGAGCGCAATGTGCATGACGCCGATGTGGACGAAAACACAGGTCAACAACCGCCACCACTGCCCTCCGATGGTGGCAGGCCCATAATTCGCACCCCATTCCACCAATTGCTGCCAGGTCGGCTCCATCGGCGAAACGCCGCCCATCACCATCGCGATAAACACCACAACGTTGAGGCCAAGAAGCGCCTGCGTCACCAACATGGAACTCGATTGGCTCTGCTTCCACGGAACCGTCTCAACTCGCTGTATCGGAGAATCTTCGCCGCGCTGGGCCGCTTCGTGCTGCACGCACCACTGGCATATCTTATTGCCGAAGGTTAGCCCCGGAAGCTCGCGTCCACATCGAATGCAATTTGCCATGAGTTAAGAAGGAGGTTCGCTGATTTCACCAGAACTCGCGCGGAGCCTCACAACGCAGATTATCACGACGATTTTCTGGCCGCCGAGAGTCCTGTCTCTCAAACGATTGCCCCAACGCGGAAACGCCCAGCGTTTCCCTCGCCAAACCAACCGCGACTCATCCATACCATATAAAATAGAAACAACATGAACACTGCAAATTTATCGTCATCGAAGTCCGACGAATCCGAAACGAGTTCGCCCTCCGAACCGCGCCCATCCAACTTCATCCGCGACACCGTCATCGAAGATATAAAAACGAAAAAGTACGGCGAAGCGATCATTCAGACCCGTTTCCCTCCCGAGCCCAACGGATACCTCCATATTGGCCACGCCAAGTCCATCTGCCTGAACTTTGGACTCGCCGACGAGTTCGGCGGCAAGACGAACCTCCGCTTCGACGACACGAATCCCGAAAAAGAAGAACAGGAATACGTCGATTCCATCTCCAAAGACGTTCACTGGCTGGGCTTCGACTGGGACGGCCTCTACTACGCTTCCGACTACTTCGATCGCCTCTACGAATGGGCGGTCCAGCTGATCAACGCCGGAAAAGCCTACGTCGACGATTTAAGCGCCGACGAGATTCGCCAGCATCGCGGCACGCTCACCGAACCTGGCAAGGAAAGCCCGTACCGCAACCGCGATCCAAAAGAGAATCTGGACCTCTTCGAGCGCATGCGGAAGGGGGAGTTCCCTGACGGGTCCCGCGTACTCCGCGCCAAGATCGACATGGCTTCTCCCAATCTGAACCTGCGCGACCCGATCATGTATCGCATTGTGCGTGCCACCCACCATCGCACCGGCGATAAGTGGTGTATTTACCCCATGTACGACTACGCGCATGGCCAGTCTGATTCGATCGAGCACGTTACTCACTCCATTTGCACACTCGAGTTTGAAGATCATCGCCCACTTTACAACTGGTTCATCCAGCAGCTCGGCATCTTTCCGTCGCAGCAAATGGAGTTTGACCGCCTCAGCCTCACCTACACCCTTCTCAGCAAGCGCAAACTTCTCACGCTGGTGCAGGGAAATTACGTGACAGGCTGGGACGACCCGCGTATGCCAACGCTTTCGGGAATACGGCGCCGCGGCTACACGCCGCAATCGATTCGTAATTTCTGTGCGGCGATCGGGGTTTCAAAGACGAATGGCACGCTCGAACTTGCAATGCTCGAACATTTCGTTCGCGAAGACCTCAACAAGAG
Source organism: Terriglobales bacterium (assembly GCA_049520915.1). Taxonomy (GTDB): domain Bacteria; phylum Acidobacteriota; class Terriglobia; order Terriglobales; family Acidobacteriaceae; genus Acidiflorens. The sequence continues at coordinate 25,217 of JBEKPH010000036.1, forward strand.
CGCGCCGCGCGTGATGGCCGTTTTGCGTCCCTTGAAGGTCGTGATCGACAACTATCCCGAAGGTCAGAACGAAGAGGTCGATGCCGTCAATAACCCTGAAGACGAAAGTGCGGGCAAGCGCAAGGTGCCGTTCTCCAAGGTGCTCTACATCGAACAGGACGATTTTCGCGAAGTTCCTCCCAAGCAGTATTATCGCCTGTCTCCCGGACGCGAGGTGCGCCTGCGCTACGGCTACTTCATCACGGCGAAGAGCGTGGTCAAGAACGATCGGGACGAAGTTGTCCAAGTGCACTGCACCTACGACCCTGCCACTCGCGGGGGCAATGCTCCTGACGGACGCAAAGTGAAATCCACCATTCACTGGGTTTCAGCCGCGCACGCGATCGACGCGGAGGTGCGAATTTACGACAGGCTTTTCACCAAAGAAGACCCGAACCAGGTCGAAGAAGGCGAGGAGTTCACCGCGAATTTGAATCCGGCGTCTCTCGAGGTAATTCCGCAAGCTAAGTTAGAGCCCTCGCTCGCAACTGCTCCCATCGAAGGCCGTTTTCAGTTCGAGCGCCTGGGATATTTCTGCGTGGATCCGGAGTCCCGTCCCGGACATCTCGTCTTCAACCGGACGGTTGCGCTCAAAGACGCATGGGCAAAACTCGAGAAGAAAAACGAGAAGAAGTAAGACAGAACGATTCCGCTGAGCACCGCGCGATCCTCAGTCTCGGCCGCAGTGAACTCCGCAGTTTTGCGACGGTGTAAACTACGGGCGCGTCGTCATGTCGATCCCATCGCCCAACCGTGGGGCCAAGCTCTTGCGATTCAGCGTCTTTGAGGTCGATCTAGACGCCGGAGAACTGCGCAAGAACGGCGCCCGCATTCGCCTGCAGGAGCAGCCCTTCCAGGTTCTGATTGCGTTGCTGCAAAATGCCGGGCAGGTCGTTACACGCGAAAGCCTCCGCCAATCCATCTGGCGCGCCGACACCTTCGTCGATTTCGATCACAGTCTGAATACTGCGGTGAACAAGATTCGCGAATCTCTAGGCGATTCGGCATCGAGTCCGCGTTTCGTCGAAACCCTGGCCCGTCGCGGATACCGCTTCCTTGCGCCTGTCGAACACGTCGCTGGCGGGACCATGAACGCATCGAAGACCCAAAACGACAGTTTTCTGTCCCGCGCCAACTTTCCAGACGGTGGGAATCAATCGTCAGTCTCTCCGGCCATCACCGTGCCTGAGGTTAGGCCTTCAGACGTAGACGTGCGGCTACATCCGGAATTGCACGTGCCGATTCCCAGGCGTGGCGTGGTACGTTCGCTTTTCGCACTCATCCAAGTGATGTATCTGATCTTCTATGTCAGTGGTCTGGCGCACCTGCGGGGCGTGGAGAGGATAACGAGCGGTTTTCTTCCCGGCTGGAGAGCACTCGCCATCGTCGGCGCGGTGTTTGTAACCGGAGCCGTAGGGATTCCGTTGCGATTCTATCTGCTGTCTTCGATCGGGTTCGATTTTCGCAAGCTCGGCGATACATTCTTGCGCCTGTTTCCCTTTGTGCTGGCGCTTGATCAGCTGTGGGCGATCACGCCCTTCCTGCTGCTTCCGAAAATTGGAGTGGGCTTAGCGTTCGCCGCCACCGCAGCCTTGCTCTACGTGCCTTTTTCCGAGCGCACGCTCATCCGCATGGCATATCCCGTCCCATCGTGAGGTGCGGCACGCGAAGGTGATGCGAGGCGGGCAGTCGATCTCTTTTCCCGCCTCGCATTTATAAACAAACAAGAGCCCATCCCACCCCGCCGATGCAAAAAGAGCACTTCTCACGGCGTTGGATTCAAGAACAGGATCGGCGGGTGGCAGTCGATCGCCGAGCCGTGAAAGAAGAGGTACATTGCAGCCAGTGGATAGTGCGGAAATCCTGCGCCCGCTTCGGCCTTAGTTGAATGAAGCTTCTGCGGATCTTTGTCGTGGCAGTTAGCCGGGTCATTGGGAAAATCCAGGAAAAGAGCCAACCCCAGGAACTTCGTGGTATCACGGAACGCTTCGCGCGAGTGCGTGTTGCACAAATCCTTCGGGTCGTCGGCTTGAATCGGCTCAATTGCGAAACGAATCGTCGGCGTGTCCAGTTGGAACAGCAGCGGATTGAACGTTCCCGTATCTGGCGCTCCCGCCAACGAGAATCCGTTCAATGTGCTGACGGTGTAGAGAAACGAAACCGAAGAAGCATAATTCTGTTCCGTGGAAGCATCGGGAGGATAGCTCGATCCCAGACGGCTGCGGTACCGCCTCGCCGCCACATAAGCCTCCGGCTTCGGAAGCCGAACGACATAGCGCTCCGATTTGTCATCCAACGCGCGCTGCAGGCTCTTGGCGTCGATGTTCACCTGCGCAAAGCTGGGATCCAGCGGTGCCGACGTAGCCGCACCATGCGCCGGAACGGAGAGATCGTAAGTTCCGGGTACGAGCGCCGAGTCATTCGACGCCGCTACGAATAAATCGCGATGGATTTTTGTTTTCGGTGCCAGAACCAGAACGCTGTTCGGATCTTTTGGGTCGGCAACCACCGCCCACGGGCCTTCAAAGACCACGTAAACTTCCTTGGTTGGCGCTGCTTTTGGGGCAGACGCCATCGGCGCGGCAGCAGGTGCTGGCGACTGATTACACGCAACCAGCATCGTGACGACAAAAAGTATTGGCAGCGCGATGCCCGTCCGCGTGACCGGGATACATGCGAAGTAGCGGTTGTTTTTCATCTTCCGTTTCTCCTTTGCGATCGGATCAGGGTCTTCCGTACGCCGCAAACGCCGCCCAGTAGAACGGGTGAGCCGTCTGCGGATTTGACATCATCCTCTGCGACATCAAGCGGGTTGCGCCGGAAACCGGTTCCCCGCTAAACACGGCGTTATAAAAGCCACTCGCAAACACTCTGGCCTCTACCGAATCGACGGCCCAGCGGCTCGCCACTACGTGCGGCACGCCCGAAGTTTGGAGCGCTTGCGCTACGCTGTCGAGTCCCCTCGAACCGTCTACTCCGGCGTCAGTGCTGCAAGCCGCAAGAAGGGCCAGTTGCATCTTCTGCAAATCGAGGCTGCGCACGGCTTTGGCATCCAGAAAAACCGGAGCCAAAGAGGACGCGCCTGAGTGCGCCGGCGCTCCTGCCAACGCTGGCGTCGATATTTGCCTATCCCCGCTCCGCAGCATCAACCCCGTGTGGCTGAAGTTGTTCGTGGCGTGCCCCGCAAAGTGGAAAACAGCGGCCTCCGACAACCCCTTGGTTACAGTCGCCAGCGTCACTTCGGAGCCGTTGAGCTCGCTCGACGTGTGAAAGCCTCTAGCGATCGCGTCCGCTCCCGCTGCAATATCCGGAATGACAAAGAGGCCGGCCTCTGGCGAAGAAGCGTCGCTGCCCACCACGAGGGCGGGTGAATCCCGCGTGATCGTCGTTTCAGGATGCATCTCCGCTTCCGCATACGGACCCGGCGAATGGACAATCGAGCCACGCTGGACGAGGTAGCGGCCGGTCGAATCCACCAACGCTTCAAACGGCAGCCTTGCTAAAAACCCGTCTGCTTCGATCACCAGGGTGCGCCTCGAATCGAGCCGCTGTTCGACCGGCGCGACGAGGAGCGAATAGAGCTTTTCGCCGTCGCGGCGCAACGCGCTCGGGTCCGAGTCGGGCTCCGCACATTTGGCGTAAAACGCGGATGCCAAATCCTGGAGATCCCGCGGTGATTTGGGTATCCAAGTCGCACTTACGCCGCGGTTGTCATAGATCCAGATGGCGAGGCCGTCGGGCAGCACTCCATACGCGAGCACGGTTTGATTCGTTAGCAGCGGAAGGCGAGTCGCTAGACGGTTCGGGTCGGGAAACGGAGACGACGGTTCACGGCTTGGCTGTGGTTCTTCGCGCCCGCGGACCCGCTGCGGCGCACCCATGTACCACTCGAACATATTGAGCGAGTCCTGTTCGCGCCCCTCCAAGAGTTCCGACTCGGCAAGGCCCAGATACACCGGAGACGCGTCTTGACTCCAACTCGTTCGTTCCGTCTCCGAAGTTAACGAAGCCAGTTTTTGCTCCGCTAAACGGAGCGCCGGACGAAACGCCTGCTCGGCCTCAGACTCCCGATGTCTGCCGAGTTGCAGTTCGCCAAGTGTGGAATAGAAAGCCTGCGAGATATACGGCTCGGAGACCGGTCCAATTTGATCTTGTACGCGTGTCAGCCGGGCAATGGCATCGTCGAAGTGCCCCAGTCGCGCTTCGGTCCGAGCGCTTCGGATCTCGGTTTCGACGGCAGCCACGCGATTCGCATTGTTGCGCGGCGCTGCCGCCAGAAGCCGGCCAGCTTCGGCATAATTCTGCTCGGCAATCTCGGGCAAGCCTGCGCTGATAGCTGCGTCGGCCATTGACTTATGCGCCATCGCCCGTTCCAGCGAATCTTCCTCTAAATCGACGAGGGCCACTGCTTCGCGCCAAAATGCAACCTGCAGATTTGGCTTACTCGCGGTTGCGGATCCGGCAACCTCAGCTAGTTCCGCATAAAGGCTGTAACCGCGCACAGGAGGAAACTGCCCTGACCAATACCGCTCCAGCCCCGCATCCGCCAAGGTAATCGCGCCAGCTCGATCCCCGACATCATTCTTGTCATCCGCGGCAAACATGGCGGCTCGAAGATAGAGGGCACTGTAGCCATTCTTTTGAGCGCGACGCATCGCAAGGTCCGTCGCCTTTTCGTCGGCTCCCGTGTCGCTACGGTAAGACGAGCAAACGGCTTTTTCCAGTCCCAGTTGGATCTGCAGCCAAGCGTAAGAGGTTCTTTCTGACTCAGCCAGCGCAACTATCGCTTGCGGTCGGCAATCGTCGCCAGCGTGCAACAGCTGGGTAGCGAATAGTTGTTCAAATTCGGCGCGCAGCACGCCTGCCGTGTTCCCAGACCTGCGAAACAATTTTTCGGCAAGACCCGCCTGATTGAGCGCGGCATCATACTGGCCGACCTCATTGGAATGGAGGGCACGCGCGAGAGCTCTCGCCGCTACCGCAAAACTTGGCGCTGAAGATCCTCGCAAGAAGTCAGACAACCAAGCATCGCCGTGCTTTTGTGCTGTCAACTCCGCCAAAAAAAAAAGCGCCCGAGAGGCGCTTGCATTCGCGGTTTCATTGGCTCCAGGAAACGCGGAAGGGATCCAGGAGCGGACTGCCTGATTCAAATATTCGTCGATTCGATCGTCAATTCCGGAGGCCGCATCGGCATGGCCTGCCGAAGTACCGAACTGCTCCGGAGACAGTAGAGGTATCGCCTTGTTCTCATGCTGGTTCAATTTTTCGCGCACCGCATTGGCCCGGTTCCGCGCTTCTTCCGCCCACTCCGAACCCGAATCCACGCGCAGATAGTGCTCCCAATCGTCGCGTGCCTGCTGATACAGAAACTGATGCTCCGCCACGATGGCACGGTTGAATAGCGCGACTGGGTCATCCGGGCGCAGTTTCAACGCCTGGCTCAGGGCTTCGTAGGCCGAGCCCAAGTCTTCCTTCCGGTCTTCCTGCAGGGCGCGCTGGAAGTACGCGGTGGCTAGGTCAATTAGAAGAACCGGCGTGTTGGGTTCGATTTCTAACCCACGGCGTAAGGACTCGACGGCCGCGTCATACTTACCTTCCAGCAAATCTGCCTGTGCCTTTGCCTCCAGCCAGGCAGGGTCTGCGGGATGGGACTGCAACTGGCTGCCAATCAACGCCTCTGCTTTCAGCAGCGCCGGCGGACGGCTGGTAAACGAGGCAGCGGGCCCCAGCGATACGCGTAAAGGCGCATAGTCGGCGCCCGCAATTCTGAGTTCCAGGGTGCGCTTCTCGGTGTAAGCGCGCGCCAAAAGGCGTTCTGCTGTCGCAGGCCGTTGTCGCTGGACTTCGTACCACGATCCGGCTGCGACCACCACTGCGAGGGTTGCCCCAACAAACGCCAGTCGCGGCACAGCCACCCATTGGCGCCACCACGCCCTAGACTTGGACCCCCGGAGCTTTCCTTCGGCATCCGACCGCTGCGTCGCCGCCATGCGGTGCGCCAGTCTCAGCTGCCATTCCACACTTGCGCTCTCCAGCGACAAAATGTGTTTTTGCTCGGCCTCTGTAATCTCTCCCTTTAAATCGGCCATTTCGGATACGGCCTGGCGCAGCAGAGGACCACAGGCCTCGCAACAACTGGCGTGTTCGATATGAGCGAGCGTTTGGTCAGATGGCGTCAAGCCCGCTGCGATTTCCCGCCACACGCCAGAGCTCGGACAATCCCCACGCCGCAGCACGGGCCCTGCCGATCGCATATGGGTGAGACGGTTATCCAAAATAACCAAACCTTGATATTCGTCACGGCACGTGGCACAAACGGCAAGATGCGGGTGGACATCCGCGGCGTCAAGAGCCGATTCCGGATGCGGACCAGATCGTTCTGCCATTCTCGCCAGCTCTGCAGCGTCGATGTGTTCGCCAGGATTTTCGTTCAAAACTTGCGCCCCATTCTCTTAGAACGGTTTTGCCGCTTCAAAACCTTCACTTCACGGCTCGATTCAAGTTCTGCAAAGTGGCTGCGAATCATGACCGCCAGCCGAAGCAGCAAGCTTTCTACCCCTTCGGTCGTCAGTCCGAATTCGGGGATCGCCGCTATCTCACTGGCAGTAAAGCCATGTCGATGCCGGAGCCAGAAAATAGCGCACTTTTTCCCTTGATCTTTCCCCGCCGTAACCTCGTCCAGAACCTTGGCGATTTGGGCTATCTGAAGGCGGTGGCTCATCGCATCAAACGAGTCCCCTGGCGCGCGTGGCTCGATCGTCTTTATCTCCGCGATTGCTGCTGTCAGATTCGTACCGCGTTTTACCGCTAGCGCCGATCGGAAATGATCGTGGACGATGTTCGTCGCCACCACCTTCAGGAAGCCATAAATCGAATCTTCCTGCCGCGGCTGGAAAGAACGCAGTAAGCGGTAGTCGTTTTCGCAGAGTTTGAGATACGTGTCCTGGATCAGGTCGTCCAGTTGCGCCCGCGACGGCTCGCACCATTGGCGGGCAGTCCGGAGCACCGTGGAAGCGATAACCGTGTGAAATCGACGAATGAATTCCGTCCACGCCAATTCGTCCGCCGAGGCGAGGCAAACCCTTACCAATTCTTTCGATGAGACGTCCGAGTGACGCGGCACGGATTACTCCACGTTCGGCGGATTCTACAACAATATGCTTATCATTACTGTTAAAAAAATTGTAATCCGCGAAATACGGAATTGAGGACCAATCCGCGCTAGAACGAGGGGGTAAGTAGGGTTCCATGTCCGGCTAACCCATTAACTTTGCCGCTTCCTGAGCGTAATAGGTCAGGATCATGCTCGCCCCGGCGCGGCGTATGCAAAGTAGAGATTCCATCATTACCCGGTCGCGGTCGATCCATTGGTTCCGAGCCGCTGCTTCGATCATCGCGTACTCACCGGACACTTGGTACGCCGCCAACGGCAGGTCGAAACGCTCTCGGGCAGCGGCAATTACATCGAGATACGGCATCGCCGGCTTCACCATGATCATGTCGGCACCCTCTTCGATGTCTAACTCGATCTCCCGCATCGCCTCGCGAACATTTCCCGGATCCATCTGATAGGAACGACGATCGCCGAACTGTGGCGCCGAGTCTGCCGCTTCGCGGAAAGGCCCGTAGAATCCTGACGAAAACTTCGCCGCATAGGAAAGAATCGGCGTATTTTCGAAGCCCGCTTTATCCAAACCCGTGCGGATCGCCGCAACCCGTCCATCCATCATGTCGGAGGGTGCAATGATGTCCACTCCTGCCCGGGCCAGCGAAACGGATGTCCGCGCCAGTAGCTCCAAGCTCTCGTCATTCACGATCTCGAAGTCAACCGCTGCCGGCGGCGCTGCTGCGGCCGCACCCAGCGATTGCGGTGCCGCCTTCACAATGCCGCAATGCCCGTGCGACATGTATTCGCAGAGGCAAACATCACCCATTACGATCACGTCCCGCACTTCGCTCTTGATCGCGCGCGTCGCCCGCTGCACGATCCCGTCCTCTGCCCAAGCCCCCGTGGCTGCCTCGTCCTTTTTCTCCGGGAGGCCAAATAGAATGACCGATAGCACGCCCAACGCGCGCGTCGCACGTACCTCTTTCACCGCCTCATCGATCGATAGATTGAATACTCCCGGCATCGACCGCACTTCTTTCCGTATGCCATTTCCCGGACAAATAAAGAGCGGATAGACAAGCGCTTCCGGCGTAAGCCGCGTCTCTCGAACCAAAGAGCGCAACGTTTCGGTGCGCCGTAGACGACGCAGGCGATGAACAGGAAATGCCATAATTCGCAATTCTAGCAGCCCGTGGACTGGGTGCGACCTAGTGGATCACCGATCCTTGTGATCTACGTCACGCAGACAAAACTCACCGAAACTGGCGTGAATCAACCTTCGGCTGCGCTCAAGATTACTTCGGTAACCACCGGTAACCGCCCCGTGATCTAAACAGAATCGCGCGAACGTCATATCATGCAAAGCAGTGTCCCGGCTCCAAATTTCGGCGCTCGTCAGCGGAATGGCTCTGCTCGCGGGTTTTGCGCTCGCGCCCCTCGTATTTCCCAACCCTTTTTTCCGCATTGTCATGGGAGATCTGGTACCGCAGGTGATTATTACCGCGGCTTTCTTTGTCTCCGCCAGGAATGCATTCGACAGCCGCGGGCATACCCGTCTGTTCTGGAGCCTCATTGCTGCGGGGATGGGAATGTGGTGTTTCAATCAGGCGTGCTGGACGTGGTTTGAGGTCGTCATTCACAAGCCCCTGCCCGATCCCTTCCCTGGGGATATCGTATTGTTTCTGCACATGGTCCCGCTTACCGCGGCTGTCGCCATTCGTCCCCACCGCGCCGACGAGCGGGAAGGTATGTTGCTGAGCGCGCTGAATGTTTGCATCCTGCTGGTCTGGTGGATCGTCGTTTACGCCTTCTTCGTGTTTCCCGATGAGTACCTGATCAACAACGCGTCGGTCTACAACCCCCGGTGGGATCTGCTGTATCTCGTCGAAGGTGTGATTCTAATCGCGGTTTCTTCCTCGGCCTTCTATTACAGTTCGGGCGCGTGGCGCGAGCTCTATCGCAACATTTTCTTCGCCGCAGCGCTCTACACATTCGCCTCTGAAGCCATGAACGCCGCTATCGCCCGTGGCACTTACAAAACGGGTGGCCTCTACGATCTCCCATTCGTTGCGGCTGCATCAGGATTTCTCTGGGCTGGCATAGCCGGCCGGCGCTGCCTTCGCGACACCCAGATGACGCCTTCCATCGCGCGCGAGAGTCGCCCGATCGCTCCTCTGCTGGCCAAGCTCGCCCTGCTTTCTTTGCCGTTGATGGGATACTGGGCGCTCTTTCTGAGCAACGATCAGCCCTACCTCAGGAAGGTCCGCTTCGCCGTTGCCATGGGTGGAGTCGCCCTGCTGGCACTCGCGGTCTTTCTGAAACAGCACCTTTTGGATAGAAAACTCCTTCAGTTACTCAATCACTCGCGTAAGAGCTTCGACAACCTGCAACGCTTGCAGGGAAGAGTCGTGCAACAAGCCAAGTTGGCGTCTCTGGGAGAACTGGTGGCTCTTGCCGCCGGTGAACTCGAATTCCCACTTTCGTCGATTTTGAGCAGTTCGGAGCGCATGGCCGCCAGCAGCAACCTCAGCCGCGAACAACTCTCGAATGCGCAGAAGATCGGCCAGCAGGCGCGCCGAACGCGGGAACTCGTCAGTGATCTGCTTAGTTTTGCTCAACAGACGCCGGGAGAAAAAAATCCACTCGAGCTGAAACCGCTCTTGCAGCGCGCCGTTCAAATGGAAGGATTCAAACTCGAAAATCGGAAGATTAGCCTGACCGTGGAGAGCAGCGACCCATTGCCCCGCGTTCTCGGAAACCCCAACCAGCTCCTGCAGGCCTTTCTCCAGATCATCGAGAACGCCGTCGACGCTCTGCAGGAAATCGGCGGAGGCCGTCTTCAAGTCTCTCTCTGGCGCGAAGCCGACGAGGTAGTCGTCCAGTTCGCCGACTCCGGTCCAGGTCTGCGCGATCCCGAGCGCGTCTTCGATCCGTTCTACACTACGAAACCCGTAGGCAAGGGAACGGGTCTGGGACTGAGCGCCACCTACGGCGTGATTCTCGACCACAAAGGACAAATTACCTGCTTTAACCGCCCTGAGGGCGGAGCCGTATTTGAAATTCGCCTGCCCGTCTTGAAAGCCGCCCTTCTCTTGTCAGAAGCAGCCCGTGCCTGACCGCGAGCTAAAGCGTGGCATTCTTCTCATTTCTTCGTCTCCACGGCCCCCACTCGCTCGCTAACCAAGAACGTCATCTTCCCCGTCTTCTTATCCGCGTCGACGATGACGTGATCCCCATGCAGCACCTCTCCATCGAGAATCTTCATGGCTAGCGAATCCTGCACCAGCTTCTGAATCGCTCGCTTCAGCGGACGCGCTCCAAAATTCGGATCGTACCCTTCCGCAAAGAGCAGTTCTTTGGCCGCCTCGGTCAGCTCCAGGGAAATCTTGCGATCCGCCAGCAAGCGCCGCAAATCTTCCAATCGCAGATCGACGATCTTCACCAGCTGTTCCTTCCCCAGCGGACGGAAGATAACAATATCGTCCACGCGGTTTAGAAACTCCGGCTTGAAGTGCCCATGCAACGCACCCAGCACCTGCTTCGAAGCCTCTTCAAACGCCGCCTCTGACCGGACATTCTCCGACTGCAAGTAAGCCGATCCCAGGTTCGAAGTCATGATGATCACTGTGTTCTTGAAGTCGACTTTGCGCCCCTTGCCATCCGTCAGCCGTCCGTCATCCATGATCTGCAGCAGAATATTGAACACATCCGGATGCGCCTTCTCGATCTCATCAAACAGCACCACCGCATAAGGATGCCGTCGCACCTGCTCCGTCAGTTGCCCTCCCTCCTCATACCCCACATATCCCGGAGGCGCACCAATCAGCCGCGACACCGCGTGCTTCTCCATGTATTCGGACATATCGATCCGAATCATGGCCCGCTCATCGTCGAACAGGAATTCCGCCAAAGCCCGCGCCAGTTCCGTCTTTCCTACGCCTGTCGGACCTAAAAATATAAACGACCCGATCGGCCGCTTGGGATCGCTCAGCCCGGCTCGCGATCGACGGATCGCATTTGCCACCCGCTCTAAAGCGTCATCTTGCCCGATCACGCGATGCCGCAGCCGGTCTTCCATGTTGATCAGCTTCTTGACTTCGCCTTCCAACATCTTCGACACCGGAATCCCCGTCCACTTCGAGACGATGCCGGCGACATCCTCCTCATCGACCTCTTCTTTCAACATGCGTTTTGCGGAGCCTGGACCGTCGCCGGCCAGCTTGTCTGTGATCTTCTTCAACTCTTCTTCCGTCTGCCGGATCAGCCCATACCGGATTTGCGCGACTCGCTCCAGGTTCCCATTGCGTTCTTCAGCTGCTTCTTCAACCCTAAGCTGTTCCAGCTTTTCTTTCAGGCTGCGAGCCTGCGCGATGACGTCTTTCTCCTGCTTCCACCGCGCCTTCAGCGCATTCGACTTTTCGCGAATACCGGCCAACTCCTTCTCGACCAGAGCCAATCGCTCTTTCGAATTCGCGTCGTCCTCGTTCTTCAACGCTTGCTTCTCAATCGCAAGCTGCGTGGCCCGTCGTTCCAGCTGATCGATCTCCGTCGGCATGGAATCAATCTGAATCCGCAGCGATGACGCCGCCTCGTCGATCAGGTCAATCGCCTTGTCCGGCAGAAACCGGTCGGATATATAGCGATGCGACAAAGTCGCCGCCGCCACAATGGCCGAGTCTTTGATCCGCACCCCATGATGCACTTCGTACTTTTCCTTCAATCCCCGGAGAATCGCGATCGTGTCCTCCACGTTCGGCTCGCCGACAAACACAATCTGGAAACGCCGTTCGAGCGCCGCATCTTTCTCGATGTACTTGCGATATTCGTTCAGCGTCGTCGCGCCAATCGCGCGCAGCTCTCCCCGGGCCAGAGCCGGCTTTAACATATTCGAAGCGTCGATCGACCCTTCCGCGGCGCCCGCGCCAATGAGCGTGTGCAACTCGTCAATAAAGAGAATGATCTTTCCCTCGGAATCTTCGATCTCCTTGAGCACTGCTTTCAGCCGGTCTTCAAATTCGCCGCGATATTTCGCGCCCGCCAGCATCGCGCCTAAATCGAGCGACACCACGCGCTTGTTCTTCAGAGCCTCCGGTACATCGCCCGAAATAATCCGCTGCGCCAGTCCCTCAACGATGGCGGTCTTTCCCACGCCGGGCTCGCCAATCAGCACGGGATTATTCTTCGTCCGACGCGACAGTACCTGCACCACGCGCCGAACTTCTTCATCCCGTCCAATGACGGGATCGAGCTTCCCGCGCCGCGCCAGTTCCGTCAGGTCGCGAGCATAGCGCTCCAGCGCCTGGTACTTCGCCTCCGGATTCTGATCCGTAATCCTCTGCGATCCCCGCACCGCCGTAAGCGCCCGCAGGATGGCATCGTGCGTCGCTCCATGCCGCGCCATCAACTCTTGCGCCGCATCCTTCTTCAGACCGGTCGTTTTTTGATCAGCCAAGGCCAGCAGCATGTGTTCCGTCGACACATACTCATCCTTGAACGTGTCGGCTTCTTTAAATGACTTGTCGAGCACTTGATTGATCTGCGACGACATTGCCGGCTGCTGCGCCCCGCCGCTTCCCGAAACCTTCGGCAGTTTCTCGATCTCTTTGTAAAGATCGCTAAGCACCGCCTGCGGACCAATACCGATCTTCTCCAGCACCGGCGCGACAATACCTTCCTTGTCCTCAACCAGCGCCGCCAACAAATGCAACGGCATCATCTCCGGATTGCCGTGCTCGGAAGCAAGCTCATTCGCCCGCTGTACCGCTTCCTGCGCTTTAACTGTGAATTTGTCCCAACGAATTGCCATGGGTTCGACTCCTATTTCAGATGTGAAAAGTTGTAATTGGTAACTTGGAATCTGCCACTTCAAAAGCTCGGGAACTCAATTACCGATCCCAAATTACTAATTACAAATGAAACGGGAGGCGCAGTTTCTCGCCTCCCGCTGAGTCTACATCTGTCGGGCTTCACGGGGCAGAGCCCCGTAACCGCACGAGCCGAACTTACGCAACCTTAGTAACGCCCTTCGGCTCTTTGCCTTCCAGCGTCTTTTCGCTGCCCAGCTTTTCGCCGCCAACGTTCACCTTGATCTGCTTCGGCTTCGCCTCTTGCTTCTTCGCCAGCTTGATCTTCAGCACGCCCTTCTCATAGTCGGCCTGAACGCTTTCCTGGTCGACTGTGTTCGGGAGAGTGAAAGTCCGCGTGAAGCTGCCATACTGCCGCTCCACTCGCCGATAGTTCTCTTCTTTCTCTTCCTTTTCGAACTTGCGCTCGCCATGCACCGTCAAAGTGTTGTTCTCGATTCGGACATCGATATCCTTCTCATCAATTCCCGGAACCTCAATCTTCAACGTGACATTGTGCTCGTCTTCGTAGACATCAACCGGAGGCGCAAATCCAGTCGTGGTCAGAGCTTCTTCCTGGCCTTCACCACCCCGGTTAGCACGAACCAGCTGGTTCATGCGCTCTTGCAAGGTCACAAACTCGCGAAATGGATCGAAACGCGTAATTAAAGTCATAACGTAAATCCTCCTACACTCAAAATTCAGTTGAGAGCGTTCTGAGCTCCCGCCTTAGATTAGTGTAAACACAGCATAAAATATGAGTGTAAGATTGTCAAGTCTTACATATAGCTTGTTTTCAATCGCTTACTGTCAATATCATGCACTTCAGATAGCTCGTTTCCGGCACATTGAGCAAGATTGGGTGATCCTTTGCCGCTCCTCTGTTTTCCAATATCCGCAGCGATTTATGCGCGTCCTGCGCGGCATCCGCCAGCACTTTCAGGAAATCCGACCCACTCACGTGAAACGAGCAGGAACACGTCACCAAAATCCCGCCCGTCCGCAGCATCTTCATCGCCCGCAGATTCAGCTCCTTGTATCCCCGAAGCGCCTTGTCCAAGTCCCGCTTCGTTTTGGCGAACGCGGGCGGATCGAGCACGACCGTGTCGTACCGCCGGTTCGCCGCCGCGTAGTCCCTCAGGAGATCGAAAGCATTCGCCTCCAACCACTCCACTTCGCGCCCATTCAGCGAAGCGTTTTTGTCGGCCATCTCCAGCGCCGGACGCGAACTGTCCACCCCCGTCACCCTTGAGCATTTCGTAACTACATGCAGAGCAAACGCGCCCTGATAGCAGAAGGCGTCGAGCGCCTCGCCGTGCGCATATTGCGCCGCGGCAGCATAATTCTCGCGCTGATCGAGAAAGGCCCCGGTTTTCTGTCCTTCCATGCCGTCGTAAAGAAAGCGGACGCCGTTCATCGCAATCTCGGTTGAGCTCTTCTCGCCCCACAACAGTCCGGAGGCTCGCGGCGGCAACTGCTCCAATTCGCGAATCCTGGGCTCGACCCGCTCCACAATCCCCGCAGGCCGCAGTTCCTCCCGCAACGTCTTCAGGATGGCATTCCGGACCGGAGCGGCATCCATCGCTTGGGTGAGGATCTGAACCGAGAGGACATCGTTATAGCGGTCGACGATCAGTCCCGGCAGGAAGTCCGCTTCGCTAAAGACGACCCGGTAGGCGTTTGTGTTCGTGACCAGCTCTTTTCGATAAGTAATTGCAGCGCGGATGCGCTCCGAGACGAGGGCAGGGAGGTCCTCGACCGACCCGTGCGAGATCATTCGGATTGCGATCTGAGAGGAAGAAGAATAAAGCGCGGTTCCAAGAAATTTCCCGCGGGAGTCCTGCACGCGAACCGCCGCACCGGAAGGAATGCCTTCTGCCCCCACAATATCCGAGCGATAAACCCAGGGATGGCGCGCCAGCAGTCTCTCGGCGCCGCGCTTAGAGAGTTTTACAGACAGCCCCGCGTGCTGAACGGAGCCAGTAGATTTTTTAGGCATGCCCCAATGATAGATGGAATGCGCCCGCAGTGTGGCGACCGGCGCAGCGAATCTGCGCTAAGCCCGAACCACAATCCCATCCAGATTCCGCCTGCGCGATGGGATATTTCCACTCACACTCGCGGTGACCGCTCCTGTCATCACCCTTTGCCACGCGGTCTGAAACTCTTCCATCTCGGGAGCTGTCCCGATTGTCACCCGCGTGTACGTGGGCATCGAAGGCCAAATGCGCCCGACGTAGACATTCTGCTTGGCCATGGCATCGATCGCCGGTTTCGCCGGACGCTTCGTGTCGAGCATAAAAAAGTTCGCCTCTGACGGAATGTACGAATATCCGTTCTTGTCCAGCCAGGCGAAAACGTCCGCGCGCACACGGGCATTAATCTGCTTCCTCTCGGGCACCAGTTGGGGATCTTTCAAACTCGCCGACGCCGCGACCAAAGCCGTAATCGGCATGGCATTCCACCCCGCATAATTCTCGATTTTTTCCAGCAGATCGGGACGCCCAAACGCCGCCCCGCAACGCAGCCCGGCCATCCCATAGATTTTCGAAAACGTGCGCAGCAGGATCACATCCTTGCCTGCCTTCACCAGGTCCATCGCCGAAGGCGCGTCACAAAAATGGATGTATGCTTCATCGACCAGAACTACGGATCCCGCCGGCTTGTGCTCCACCAGGTATTCAATATCGGAATGACTGGTGAGGGTGCCAGTCGGATTATTCGGACTGCAAACGTAAAACACCCCCGCCTCTGGGGCTGCCTCCGCCATCGCCTTCACATCGTGCGCATGCGTTTTGGTCAGTGGCACCTTCACGGTTCGCGCACCCAGCGCATCCGCCGCAAACATGCCCGCTTCATAACCAGGATCGGCTGTAACGTAGCAGCGCCGCGACGAGGTAAAAGCAGCCACCGTGTGATGCAGAGGCTCGCTTGATCCGGGATACACAAGTACCTGCTCCACTTTCAGACCTTCCTTCTCTGCCAGCGTCTTCACGAGGTCATCCGTTAGCCAATCGGAATAGCGACCGCCCTGCGCGATGATGGCCGCAGCAGCTTCGCGCGCCGATGCGCTCGGGCCGAGCGGATTTTCATTGGCGTCGATGCGTACCGCATCCTTGGGAGCATTATGCACGCGAGCATTGGCCAGCATGGGCTCCGTCAAAATACGCAGGGCACATGCTGCCGAAGCGGCTGCGGACAGAGTGAGAAACGAACGCCGGGACGCGGAGGATACGCTCAAATCGTTCTGGATGGGTTTCGCCACAGGTTACCTCGTGCGTGCCATCTTATCGCAAGATTCGCACCGGCAACGGGCTGATCGCATGACTCCGCGCCACATCCATTCGCAAAATCAACCCGAAACAGCGGCCGCTTTCTGTGGTAATGTTCATGCCTCGATTCGCTCGCCGCGAAATCGATCGCCAAAGATCGAAAGCCAGTCGAACGACCGCCGGCGAGAGTTCGATTCAGCATCTTCCAGGAGGCCCCATTTGAAACGCTCACTCGTCGCTATGCTCGTTCTATTTTGTATCGCACTCTCAGTCGCCATCATCCTTCCCGCCGGCAAGCCCGTCCAAGCCGGAAGCAAACAAACCCTCGCCGGTGAGGATCTCAGCAAGGCCGAAGACTACTGCGTCAAGAAAGGTGGAGAGGTCGATGTCCGCGAACCCTACTTCGACACCAACGATAACGAGCCGAACTGGTTCAAGCTCTCTGGCGCGCACCAATTCTGCAAATTCACTCTGAAGAAGGATGGATCGCGCATTCACGTCGAACTCTCGACCCTTTACACCGAGCAGCCCACGCTCGCCGCGCTCGCCTACTACGCGGAGACGCCGCTCGGCAGCGGCTGCAACGGCAATCCCGCATCCTGCTATTGCTCGCAGCTCGGCGGCAGCGATCTCTTTGGGGGCATTAACGCCAACGGTGGAGGCTGGGTTCAGAAGTCAGATCCCATCGACACCGTGCTTGAAGCCTGCATTTTCCCCGACATGTCGACCATCGATTCGTGGGGTCTGGCCTATCACTCGGCGGGCATCATCCGTGGCAAAGATCTGTCGAAAGTACTGCGGTATGCGAATCCCTACGGAACAAAGTAAAGGCTAGTTCCAGCGGGCGCTCATCCAGACGGCCGCTGGGACTGTATTGCCTGTTGCAGGAAGGTAAATTGAAGGGGCCGGCGTGCTAATTCGAAAGCAGCTGTCTCACGGTCGCGACGTCGTCATTCAAATCGCCGCTCATCTGGGCGGCTTGCGATTCGGCCGCGCGGGACGCGTCCACCTGCCCCGAGTTTCGCAGTGCCTGCGCTAAGAGCAGATAACCCACCGGCGACGGCAGCAACTGGACCGACTTCAGATAGTCGTCCGTGGCTCTTGGGATGTCGCCCGCTCTCTGCGCCACAAGTCCCAGCCCGCGATAAGCGGACCAATTTTCCGGCTGCAACTGCAGCGCCGCTTCGAAATCCGCTTTCGCGGAATCGTACAGCCCAAGCGAATAATGGGCGTATCCACTGTTGATTCTCGCATTCAATAGCATGTACGGAATTTTCGTGAATTGCAGCACTCTCCCGTAGCCGTCAAGTGCCGCCGGGTAGTTGCCCATCATTTGCGAATAAGTCGCCAGGTTCAGCGTGGCCATTGCGTCGTCTGGACGAATCGACAGGGCACGCCTGAAGTGGGGTATCGCCTCTTCTACCCTGCCCACAGCGATTAGCGCGGTGGCGTACTGGTCTTCTGCTGTGTAGTTAGCAGTCGTCACAGCCAGGGTGTGACTCCAGAGCGACAGGTTGTCGCCCCAGAAACTCACCTGCCGATGAAGTCCCATCGCCAACGCCACAAAGATGATTGCAAAACCAGCGACCGACACGCGATGAGGAACATGCCAAGTTGCACTCAACTCAGCCGCGCCCCAGCAAATAATCACGAAGATTCCCAGCAGCGGAATGTACGCATAGCGGTCCGCCATCGCATGAACACTGATCTGAACCAGACCGATCATGGGAACCAGCGTTCCCAGAAACCAAAACCATCCCACGAAGAAAGGACGCCGCTCGCGGAACAGAACGACCACAATCGTGATTCCCACTATTACAAAACTGGCCAGCGCCACCGCAGCAGCGCTTATAGCTAGCCCAGGGTGCGGATAAACGATCGCAAGATCGACCGGCCAAAGAGTCTTGCCCAAATATTTGCCGTACGAGACAACGGCATTCGCCAAGTGCGCCCAGAGAGGAAGAGTTGATTGCGTGGCATCCGCTTCTACCTTGATCGTGATCAACGCACTCGCCGCAGACAAAGCAAACCAAGGAATTTTCTCGAGAACCAACTTGAAGAATCGAGAGTTGACCGGACCAACCCGTCGCAACGGCCAGTAATCCAACAAGAGAAGCGCAAACGGAAATGTGATCGTTTGCGCCTTCGACATCAAACTCAAAGCGTAGGCAACCGTCACCAGCAGATATCGCCCGATGCCCGGACGGCGCACATACCACCCGTATGCGCCCAAAGCGAGCAGAAAAAAGAACATACTGAGCACATCTTTCCGCTCCGAAATCCACGCCACCGATTCCACGTTGATCGGATGCAAAGCGAAAAGAGCCGCCACTCCCAAACTGCGCCAGAGGAACCCTGTAGCATTTTCGAGCAGTAGAAAAAGAAGCAGTGCATTCGCCGCATGGAGCAGCACATTGATCACATGCGGACCCATCGGCCCCGCCCCGAAAATTTCGCAATCGAGCGCGTGCGACATCCATGTAATGGGATGCCAGTCCGAAGTTTCCCCTGTCTTGAATGCCCACACGAATGTCTTCCAGGTCAACCCAGCGCGCACATGGGGATTGTCCGTGACATGCAAAGCGTCGTCGTAGTTGAGAAATGGCGCTCGCGCCACCGGACTGTAAAGCGCAACCGTCACGAGCACGAGCAATAGGCCGAGAAGAAATTTGCGTTTCTCCAACGACTGAAAAGCGCGCGGTTCAGCCGTTACCTCGTCAACCTTTTGCTCTAGTAATTCGACCGTCATTGCCGTTTGAATTATGCCGTCGCGCCGACCATAGCACGGCGGCTACACGCCTTTCGCTCACAAAACGCGTTTGCACAATCAACGGTAATCTTTGGGGCTTCCGGGCTAGGAGGTTGGGTCGACGAGCGATCCCATGAAAAGGATGTTACCGCTCGCTTCATCCCGAATCAAAAACAGGAAAGGACGGTTCACAATTATTTCGAATTCAGGCTCGGGGGGCTCGCGCCGCGTGGCGGAGAGAGCTCGCATCACGGTCATCGTTACTGCGGCGGCTTCCGTGCCTTCCTCATTGACTTCGGCTACCGCTCGATGCAGGATCTCGTCGAGCCAGATTGGGGGCGGCCCATCGTGAATTCTTCCGAATTCGGCCCGCTTTGGATCAAACGCGCTTGCCATGCCAAGCGCGGTAAGGGCAGTCTTCAACGAAGCTTCATAGTTCATCTTGAATCGGGGTAGATGCACCGACCCGAGCGTCGAAGCGAATTTCTTAGTCCATTCTTCCCACGCCGCGGCGCTGAGCAGTTCGTGAACTTTCTTCAGGTTCGATTTTGCGGCTGGCAGAAACACATACATCGCCATCCGAGCGCCCTGATAGGGCAGCACCACGGCCTGAAAGTCGCGCTGTTCGAAATACCGGAATCTCCCCCGCTGAAGCATCAGTGGCACAATTTTCTGCTTTCCAAGCCCAGTTGTGAAAGGCCGGTCTCGAGTCCAGCTTCGCTGGAAGGGCTGCTTCCATATCCCCTTGAAGTAGATCGCGTTAAGTGCGACCAAAAGAGTAAGACGATCCAAACTGTCGACCATGCGAGCAATCTTACCGTCGGTTTTCTCGCTCACCCAAGCGTTGATCTTGTCAGCCACATGTCCCGCAGCGAAGTCGACCTCAAACACTTCTGCGTCATAGACTTCATGGGTGCGCGCCCTGAATGCCGGGTCGACCCGAATGCGAAGGCTGCACCACAGCGAATTTGAGACCAGTAATCGCACGCCGGCATCCTGTTCCTCCGCGACGGATCGCAGTCGCGAAACCACGCCGTCCACGCCTGCAAAATCGAGACCGGAAAGTTGCAGCGCGTTGGCCATATCGCTGCGGGTTTCCTCCGTCGCACCGTCGTAAACAATGGTCAGGCACAGCATCACGCTACTAGGGGAAAAGAAGATATTTGCCGACGAATACCGCGCGGCAAGCTCACGGAACAGTTTGAAAGTAAAACGAATCTCTGGAGCGAATGCCCGGTCGTCCGCAAGCAGGTCAGGAGGTTTCATATTGCGGCGTGTAAAAGGCCATCGCACCCAATGAACTCCCGCCAGGATACCAACGAACACCCTCGACTAGGTCTAACAGGCAGCCCGAAACTAACGCGCTGCCGTGTGCTCCGCCGGAGAGGCGGAATGGTCTTTATGAGTGGCTCGATGCTCGCGTCGAATCGCCAGCAGATCTTTCTGCAGCAGATCAAGTACGTTCGAGGGAATTTCCGATCCCCACTCATCAATCTCTTTTTCGTCCCAATGGCCGTTGAGGCGGAGCGCTGCTTCGGTCAGATCCTCAGGAAAGGCCTGCCGGTAATTGCCTTCGCGCTGCAATACCTCGCCGAACTGGCGACCCGTGTGCAGTTCGAAAACCCGGCGCGTGGAGTTGCCACCGCTGTTGGTAAACGCCAGTAAGACTTCGCCTTCCTCACTAAAATCAGGACGATAAAACCAAGCCTGGGGAGCATCCGCCTTGGGGCGTGCCCGCTTCCGGCCAGTGACCGTGACGACTTCCTGTTCCGGCTTCACTTCATTGGCGGGATTGAAGTAATAGACACGCGAACACGATTCGCAAACCATCACTTTTTCGCCGTTCCGCACCTCGTTGTAGGTTTGCGGACGGAGCATCACCTGGCAGCCCATGCACTTCTGATCGCGCACTTCCGCCAAACCGGTCCCGCGGAATTTCGCGACACGCTCGTACTGCCGCAGGACGTCTTCCGAAATGCCGTGACGCAGGCCGTCGCGCTTCGCGTTCCACTCGGAGAGCTTCTTCTGATCTTCCGCCGTAACCCGCCGCGCTTCTTCTTTCTCTCGCTCGATCTCGGCGGTCTCGGCCTTAAGCGTGGCATCGGCAGCCTTTACTTCCTTGTCGCGCGCGTCGACGTTGACCATCACCTCAAGGATGCGATCTTCGTTCATGCGCACTTCCTGCTCGGCGAACTGAATCTCGTGCAGCAGCGCTTTATATTGGTCGTTGGTTTTTACGTCGAGGGATTGGTCGCGATACTTGGAAATTTTGCCTTGCAGGTCTTTGATAGCGGCTTCAAACTTCTTGCGGTTGGCCTCGTCGCCTTTGGCTGCCGCTCGCACTTTTTCGAGGTGCGCCTTTGTTCCGGCCAGCTTTTGCTCAATCACAGCCACGCGTTTCGGCAGCGCAGCCACTTCTTCCTGCAGTCTGCGGATCTCTTTATCCGCCACCTGCAATTCCAGTAGTTTTTCGATATCAGGAAGCATCGGTCCGGGGATTCACAATATCGATTCTAGCACGCGAACCGCCCCTTCCCCGATGCCCGCTGTAGGGTTCTAGACAAGTATCTCCCGAGGATCGTTTCCCTCGTCAAGGCTACCCACCCGAAATTCCGCCTTTCCGAAGACAGGGACGCGCCGCCATTCCATACAAATTGGCAAAAAATAAGGGCGCAGCCTTCGCTGCGCCCGATTGGGACGAAAAAGCTCTTGCGCCATCGGGCCGCTTATTGTTGGGGCGGAGGAGCTTGCTGGTCACCGCCGTTCGGGGGGCCCCCTCTGCGGCCTCCCATTCTTTCCTCCCGCTTCGCCTGCATCTCATCCCACTTTTTCTGTTGTGTGGAATCCAGAAGCGTACGAATCTGACTATCGCTGTTCTGGCGGATGCCCATCATTTTGGCACGGCGATCCTGTTGCGAAGATGAGGTGTCCTGCCGCAGACTTTCCATCTGCGACTTTTCAGTCTGTAGGATTTCCTGCACCTTGGTTTGCTGGTCTGCGTTGAGCTTAAGTTTCCTGGTCAGCTCCTGCGTGCGCATGGCTGGATCGGGCGGACCATGGTGCCAGCGGCCGTTGCCCTGCGCCGGCGGGGCTTGCTGGTCGGTGGATTGATTGTTCGACTGAGTGTTTGACTGGCCGTTCGACATAGAAGAATTGTCTTGCGCGGCCACGTAGGGCGCGGCGATGGAAATGACGCCGGCTGCAACGAGCGCGATCAGGGACTGCTTGAGCATGGTAAATCTCCTTTTTTCTAGCGATCTTTATTTTCTCGAACTTTCTCGAAACTATCTTTTTCAGAGCGAGGTGTATGCATGTATGAATGGGTTTCCGGGACGAAAGTTGCGAATGAGACAGGAATCAGACGTAACTTTGCATAACTTTACGAAGTGAGGCTATTGGGCCGCGGTGCTTCTCGCGGAGACGTTTTGCCTGAGCTGGACGGCAAACTGCTTAGCTTGCTCGTCAGACAACTGCAAACGACCGTCGATCACCAAGCCCAACTCGTCCGCGCCAGCGTCCTGGAATTGAATTTTTTGCAGTGTGGCCGAGAGCTGCGCCGTGGGAGGGAGTATTGCTTTGAAATCCGTAGCCTTTTGCAGGATGGAGAGAAGCGACGCCGCAATCTGCTCGCGCAAGTCGGCGCCCAAGTCTCCTGAGCGAAGCGAGTTACGCAGGAATCCCTCGGCTTGCACTCGGGTAATCTCGGAGGTAAACGCCACTCCTGTGTCGCGGACAGCAGGAGTCAGTTTGACTTCGATAGTGGCTTCCGCGTCGTCAACTTCCGTCGGATCCGCTTGAGTGGAGCCGAGCGCGCAGGCCCAGCGCTCATAGTGCAAGGTGGCAATGACGAGAACGGCGGGAACGGCAGGAGTGAGGCCTGCCTCCTGAAGCTGTATGCGTTGGCCACAGCGTGGACTGCGAGCAAGTGCGGGACGCAGAATCGCCGAAATATTTTGCTGCAGATCCGATAAATCGCTGGTCAGCTCAAGACTATAAACGTTCTGGCTATTTTCGGCGGAAGCTCGCGAGGCAGTGCCCGAAGTAGGCAGCGCGATCGATTGACCTGCGACATTGATCGAGTTGGTCACGGTAGGAAGTTTGAAGGCTACGTTTTCGTCGGAGAGGAGAATCCCCATCTCTCGTCCCAATGCCAGCTGTTCGTTTTGGAAAACGGCAAGCTCCTTTTCGAGCGCGGCCGCGGCGCTGGCCAGCGGTTCGGTGGCTGAGGGAACGCTCTTCCCAGCCTCGTCGAGAAGCTTGCCCTGTTTGTCCAGTTCGGAGTCCGCTCTTGCCATTTTCTTGGTTAAGTCCTGCAATCCGGACTTTTGCACATCCGAAAAGGAAGTAAGAAAATTTTGGTTTCCGGCGCGAGCGCGAGCAAGAGCCTCATCCACAGCGGCTGATCGCTCGGTTAACGGCGGAACAACCGCCGCCTTCTGTAGAGATTCACGAAAAGACTGCATCTGATCGCTGGCCGCCTGCGTATACTGCGCGACCTTGCGGAATGCGGCGATCTGCTCCGGCGTGGCTTGCAGGGCGAGGGCACGGTGAAAATCCTTAAGATCGTCTTTTTCGCTGACGCCACCCGGACGGCCCACGCTGACGCCGCTGCCTCCTCCCATGCCGCGCCCCCCGCCGCCACCGCCGCCGCCGTGTTGGGCCACCGCGGCAATGGGGCCGGCCAGCAGGACGATTCCGGCAAGGAGTGCGACCGCGGGACGAACCGATAGACGTTGCTCAAAGCCAAACGACTTCACCTTGCCAGAACTCTGAGCTTTATCCGAAAACATACGCCTACTCTCTACGGAGCAAATCTTGAATTGCATTTTAGGATAGGAACCAGGCTGTTGCGCGATACAGGAGCGACATAAATTCTGATGCCGACGGATTCAAATTGGTGATCTGGCTTGGCATTTGCGCCGAGGGATTACCCTGGTACTTTCTCGGCGACCACGAAAAATGCGACAATAGAAAAAACGGTCGCACTCCCTCATTTACGTAACTTTACGAATAAGTTTAACCGTAAGCTTACGCAACCCGGTAGGCTGGCCGTAGCTCTAAGGTTGTAGTCGCTGCCTGATGCCAGTCACCCAAATTCCGCCGAGCGATCCCTTGTCTGCGCCACCGGAGCAGCCCGAGCAGCGCGATCTGTTTGAAGCACAACACTGGGAGACCGCGTACCGGGGCTTCAATCCCGACGACGTTCCGCATCTCCTCATCCAGTTACAAGACGATCTTTCAAGGGCGCGGAAGCGGGAGGCACTTTGGCTCTCGGTGATATTGCACTTCCTCGTAATCATTCTGCTATGGAACACAGAAAAGATTATGGGGCTATGGACTCATCCAGTGGAACTGGCGATGAAAACGGATGCCAGCGACAAGAATGCCACCTACCTCGAGTTGCCGCCGGATGAACAGAAGCTGACGCGCCGTCCCGATGCAAAGATCGCTTCCGACAAAGATCGCATTGCGACCAGCAAAGCGCCCCAGATCAATCGCGAAGACTTGAAAAAATTGTTGCAGAGCCGGCGCCCGGGGCCTCCAGGCGCAAGCACTCCGCAGCCACCTGCGCAAGGACAGCCGCCGCAGAATCAAGCACAGTCACAACAGCCGCCAGCGCCACAGGAACAGCAAAACCAGGGATTATCGCAACCACAACCGAACGACCAGACATCGCAATTGCAGACACCTCCCCGAACCAATCGGCCCATCCCGAACTTTAATACAACTACGACCGCCGGAACCGCTATCCAACAGGCGCTTGATGCCGCAGCCGCCAATCGCGGCCATTATGGCGGATCGGGAAATGGCGGCGATTACGGATTGAGCCAAGGGCGCGGATCAGCGAAGGCTCTGGATCAGGCGGAAATCCTCACCGACACGATGGGTGTGGATTTTGGACCGTACCTCACGCGCGTGTTACAGGTCGTGCGGCAGAACTGGTATGCCATCATGCCCGAGTCGGTCTATCCGCCGATTCGCAAGCAAGGAAAACTGGCGATTGAGTTCGTCATCCTGAAAGATGGCAAAGTGAGCGGCATGACGCTGCACACGACGTCGGGCGATGTGGCCCTTGATCGGGCCGCATGGGGAAGTATCACCGCGTCGAATCCGCTGCCGCCTCTGCCGAAAGAATTTCCCGGGCAAATTCTCGGTCTGCGCTTTTACTACTTCTACAACCTCGAACCCGGCCAGGATCTAAAGTAGATAGTCAGCCAATCCACACAAATTCCCCGAACTTCTACTTCACATATTTCGGCTCTTGCCCCTCCGCCCATGGATTATATGTGGCTACGAAATGCACGCGCTCGGGCCTGGTCGGATGATCGAAGAACCAGACTTTGATAAACGTGCTGGGATCGGGATCGGATAGATTCTTTTGCCCACTTTTCTGGAAGTAGTGCGCGGCGACTTGATTCGGGTCGGGCACGATTCCGTGGATGACCTCAAGGCCATAGCGGTCGGCTTCGTGCTCGAAATGGCGGCTGACTCCGTTGAAGACCGGCGTCGCTAGAAATGCCAGCAGCGTAATCACGAAGAGCAACGCGGGGAGCGACGCCCAGTCTTGCAAGTCTCGAATGCCCCACTGCGCGCCCCAACGGGCCAGCATTCCATTCGACAGGCGATAGCTGAGATAGAGCAGGAACAGCAAAATTGTCGCGTCGATGGCGATCTCTTTGGGGATATGCAGCAAAACGTAGTGGCCCATTTCGTGCCCGAAGACGAAGAGTGTCTCGGGCACCGTGGCATTGGCGATGGTGTTGTCCCACACGACGACTCGTTTGGAGGCGCCGAAACCTGTGACGTAGGCGTTGAGGCCGGTGGTTTTCGAACTGGCATTCATGACGAACATGCGATCGGCGGGAACGTCCATCCCGCCACGATGAACAACTTTCTGCATCTCGGAAAGCAAAACAGGTTGCACGCTCTCCAATGGCCTGAAGGTGAAGAAGAGTGGATCAATCACGATCGGCTGCAAAAAGAAGATCGCGAGCAGAATGGGAATGGAGGCGAGCCAGAAATAAAACCACCAGCGCTTCGGGCTGCGCCGTATAACGGCATATAGGATCCCAACCAGCAGCGTTCCCACGATCAGCATCAGAGCCTGATTCAAAATCCAATCGCGCGTCCACGCACCCCAGCCTTGCACCGAGAGGCCGTAAGCGCGTTGCAGCGACTCATCCCAAATGTCGGTGGCAATCCCGAGTGCGGCCAGTGTGAACAGGATGAGCGGCGCGAAAATGATCAGTTGCAGGAAACGATTCGAGGAGATGCGTTCCACCAGATTTCGAAAGGCCGGCGCGACACGCCAGCGCAAGAGTACGAGCAACAACAGAAAACCATAAAATGCGTCGATGAAAACGTGCCGGTAGTGAGCGCTAGAGTAGGCCTTGGCGCGGGCATACTCCGCCGGAGGAGGCGCGTATTCGACGATCGTGGTTGGCGCAGGCTCGGTTGCTTTGGACTCTGTCGCTGTCGCAGGCGTCGGAGTGTTCGCTGTCGCAATCTGCGCGGCAGAGATTGCCGACGGCACACCGGCGAGAAGACAAGAAAAGATCAGGATCCGCAATCGCTTCATAGGCCTTTTTCCCTGGCCGCTGATTATTTCAGAAGTTCCGGCAGAAAGGCGAAAAGAAACAACACAGAAACATGGTGTTGCGGCGATACGATCTGTACTCAGCCCCAAAAAGCTAGCCTGGAATCAACGGCAGGATCGCGATCATCCCGCTCCCGAAAGACGATTCCTTCGGTGAAACCTATTCAGGTGCACGAACACGCTGATTTCGCTAACATAGGAGATATTCGCGGTTCGATGTGCATCCAAATAAAACTATGAAGATTCAACAAGGTTTGCGTTTTCTTGCTTTGACGGTTTTGTCGAGTCTGGCGCTCTTCTGCCTGCCGCTTTTCTCGCAAGATGCTCCGGAGGCTCTCCGTCCGCCCAAAGGGGCGCCAGTCGCGATCGTGGTTTTCGAGGACTTGCAGTGTCCTCAGTGCGGGCGGGTCGCTCCGTTGCTGGCCCAAGCCTCCCGGACCTACAAGATTCCGCTGGTACAACACGATTTCCCGCTCCCCATGCATAACTGGTCGTTCGACGCGGCCGTGATGGCCCGCTATTTCGATGCGCACTCCAAAGAACTGGGAAACGAATTCCGGGAGACGGTGTTTGCGCACCAGATGGAGATCAGTCCGCAGAATTTGCGCGCCTTTGAAGAGAAATTTGCGGCTGACCACAAGACTGCGTTGCCCTTCGTGGTCGATCCCGACGGCAAACTCGCGGGCCTCGTACGGGCTGACAAAGAAGTTGGCGTCGGTCTGCACATCGACCACACGCCGACGATTTGGATTGTCAGCAGCAAACACACCGGCAAGCCGTACGTCGAAGTTACCGATACAAATCAGCTCTATGTGATGATTGACGCGATGAAGAAAGACTGAAGAGAGGTCAGATTGCAGAGGTGAATACCTCTGCTTTCTTGGCTACTCGGTCCACTTCTTAAAAAGTAATGCCCCGTTCGTTCCCCCAAAGCCAAACGAATTAGACATCGCGTAGTCGAATTTAACTTCGCGCGCGTGGTTGGGGACGAAATCCATATTGTCGGTCTCGGGATCTTGATTCTCGAGGTTGATGGTCGGCGGCAGAATCTGATCGCGCAACGCTAAGACTGTCACTCCGGCTTCGAGTCCGCCAGCACCGCCCAGCAGATGTCCAGTCATCGATTTCGTCGAGCTTACCGGAACTTTTTTCCCAAACAAGTTTCGAATGGCGTGCGCTTCCAGCGTGTCGCCGATGGGCGTCGAGGTACCGTGTGCGTTGAGGTATCCGACCACGCTGGCGTCAAGCTTCGCATCGCGCAGAGCGTTGCGCATCACGCGAAATCCGCCTTCGTGCTCGGGAGCGGGTTGCGTCATGTGATAGGCGTCTGCGGACATTCCATAGCCTACTAACTCCGCGAGAATCGGAGCGCCGCGGCGGCGGGCATGCTCCAGTTCTTCAAGGATCAAAATGCCGGCCCCTTCGCCCATGACGAATCCGTCGCGGTCTTTATCCCAGGGGCGACTAGCGTGGGCGGGATCGTCGTTGCGCGTGGAGAGCGCGCGCATGGCGGCGAATCCGCCCACACCCATAGGGGTGATGGCGGCTTCGGAGCCTCCCGCAATCATGACATCGGCATCGCCGCGCTGAATGATGCGGAAAGAATCGCCGATAGAATGAGCGCTCGTGGTGCAGGCGGTCGCCGTTGCCTCGTTGGGACCCTTGGCGCCAAAGCGCATGGAGACGTGTCCGGCTGCCAGATTAACGATGGCGGCGGGAATGAAAAAGGGCGAGATCTTGCGCGGACCACCCTCGAGCAGCGCGGTGTGTTCGCGTTCGATCACATCGAATCCGCCGATGCCCGAGCCGATGTGGACGCCAACGTTCTCGGCGATCTCCGGTGTCACTTTGAGCTGCGACATTTTCATCGCTTCGTCGGCGGCGGCAATGGCGAAGTGAATGAAGCGCCCCATCTTCTTCACTTCTTTTTTCTCGATGAATTGGAAGGGATCGAAGTTGCGAACTTCGGCGGCGATCTGGCAGGCAAACGCGGAGGCGTCGAAGGCGGTGATGCGATCGACTCCGCTCTTGCCTGCGAGTAAGGATTGCCATACTGCTTCGGTGGTGTGGCCCACCGAGCAGATCAGGCCGATGCCGGTGATGACGACTCTTCTCTGTTCGTTAATTGGCAGAGTACTCTCCGAAATGTCTCAGGACGGTTCTCATCACCGGTCCGACAGGCCACGAGTTCCCTCAGCGCCTCTAGCCCTCGTTTTTGTTGGCTCTCTGCGGCACGGCTGAAACCATGCCCTATCCAAGCGGATTTACAAGACGCCGTAACCAAAAACGATATACAGGGTGCTCTGCCCAAGACCGAATTTACGAAATGGTTCTTGCCAAACTACTTGCCCGCTTTGGCATGCTTGCCGATGTAGTCGACGGCATCGTTGACGGTGCGAATCTTCTCGGCGTCTTCATCGGGGATCTCGATATCGAAGGCCTCTTCGAAGGCCATCACCAGCTCGACCGTGTCGAGCGAATCGGCGCCCAAGTCGTCCACGAAGGAAGCGCTCGGCGTGACTTCACCCTCATCGACGCCCAACTGCTCGACAATAATCTGTTTCACTTTTTCATCAACGGCTGCCATTGTTTCTCCTCGTTATCAAGTCTCGGGATCGCAGGTCCGGACGGCGGATCTTGCGTTTGCTATTTACGACTGCATGGTGCTCATCGAATCGTATGAAGTCGAGACTAGTAGTCTAAAAGGGATTGGAAAAGTATGCAAAGCAGACACAGCTAGAAAACTGATTTGCGCGGGACGCACTCAACAATCCTAACTGCCAGCGGGAAGAGTGGTCAAACCGGTCCTCCGGTAACGATAAGTGGGCTATCGCCTAATTCGCCCATCCAAAAAACGCAGCCACGAGTCCAACCGTATCAATAAACCCATGCGCCAGAATGCACACCCAAAGATTCCGTCCCGACAATAGATACGCGGCTCCCAGGACCAACCCGGCCATCCCCGAGTCCACGATTCCCGATGGACCCTTGTAGTAGTGGCCATATCCAAAGAGGACCGATACCAGCACGACGGCGATCCCGTACGCAACTCTTGATCCGTTGCCGACTTCGGCCGCGCGCGTGACCAGGTAGCCGCGGTAGCTGATCTCCTCTCCAAAAGCCGCAAACGTCCACACCAGTAAGAGCCACTGTAGCGCCACGATCCAATGGCCCGTAATTTGTTCGGACCCGCTGGGAGCAATCGCTGGAGGCCAAAAATGCGCCGTGATCGGATCCGTAACAAATTGCCCCAACAAGATTCTGGCCGCTGCCGCCGCGAGCGCAAAGAGAAAGGTATTTCGCCAGGAGGCCGGCAGACGCAGCCCGATTACCGCCCAGCCGCCGTTTCGGACTCGAAGTGAGATCAGTCCAAGAACGAAGAGAATCGGCACTTCGTTCGGAATCACGTGATAGACATTGTGGCCGATTACGATGGCGGCTCCGAGCAGGAACTCGGCGCAAGAAATCCAGCGTTGGCCGTCCGTCAATCGGTTCTGGGCGAAGGGACTGGAGGCAGAGGCATCGAACATTTCATCTCGAATCACGTTGCTCGATTGGGCCATCTGCCCCTCCCTCTAAATGTATGTCGAGTCTCGTCGGGCGAAATCACGGGCGAGGCAACACCAGCGATCGCCGGTACTGACGCACAAACCAGACCGCGACGTACGTCGTCAACATCACGAGTGCGCCGCCGCCCAGCCAGCCGATCGGGACGATCCACCACCCCAATACTTCGCGGCCGCCTGAGGGCAGGCTTCCGAAGCCCAGCCGAAACGACAATTCGAAATCCCCATTGCCGCTGGGAAACGTCCACAATCCCGCCGTGTGCGGATGAAACAACTTCGCGACCGCGACCAGCATGAAAACAACACCAAAGAAGTAGCCGACGAGAGAGCCGAGCAGAACAAAAAATCCCGCCACACTGAGACTTCCCCAGCGGAACAGGCTTCGTAGAATCCGCAGCGGCGACCGGCTGATCTCGGCGCGCGCCAGCAGGTTGTCGGTCACGTACTGGTCCGCCAGTTCCTCCGGACTGCCTAGGGCTGCGAGCGCGGTGTCGATTGCCGCTGGCTTTGCTTCGCCGCTCACGTCTTCAGACTGGGCGGCCCGGTCCAGAATGTGGCTTCGAAGTTCTTCGACGATCTCGCCGACCGCTGACGGATCAAAGCCACGCAAACGTCTGCGCAATCTGTCGAGATACTCATCGATCTTTTGCTGTTGTTGTTGCTGCGCTTTGTCCGTGAGTGTCATCCAGTCTCCTTCCCGAGTGGGCTAAGCAATTTGCTCATGCTAGAGGAGAACCGCGCCCAGATCGTAGCCATCTCTAATGCTCTCCGTTTTCCCTCGGCGGTGAGGGCATAGTATTTGCGGGGATGTCCGCCATCGGACTCGACCCACTCGCTGGTCACCATCCCGAGCGCCTTCAGTCGGCTGAGCAAGGGATAAACGGTTCCTTCCGAGACGATCAATGCCGAATCGATTTCCAGTCTCCGCAGGATCTCGAGTCCGTACCGCCGACCGTCCCACAACGCCGCGAGGATGGCCAGCTCGAGGCAGCCTTTGCGCAGTTGCACTTCCCACTTGTCAGCGGCGTTCGAGTCGAGCGCATCCGGTTCCTTCATTTCGCATACTATGTAATACAAGGTATCGTGCTGTCAATGATAAACAATGCATCTTGAAGCAGGATGGGTTGATGGCTTTGTGCTGTTAGGCCGGGCGAGGATGCCCGGCGCTCCATCGACGGATCGTTACAGTCCTAATTTTGTCTTAGAACAGCTTGGCGGAATCGAGCAGGATGGTGACTGGCCCTTCGTTGACCAGTTCCACTTGCATCGTCTCTTGAAACTTCCCGGTCTCGCAACGCAGGCCCGAAGTGCGGGCTTGTTCCACGAAATACTCGTAGAGCTCTCGCGCCACCGCTGGTGCCGCCGTAGAGCGTGAACTGCGAAACGACGAGGAGCGCGCCGCCAACTTCGGCCACGGATAGATTCATCTTGCCGGCGGCGTCTTCAAAAATGCGCAGGCCGACAATTTTCTCGAGGAGATAATCGGCCTCAGCGCGGGTGTCGCCGGTGCCCACGCCCAGCAGAACCAGCAGCCCCAAGCCGATTTCACCGGTGATCTCGTGGCTGTCATTTTCGCCGACAGTTACACGAGCGCGGCTGACGCGCTGGACGACGGCGCGCATTTAGCGGCTCGCCGCGCCAAGAAGAGACTCCTGACCAACAAGAGCCTGCCAGCGTCCGTCGCGGTAGATGTAAACGTCGGTGAAGCGCACGCGCGCCTGAGAGTTGATTGGTGCCGGGCTTCTTGTTGGGAATGTGATCGAGTGTCTCTTTGCGGCCATGCAGCGAGCCGTCCACGTCCGCGTCTTCGAATTCCTCGGCCAAAAGGCAGGCGACCGCGGCCGCATCTTTACGATTAAGAGCGGCAGCCCAGGTTTGTTCTTGCGCGATCAGAGTGGCCTCAGTCTTCGGCTGATTCTTGAGACAATCGGCGGCGAAGGAGGAAAAACAGAGTCCCAACACGGCAGTAAACAACGATGTGATTTTCACGTCTGCATCGTGCCATGAGTGCGGAGCGAGGAGCAAGTGGGTCGCGGGTTCCGTTTCCTTAACGCGACGCGAAACCTCAGGCCTGCACGGTGATTAAAGCACGATGATTTAAAGAAGGAGATTTTGCGTTGACCCTGCTCGTGAGGCCCCCTACAATCCCATATTCACTGCATTGAACTTCTTCTTCCGGGGTTCCAACCATGCGAGTCATGTGCACAGGAAAATTGGCGCTGCTTTGTATTTTTCTCGCGCTAGCGCTATCCCGCGGTCTATTGGCGCAGTCCACTCCGAGCCCTCATCACGATGTCGTGATCAAGAATGCCACCGTAATGACGGTGACCCACGGCAACATCAAGAATGGGTCGATCTATATCAAGGACGGCAAAATCGCTGCCGTGGGCGAAACGGTGAATGCACCGGCCAGCGCCACCGTGGTCGATGCCGGAGGAAAATATCTGACACCCGGCATCGTCGATTGCCACTCGCACATCGCGCTCGATGACGATGTCAACGAGGCGACCAGCCCGGTTACACCCCAGATGATGATGAAAGACGCCTTCGATTATCAGGACAAGGCGATCTATCGCGCCCTGGCCGGAGGCGTCACCACGTCGCTGCTGCTGCACGGCTCCGCGAACATGATCGGCGGGCAAGCCATCGTCATCAAGCACAAGTACGGGGATGGGCGCGATGCCCTGCTGTTTCCTAATGCGCCTGGGTCAATCAAATTTGCGAGTGGAGAAAATCCCAAGCGGGTATATGGAGGGCGCGATCAGCTGCCATCGACACGCATGGGCAATTTCGAAGTGCAGCGCGAAGCGCTCGTGCAGGCGCAGGATTACGGCCGCGAGTGGGATGCTTACAACGCCAAAGTCAAACGCGGCGACAAGGACGCTTCGCCTCCGAAGCACGATTTGAAGCTGGACGCCCTGAGCGATGTTCTGAACCGCAAGCTCATGGTCCAGATCCACTGTTACCGCGCTGACGAAATGCTCACCGAAATGGCAATGGCGAAAGAGTTCGGCTACAACCTGCGAGCGTTCCATCACGCGCTGGAGGCTTACAAGATTGCCGACCAACTGGCCGCCAACAACGTCGGCATCGCAACTTTCGCTGACTGGTGGGGCTATAAGAATGAAGCATGGGACGCGATTCCGTGGAATGCGGTGATGGCGATGCGAAAAGGCGTGCGGGTCGCGATCAAAAGCGACTCCGAGGATTACACGCGTCGGCTGAATCAGGAAGCGGCCAAGACGATCCGGTACGGCGGGGCCACCGAAGAAGAAGCGCTCAAGATGATTACGCTGAATGCGGCGTGGATTATTGGCGTTGACGACCGAGTCGGTTCGATCGAAGTCGGCAAGGACGCCGACATCGTGATTTGGGACGGCTATCCTCTCTCCACTACTGGAGTGCCAGAGAAAGTTCTGATCGATGGCGAAGTCTATTTCGACCGCGCCCAGCCCGGTCTGGGAACCACGCACTATAAGGAGGGAGAGTAATGCAGCCGTCAGCCGTCAGCCATCAGCTTTCAGCAAGCAAGCGCTCAACGAGCGGACGCCCTCGCCCACTGATTTTAATCTTGGCTCTGTTCTTGCTCTCGATCCTGTCAACCCTGACATCCGCTCAAGAAACTCCCGTAGCGCTAAAAGGCGGCAAGTTACTCACGGTGTCGCACGGTGTGATCGAAAACGGCGTGATCGTCATGCAAAATGGCAAGATTACGGCGGTGGGAGCGGCCGGTTCTGTCAACATTCCCGCCAATGCGCAAGTGATCGATGCTACAGGGGAGACGATCTATCCCGGCCTGATCGATTCGGAGACGCAACTCGGGCTCACCGAAATCTCCGCCGAAGCGACCACTAACGATCTGGTCGAAATGAGCGACGAGATCATGCCCAACATGCACACCGCCGACGCATTTCATGCGGAGTCGGCGCTCATACCCGTCGCTCGCTTGAACGGCATTACGAACGCGGTCGTCGCTCCCGACGGCGGCGACACGCTGCCTGGGCAGGATTCTTTCATTCAACTTGCAGGAGCCAGCGCCCCCGAGATGTTGTTGATTCGCGACCTCGCGTTGCCTTTGAATTTCACCGGGGATGAGCGCCGTAATAAAGGCGGCTTCGACAAGCGCAAATTTCCCTCAACCCGGATGGGCCTTGCTACACAGCTACGCCAGGCGTTCATCGACGCCCAGGATTACAAAACGAAGCTGGCCGATTACGACCACAAGAAGGCTGATGCGGTTCGCGATAAGAAGCCCGAGCCGCTTGCACCCAAGCGCGACCTCAAACTGGAAGCGCTGATTCCCTACCTTGACGGCAAGAAGACGGTGGTACTCGCGGCCGAAAGCTCGAGCGATCTTCAAACCGCGGTGAGTCTTGCCAATGAGTTCAAGCTCAAATTTGTGCTCAACCACATCAGCCACTCGCAGCCCGTTCTCGACTACGTGGCCAGTCTGAAAGTCCCAGTCATCGTAGGGCCGATCTACGAGGCTCCGAAAGAAGACGAGCGTTACGACACCGTGTACAGCCTGCCCGCGCAGCTCTACAAACGCGGCGTGAAGATCGTCTTCGCCTCGTACTCCGCCCATAACGTCAGAAACCTACCCGATGCGGCCGGATTCGCCACCGCCTTCGGCTTGCCGCCTGACGAAGCGCTGAAGGCCATCACCCTGAACGCTGCCGAGGTCTGGGGAGTGGCGGATCAACTCGGCTCACTCGACGCCGGCAAAACCGCCAATGTCGTCGTCGCGAACGGCGATCCGCTGGATGTGAAGACCGACGTAAAGCAGGTTTACATCCAGGGGCGCGCAATCCCGATGAGCAGCCGGCAAACGCAACTCAGGGACGAGTATTCCAAATAGCGTTCGCGGTATCCCGGTTCCCACTTCTTACTTCGAGGCGCCAGTCGCGACTGAGCGCAAAGAACCGGGACACTAGGCGCGCTTATCGTTTGACCGATTTCCACAGCGCACGATAGACTAATTGAGTTTGCCTGTACTTGCGGAACCCGTTCTGGGGCCGCTGCCGCGTTTCCGGTCATAAGCCGTTGCGGGAAAAACAGCAAGCATATTGGATATTTGCCGAGCTTGCTCGGCTGGACGACCGAGGGCGGTCGTCCCCACGCGCACAGATTTGGTCCGTCATTTGTTTTTTAGAGATTAAGAGCATATGCCATGTTCCCGCCCAAGCGAAGCTTGAACGGGGCACCCTAAGGAGAGTCTATGTACGCGGTGATCCGCGCTGGTGGTAAGCAGTATCGTGTCGCTCCGGGCGACGTGATCCGTGTGGAAACGCAGGACGACAAGGACGGCAAAGTCGAGTTCGGCGACATTCTCGCCGTTTCGGCTGAGGCGGGCAGCGTTCTGCCGCCGGGTTCTGGCGCGCTGGTCAGTGGCGAAATCGTCGAACAGGGACGCGGCGAGAAAATTCTCGTTTTTCACTACAAGCGCAAGAAACAATACAAGAAGCTGCGCGGACACCGGCAGAATTACTCCGCAGTCCGCATCACGGAGATTGCCTACGACGGGCAGTCGTTCAAGGCTCCGGAACTGGTGAAAAAAGAGAAGAAGGTTAAGAAAGCGGCCGAGGCCAGTGAAGAAGTGAAGACCTCGAAGCGGCCTGGCAAGAAGGCCACGAAACCTGCGGCACACGCGCACGCGAAGAAAAAGTCGCACAAGAAGGCTGCTGCCAAGAAGAAAAAGAAGTAAAAGCAGGTCCTTCGCTCGCTCAGGATGACAATTTAAGTAGATTCAGAACCACTGGCAACCGGCCACTCGAAACTAGGAACGGATTTTATGGCGCATAAAAAAGGACAGGGTACCTCACGAAACGGGCGCGACTCGAACGCGCAGCGGCTTGGCTTCAAGGCATTTGGCGGACAACTGGTTCCCGGCGGGACGATTATCGTCCGCCAGCGCGGAACGAGGGTAAAGCCGGGGCTGAACGTGGGCCGCGGCAAGGACGATACGCTCTTCGCCAAGATTACGGGACGCATCAAGTTCCTCGACAAGGGGTCGATGGGCAAGTTCGTCATGGTCGAGCCCGAAGCAATCGAAGCGGAGTAGGCTCACCGGAGATCGCCAAGAAACTTCGGGCGACGTTTTTTGTGGGATAATGAGCCTGCCGATTGGGGGCGCTGATGCCTAAAGCAAAGTTCGGCCAATCCGGACCACCCGATCTTCCTGGAGAGCCCGAGGGTTGGCGTGAACTTCAGGAACGAGCGCGGAACGCGCCTAATTCAATAGAACTGGACGCGATCATCACCGAGATGAACCGGCTTCTGGCTGAATGCGAAAGAAGCGCGTCTTCCGGCGAAGGGGGGCTTCCTGGCTCGCCACGCGGCGGCCCGAAGCTAAATTCCAAAGTCGAATAGAGAATGGTCACATAGGACTGGCGAGCCGGCGCAGTTCGGCGTGCAGCTCCTCAATTTCGGATTTTCGCTTCTTATACGCATTCAGTTCTTCCGGCGTAAGATCCGTTAACTTTCGATCCACAATCGAATCGAGCTGCTGCTGTAGCAGGTCGCAAACCGCGACGGCAATTTGGGCGATATTTCTAGATTCCATGGCGTTATTTTTAGAGAAAAGCCCCTTGGTGCGCGGTGATGGCAAATGCTCATAAATGTATGGCTGGTCACAGGTTGCTGTGATTCCAGCGCGCGACGTTGACACGCGACATTCAAATGTTTATCGATGAAGCCAAAATTCGGGTCAAGGCCGGCGACGGCGGCAACGGCTGCATGGCCTTCCGGCGCGAGAAATTCATTCCTCGCGGAGGGCCCTCCGGCGGCGATGGCGGACGCGGCGGCGACATCTGGATGGAATCGAGCGAGCGCCACAACACGCTTGTACATTTCCGCTTCAATCCCGAATACAAGGCCGAGCGCGGACGCCACGGCGAAGGCGACAAGAAGACCGGACGCGACGGCGAAGGAATTGTGCTGAAAGTTCCGGTCGGCACAATCGTCTACGACGAAGATACCGGGGAGATGGTCCACGATTTTTCGCGTCCCGACGAGCGCGTTGTGATCGCTCGCGCCGGACGCGGCGGGCGAGGCAACGCGCAGTTTGCTACCTCAACCCATCAGGCGCCGCGCGAGCATGAAGAAGGGCGCCCCGGCGAAGAGCGCAACTTTCGGCTCGAACTGAAACTGCTCGCCGACGTTGGACTCGTTGGTTATCCGAATGTCGGCAAGTCGACGCTGATTTCGAGAATCTCGGCCGCGCGGC
This sequence comes from Terriglobales bacterium, assembly GCA_049520915.1. GTDB lineage: Bacteria > Acidobacteriota > Terriglobia > Terriglobales > Acidobacteriaceae > Acidiflorens. The sequence goes on from JBEKPH010000036.1 coordinate 62,616, forward strand.
CGAAAGTTGCGGATTATCCCTTTACGACGCTCGAACCGAACCTGGGCGTGGTGCTGGCGGGCGAAAAAGGAAAAGAAGAGAGCTTCGTAGTTGCCGATATTCCCGGATTGATCGAGGGCGCGCACGAGGGCTCGGGTCTGGGCACGCAATTTCTCAAACACATCGAGCGGACGCGCCTGCTCGTACACATGGTGGATGTCTCCGACGGCAGCGGGCGCACGGATGTGATCCACGACGTGGATGTGATTCGCGGCGAACTGGCGAGCTTTGGAGCAGGCCTGGAAAAGAAGCCGACTTTGATGGTCGCGTCGAAGATCGACGTTGCGAATCCGGAGAAGCTGAAGAAACTGAAGCAGTGGTGCACCCGCAAGAAGCTGAAGCTGTATCCGATCTCCGCAGTGACCGGCGAGGGAATCGAAAAGCTGAAGTACGCGATGCTGGAAGAAGTTGAGAAGGTACGGAAAAAGCTGGCGGCGCATCCAGAAGAAACGAAGATCTCGCGCTCCGGTACGTAGATCGCAAGTCCGGCTTTAAAATGCGGCTCTTACTGGTCGCATGCTAGAATTTCCACAGCTTCGGACCCCTACTCCCTGGACCCTTTTTTGACCGGCCCCTTCATCGAACTCGCACCCTCGATTCTCGCGTCCGATTTCGCCCACTTGGCTGATCAGGTCGAGCGCGCGACCGCGGGGGGCGCGGCCGTGGTGCATGTCGACATCATGGACGGGCACTTCGTGCCTAATCTCACCATGGGGCCTCCGTTAGTTAAATCTTTGCGGCAGGCAACCCGGCTTCCGCTCGACTGCCATCTGATGATAGATAACCCCGATCAGTTCATAGCGGAATTTGCCGAGGCTGGCGCAGACTGGATTTCGGTCCATCAGGAAGCCTGCCCGCACCTGAACCGCACGCTACATCTGATCAAGCAGCATAATTGCCGGGCCGGGGTCGTGATCAATCCGGCCACTCCGGTCGATACGCTGTGCGAAGTGCTCGATATCGTCGATTACGTGCTGGTGATGAGCGTAAATCCCGGATTTGGCGGGCAGAAGTTTATCCCGGGAACGATGCATAAAATGCGCCGCCTGTCAGAAATACGGTCGGAGCGCGGCTACCAGTACCGCATCGAGGTCGATGGGGGCATAGCCATGGAAACCGTGGCGCAAGTAGTGCGGGCCGGGGCAGAGATTTTGGTGGCAGGCAACGCCGTGTTCGGCAAAGGCGACGCCAAAGCAAATGCCGAGGCGTTGCTGGAAGCGGCGCGGAGCGCCAGTTTGCAGCGGGTATAGCGTGAATCGACCACTGAGACACTGAGAAGATCTAATTATTGGTTTTCTCCGTGTCTCAGTGCCTCCGTGGTCAAAAGTTTTGTGGTGAAGAGATTTGAGGTTTTCATGATGCGTCGAAATTCTATTTTCGTTCTTCTCGCGTTGCTGCTCGCGCTGACCGTCGGTTGCACTAACAAGAAATCCGTCAATCCGCTGGCCAACGTCGGGTCAAAACAGCCCGACAAGGTGCTGTTTGACCGCGCCATGGACGCCATGAAGCACAACCGCTTCGACGTCGCGCGCATGACCTTGCAGACCCTGATTAACACCTATCCCGATTCGGAGTTCATTGCCCGCGCGAAGCTGGCCGTCGCCGATTCGTGGTACGCCGAAGGTGGCTCGACCGCGATGCAACAGGCCGAGATCGAATATAAGGATTTCCGCACCTTCTTCCCCAACATGCCGGAGGCGGCCGAGGCGCAGTTGAAGGTCGCGAACATCCATTATCAGGAAATGGAAAAAGCCGACCGCGACTACACTCACGCGATGCGTGCCGAAGAAGAATACCGTTCGCTGATCCAGGAGTATCCCGACAGCAAGCTGGTACCCGAGGCGAAGCAGCGCTTGCGGGAGGTGCAGGAAGTGCTGGCTGACCGCGAATTCGGTATCGGGCGTTTTTACTATTTGCGGATGGCTTATCCGGCGGCAATCGCGCGCCTGAAGACTCTCGTTGATCGCTACCCGCTGTATAGCGGCGCGGATCAGGCGCTCTATCTGATCGGGCAATCGTACGAAGCTGAGATTGATGTGGTCCGCAGGAACGGCCGCATGAACGAAGTCGCGAAGAGCAAAGCGATCGACGGATTAACCCGGGATGCCGCCGCAGCCTACAGCCGGATCATCCAGCGCTATCCGGCCATGGATGCCGCCGTCGATGCCAAAGATCGCTTGGAAGCCCTGCATCAACCGGTGCCGCGTCCAACGCGCGCGATGCTTGAGCAGAACAAAAAAGAAATTGCGAGCCGGCACGAAGCGACCATGGTGTCGACCATGCTTCGCGGTTTCGAGCGGCATCCTGATGTGGCGAAAGCCACGCATCTTGGCGATCCGACCATGGTCGATCCTCCACCGGTGACCGCCGGCGATGTCGTCCGTAGCGTGACCAACTCGATGGCCGCTGACAACAGGCTGGGCGTGCAAACCATCAATGGGAAGGTAGCGCCAAATCAAGATGCGCCGCGATCAGACGCGCCGCCCGCTGCCACCGACGATGCCGCCGCAGCCTCTACCGACCAAGCCGCCTCCACGCCGGATACGGCGTCCCCGGCCGCCGAACTGAAGCCGACGGTTGCCGATCCGAACGAATTGAAGCCGAACGTCGCGCAAGACCCCAACGCCTTACCTCCTTTGCAGCAGAGCAATCAGATCGATACGAGCACCGGCACTTCCGCCGCCACGTCCTCGAGCACTTCCGCAAAGACCGAAGAGATGGCCGACATTTCTTCCAGCAAGAAGAAAAAGAAAAAGGGAATTGCGAAGATTAATCCCTTCTGAAGATCAGTCCCTTCTAAAGATAGAGTCACGTCGGGACAGCCACCTTCGGCTGTCCCCATAAACTTTCATCCCGCCTTGCGCCCAGAAAACACACTCTTTTTCCCAGAGGTGGCGCTCCCCAAGGGACCCGGAACGGACGTAACCTGTTACCCGCGCCGGAATCGTTGACTTCGCCCAGCGGACAAGGTAGTTTCGCGTTATCTCTCCTTAGTGCCGAAGGACGAAGCTTGGCTCGGAAAATACTGCTTGCGGATGATAGTGTGACAGCCCAGAACATGGGGCGAAAAATCCTGGCCGATGCCGGGTACGAAATCGTCACGGTCAACAACGGATCCGCAGCCCTCAAGCGGATTACCGAAATCAAACCCGATCTCATTGTCCTCGATGTCTACATGCCCGGCTACAGCGGCTTGGAGGTTTGCCAGCGGCTGAAAGATGCGCCGGAGACCGCCCATATTCCCGTGTTGTTAACGGTGGGCAAACTGGAACCATTCAAGCCGGAAGAAGCGCGCCGCGTTCGGGCTGACGGCCACATCGTAAAACCCTTCGAAGCCAGTGAATTGCTTACCGCCATCACGCGACTGGAAGACCGCATGGTTGCGTCGCAAGCGGATGGTTCGCGTTTCGCCACTTCAGTGTCCGGCGTCGAGCGCTTTGGTGGCGAAGAAATTGACAGGAAAACGCCAGGCACCGACGACTCCGACACGGGATGGAAGAGCCGACTCAGGTTTCCCTCCAAGAAAAAGAAAGAAGAACCCGAGCCCGAACCGGAAGAGATCGCGGCAGCAGCGACCTTCCGCGATTTCCGAAAGACGAAAGGAAAGTCTGGTTCTGGCTTGGCATTCACCGTAAAAGAGCCTGCTCCGCCAGGCCAAGAACCGGGTTTGGTTCCGGATATTCCGCGCGATATCACTCCCGAAGAACTGGATGCCCTGAGCGCATTAGCCGCCAAGTTGGATGGGCCAATTCCCGCCTCGGAAAACGTCGTGCCGCCAGCCGAGAAGATTGAGACGGCAAAAAAGGCTGTGATCGATTCTCCGGCGAACGCTGAAGTAATAAAGACTGACGTAGTAAAGACCGAAGTGGCGAAGGCGGAAATCGAGACTCCCGCTGCCCCAATAGAAAAGACAGAAACGACGAAGACAGCGCCAGCGGAAGCAACCAAGACCGAGTTGCCGGTTATGGAAGCTGCGGCGCCCGCGGTCGCAGCGGCGATCGCCACGTCGCAAACCTCGCCGTCGCTGGCTGAAGCACAAGGCGTGGTTGTGATTCCGGTTCAGCATACCGAGCCGACCCCAGAGATTCCCACTCCCGTTGCGGATTCAGGTCCCGCCGCAGTAGGCGCGGCTGAGTCGGAGCCGGCGAAAACCGTGGAGCCCGTTACTCCGCCTGTCATACTGCCCGTTCCCATAGAAGCGGCTGTTCTGGCCGAAGCGCCTGCGCCGATCGATCGGACCGACGAGCCGATGTTTGACGCGGCGGCGAAGCCTGCGACTCAGAATGCCGAAACAACGATTTCCGCAAAAGAAGTTGAGAAAGATCCCGTCGTAGCTGCCGAAACCGAAAAGACCGCAACAATCGAAGCCGCCACTTCCGCAGAACCGGCCACTGCGAAGGAAGAGAAACCCGCGCCTGTCGCGGCGCAATTTGCGGAAGAGCCGAAGCCGGCCAAGATTGAGCCACTCACAACCATTGCCGAAACGTTCTCCGCAGCGCCTCCGCCAGAGAAAGCCGAAACAGAAGAACCGGCGCCGAGCGATGAAGAACTCGCCGAGGCATTGCGCTTACTGACTCCCTCGATCTCCAACGCAGACACAAACACGATTCCTTCGCATGGCACCCTGGTTGCTGCTGGTCAACTGTTAGCGGAAGAAGTGGCCCGCCACTCCTCGCATCCGCGATGGGTTGCGGAGCCGATGGCGTTGAGCGCGGAAGAATCGGCACTTTCGCTGGAAGCGGAAATGTTCCAGACCTTCGCCGTCGCGCCTATCGGAGTATCGGCTGCCGAGACGGAAGCAATCCACATGACGGGAGTCTCCGCCATTGCGGCAGCAGTAGAAAGCCGTATGGCCACGTTGGATTTGGCGGCTAACAACGCCGCTGAAACGAAGCCCGAAGCCGAGCCTGCCGTAGAGGCCGCTATTCCAGTGTCGTCGGACAGCGCGCCGTTGCCAGAGATTACTGCGGCTGCTGCAAAGGAATCGAGTGCGTTCGATACACCTGCACCGGAACCTTCCGCGGCAAAATCGAGCGAACCGATTTCAGAAGATAAGATCTCCGAAGAAAAAAAGTCCGAACCGGTTGAACTCGCTCCAGTAGTCGAAGCGACAACGAGCGAAATACTGACCAAGGTTCCGGAAGAGACGCAGGTCGACGATTTTGCGGGCGGCACATTTGCGGGTGCGGTTGGTACTGACGCAGCCGCGCAGTCCGTGGACCAGCCTGGTGAATCAATGGGCGCGACGACGCCTGCGGTGGGGTCGGCAGAGTCGACGCAGGACAACGAGGATTCAAGTTCAGATCTTGGGGGTGAAGACATGGCATCGAAATCCGGAAAATCGACTTGGCATCAAATTCGCACAGGGCCCGCGACCACAGTGACTGGTCCGGACGCGGTCGAAGCAGCGAAACAGGCAGCTGGACAAGCTGCGGAGGAGGCACCTAAGGCGATGGCCGCTGCGGCAGCCGCTGAGGGATCGACATCTTCCTCTGCGTCCACTACCGATGCGAGCACGATTGCCAGCATTGTCGATAGCGTCATGGCCGATCTTCGCCCGAAGATCGTGGAAGAAATCGCCAAGAAGCTAGCGGGCAAGTAAGTACGGTGAAGCTCTAACCTCCGCGAATACCAACATTTAAAAACTCGACTTGGGTGCAGCGTCGACTTCGGGGCATTAAAATCGGCGATGCACCACTTCGCGTGCCGGAAATCGGCGGTATGCGATAGGCTTGGTTGGCTCGAAACATGTCCAACCAACCTCTCGATCGTCTGCTCTCCGCACTCGAAGCTTTCCGCTACCGCTTTGGCCGCAACGAAGCGACTCGCGCGGTGCAGCTCATCAACCGGCTCACCGCACTCAACTTTCGCGATTCCGCTCGGTTGCTCCGCTTCCACGAAACCCTTCTTTTTCTGCGTGCCTTTCCGCAAGGGCCGAACGTGGTTCGCGCCACCGAGCGCATTCTGAATCGCTTTCACCAGAAAGTCGAAGCATTGCGCACAGCGGGCGCTGACATGAATGCCTTCGACACCTTCGAATTCTCAGGCATCGCGGGCACGGAGATGGAAGACACACTCAGCTTCGACGTTGTGCGCTGGCTCGTCCACGCGAATCGGATTCCGTCCGCAGTCGAAATCGCGTGGGAGAACTACGATCCGGGACGCGAGTTGGGCAATACCGGTCCGCGTTTCATCCCACTGCTCGAAGACGACGCGTTTGTCGAGGCCGATACGCCTTGGCAGCGATGGCTGCAAGCCGCGAGCGGCGGATTCAAACGCGAATCCAAAAAAACAAAGCGTTCCACTGCGGCGTGGCTCATCGAGCGCTTCGAGCAACTCTCGTTGTCCGGTCCGCAAAAGGCCGAGCTGTACGAATCGCTGCGCGTGCCTTTGCGTTGGAACCTGGGAAATTCCACCATCACGCGAACGCGAAATCGGAAGCTGCCTAGAGCCATCTTCTATCACAGCGAGCCGTTAATCAGCCGCAGCCAAGTCTCTCTGTCGCACGAGTTGGCGCGACGTCCTCCCAAGCTGACGAAGCTTTCGCAGCGGCAAGGCGGCGAGATCATCGAACTGGTTCGCGAGGTCATGCTGGTGCGCTATCGCGAACTCTACGGCACCACGCTTGCCGATCCGCGGTCGGTGGTGAAGGCCGAGGTTGGACGCGGCGTCGAGATCTATCTTTGGAGCCTTCCGCCTGATCGGCGTCTTCCGCTGCGTGCTTACGTCGCGGGATTGACGCTCAAGAACGGAGTACCAATCAACTACATCGAGGCCATCGCGCTCTGCGAGTGGATGGAGGTTGGGTTCAACACCTTCTACACCTTCCGCGGCGGCGAAGCGGGATGGATTTATGCGCAAGTGTTGCGCTGCCTCTGTCATCGTATGGGCACGACTTGCGTTTCGGTTTATCCGTATCAACTGGGCCATGAGAACGAGGAGGCAATCCAGTCGGGCGCATTCTGGTTCTATCGCAAACTGGGCTTTCGACCGGGACGAACCGAACTTCACAAACTCGCGAAACGCGAAGAAGAAAAAATTGCCGCTGATCCGAAGTATCGAACACCCGCGAGAACGTTGAAGCGGCTTGCAGCTGGACACGTTTTCTACGAACTTCCCGGAAGCCAGGTCGGAGCGTGGGACCAATTTTCAACGCGCAACCTTGGGCTGAGCGTCAATGAACGCATGGCTCGCGATTTTGCCGGAGACGCTATCCGCATGCGCGAACATTCGACGCGCGCGCTAGAGAGAGCTTTGGGCATGAGGAGCAGGCGTTCCAGCGTCGCTTCGTGGACTCCACTCGAACAGGAAGCTTTCGGCAACTTTGCGCTCGTCCTCGCGGATTTGCCAGAAGTAAGTAGCTGGACGCGACAGGAAAAAGAAGAGCTGGTCGCAATCCTGCGAGCGAAAGCCGATCCGGACGAAATGCTCTACTTACACCTGAGTCAGTCGCACGAACGGCTGCGAGAAGTATTGCTGCGACTCGGGTCTTGATTGGAACATAGAGGAAAAAGCAAAGTGGGAAATTTAGGTTTTGTT
>JBEKPH010000037.1:0-44963 GCA_049520915.1 Terriglobales bacterium
ATCGCAACCTTCGCGCTTTGCGGATTCGCCAATCTCAGCTCCATCGGAATCCAACTCGGCGGTATCGGAGCCCTCGCTCCAAATAAGCGGGGAGAGCTCGCTAAGCTTGGCATCCGCGCCATGCTGGCCGGAACCATGGCGAACCTCATGTCCGCTTCGATTGCAGGAATGCTCTTGTCGTAAGAGCTCGTTCCGCGGGCGCAGCCAGCTTATCGGGAAGCCGATTCCAGTTTGCCGAGGATCTCGTCTGTCGTCACCACCGTGGCGCCCAGAGCCTTCAGTTCCTGCATGGTCTTGTTTCCAACTTCCGGTGCCAGAGTTTCAATAGCATCCCGCACCACGGCCACGCTCCGCTTTCGTTGCAACAGACCCTTGACGGCGCAACTCACGCAATATTCCGTCACCACGCCGAACACCACGAATTCGGCAGCGTCGCCCAAACGCTCGACCAATTTGTCCGCGTAACGCGTCTCAAAGATATCGAAAGTCTGCTTTTCGAGAATGATCTGCTGGTACAGAGAAAGGTCCTCGGGCAACTTGGCATTGGCATCATTTGGCACGCGAATGAATCTCTCGGCCAGCGCTTCGGGAACGAACTCCGCGCCCGGCGTGCCTTTCACGCAGTGCGGCGGAAACTGCTGAAATTCCGGGTCGTGCGGCGGATGAAAACAGCCGTGCGACACGAGAAAAACATCGTCTCGCCGTGCTGCGTCCGTAAGCTTGCGAATGTTCGGCAAGATCTTCTCCGCGCCCGGAACGTAAAGCTTCCCCCCGGGCAACATGAAATCAGCTTGCACATCCACTTCCCAGAAAATGAAATCCAGCGATTGCATTCGTTTCTCCCGAATTCGGCGCTCGTACTCCATCTCCACGCAGGCAACCCCGCTCCACCACAACTTCACATCGCCTGACGCTCATTCATTTGTATACTAGCGGGCACTGAGTTGGCAGCAAATCCAAGCCGCCGAAGGGACCCATGGCCCACGACGAATCGTCGAAACCCGCAGTTCAAACTAAATTAGTCATCCGCAACATCGGCTTGCTTCTAAGCGGAGAAATCGCGAATCCCATTCTTGACGCCGACACGGTCGTCGCAGTCGGCGACCGTATCACAGCTATCGGGAAAGAAAAAGATGTGGACATTTCCGCGGCAACGATCACCATCGATGCGAAAGGCACGGCCTTAACCCCCGGCCTGATCGACAGCCACGTTCACCCCGTCTGCGGTGACTGGACGCCCCGCCAGAACCAACTGGGATGGATCGATAGCTACCTTCACGGCGGGGTCACCACAATGGTTTCTGCCGGCGAAGTGCATACTCCCGGCCGCCCCAAAGACATCGTCGGTCTCAAAGCGATGGCGATCTTTGCCCAGCGCGCCTTTCACGCCTTTCGGCCTGGAGGAGTGAAGATCTACGCCGGCGCTCCGGTAATCGAACACGGAATGGTCGAAGAGGACTTCAAGGAACTGGCAGCGGCCGGGGTCACGATCCTCGGCGAAGTGGGACTAGGAAGCGTGAAAGACGGCAAGACCGCGCACCAGATGGTTTCGTGGGCGCGCAAATACGGCATCCAGAGCACGATTCACACAGGTGGACCATCGATCCCCGGCTCCAGTCTGATCGACGAAGACATGGTGCTCGAAACTGATGCCGACGTGATTGGCCACGTCAACGGCGGCCACACCGCTTTGCCTGACGATCAGATCACGGCCCTCTGCGAACGTTCCACTCGCGCACTGGAGATTGTACACAACGGAAACGAACGCGCTGCCTTGCTCACACTCCGCACGGCGATGGAACTCAAGCAACTCGGTCGCGTAATTCTCGGCACTGACTCTCCCGCCGGATCAGGCGTTCAGCCCATGGGAATCGTTCGCCTGATTGCACTGCTAGCCTCGCTCGGCGGCACCTCCGCCGAAACTGCCCTCTGCCTGGCGACCGGCAATACTGCGAGAATTCGCAATCTGAATTGCGGCCTGATCGCACCCGACCGCGAAGCTTCTTTTGTCTTCATGGACAAAGCGCAACACTCATCCGGAAAGAATCTGCTCGACAGCATTCAAAAGGGAGATTTGCCCGGAATTGGCATGGTCGTTATCGACGGTGCGATTAGCGCTCATCGCAGCCGAAACACGCCACCAGCAACCGTAGCGCCTGAAGTGGTGAAAAATTGAGAAGCGGTGAAACAATCAAAGCGGAGTCGATAAGCGTCGAAACACGAAGTCTCACTCCATGCCGAGTGATGCCGCAACCGACTTCTTATATTCCCGCGCCTTCGCCATCGCCGCCTTCTCGTCAACCGTCAAGAGTTTGTGATCCCGCATGACCAGTTTGCCGCCGATCATCACCGTCTCCACATCGCTTGCCTTGAGGGAGTACGCGATCTGCGCGTAAACGTTGTACATGGGCACCGCGTTCGGTTCATCCAGTCCGATCACAATTAGGTCCGCCTTCTTGCCAGCTTCGAGCGATCCAATTTCTTTCTCCATGTGCAGCGCCCGAGCGCCGTCGATGGTTGCCATTTCCACAACGGCCAACGCATTCAGCGCCAGTGGATTCATTTTCGTAATTTTGGCGAGCTTCGCCGCTAGATCGATTTCTTCCATCAGATCGAGATCGTTATTGCTGCCCGCAGGCCCGTCGGTTCCGAGCCCAACCGCGATTCCAGCCGCACGCTCCTCAGGGACGGGGGCAACGCCGCTCGCAATCATCATGTTGCTCGAGGGATTGTGTACACAACCTACACCATGCTGTGCCAGAATCTTGCGATCCGTCTCGTCGACAAAAATGCAATGCGCGGCGACGACATCGGGCCCAAGTATTCCGATACGCTCCAGATATTGCACCGGAGAACCTCCGTTCTGCTTCTCGCTGTCCTCCCATTCTTTTTTCATCTCAGCCGTGTGAATCAGGATCGGCGCATGATATTTCCGCGCCAGGGCAGCAGAGTCCTGTAACGTCTTTTGCGAGCAGGTGTAAATCGAATGCGGCGCGACCGCCGCATGGATGAGCGGATCCCCTTGCCACTTCTGCAGAAATTTCTCGCTGTAAGCAAGCATCGCAACTTCGTTCTTGTTATCGGGAGCAGGGAAATCAATCAGCGTTTCGCCCAATACCCCGCGCATGCCCGCCGCTTTTGTTTCCTCTGCCACCGCGTCTTCGAAGTAATACATGTCGGCGAAAGTGGTCACCCCCGCCCGAATCTCCTCAGCTGCTGCCAGCCTGGTTCCCCAGCGCACGAACGTCTCCGTAACGTTCTTCGCTTCAGCAGGGAAAATGTATTTGTAGAGCCAGTCCGTCAGCGTGACATCATCGTGCAAGCCGCGAAACAAGGTCATCGGTACGTGCGTGTGTCCGTTGATGAATCCGGGAAGCACCATCTTGCCTTGCGCATCAATCGTACGCTGGCTTGCGTATTTCGCTTCGATTTCGCTTCGCGGGCCGACCGCGACAATCGAATCGCCGGTGACGACGATGGCGCCGTCGTCGTAGGTATGACGCGCGCTGTCCATCGATACGACCAAGCCGCCCGTGATGATCGTGTCCGCCTTTTCTTTTTTTGCCTGCCCGTAGACAGAAATGGACCAGCAAACGAGAAACGCACACAACAGAAAGTAAGCGCGCCGATTTATCATCCCTGGCCTTGTATTCCCCTTATTTCCAAATTATTCGTGCGAACAGAAACTCTATCGCAGTCCATCCTCGCCCTTAATCTGATCCTTGCTGAGTCCGCCGACCCGCGGCAACGGACGTCCGCTGTCCGTCACCGCAATCGCCACCACGATCTCATTCGCCCGCGGAGCGTCGCTGATGCGAACCTCCATGCCATCGAAATGGCTGCGCACGAACGCCGCATCCTTATGTCCCAGCGGAATGTCCAGCACCACTCCGAGTCCACCGCGTTTTTTCGACGACGGAATCAAAGCCGCGCCCTTGCCGAGCACGCGCCGGACTGGCGTGCCCAGCTTCGGATGTAAGATTGCCGCCGCGTGTTCCAGTTCTCCATCCTCACCCACAGCCGCCGCCTTACCGTAACTCTCGGCGGAAGGTCCCGCAATTCCCAATGCGGCCACAGCTCGCTGCGTCAGCAACTCTCCAAGCTCTTCGCCAATTGCCATCAATTCGGAAAGATCATCGACGTATCGCCCCGCATACGGATTCTCAATGACCGCAACCGCTGCCGCACGACGAGTGGGGGGATCAACCTTGCGCCCCATCTCAGTCGCCGTCTCTTCGACAAATGTAGCGAGCTTGCGAATCTTGGCGCGACCGCTCGGACGAGTGGACTCAGTCATCGCAGTCCGTCCTCTCCTTTGATCTCCGAAGCCTGCAGGCCGCCAACCCGTGCATGAACCCGTGGGCCAGTCGTCATCACCAGCGCAAGCAAAATCTCATCCGCGCGCGGAGCGTCCGTGATCCCGACCTCCATTGAATCAAAGTGGCTGCGCACGTACGAAGCGTTGATATGAGTGATTGGAATATCGAGACGCGTCCCCGGTCCACCAACTTTCTTGGTCGACGCGACAATCGCCTTCGCTCCTCCGAGCACCTCGCGCATCGCATATCCGCCCGGAACGTGCCACAGCGCTCCGTGTTCGAGTTCTCCGGCCGAGCCCACGATTGCGCCTTTGCCATATCCCTCTATCCCCTTCGGATCGTCGCCCAGCGCTGTCACGAGCGCCCGCGCCATTTCCAATCCGAGCGGTTTCAAGTCTTCCATGAATTCTTCGATCTTCTCGACATACTTGCCGGCATAAGGATTCCGAATCACCACCAACTGCGCCGCTCGACGCTGCGGACTACCCGCCACGGGCCCCCCCTCATGAAAAATCTCCTCGACCATGAGAAGTCGTTTCCGAATCTGAACTTCAGGCATGTACGCCTCTCCCATTCTGTGGAGCAGCCTCAACCACTTCCAGTTGATGATCAGCCCCGACTAGCCGCGTCTCGCCCTGCAAACGCAAAGCAACTGCCCGAATCAAACCGGACCCGCAAAGTCCCTCAGCGACTCGCACGCCCGCATCCAACGCCTCGCGAATCTCAACCGGCGCAAGTTCTCCAACTGACTGTGTCACCAACCGATTTCCTAAATCGCTATCCGGAGCAAGTTCGCACGCCGCAACCCTCCCGATCGCCGGATGCCCCGGCAAATCGACTGCATTCGCCACCACGGTCGCTGCCGCGTCTGCCATGGTAGCGCTATCGGCCAAGATCGTAACCGCATCCGCGATTCCCAGCGAAAAACTTCGCCCCCGCCATCCGCTAGTCGCGATCCCGCGAATCGAGTCTACAGACGAAATTGTCGTGGTGCCAAAGAGCGAAGTTTGATGGGGACGTTCGACCATCCCCACGACAAATTTCTCTCCCGGCGCAAGATGAAACGCAATGTCGCCGCCATCGTTGACATAACCACGTGCGAGCTCCGCCGCGGACGTCATCGACAACAGAATCTCCTCTGCGACCGCCCCCGCCACCGCAGCCATCGGCGTAATAAACGTTTCCGCAGTATAAGGCGCTACGGCCCGCGCCATTCGTCGCGCAATCGCACCCGAAAAAAACTCATCTCGACCACATGACGGTCGCCGCAGAAGTTCAAGCTCTCCACAGAGTTCATCAAGAACTCCAACAAATCGCGCCGCCGCCGCACGATAGGCAACTTCGATTTCGCGCTCATCGCCGAAAGCCTGCGCGATTAGGTCGATCGGCCCGTCGTTCAAATGCAGTCGGCGTCCGTCAGGAAGCATTCGGATTTGAGCGCGCCCCTTCAAACTCAGCTCATTTCTGGCGCTGCGCCGGAACCAGTGGCCAGGGATTATCCGGGCGCGATGCCAGCCTGCGCCGCCCCTCCTCGTCGTTGTTGATCGAGCTAAGCGGTCGCACGTGATCCATGTATCCGCCGAGAGCGGAGTAGTCCGACAGCTTGAGCGTGAATTCGATTGGCGCTACCAGCGCGGGTGTGGGAACGTACCCGAACGCATTTTTCGGCATACGGCTCACATCCGCCATAATCGTGATTCCACCGCCCGGCCACACGTAGACGGGAGCGCCTCCGCAGGTGACGCGCGTGAGGGCATCGCGCACGGAATGCGTCAGCTTTACTGGGTTCTCCGTCACGCCGGCCCGCAGCGAACCTCCCGCGCCTCCCATGAACAACACGGTGCACAGCGCCGGCTCGCAGTTTTCGCGGATACGCTCCACCGATTCGCGCAGCGCAGTCGGCAATTCTTTCGGTCGCGGATTCAGTTCGTCGTCTAGTTCGAAATACGCATAGTGCTCGCCGGTGGTGCTCACCATTAGCAATCGCAACCCCCCTTTGGCGACTTTGTGATCGAAGGGACCAAGAATCGACAACGGATCCTCGATATTCGTCCCTCCCCACGACGTTCCGGGTTCCGCCACTCGAAAATATCGTCCCGGCGTCGATCGTCTCCCCTTCATCTTGATGCCAGTCTCCGTCACTCCCAGCAGCTTTCCGGCCTGATGTTCCGAGAGCACTCCCGTAATGTGATCGTCCACCACCACGACCTCGTCCACTTTGCCGAACCACTGTTTGGCGAACATGCCGATGGTGGCCGATCCGCATCCTACCCGCATCCGCTCTTCCTGGACGCCATCCACAATCGGCGCCTTGTCGGCTTCCACAACCACAGTCGCGCCGTCATCAACTTTCAGCTCAACCGCTTTGCGATTACACAGATCCAGCAGCGTGTCGCACGTCGCCGTGCCCTCGTGACGACTTCCACCGGTGAGATGTCGCACGCCGCCTAGCGAGAGCATCTGCGACCCGTATTCGTTCGTCGTCACATGGCCCACCACCTCGCCCCGCGCGCGGACCGTGCTGCACTCCGCTCCCAGGTGTCGATCGGTATCGATCTTCAACTTCACACCGCAATAGCTGAAGATTCCCTCGGTCACAACCGTGACCATATCGATGCTCGAAACTTCCGACGAAATAATAAAAGGCGCCGGTTTGTAATCGGGATAAGTTGTCCCCGCCCCGATTGCTGTGACAAATGTTTCTTCGCCACTCACCAGCGAACCGTCCCACTCCCGTGCTTTTTCAAGGAAGGGAACCACGGAATCGCCACGCGAGACTGCGCGTTCCAGTACGACGTGCGGATCAAGTCGCACCAGCACTCCGTCCGCATTCGCATAACGGTCGCACGAACCCGTTCTGCCCGGCTTGATGTAGCAAAGCACAGGGCAAGCATCGCAGCGAATGGCGTCGTCAGCCACGGGTTTCTCCATTCACGCTCTTCGACGCCAGAATCGCGGCGCGCACCCGGTCGGGAGTTGCTGGAACTTTCCGCACGCGAATTCCAATCGCATCATGCAACGCGTTCAGAATCGCCGGCGCCGTTGGAATCACCGCTTGCTCTCCGATTCCCTTCGCTCCAAACGGGCCAATGGGCGAGGGAACTTCAATCAGAATCGATTCCACCGGAGGAATATCCCCAGCCGACGGAATCAGGTAATCGTGCAGGTTTTCACCCTTGCCGGGAAAGAACTCCTCCATCAAAGCCATACCCAGCCCTTGCGCAACGCCGCCCTCAATCTGTCCTTCGATCAACGTCGGATTGATGGCACGTCCCACATCGTGAGCGGCCGTAACCCGCAGCACACGCACCGTGCCCAGTTCGGTGTCAACCTCGATCTCCGCCATGTGTGCGCCAAACCCGTAAACTGCATAAGGATTTCCTTGCCCATTCTCGTCCAGCGGGCTCGTAGGCGGATCGAACGTCGCCTCGCTGGTAATCACGTATCCGTGTTCGTCGAGAGGCAAAGCTTCGAGCGAAACCAGATGGGACGTTCCGCCTTCGTGCACCGTCACACCGTTTTCATCGAATTGAAGTGTCGCGCATTCGCACGTGCCAGCCAGGTCGAGAATCCCACGGCGCAACAGCTCAGAGGCCATCTGCGCCGCTCTTCCCGTGACGAATGTCTGTCGCGACGCTGAAGTCTTGCCGCAGTCAGGCGTGATGGCCGTATCTCCAGAAAGCAGATCAAAACGTTCAATCGGAGCACCGAGCATGTCAGCGCAAATTTGCGTGACAATCGTGTTCGATCCTTGCCCGATGTCGACTGCGCCCTGGTGCAACGCAATCCGCCCATCGCGTTTCAGTCCAATGCGCACCGTCGAAGGATTCGGCAGGGAAGTGTTTCCGCACCCATACCACATCCCAGCGACACCGACGCCATGCCGCAAGGGACCACTCGCCGTGGAATTAAATTCCTCAGCCTCGCCTCGCGAAGCCTTCCATCGCGGACGCAACGCCTCCAGGCAGGCGCGAATCCCGACGCCGGCGCCCAAAACCTGTCCGGTGACTGTAGGCGTCGTTTCATGCAGTGCGTTCAGGATGCGAAATTCCAGACGATCCATTCCTACCCGGTCCGCCAGTTCGTCATAAAGCTGTTCTTGCGCAATCGCAGCCTGTGGAACTCCGAAGCCTCGAAACGCTCCCGCAGGCACAAGATTCGTATGGATAGCTCGGGTCAATGCTCGATAGTTTGGTACGTAATACGGCCCGGAAGCGTGCACCGGCACCCGCGCCGAAACCGTAGGTCCCCACGAGGAATACGCCCCGGTATTAAAATCTGCCGCAAAGTCGAGCGCCATCAATTTTCCGTTCTTCGCGCAACCGGCTCGCAGCTTCATCCTTGCTGGATGTCTCTTGGTTGTCGACAGAATCGACTCCGTTCGCGAGTACACCATGCGCACAGGCTTCGCTAAATGCCACGCCGCGACTGCGAGAAATGGCTGCACCGAAAGATCAAGTTTCGATCCGAATCCGCCTCCAACCGCCGTCGGAATGATACGTACTCGCTCTGGAGCGATGCCGAGAACCGCAGCGATATCGCTTCGATCCATATACGGCGACTGCGTGCAGGCTTGGATCTCGACTTGGTCACCCACACGCCGGGCGAATCCAGCCTCCGGTTCGATGTACGCGTGCTCAACAAATCCCGTTTCGTATTCGGCTTCCGCCACGACCTCAGCAGAAGCGAAGGCCTCGTCGACGTTACCCCGCACAACTCGTCCTCGTACCAAAATATTATCCGGACGATTCTCATGAATCCGGTCTGCCCCGGGAGCGAGCGCCGCGTCGATATCCTGAATAAACGGCAGCTCCTGCCATACAACAGGAAAGTCGGCAACCTGCAATGCCTCAACCGTCGCGGCATCGCCCACCACCGCGGCGACAGCTTCGCCCCGGTGCCGCGCTTCCACCTCCGCGAAGACCGGTTGGTCTGCATACTTGCCGATCACGCCGTAGCAATTCACGCCCGGAACATCTTTCGCAGTGAACACCGCTTCGATTCCGGGATGATCTCGAACAAATTTCGCTAGATCGCCGAAAGTGAATCGCGCCCGGTGATGGGGATTGCGAATGGCCCGCACCGCCAGCGCTCCCGCCGGAGTTTCATCCGCGCCGAAGATTTCGCTACCGTCGACCTTACGCTTTCCATCCAGTCGCACCATCCTGTTTCCTACGGCAGCCCCTGCCACCGGTGAACTCGCAGCACCACTTGTTGAGCCAATTTCCGCACCGGGTTCCTTTACTCCAGCGTCAAGAATCGCGGCAATAATCTTTCGATATCCGGTGCAGCGACAGAGAACGCCGCCAATCGCATCCAACACATCGGATTCGTCAGGCCGTGCATTTCTCTGCAATAACGCCGTCGCTGCCATCAGCATTCCCGGAGTGCAGGCTCCGCACTGTGCCGCGCCGTGGGTAAGAAACGACTGTTGCAATCTTCCGCCGACCGACGAAGCCGAGGCGGCTTGATCCGCCAAGCCCTCCACCGTCGAAACTTCGCAGCCTTCCGCCTGCCCGATTGCGACTAAACACGCGCACACCGGATCCCCATCCAGCAGGACAGTGCATGCACCACAGTCGCCTGCGTCGCATCCCACCTTCGTCCCGGTCAACCCAAGTTCATCGCGCAGAACGCGCGAAAGCCTCTGCAACGGCGAACACTGCACACTCGCAGCACTCCCGTTCACGCGAAACGCGATGGATTGCGTGCTAGCTTGCGTGGGCAGGTCTCGCGTCAAACCCATCGAGCCTTCTCCCCGCAGAAATTCAGCGCCCGCTGCACCAGTCGCAGCGAAGCGTCGATCCGGTACGCCGCTGTCGCGCGCACATCGTCAATTGGAGACAGGGAAGCAAGGTGTTCAGGCCTTACCGATTCTCCCAACGAACCGCACGCCGTGTTGCCAACCAACTCGGCCTCCAGAGCTGCCAGACGCCGTGCTACCGCCGAACAAGATCCCACGGCGACGCGCGCATGCACCACTTTTTGATTCTCGAACTGAACGATTGCCGCCACCATGGAAATCGATATCACCAGATATCGCCGCGCCCCCAGCTTCACAAAAGTCGAAACCGCATCGTCGAGCCGGCGCGGAATAAGCACCGCTGTTAGGATCTCGTTCGGCTTGCGCTGGGTTTTGCGGTTCCCCACCATGAAATCCGCCAAGGGCATCTTCCGCACTCCGGCCTCTGAGGCAAGTTCTATCTCAGCATCAAGAGCCAATAAGGGAGGAACTCCATCCGCCGCGGGGGATGCGTTGCACAGGTTCCCGGCAACCGTCCCGCGGTTCTGGATCTGCACCGAACCAACCTCCCGCGCCGCCGCCTTCAAGGCGTCAAAGCAGCGGGGAAGCGGCGTTCGAATAATCTCGCTCCATGTCGTCAGCCCGCCAATACGAATGCGGTCATTGTCAGTGGAAATCCCGCGCAGTTCTCGCAGACCAGACACATCCACGATCGCGTCGCGAACGACTCGATCACCTAGTGCGGGGTAGAAATCCGTCCCTCCCGACAGAATTCGGGCTTCTCCGGCAGACAGCCAAGCAACGGCTTCATCCAGCGTTTTGGGTTTGATGTAGGACGCCTGGCTGAGCAACGATGTGATCCCCGGAATGAGGTTCCTGGCCCGTTAGAGCCCAGGATGTTCGCTAGTTGTATAGCAGTCTACCGCATTTGTACAGCGTTTAACCGGATCCAGGCTGGTCCGGACGACGGGGCAAAGTTTGCTCCAGGCAGGCATCTTCTCCGGCAATAATTTGCTGCAATAATTGCTTTGCCCGCCCACTTTCACTGTGTAATTCTGAGGATCGAATGAATAATGATCCGACGAATAACGAGCGGATGAATCAAGAGCACGCTAGGAGAGTAACCGTGCCAACGAAGGGTCTTATTTGGAGCATCATCGTTTTTTCTGCGGTCGCGCTTTGGGCCGTCGACAGCATCACGCCTCTTAACGTCAAAGAGGGCCTCTGGGAAATGACCGTGACACATTCCATGACTGGAATGCCGGCCGCCCCAAACCTCCCTCCGGACGCGCTCGCTAAACTGCCTCCCGATCAGCGTGCCCGCATCGAAGTCATGATGAACGGCTCAAACAATACCGACGTCCACAAGGAATGCGTAACTAAAGAAAAACTCCAACAGCATTCCGCTTTTAGCGCGAACCGCGGCACTTGTACCCGTACTGTCGTGAGTTCGACCGGTAGCAAAATGGAAGTGAAGTTCCACTGCGAAGACAAGCAAACCATCTCGGATGGAAGCTTTCTGGTGGAGGCGATCGGCTCCGATAACGTCAAAGCCACCATGCATTCCGTCACGAACGCCAATGGTCACACCATGAATATGGATTTCGTCATCACCTCGAAATACCTGGGGCCTGCCTGCGGAGACGTAAAGTAGCGTGCTCCCATGTCTTGAGATTGGCAACCATCGTCGTGCTCGCCATATAACGAGTCCGTCCCCACAGTGGCGAGCTCTGTTCGCGACCGTTCTCTGCTTGTTGCTGGTCGGGGCTGCATCCGGCCAGTCTCAGCCAGTTTCCATCGCTCCAGAAAAACGCGCCCAGATGGAGGACGCGATCTGGTGCTTCATGGCTGCCAACAGCATTCCGGGAGTCTCGGTCGCCGTCGTGGAGAACGGCGTAGAAGACTGGTCAGCAGGATTCGGAAGCGCGGACCTTGAAAACTTTGTGCCTGCTACCGCGCACACGCTCTACCGTCTGGCTTCAATCTCAAAGTCGCTCACCGCAACGGGTGCAATGCTGCTGTGGCAGCAAGGCAAACTCGATTTGGATCTCCCTATTCAAAAGTACTGTCCGACATTTCCACAGAAGGATACGCCCATAACCACCCGCGAGCTTCTGGGGCACCTTGCTGGAATTCGCCACTACAAAGAAGGCTCGCCAGACGATTTCGAGAGCGGCAACACGAAACACTTCTCCAATCCCATTCAGGGTGGAATCGATTTCTTCAAGAATGATCCGCTCGTGGCTAAGCCGGGCACGGAATTCCACTACTCCACCCAAGGATTTACGTTAGTCGGGTGCGCCATCGAAGGCGCTTCCGGCGAGGACTACGTCGACTACATTCGGCACAACGTTCTGATGCCCGGCGGAATGACTCACACTGTGGCCGACAATCGCCTCTCGATCGTGCCGTTCCGCGCCCGCTTCTACAGCAAAGACACCTCGGGAGCCATAACCAACGCCGAGTTTCTGGACTCCAGCTACAAGATCCCGGGCGGCGGTTGGCTCTCTTCCGCCGATGATATGGCGCAGTTCGAGATCGCTATGTTGAACGATCGCATCGTCGCTCGTTCGACCCGTGACCTGATGTGGACTCCCCTGAAGCCCACCGATGGAAAGCCGGACGATTACGGCCTTGGTTGGGCAACATCGAAAACGCTCGGAGTCTTTGAGGTTGGCCATGACGGAGGTCAGCCTGGAACTAGCACCGCCTTCAAGATCGTTCCCGAGCGCCGCGCCGGAGTGGTTGTCTTAATCAACCTCGATGGCGGTAACGCTCACGATCTCGCCACTGAATTACTGAAAATCATCCTTTCCGGCAGCCCGCCCAGTCGTAAGTAGCAACGCATGAGAGCCATCATGTGTAGGTACAAAATGTAGCTACAAAGTGTAGCTACAAACCGCTTGCCACTAATGCAGCGCAGCGCTCCACGAAAATGACCTCGTCCGTGGTCCAAGTATCTTTGAAGAAACTGTTGATATCGAATTCCGCTGCCACCACACCACCGGCGAAAATAGGTACGATGATTTCCGATTTCGTTTCTTGCACGCCCATCAAATACCGCGGATCTTTGCTGACATCGTTTACCGCGACGGTCTTGCCCAGGCTGGCCGCGGCTCCGCAAAGTCCACGGTTCAACGAAATCCGCACATGCGGAGTTGTAAGCCCCGAATGCGGCCCGAGCAAGAGATAATTCCGATCCGTCGGATCTACCAGATAAAATCCCACCCAGTTGTACCGGACAAGCTCTGTGTGCAGCCGGTCGGAAATCTGCTGCATCAGCGCATTGGCTTTTTTCCCGACACTGGCGACCCTTTCAAATTCCGACAGCAGTTCCCGGTGGCTTTTCATTTTTCTCCCAACGTCAAAGATCCCGAACTCAGAATGATAACGTCCTTGGGAGTTCGCGCAACAAAAAAGCCCCACCGAAGCGGGGCCGGGAGTTCCGTTCAAGTCGCGAACGAAAGTGTCGAGAGATTTACAACTAGTTCGGCATAACGACCGAATCGATTACGTGGATCACGCCGTTCGATTGAAACACGTTTGCTATTGTGACCATCGCCGTGCCGCCCTTTTCGTCCTTCAGTTCAATGTGCTTCCCATCATGGAGCATGACGAAAAGCTTGCCCCCTTCTACCGTTGTCAACTCCGCCGTGCCTTTGCCTTCTTTGATCTTCTTCATCAGGTCTTGCGCAGTGAGTCGGCCCGCCACCACGTGATATGTCAGGACCTTGGTGAGCGTCGCTTTATTTTCCGGCTTTAACAGGGTATCGACCGTGCCCGCTGGCAGTTTGTTGAATGCTTCGTTCGTCGGAGCAAACACGGTAAACGGTCCCGCCCCTTCCAGCGTGTCGACCAGACCGGCCGCTTTTACCGCCGCCACAAGCGTGGTGTGATCCGCGGAATTCACCGCGTTCTCGATAATGTTCTTGGTCGGATACATCTCTTGGCCGCCAACCATCGGGTTGTTCATTCCAGCCGCGGCCGACATCACTGCCAGGCCCATCAGAACCATACCAATCAACACTTTGTGCTTCATAACCGCAAATTCCTTTCAGGTTAAGTGTGCTTTCGAACTAGGTACGGTTCTCACGAGAATTTGGATTGCTGAGGACCCGATCGAGGAATTGCAGGAAGGTAGGAAACAAAAAAAACGCGCAGCCCGTAGGCTGCGCGCGGTTAACAGTCTAGCGGTCTATCGGCCAGCAGCCATCGCCATCGCTTGCGGCTGTGCCTGTCCAGCGCGGTCGACGTATACCTTATACGATTGATACACTGCGAATAGCACCGCCATGAGAGAAGCCAGCGTGGCTAATCCACTGACCGTCGTAAAGGTAGATACGATCGCAGTCAGTCCCGCACCGATCACATAGTTCGGGAAGGACCACAAGAACACCTTGTGCCACAGGGCAAAGGGATTCCCGCCTTCGGTTAGACCGATGATGCTCGCGACCGGGGCCGTATTGGCCAGGAAGTACGTTGCCGAAGCGAGCACTAAAGACATTGTGTGCGCTGAGGCGCGGGGTGTGAAGATCTGGCTGTGGTAAACCAGATAAGCAAGTCCCGCTGCGTTCAGCAGTGTGCATGCGTTGAATACGAACTGGACCGGTTTGGTTTTATTCCCGCCGGACGTGTAGGACTGCGCGACCGCCGCTGTGATTGCTACCAGCAGGCTGCCGAACATTCCCAGTTGCGTGACTCCCAAGAGGATGACGGGCAAATTTCCCGACATCGAACTCGTCATCCCAGGCAGCTTCACTTTAAACCGCGAACTGAGCGCGGCTGCCGCGGACAGGAGTACCAACTGTGGCCAGGCTTGCGATTGCCATCTGAGAACGCCAAACGACAGGGCGCACAGACTCGCAACGGCCACCATTCCGATCATGACTTTGGCTTTGATTGGCAATGTGTTTGTCATGGCTGTCTCCGAGTATGGTTGCAATCGGTGTTTAGTTGTCCCCCGGGTCGCCATCGCTAAGTGCTGCCGGCAAACTCGCGACCGAAGACGTTGCACCCCACACTACGCTGTAGCCCGACATGGAAGTCGCACCCCACACTACGCTGGTGGCGCCCCACACTACCGAGTTACTCGTAATTGCGTTAGAACCCCACACGACAGAATTGCCCCACACCACAGAAGTGGCGCCCCAAACAACGCTGCTGCCCGAGAAGCCGGAAGCGACGGTGTTCGAGATAACCAGGCTTCCATTCGCGTTGAAACTCACGGTCGGAGAAAGAGCAACTCCGCTCGCAAGGTCCGTATTGCCTAGCGCGGCATCGATATCCAGGTACCCCGCTCCATACGTGAAGAGATCGTATTCGTTGTTGTACAGATTTCCCCAGCTGTCATGCGAATAGGTGAACTGCCCAACACCTTTCCACGCTGTCTTCATCAAGCGCGCTTTCACTTGATCAGGAGTTAACGCGGAGTTCTGTTGCAGCATCAGCGCTACCGCACCACTCACGATCGGCGTCGCCATGCTGGTGCCGCTCAGCACGTAGTATTTAGAAGCATTACCGTTTGTTGGTGCAACTTCGTATTGTGGAAAAATTGTATCGAGCGTACTGCCCTTGACCAGCAAAGAGACTTGCGCGTTACCGGGCGCGACCAGGTCCGGTTTCACGATGTGATCGAGAGTGGTCGGCCCCTTCGAACTGTAACTTGCAATCTTGTCGTCTACGCGCGTTGCAGTGCCCTCGGTCATCGTCGCTCCCACCGTGATTACGGCAGGATCGTTCGCCGGAACGCCGATGGTGCCGAAGCCGTTGGTGGCGAGAAAACGACCGTTGTTACCCGCAGCGCATACCACAACGATGCCAGCCTTCCAGGCGGCTTCCACTGCCTGGTCCACCGGATCGAGGGTGTAGCTTTCGAACACCGGACGCCCGAGTGACATGTTGATCACGCGGATGTTGTATGTGCTCTTCAGAGAAATTGCTGCCTGGATGGCTGCAATCACTTGGCTGTCTGTGCCCGCACCGTTCTGGTCAAGCACTCGCAGGTTGATGATATTGACGTTAGGAGCCATGCCTGCATAAGTCGCGGCATAGCCATTGCCGTTGCCAGAACCCGAGCCGTTGCCACCGATCAAGCCAGCCACGTGTGTTCCGTGTCCAAACTTGTCGGATGTGGTGCTGTCGCCAGCTACAAAGCTCTGGCTATATACGACGCGGCTCTTGCTGCCGTTGCCTAGGTCTGCATGAGCTGCAACGCCACTATCGATCACGGCCACGCCGATGCCCGTGCCGTCGAAGGCATAGGTCGAGGCGGCTACGTCGGCTTCCACAGCGCTCGCAAACTGCTCGGTCGCAGGATTCGCGGTCATGCTCATCGGACGGTCCGGCGTGATGTAGGCGACGTTCGGATCATTCGCCAGTTCCGCCAACATGCTGATTGGCACGCGCATGGTCACCGCCCGAATCGATTGGAATTTCGATCCGATAAATGCTCCACGATCCTGCATTCCCTTGAAATGGGCGCTCGTCGGCATCACGCGATGTTGCACGATCACCGTGACCATCCCACCCGCGGCGACATGATCTTGAACGTCGCTGGAGAACTTACTGGTTGTACGTGTGTCGCCGTCCAGCACCGGCCTGGCGCCACCGTAGGACGGGACTGCGCAAAGAGCGAGCAGTGCCAATCCGAGAGCTCGGCCCCATCCGGCGCCAAGCGCTGGGGGACTGAGCGGACTGTTTGTCAGTCCGTTGCGGTTTTGGTTGTTCCCTTTTTTCTTCATAAATTGTTTGATCCGCGGCATGTCGAAGTCGCGCTCCGTGCGCTCTCCTTGCCTGGCCTATAAAGGGCAATCATTCAACCACTCTCGATGGAACTAAGTTACTTGTAAACAATGGCTTAGGCCGGATTGCCCGATCTGCGGGGTTGCGACAACTTGGCCCATTGAGCCCGCCAGCGGGGCGGATTGCAGTCTTAAGTGACTGCAAACAAAGGTTGGGCAAGCAAATTGATCGACTTGGGACAATTTGGCTCGATTAGGCCGTCGAAAAGACGCCGGAGAACCCGCAAAAAAGGCCCTGCTGGGAGCTTCCGCGCAGGAGGAGGAGTGCCCGAGCGGGCTTGGGCCGAGGGCCGACCGGAACTCCTTTATTAGGAGGTCATTCAGCAAGCGCCAACTTCATCCACTGGCGCGACTATCGCTTGAGACGAGAATCGGCCGCAGAGGTGCGCTCAGTCCCGCCATCACGCGCTCAAACTGTTCTAGATCCAGCGATTGCGGACCGTCCGAAAGCGCTCGCTCCGGACAGGGATGCACCTCGACGATAATGGCGTCCGCTCCCACAGCGATAGCGGCGCGCGAAACCGCCCCAATCAAACTCTGTTTGCCCGTCCCGTGTGAGGGATCGGCTACCACCGGAAGATGAGAAAGTTCCTTTGCCAGCGCCACTGCCGCCAAGTCGAAAGTATTGCGCATTCCGGTTTCAAAGGTTTTGATTCCGCGTTCGCACAGCGCCACTTGGTCGTTTCCTCCCGAAAGCAGATACTCTGCCGCCAGCAACCACTCTTTCACCGACGCCGACGGACCACGCTTGAGAAGGATCGGTTTCTTAATCGTTGCCAGTCGCCGCAACAACGCGAAATTCTGCATGTTGCGCGCGCCAACCTGCAGCATATCCGCGTACTCGCAAATCACATCCACATCCTCCGTGCCCATGACCTCGGTGACCACGGGAAGCCCGGTGAGTTCCCGCGCTTCGCGCAATATCTTCAGCGCCTCAATCCCCAGGCCTTGGAACTCATAGGGCGATGTGCGAGGCTTGTATGCCCCTCCTCGCAACATCGTGGCGCCTGCCCGCTTCACTCCGCGCGCGGTCTCCAGCAATTGCTCCCGCGATTCAACTGAACAAGGACCGGCAATCACCACAACTTCCGGGCCGCCGATCCTCACTCCGCCAACATCGACAATCGAAGGCTCCGGACGCGTCTGGCGGCTGACCAGTTTGAACGGCTGAGCGATGGCCACCACATTATCGACGCCGGGCGCCACAGAAAGCGCCTCGATTTCGTGACGGCGGCCCGCGCTGCCGACTGCAGCCACGATTGTCCGTTCCGTGCCGCGCGTGACATGGGGATTAAATCCAGCTTCACGAATCCGCTGAATGATGTGCTCAATCTGCTCTTCCGTCGCGTTGTCCGACATGTTCACAATCATGGCGATGACCTCTCCTCGTTACAAAGTAGCTACCAAAAAAATAAGCCGCGATTTCTATCGCGGCCTCGGTCGGTTCTTTGAGCTTTTCTTATTACCTCGGTATTCGGCTCCGATCCCGTACCTGCGCCGCCGGTGTAAACCAGTAGCGTCCAAACTCACGAAAGTTTCTAAATCGTGTCATAGAAAAGCTGCAATCCAAATTGCGGTCAAGCATCGATCGTTACTGAACGTTACTGGCTACAGATGAGAACACGTTATTGGCGCTACCACCGATCAGACGCACCGTGCCAATCACCAATACGAGAATAACCGCGAGCATCACCGCATATTCCGCAATGTCTTGCCCTTCTTCACTGCCGTATATATACCGGAAAAACTCAACCATATCGATCCTCCAGCCCCGGAGCAGATTGATCGGGGCTCAAACTTGTGTACGTATAATGCCGACTCAGCGGGCGAATGTCAATCAAGCGTTCCCCCCTCGCTCAGCGGGCTAAATCGCGCGCAAAGGTCCTCCGAATCACGCTTCAGACAAGCTTTTCCGGCTCCGCCGAATTGTGACTGCCTCCGAATCCGCGACGCTGGCCGAGCCTGGATGTTGACATTCTTTTACTCTCGCGGCCGTTATCGAATCTCGACTGTGACCGCAAAAGTCAGCGTTTTGTCGCCAAAGAAAGAACAGGGGCGGCTGGTGTGGGATCGCTCACGAGTTGTCGAGCGGACTGTGCCGCATAGTCGAGAACGCGCCCAGGCAGGACTCCAAGATAAAGCGTCAGAAGAACGCAAGCCGTGATGGCAATCGCGGCCGCGGCGGGCACGCGTGTAACTGGAACCTCGCCCCGCCCCTCCCGCATATACATCATCACGATGATGCGAAGGTAATAATACGCAGCAATCGCGCTGTTCAGCACCAGGATGATCGCTAAGCCCACAAGATTCGACTTCAGCGCCGCGCTCAACACGTAGAACTTCGCAAAGAATCCGCCCGTGATCGGAATGCCGATCAAAGACATCAGGAAAAATGTCAGCGTCGCCGCCAACACCGGAGAGCGCCTTCCCAAGCCTGCATAGTCTTCCAGCGAGACGTACTTTTCCCCCGCATTCGCAAAGTGGCTGACCACGGCAAACGCACCTACGTTCATCGCGGCGTAGGCTGCGGTGTAAAACATCGCCGCCGAGGTTCCCAATTCCGGTTGCGCCGCAAACGCGACGAGCAGATATCCGGCGTGCGCAATCGACGAATAAGCCAGCAGTCGTTTGACGTTGTCTTGCACAATCGCGCCCAGATTCCCCAAAGTCATGGAGAGAGCGGCCGAGACCCAGATCAGCCAGAAGCGCCCCGGCGCATTCGCTTCGAACATGACGCGCAGCAAAACGGCGAAGGCCGCAGCCTTGGGCCCTGTTGACATCAGCCCGACAACCGGCGCCGGAGCTCCTTCGTAGACGTCAGGCGTCCACACATGAAAAGGTGCCGACGCGACTTTGAATCCCAACCCTACAAACATCAAGGCAGTCGCGACGTACGCAAGCATCGGTACGTTTCCTGAACGCAACACCAGGCTGATCGCATCCACGTTCGTGGATCCCGTCGCACCAAACATCATGGCGACGCCGTAAAGAAAGAATGCCGTGGCAAACGATCCCAACAGGAAGTACTTGAGCGACGATTCACTGCTCGCCGCATCCCGCCTCCGGAAGCCCGCCAACACATACGTCGAAATCGACGAAATCTCTAGAGCGATAAAAATCAGTACCAGTTCGATAGCGGACGACATCAGACACATGCCCACCGTGCCGAACAGGATCAGCGCGTAATATTCCCCGGCCCGTATCCGTTGCACCTGCAAATACTCGAACGAGCTAAGAATGGCGACCGCCGCAATCGCAATCACCAGAAAATGAAAGAAGACGCTGAACGCCTCCACTCGCACCATGTTCCAGAATGCGGTTCCTGGATATTGCGCCATCCACACCGTCGATCCCAATGCCGCGAGCGTCCCCACCAGCGCGATGGTCCCCAGCGATTGATGGCTCTTGTCAGGATCAAGCAACGGGTCAACCACCATGATCAGCATGCCGAACAGCGAGAGGACAATCTCCGGCAAGATGCGCATGTAGTCGGCGCCTTGCGGCAGCGACGAGGGCATTCCCGGCAGAACTTGCGCCAGCAGGGCTGGGAACGTATGCGAGACGGCAGTCAGCCACATCACTGGCCCACCACCTTGCTCGCCAATTGTGTGAGCCCGAGAGCTGCCTGCACCGCGGGATCGATCGCGCTCAGCCAGATCAGCGGCGCAACTCCCATGACGAGCGCCGCAATCGCAATCGGCGACAGTGCTACCTTTTCGCGCATATTCAGATCAGGCAAGGTCAGATTGACGTCGTGCGTCACCTTGCCGAAGAAGACTCGCTGGTACATCCACAGCAGGTATCCGGCGCTCCAGATAATTCCGGTCGCCGCCAGAATCCCATAAATCGGCTTTGCTTGGAATGCCCCGCTCAGCACCAGGAACTCGCCGATGAAACCGCTCATCAGCGGAAGTCCCACCGAGGCCAGCACCGTAACCAGAAAAAAAGTGGCGTACTTGGGCATCGTCGTGGCTAGCCCGCCAAACTCGGAGATTTCGTAAGTATGCCGTCTCTCATACAGGATGCCCGCCAGCATAAAGAGCCCGCCCGTAGCGACTCCATGCGCCAGCATCACAAATACCGCTCCGTTCAGCCCAGCCGTGGTGAAGCTGAAGATTCCCAGCACCACGAAGCCAAGATGGCTGACTGAGGAATACGCGATCAGCTTCTTCATATTGGGCTGCACCAGCGAGACTAGCGCGCCGTAAATAATGCCGATCAGCGCGAGCACCATGATCCACGGCGCATTGCGGCGTGCCTGCTCAGGGAAGAGGCCCACGTTGAATCGGATCAACCCATAAGTCCCCATCTTCAGGAGCACGCCGGCCAGCAACACCGATCCAGCCGTTGGAGCCTCCACGTGCGCATCGGGCAGCCATGTGTGAAGAGGGAAGATTGGAACCTTCACCGCAAAAGCGACGAAGAACCCAAGGAAGAGCCAAAACGACGCGGCTTCGAAGCCCGGCACACTTCCGCTCCGAATCGCATTCTGGATGACCGCAAAATCAAAGCTGCCGGTCTTCGCGTACAGCCATATGATCGCCGCCAGCATAAACATCGAGCCGATCATCGTGAACAGGAAAAACTTCACCGCTGCATAGACCTTCCGTCCGTGCCCGTACATGCCGATCAAGAGCGCCATCGGGATCAGCGTCGCTTCATAGAAAAAGTAGAACAGGAACAAGTCGAGCGAAGTGAACACGCCGATCAATGCACTTTCCAGAATCAACAGCAGAATAAAGAATTCCTTCACCCGTTCGTGAATCGATGTCCAGGAAATCAACACGCACAGCGGCGTGAGAAATGTAGTCAGCACCACCAGCCAGACCGAGATCCCGTCGATCCCCATGTGGTAGTGAATATTTGGAGTGGTGATCCAGACTTTGTCGATCTCGAACTTGAAAGTGCCGAGTTCCCGATGCATGTGGACCGGCAAATGCAGCGACGCCACAAACACGAGGATGGAAATGACCAGCGCAAATAACTTGATATCGCGATCCCGCCGCGGAATGAGCAGAATCAGCAACCCGCCCGCCGCCGGAATAAAGGTCACCAGCGTCAGAATGATGGGACTGAGGCTTTCCATGTCTATCGCACTCCCATCCACACCATGTAGGCGATCACGACTGCTCCTCCGGCAGCCACCCAACCCGCGTAGGACCGCAGGTTGCCCGACTGCATGTGCCGCGCCGAGTCCGAAACTTCGCGCGCCGCGTGGGCCGATTCGTTAACTGCCGCGTCAATCACTCCCTGATCGACGCCATGCCACAGAATCGTCGTCGATCCGTCAATCAGCGGCTTAACGAACAGAGCCGCATAAATCTCGTCGACGTAATACTTGTGAACGACCGTCTGATACAGTCCGCCCAAACTCGCCGCAATGCGCGCCGGAAGTTGTGGCCTGCGGAAATACAAGCTCCAGGCGAGAAAAAGTCCTAGAATCGCCGCGCCCACTGAAATCAACATGAGCAGCGTTTCCGTACCGCTTCCCGCAGTTTCCCCTGCAGCCTCGTGGGCCAATTCTGCACTCGCTCCGCCCTGAAACACCGGAGCCAGAAAGTGTTCAAAGCGCCCACCAATCCCCACCCATCCTCCAACGAACGAGAGGATTGCAAGAATAATCAGAGGCCCAAGCATCACCCACGGACTCTCATGCGGCTCGCCGTGCCCGTGTTCGTGATCATCTTTATCCTGCTTCGCATGCGCGCCCGCCGAGCCATGCGTCACATCATGGGCAGCGGGAGCCCCGCGATAGTCCCCGAAGAACGTCAGAAACCACAGCCGAAACATATAGAAGGAAGTGATGAAAGCAGTCGTCACTCCTAATAGCCAGTACACCCAACTCCCGTACGGGCTTGAGTACGCCTTCCACAGAATCTCATCCTTCGAAAAGAACCCCGCCAGGGGAGGGAAGCCCGCGATCGCGAAAGTGGCGATCGTCATGGTCAGGAAGGTCCACGGCATGTAGACCCGCAGCCCTCCCATCTTCCGCATATCCTGCTCGCCGCCCACGCCGTGAATCACCGATCCCGCCGCAAGAAACAGCAGTCCCTTAAAGAACGCATGCGTCATCAAGTGGAAGACTCCCGCCGAGAAAGCTCCCACTCCGCACGCCATGAACATGTATCCAAGCTGCGACACCGTGGAGTACGCCAGCACTTTCTTGATATCCGTTTGCGCAATCCCGATCGTCGCCGCAAAAAGTGCCGTAAGCGTCCCGATAACTGCGACCACCATCAGCGCCATCGGCGCCCGTTCAAAGATCACGTGCGAGCGCGCCACCATGTAAACGCCTGCCGTCACCATGGTCGCCGCATGGATTAACGCCGAAACCGGCGTCGGGCCTTCCATCGCGTCCGGCAGCCATACATAAAGAGGAATCTGCGCCGACTTGCCCGCCGCTCCGACCATCAACAGCAGCCCGATAGCCGTCAGCAATCCAGCGCCTGCCGTCTCGGCAGAATGCGTCTGCACCGCCGCAAATACCTTCGTGAAATCCAGCGAATTGAAATTCTGGATCATCAGGAAGAGCGCAATCAAGAATCCAAAATCGCCAATCCGATTGACGAGGAATGCTTTCTTCCCGGCCGAAGCCGCTGAGTCTTTCGTGAACCAGAAACCAATCAGCAGATAGGACGCAAGCCCCACGCCCTCCCACCCGATAAACATGACGAGGTAGTTCTTCGCCAACACCAGCGTCAGCATGAAGAACATGAACAGGTTCAGATAGCTCATGAACCGGTAAAAGCTCTCGTCCTCCCACATGTATCCGACAGAGTAGATATGAATCAGGAACCCGACTCCGGTGACCACCAGCAGCATCACCAGCGAAAGTTGATCAAGATAAAAATCGAAGTCAACGCTAAAACTTCCCGAGCGCAGCCAGTGGGCGAGAGAATAAGAATACGGTGCCGACACCGACGAGAAATTCGCCGCTACGAATAACGCCATGCCGAACGCCGCGCCGCAGAACACCAGCGCAACCGCCGTGACCGCTTTCTTCGACGAACGCTGCCCAAAAAAGCCATTGATCGCCGCCCCAGCCAGTGGGAGTAGCGGAATCGTGCACAGTAACGGACTAAGAGTCTGCGGCGTCATAGCTTCAGCAGGTTCACCTGATCGACATTCAGAGTTTCGCGCGTGCGGTAAACCGCAATGATAATGGCCAGCCCCACGGCCGCCTCTGCCGCCGCCACGACCATTACAAAAAAGACGAAGACCTGTCCGCTCAGCGCGTGCCAGTGCGCCGCGAACGCCACGAACGAGAGGTTCACCCCATTCAGCATCAACTCAATCGACATGAAAATCGTGATGATGTTGCGCTTGATCAGGAACCCGAGCACTCCGCACGCAAACAGAATCCCGCTCAGCACCAGGTAGTAGGAAAGAGGAATCATGAACGAGCCTTTCCCACGGCGACGAGTTTGCGTTCTTCCTGCGACGCCGGTCCACCCGGATGCGGCCGTGCAATCGCCTCCGGCCGGCTTGCCAGCACCACCGCTCCCATGATGGCGATCAAGATCAGCACCGACGTGACTTCAAACGGAAGCAGGAACTCGTGGAACAGCAACCGTGCGATTGCCTTGGGATCACCCGGCAGCGCTCCAATCGCGACACTCCCCATATCGGACCGGTGAATCAGCGTCCACGCGACCAGCACTCCGCCGATCACCACACCCGGCACGCCCAGCAAAGTCGCCACCCGGCTCCCCTTGGTGCGATCTTCCTTGCCCGCGTTCAGCAGCATGATCGTGATTAGGAACAGAACCATGATCGCGCCCGCGTAGACGATCACCTGCACCGCGGCCACAAACTCGGCGCCAAGCAGTAGATATTCGGCCGCCAGCGAAGCCATAACCACAATCAGCGACAGTGCGCTGTTGATAGGATGGCTCTGCACCAGCAGGTTCACCGCGCCCGCCACGCAGACCGCTCCGAAAAATAAAAACAAGGCTAAAGTAAGCATTTTGCGAGTTCTCAGTTCTCAGTCGTCGGTTCGCAGCAACCCAGCCCAACACTGGAAACTGACCACCGACCACCGACAACTGGTCTTAAGCTCTCCAAGCCACAACTAACGCCGTGTACACAATATTGGCCAGCGCCAGAGGCAACAGAATCTTCCATCCAAATGCCATCAGCTGGTCGTAGCGGAACCGCGGCAAAGTCCAGCGCACCCAGACGTACAGAAACATGAAAAAGAATACTTTCAGGCAAAACCACACGACTGGCATGATGGCCTGCAAAATCGGCGAAGCAAAAATCAGCGGACCGTGCCATCCACCGAGAAAGAGCAACGTCGCAATGCACGCAACCGTGACCATGTTCGCGTATTCCGCCATGAAAAACATCGCAAACTTCATCGCGCTGTATTCCGTGTGGTATCCAGCGACCAGTTCCGATTCTGCTTCCGGCAGATCGAAAGGTGTACGGTTCGTTTCCGCGTAGGCCGAAATCAGGTAGATAAAGAATGCCAGCGTCTGCCCGTGAAAAATGTTCCACCGCGGAATGAAATGCCAGAACACTCCGCCCTGCGCATCGACAATGTCGCGCAGGCTCAAACTGCCCGCCATGAGCACAACTCCGACCAGCGACAGTCCGAGTGAAACCTCGTAACTGATCATCTGTGCCGAAGCCCGCAGTCCGCCCAGCAGCGCGTACTTACTGTTCGATGACCATCCCGCCAGAGCCACTCCGTACACGCCCATTGACGTGATGCCGAGAACGATCAGCAACCCGATATTCACGTCCGTAATTTGCAGGTAGGTGCCCCACGACCCAAAGTTAGGAGAATGTCCTACCTGGATCGGCCCTACATTCACCCAATTCCCAAACGGAATCACCGAGATCGACGTGATGGCAAACACCACGGCAATGATCGGAGCCGCAATGTACAGCGGCTTGTAAACATGCGGCTGCGTCAAGTCTTCCTTGAAGATGAACTTAACTCCATCGGCCATCGGTTGCAGCAGTCCGAACGGCCCAACCTTCGTGGGGCCCCAGCGATTCTGGATGTGCGCCGAAACCTTGCGCTCCAGCCAAACGCTGTACGCCACCGCTGTCAGCAGGATGCCGATGACGGCCGCCGACTTGATGATCGAGATAATGATGAAAGTAGTTATGCTCAACGTTTGTCCGTGTGGAAGCGGGCATTCTGCCCGCGAGCCTTTGACCCTGTCCTTAGGTTCTGGTTCCGTATCTCGTATTACGTGAGTAGCTAATCCGCCGCAACTTCCGGCACAGCGGATTTGTTTTCGTAAACCGAATTCAGCGTCTTCGAATAGCGTCCCAACGTACCTGAACTGAACAAATCGTCGTGGGCCGGAGCGACAAGTCCCGCATCCTGAATCGCGCTCGCTCCGCTCTCGGCAATCTCCAGATGCTGATCGTTGCCCGCCAGCAGATTGACTCGCGAAACATCGTAGCCCCGCACCACCCGCTGCACTTCATCCAGAATCGCCATCGGATCAAACGGCGTCATCTTCGGCTCCAGATTGTGCGCCTCGAGCCACACGGCATGACGGTCCGCTTCGCCCGATTGTGCACCGCGCGTCTGTCCCATATCCGCGTGCGTTCCGCCGCCGAAAGGCACAAGCCCGTGAACGTCGAAACCCATCGCGTCCGCAATCCGCACGATCATCTCGAAATCCGGCTTCGCATCGGCAACCTCGCCCGCCTTTTTCACCAGTTGCAGATCGCCGCACGTGTTAGTAAAGGTTCCTGTCTTTTCGTATGCGTTCGCCGCCGGCAGAACGACATCCGCGATGTTTGCGGTTTCGGTCAGGAACATATCCTGTACCACCACAAAACTCTTCGAAAGCGTAAAGGGATCAATCCCCAAACGCCCCACCGGGTTCGATCCCACCACGTACAGCGCCTTTAATCCGCCATTCTTCGCCGATTCCATCATCTCCGGCAGGCTCAGCCCCTTTTCTGTCGGCAGTTTGCCCCACTCTTTCTGAAAACTTGCTGTGTCTGCCAGCGGTTCGTATCCCGGCAGCAGATCGGGATAGAGTCCCATTTCGCTGGCACCGCGTGAATTCGCGTAATCCCCTAGGCAGATCAATTTCGCTCCGCTCAATATTGCGGCGAAACTCGCGAGTTGCTCGACGCCGCGTCCCCGGATCTCCGACCCGAAGGCGATGACCAGATTCTGTTCGCCCTTGATCTTCTCCCGCAACGCGGTCCAGGCTTCGCGCGTAGTGTTCTCGGAGACAAGCCCATCCAGCAGGGAATCGTTGCCCGCAAGAAATCCAACCGCGGTCGCCTCCGCGTCCTGCGGAAGCAATCCGAATCCCGCCGCCTGCCGCGACAGTTTGATCGGAAGCGAATTAATAACGTAGAGCCTCGCGCGCCGCAGGCGCACATTGGTTCGGATCTGCCAGGCCAGCAGTGGATGCTGGTTGGTTGGGTCGTTGCCAATCAGAAGAATTGCCGGCGCCGTGAGCACGTCTCGCATTGAAGCTGTCTTTCCCGGCTTGCCGTGCAGGGCCGATGCCAACGCCGGGTAGTCCGCCGTTCGATGATGATCGACATTATTGGTCTGCAGCACCACACGCGCAAACTTCGACAGCAGATAATTTTCTTCGTTCGTCGTGCGGTTCGATCCAATCACACCAATCGCGCTTCCGCCATCCCGATCGCGAACTTCACGAAACCTCTTGCCGATGACCTCAAACGCCTCTTCCCATGTTGCGGGCGTGAGTTTCCCGTTCTTTCGAATCAGAGGCTGGGTTAGCCGCTCTTTGTGATGAGCAAAATCGAAGGCATAGCGTCCCTTGACGCACAGGAAGTCGCCATTGATTCCACTCTTGTCGCGATTGTCGCCGCGTACGATTTCCATGCCCGTATCGCAACGCCGCACGCCGAGCGTCGTCTTGCATCCGTCGCCGCAGTGCGTGCAGATCGTCCCCACATGGTTCATTTCCCACGGACGCGTCTTATAGCGATAAGCTCCCGAGGTCAGTGCGCCCACCGGACAGATGTCGATGCACATCCCGCACTCTTCGCAATCCAAATGATCGTCCTGATTAGGCGCGATGATCGAACTGACGCCGCGGTTTTGCACGCCCAGCGCCCAAACATCCATCCCTTCGCCGCACACCCGCACGCAGCGGTAGCACAAAATGCAGCGCGGGCGATCAAAGAACACAACCGGAGACCATTGCTGTTCTTCCTTGTGGTTCTTCGCCTCCATGAACTTCGATTCGGAAGCGCCGTACGAAAACGTCATGTCCTGCAGTTCACACTCGCCACCCGCATCGCACACTGGGCAATCCAGCGGATGGTTCCCCAACAGCAACTCCACCATCGCCTTCCGCGCCTGCCGGACTTCGTCGCTGTCCGTAGCCACGATCATGCCCTCGGTGACGACCGTCGTACAGGCCGTCTGCAACTTGGGCATCTTTTCAATCTTCACCACGCACATGCGGCAAGCGCCCTGCAAAGAGAGCCCCGGGTAGTAGCAAAAAGAGGGAACCTCGATGCCCACGCTCTTGCAGGCCTCGATCAACAGCGTCCCCGCGGGAGCCGTGACCTTCTTGCCATCGACAGTTAGGTTTACATCAGGCATAAATCGTCGTCGGTCGTTCGTCGCCGGTCGTTCGCAAACCACGCTTAGTGTCCGTCCGGTTTTCCCAACGACGAACGACTAACGACCAACGACTTTCTCTTAAGCCAATACCGCTTCTTCTCTCGTCCCCGCCTTCTCATACGGACACGGCTTCCCATCCAAATGATCTTCGAATTCTTTGCGAAACTTCTTCACGAACGCCATCGTCGGCATCGCCGCCGCGTCTCCCAGCGGACAGAACGTCTTCCCCAGCATGTTTTCGGACAGGTAATAAATGTTATCGATATCTTTCTTGACCCCACCGCCCGAGTGGAAGCGCGTCAAAGTCTTTTCCAGCCAGTCCGTTCCCTCGCGGCACGGAATGCACCACCCACAACTTTCATGCCGGTAGAACTTCATCGTGCGCAGTGCGAACTTCACAATGCAAGCCGTGTCGTCGAGCACCACCACGCCACCGGACCCAAGCATCGACCCTGCCTTCGCCACCGAGTCGAAATCCATCGGGATATCGATTTCCTCGGGCAACAGCACTGGCGTCGATGATCCACCCGGCACCACCGCCTTCAAACTCCGCCCGTTCGGAATCCCGCCGCCAACCTCGTAGATCATCTTCTTGAGGTTGTAACCCATCGGAAGTTCGTAGACACCCGGTTTGTTCAGATTTCCCGCCAGGCAGAATAGCCGCGTCCCGCCGTTCTTCGGCGTGCCGAGTTTCGCGTACCAATCCGCGCCGCCCAAAATAATCGACGGAACAGCCGCCAGCGTCTCCGCATTATTAATGACCGTCGGGCCGCCCCACAATCCAACCACGGCAGGAAACGGAGGCCGGATGCGCGGAATGCCGCGCTTTCCCTCAAGCGACTCCATCAGCGCCGATTCTTCGCCAACTTCGTATGCGCCCGCTCCGCCGTGCCAATAAATATCCAGATCGTAACCACTGCCAAAGATGTTCCTGCCCAGGAAGCCCTTCGCGTAAGCGTCCTTGATCGCCTTCTGCATGATCACCGACAGGTAGCGATACTCGCCGCGAATATAGATGTATCCCGAGTGCGATCCCACCGCGATCGCAGCAATCATCACGCCCTCAATCACTGCGTGCGGGTCGTGCTCAAAAATCAGCCGGTCTTTGCAGGTGCCAGGCTCGCTCTCATCACCATTACACAGAACATATTTCGGCTTGGCCGATTGCTTTGGCACAAACGACCACTTCATCCCCGTGCTGAACCCCGCGCCGCCGCGTCCACGCAAGCCGGAGTTCTTGACCTCATTAATAATGGCTTCCGCGCCCATCCCAAGGGCTTTCTGCACGGCCTTGTAGCCGTCCAGTTGGAGATAACGATCAATCTCCGTAGCGCCCTCACCAAAGCGCTTCGAGATGACCTTTATCTCATCGGGATGGGAAACCAGTGTTGCCATTTTGTGATTTAGTCATCGAGGCATTGAATCATTGGACCTAGCGTTCCGAATGATTCAATGTCTCAATCCTTCAATGGTTCAATTTCCTACTGCGTGCCCTTCTTCTTGTAGTTATCCAGGACTTCGTCCATCTTCGCGTTCGTCAAATTCTCATGAAAGTCGTAATTCACCTGCACCGCCGGAGCCCAGCTGCATGCCCCGATGCACTCCACTTCTTCCAGCGAGAACATTCCGTCGGGCGTCGTGCCTTTGTTGCCGATGCCAAGTTTTTTCTTGCAGTGGTCCAGCAGTTCTTCACCACCTCGCAGCATACACGCGATGTTGCTGCAAACCTGCACGTTATATTTTCCCCGCGGCTTCGTCGTCAGCATCGAGTAGTAGCTGATCACGTTCCGCACTTCCAGATCGGTGAGATCGAGGCGCCCCGCCAGTTCCGCAATCACTTCATCCGTAAGGCTGCCGATCTCATCCTGCGCATACAGCAGCGTAGGCACCAGCGCCGACCGCCGCGTCGGATAGTGGCCGAGCATCTCCGTGAACCGCGCTTCGAATTCTTCAGAAAATCTCATAATTACAAAATTACTAAATCGCAAAATCCCTATCTATCAATATCTCCGAGCACCACATCAATACTTCCAATCGCCGCCACGACATCCGCGATCAACTGGCCTTCGCACATTTTGGCCAGCGCCTGCAAGTTCGCGAACGACGGCCCACGCATGTGCACGCGATAAGGCTTCGCCGTCCCGTCGCTGACGATGTAATATCCCATCTCGCCTCGCGGCGATTCCACCGCCTGATAAACTTCGCCCGCCGGAACCGTGAAGCCCTCGGTAATAATCTTGAAGTGATAGATGAGCGCTTCCATCTGCGTCTTCATCTTCTCCCGGTCCGGCAGCACGACCTTCGGCGAATCCGCCTTGATCGGACCTTCCGGCATTCCCGCCAGCGCCTGCTGCACAATGCCAATCGACTCCCGCAACTCAGCCACGCGGCAGAGATACCGCGCAAACACGTCGCCTTCCGTCCGTACCGGGACCTTGAATTTGAAATTCTCGTACCCCGTATAGGGAGCGTCGCGCCGTAGATCGATATCGACACCGCTGCCACGCAACGTGGGACCGCACGCCCCCATCGCAATCGCATCCTCCGCGCTCAGGTGCGCCACGCCTTTGGTGCGCATCGTGAAGATCGGATTCCCCGTCAGCAGATTTTCATATTCATCCACATTTCCCGGAAACCGGTCGGCAAACTTCTTTACTTTTTCAAAAAATCCCAATGGCGGATCAAGCGCCAGCCCGCCAATGCGGAAGTACGAAGTCATCATCCGCTGTCCGCTCACCATCTCGAAAAAGCGCAACACGTCCTCGCGCTCGCGGAAGCAATACAGAAACACCGTCATCGCTCCCAGGTCCATGGCGTGTGTCCCCAGCCAGACCAGGTGTGAATTGATGCGGGTCAACTCGTTCATCAGAACCCGCATCCACTGCGCTCGTGCAGGAATCTCCAACCCCAACAGTTTCTCTACCGCCAGGCAGTAGGCGAGATTGTTGGTCATCGGACACAGATAGTCGATGCGATCCGTGAGCGGAACAACTTGCTGATAAAACTTCGCCTCGCAAGTCTTCTCGATGCCCGTGTGCAGATAGCCGATCTCCGGCTTCATCCCCACCACAGTCTCGCCGTCGATCTCCAGCACCAATCGCAGCACGCCGTGCGTCGACGGATGCTGCGGCCCCATGTTCAGAATCATGGTGCGGTCGCCCGAGGCAGTTTCTCGGCCTGATTCGGCGATAGCAGTAGGGAATTGCGTCATGGTCTACCGGTACCCTTCTACGGGGTAGTCCTTCCGCAAAGGATGGCCTTCCCAATCATCGGGCATCATGATGCGCTTCAGGTTGGGGTGTCCGGTGAAGCGCACTCCAAACAGATCGAACACTTCGCGCTCGTAGTGGTTTGCGGCCGGCCACACCGACGTCACCGACTCAATTGCCGCGCTCGATCCGTCCAACCGCGCCTTCAGACGCACCCGCTCCTTTTTGGAAATGGAGAGCAGGTGATAAACAACTTCAAACCGCGGCTCCGACGGATACCAATCCACACACGTAAGGTCTGCAAGAAAATTGAACGGGCAATCTGCCAGATCGCGCAGGATGGAGCAAACCTCTCGTATCGACTCTTTCGGAACCCAAATCGTCAACTCCTCCCGGTCGAACTTTACCTCTTGCACCGCCGCAGAGTTCCACTCCACTAGGCGGCCCAGAGCCGGATGCGACTTCAACTGCTCGATATCCGTGATCGCAGTTGCGAGGGCCATCAAAAGTCCCCTCGCTTTATCGCCGTTAAGCCCCAGTCCAGCACGCCCTTTTTCCAGACATAAAACAGGCCGACGAGCACGATGCCGATGTAAACCATCATCTCCCAGAAGCCGAACATCTTCAGTTCGCGCAGAATCACCGCCCAGGGATAAAGAAACACGGCTTCCACGTCGAACAGGATGAAAAGCATGGCCACGAGATAAAACTTGATGGAGAACCGTCCCTGCGCGTCCCCGATCGGTTGCACGCCGCACTCGTAGGGAGAGACCTTCGCTCGATTCGGTTTATGCTGGCCAACCAGCTGCGAAAGGATCACAATTACGCTCGCAAGGGCCGTGGCGATGCCGAAATGCATCAGAAGGGGCAGGTAGCGAACGAAATAATTGTCGGGCATAGGAGGAGCTATATATAATTTGCGCCAAGCAGTAGTAAACATTCTAGATTAGTTTTGGGTTGGCAGAAGTGTCAAGCTAACCGCGCAATTTAACCCGAGTTTCATCCGGAGGAACCTCACTCGACAGCATGTCGACGGGGCCGGGGAGAGCCTGAGACGCATGATTTTCGGATTCAACACCGACATTCGGCACGAAGACACGGTCTATCACGTGCAAAGCGAAGCGCGCGAGGGCGAGCAGCTTTTGCAGACGCAAGTCTTCGTCAAGGGCCGCTGCATCGGCAAGCGCGCCGTTCCGTACGGACCCGGCGCAGATAAAGGTTTCCAGGCCAACGACCCGGATCGCGAAAAAATGCTGCGTGAGCTCCATCGCGAGGTTCTCGACGCGATTCGCGATGGCAAACTCGAATCTATTTTCGATAAACGCGACACACCTGAAGCGCTCGCCGCCGTCAAAGAACTCGACTTGCAATGGACGAACGCTAGTTCCGTCCATTCGGGCGGCGCGCTAACCCTGCAGATCCGAGTCACCGACGGGGGCGCGACCGTCGAAGGCGCTCGCCTCACCCTCCGCTTCGCCCGGCCCGATGCTTCGCCCTACTACGCGCAAGTCCTCACCGACCCCAAAGGCAACGCTGAGATGAGCGTGCAGGTCGACGAAAAATCGCTCTCCGATTCCTCGGTGCTAGTGCAAGCCAACTTCGGCGGACGAACCGCCACCCGCAAATTTCAACTTCGCGCCACCCAATAGAACCCATGTGTGCAAGTGTGGGGACGCGCGCCCTCGGCCGTCCAAGCCGAGCAAAGCTCACGGCTAAAGCTGCGCCCTTTCAAAACAAGGCTAAATCCTGGTTTTTCCGCAGCCTCCCAGTTCGTGGCCTTCCCAATACCATTGAAATCTGAGTCTTTCAGAGGGGGTGATCATCCGCCTACCAGTTCGATTTCAGAGGTGTCGAGAGGGCCCATGGGACGGCTGCTGGCGCGGGCTAGGTAGAGGCTGAATACGGCAACGGTGGCCAGGAGGAGGACGCAGCCGGGCCATCCGCGCCAGTGCCAGAACCAATCGGTGAGGGTGGCGCCTAGGCTGCCGCCCAGGTAGTAGAAAGTGACGTAGAGTCCGGCGGCGGAGGAACGGGCGCGGGCGGCGATGGCTCCAGTTTGGACGGTGGCGGCGGCTTGGGCGATGAAGACTCCTGAGGAAAAAATGGCGAGGCCGATGACGACGATGGACAGCGAATGGACGAGGGTGAGGAGGAGCCCGGCGATCATCATGGCGCAGTAGACGAGGGTGGTGTGGCGGAATCCGAAGCGGTCGAGGAAGCGTCCGGATTGGGGAGTGATGACGACTCCGAGAAGATAGACGAAGAAGATGCTGCCGAGTTGGGCAGGGTTGAGATGAAAGGGCGGGGCGGCGAGATAAAAGTTGGCGTAGGTGAAGCATCCGACGAGAGCGAAGAGGACGGTGGCGCCCATGCCGAAGTTGGCGAGTAGGCGCGGATTGCGGAGATGGGCTTTGGCATGGTCGAGGACCTGGCGCAGATGGTCGGCGCGGACAAAATTTTTGGCCAGGGGAAGCCAGGCGCGAACGACGAAGGCGAGGATGAGGTCGAGGACGGCGAGCACGAGGAAAGTGGCGCGCCAATGCCAGTGGGCGGCGATGAGTCCGGAGATGAAGCGGCCGAGGAAGCCGCCGATGACGGTGCCGGTGACGTAGGAGGACATGGCGCGACCGACGCCGCGTCCGGCCCACTCTTCGTTGACGTAGGCGAGCATGACGGCGATGACGCCGGGGACGAAGAGTCCTTGGGCGAAGCGCCAGAAGACGAGAGCGCGCAGGGTGGTGGAGGTGGCGGCGAGAGCGGTGGGGACGGCGAGCAGGAAGAGGGATGGGACGATGACTTTCTTGCGGCCGCGGCGTTCGGCGATCATTCCGATGAAGGGGGCGGTGAGAGCGGTGGCAAAAATCGTGGCGCTGACGGTGAGGCTGACGGCGAGTTCGGAGGCGTGGAAGATCTGGCGGAAGAGCGGGAGCAGGGGCTGGGTGCTATAGACGTTGAGAAAGGTGCAAAGTCCGGCGAGCATGGTGGCGACGGTCGCTTTGTCGAGTTTTTGCAAAGGGAAGGGAAACTCGCGGTAAGTTTTTATGATATGCGAAAGGGTGCGGAGTGGGAGACACAAAGGGCTTGAACCACGGAGGGCACGAAGGGGTCACGGAGGAAGGCTGGTGCCGAAAAACTTTGTCATCCGCATTGTGCACTCTGCAGCCGTTGGATGTGGTTACGCGTCACATCTCGGGGATGCGGGCTCTGCTAGAATCGCGGCGTTATGTTGGAAGCCTTTCTAGTTCCAGAAAATACCGTGGTCAATGGCAAGGGAGACGGTCCTGCGCTGGATGTGAGTGGGGCGGAGGGACGGATTTTTTTGCTGACGTTGGCGATTACGAAGATTATTGAGCAGGAATCGTTGGACGTGAGCATTTACGGCTCTCCCGATGGCGCCGCGTGGGATGCCAAGCCGGTCGTGGCTTTTGCGCAGAAGTTCTATCGCGAGGAAGTTCCGCTGCTGCTGAATTTGACGGTGCGGCCGGAAGTTAAGTTCATACGCGCGCACTGGGA
The DNA here is from genome assembly GCA_049520915.1 of Terriglobales bacterium. Taxonomy (GTDB): domain Bacteria; phylum Acidobacteriota; class Terriglobia; order Terriglobales; family Acidobacteriaceae; genus Acidiflorens. Next base: position 35,175 of record JBEKPH010000037.1, read on the forward strand.
AGCGGCGCGGTGGGGACGAGGGGTGGAAACTCCCATGTTTGAATTTTGCGTTACGCTGCGGGAGGTGCCGCAGGAACTTCTGGCCGAAGCGCACGGCCGGGTGACGGTGCAGTAGCGCGGACAATCTTGAACGTCCAATCTCACAAAGAGATAGTTTAGCGGTCACAGATTTTGTTGCCGGCTTGGATTGCAATGGTCGAACACCGAGGGAGAATCGCCGTGGCATTTGACACGCTACTTTATGCAGAACAAGCACGAAAGTTTCTGCGGAAACAGGAAAAGAAAAACGGCAACGTGATCGTCATTCACGAAGAATGCCAGTTCTGTGGATCGATGGCGCTTCCGGTTGGCTGCTCGGAATGCGATCTGCTGCTTTGCCAGGAATGCGTCGAGTATCTGAATGGAAAGCCGGTTTGCAGTTGCTGCCGGGAAGAATTGGAAAGTCCCCGACGGCTGGCGACGGTGTTGATGTTTCCGGCGGGCGTAGCGTAACGGCGGGTTGCGTGCGTGTCGCGTGTTGCGATTGGTGTCGCGAGGCAGGTGGGCGTTCGTTCCGCAGAGGATCTCTTCGGTAGCGGAATCTCCGTTATATTAAATTCATGTCCGATGATTCGCAGGCGGTGGTTCGTCCGGCACGCGCGGTGGAGGGCGTGGTGCGGATTCCGGGAGATAAATCGATCTCGCATCGCTATGCGATGCTGGCGGCGATTGCGGAGGGGACAAGCCGTTTCCGGAATTTTTCGGCGGCGCGGGACTGCGCCAGCACCCTGGATTGCATGAGCAAGTTAGGCAGCGCTTGGAAACGCCTGGAGGACGGAGCGATTGAGGTGCACGGGATCGGCCCTCGGCTGAAGGCGCCGACAGAAACGCTGGACTGCGGGAACTCGGGTTCGACGATGCGCATGCTGAGCGGGATTCTTGCGGGGCAGGGGTTCCGGAGCGAGTTGTTTGGGGATGAGTCGCTGTCGAAGCGTCCGATGGCGCGCATCATGAAGCCGCTGTCGGAGATGGGGGCGAAGATTTCATCGAGCGAGGGCGGACGGCCTCCGCTGAAGATTGAAGGCGGAGGGCTCAAGGCGATCCATTACAAGCCGGAGGTGGCGAGCGCGCAGGTGAAATCGTGTGTGCTGTTTGCGGGGCTGTTTGCGGAGGGGGAGACGGTGGTGGAAGAGCCGATGCGCACACGTGATCATGGCGAGATTGCGCTGCGGGCATTTGGTGCGGAGGTTGACCGGGCGGGGAATGCGTCGCGCATTGCGGGCGGGCAACGCTTGCGCGCGATTGAAGGGCATGTGCCGGGAGATCTTTCGAGCGCGGCATTCTTTCTTTGCGCGGCGGTGCTTTATCCGGGATCGAAGATCACGCTGCCGGGGATTCTGATGAATCCGACGCGGGCGCGGCTGCTGGAGATTCTGATGCAGATGGGGTTGAAGATCGCGGTGGCCCATCTTGAAGAGCATCACGGCGAGCTGGTGGGAACGATTGAAGCGCAGGGCGTGGCATGGAAGGGCGGCGTGATTGCGGGCGCGGATACGGCTGCGCTGATTGATGAGATTCCGGTGCTGGCGGCGATTGCGCCGTATTCGGAGAGCGGACTCGAAGTGGGGGATGGCAAGGAATTGCGGGTGAAAGAGTCGGACCGCATCGCGGCCGTTGCGACCAATTTGCGGAAGATGGGCGCGGAGATTGAAGAGCGGCCGGACGGCATGAAGATTCCCGGGGGACAACATCTTCACGGGGCGCAACTGGATTCCTTTGGCGATCATCGGATTGCGATGGCATTTGCAGTGGCGGCGTTACGAGCAGAGGGCGAGACGACGATCAACGAGGCGGATGCTGCGGGAGTGTCGTATCCGGCGTTCTTTCGTGACCTCGATAGTCTCACTATCCGGTAATTGATTGCAAAATAATCACTTATAATCGTATGCTATCGTTGATGGCAATGCTATCATTGACAGCATGGCAGCGATTACAATCCGAAAACTGGATGAAGCGACGAAGGCCAAGCTGCGGGTACGGGCCGCGCATCATGGACGTTCGATGGAGGAAGAGGCGCGGGAGATTCTGCGTTCGGCGTTGGCGGTATCGTTACAACAGGGAAATCTAGCGGAGAGGATTCATAGTCTGTTTGCGCCGCTGGGCGGAGTTGAACTGGAGTTGCCCAAGAGAGAGCCGGTCGGGCCTCCGCCAGAGTTCGACGAATGATTATTCTCGACACGAACGTGCTTTCCGAGTTGATGCGACTGGCGCCCGATCCCAGGGTGACGCAATGGGTGGCGAAACAGACTGAGGAAGAATTGTTCACCACTTCGGTGAGCGAGGCAGAGATCTTCTATGGCATTGAGTTGCTCGCGGCCGGCAAACGACGAGAATCCTTGCTGAGCGCTGCCGAGAGAACGTTCACAAGATTGCTGCTGGGTCGAGTTCTCGCCTTCGAGAGCGAAGCGGCGCGTCCTTTTTCGAGAATCGTAGTTCATCGCCGCGCGCTTGGACGGCCGGTCGGGTATGCTGACGCGCAGATTGCGTCGATTGCAAGGGTGAGCGGGGCCACAATTGCCACCCGCGATACGAAGGATTTCGAAGACTGCGGCATCCAGGTTGTGAACCCATGGAGCGTCGAATAATTTAGGCAAAGAGAGCTTCTTGCGATGACTGACCACACCCAATCTCACGATGAGCGTCTGAAGAACGAGTTTAATCGCTGGGCGGATGACGGCGAGGGCGCGAAGATGGAGCGCCATCACCTGGATATCACCGAGAAAACGATGCGGCGGATGGACCTGCGTCCGGGCGAAAGGATTCTCGATCTGGGTTGCGGGTCGGGCTGGGCGACGCGCTTGCTGGCGCGGATGGTGACTGAAGGTCCACAGGGTTTCGGGCAGGTGGTGGGCGTCGATATCGCGGACGAGATGGTGCGGCAGGCGCGGGCGGAGTCGAAAGAATTCGACAACGTGATGTTCGTGGTGGGATCGGCGGCGCAGATTCCGTGGGAAGAAAACTTCTTCGACAAAGTGCTATCGGTGGAGTCGTTCTACTACTATCCCGACCAGGAACGCGCTCTGGCCGAGCTGTTTCGGGTGATGGCGCCGCACGGGCGGATGTTTATCTTGATCAATCTTTATAAGGACAATCCTTATTCGCTGCAGTGGGTGCCGAAGTTGAAGGTACCGGTGCATGTTCGGTCGGCGGCGGAGTATGTCGAGTTGCTGCAGAAGCACGCTTTTGAGAAGGTGGAATACGCGTTGATTCCCGACGACACTCCGACGCCGGAAGGGTACAAGACGACGTCGTTCCATTCGATTGACGATCTGAAGTCGTTCAAGCGAATCGGCGCGCTGCTGCTGATGGCGTCGAAGCCGGATGTACGGAATCAGGCTCCGGCGTACACGATTTACTGAGAACCAGCCGTCAGCTTTCAGCCATCGGTAAAGGCTTGTGGAAACTTGCGGCGGGACTTTGCGGTGCGGCTGAAGCCGCACCCCTTTCGAAGCTCGATCAAATCAAAACACACGGCAGATGCGAGCGGGTAAAGTTCATTCGAATTCTACGGAGTATCGACTAGAGGCTGCCAGAGTTCGACGCGGTTGCCTTCGGGGTCGGTGATCCAGGCGAAGTGGCCGTAGGATGCGGATTCCTGCTTGGGGTCGACGGGGACGTTGGCGGCGCGGAGCTGGGTGAGGAGAGCTTCGAGGTCGTCGACGCGGTAGTTGATCATGGCGCGCTGAGTCTCAGAGCCGAAGTGTTTGCTGGCGTCGGGGAAGAGCATCCATGCAGTTTGGCCGGTGCCGGCGGGGAGTTCGTCGGACCAGAGGAAGGTGGCCCCACCGTAGTCGGCCATCTGAATGCCGAGGTGCTGGGCGTACCAGGCGGCGAGGGCTTTGGGGTCGCGAGCTTTGAGGAAGACGCCGCCGATGCCGGTGACTCGTGCCATGAAGGACTCCTTGGGCGTATATGAGCGGGGAAGAGAAGCAGATTTCTCCGCCGCGCTAGAGATGATACCAAGTAAGTGAAACGAAGTGACGGAAAAACGTAGTGCGGGACGAGGAAGACAAGCCACGATTATGCACTGAGCGGCGATGAAGTTCTCTCTCGCCTGTCAAAGCTGTACTTTTCTCTTGAGGGGTGTGCAGAGGGGCATTTCTCTTTGTCAGAGGGAGCCAAGAGAGATCTTGAAAGGAGACGAGCTACCGATCTCAGCCAAGGGACTTCACCAGTGACAAGCCGACTTCAGGTTGGCGACCCCCGACTTAATGAATGACTCGGCGATTTGGCTCCACCTGACAGCTTTCTTCCAACAGCGCATGTTGCAATAGCAACATGAGTATGTTGTAATGGCAACATAGAGGTGGCAAGCCATGAACGAGGCCCTGAACACGATCTTGCAAAGGCGAGCGGTTAAGGTCTTTGAACCCGTAGAAATTTCTGAAGAACTGCGCGAGCAAATTCTCAATGCGGCCCGCCATGCCCCCTCAAGCTTTAACAGCCAGCCTTACAAGTTTTACTGGGTGGGGTCCGGGGCAAAGAAGGCGGTAGTGGCGAAACTGTGCCTCGGACAGAAGCCGGCGGCGACCGCCTCCGCATTGGTCGTGGCAGTTGCAGACCTCGGATCGCTGTCGGCCACGGCGCAAGGCCAATTGGAGTGGATGCGCAGGAGCAGCTTCAACGAAGAAAAAATTCACGACTACGAGCGGAGAGCAAAGATTGGCCGGATCCTCTTCATGCCTGGACCATTCGGAATGTTTGCTGTGATCAAACGGCTCCTCTTCTGGCTGCTGAATCTGTGGAAGGTGCTCGGGATGCCGCCGCTGTCGCGGCAAGACTTGTTCAAATGGGCGACGAAGAGCACTTCGCTGGCTTGCCAGAATCTGATGATCGCGGCCGAAACGCTGGGAATGAACACATGTCCGATGGAGGGCTTTGATGGCCGCAGGCTCTCTCGATATCTTGGGTTGTCTGGCCGGCATCAGGAGATTGTGATGGTGATTGCGATCGGGAAGAGATCGAGTGTCCACAGTGAGCCACCGCAGTGGCGGAGACCTCTCGATGCCACGGTGACCATCCTATGAACATCCTTCCTGGGAAAGAAATTCCCGATGACATTCTGAAAGTCTCGGTACTCGCCAATATCGCAGCGGCGTATTTCTCGGTGGGAAAGAGACTGGAGCGAAAGACACGGTGCTCGGCGACGCGCGGATTTATCCTGTCGACATTGCGTGGCGGAACGACGCTGAATCAGAATCAGATCGCCACGCTCCTGGGTTTCGACCGGACTGTCGTGCACCGGGTTATCAAGTCACTGGCCAAGGAAGGACTCGTATCGGAGCACAAGGCAAAATCGGGCCGAGCAATTCGAGTCCAGCTGATGGCCAAAGGAAGGAAATACCAAGAACGGCTAATTAAAGCTCGGGTGACCGCTGATGAAAGTGTCCGGCGGCAAATGACCTCGGAGGAGCGCGAGACGCTTCTTCGGCTCTTGAAACTGGTTGCGGAATGTGAGTTCTGAGGGCGGTCGCCGTATGCCCCAGGGGCGGGAGCAGCAAGGCAAGTTGACATAAAACAGAGAAAACTCACTCATCTCCCTGGTTTGTGAGCGCGACGAGTCGGCTGTGGCCTTTCCCAAACCCATCTCACTCCATATCTGGAAACGATTGCTTACAACCTCACAACGGTTCGCTAGTCGCTGACGGAAGTGGTGATTGGTTTGGGCAGAGTGAGAGTCGTTTTCTGTTCGATGTTTGAAGATGAATCACCCAACATTAGGTTGTAGGTTCCTGCATTCGCATGCCAGGATGCGCTGGGGACGTCATAGAAGCTAAAGCTGCGGGCGTTGAGTTCGAGCGTCAAGTGCTTGGTTTCTCCGGGCTGCAGCATGACGCGCTCGAACTGTTTTAACTCTTTGGCGGGACGCGGGACGGTGGGGGACGCTTCGGCGACGTAGAGTTGAGCGACAGTAGCGCCAGCGCGTTTTCCCGTATTCTTCACGTCGAAGCTAACCAAGAATCGGCCGTCGGCGGCAGGTGCGGTTTTCAGGTCGGAAAATCCGAAGGTGGTGTAGGAGAGTCCGAAGCCAAAGGGGTATTGGGGTTCGACGTTCGAGTGCTCGTATCCGCGATAGCCCATGAAGATTCCTTCGCGGTAGACGATTTTGTTGGTGCCGGGATCGGGATAGTAGTTGTTGTAGCTGGGGTTGTCGGAAATTTTCTTTTCCCAACTGATGGGCAGATGGCCGGAGGGATTGGATTCTCCGAAGAGCAGGCGGGCTGCGGCATTGCCACCTTCCTCGCCGGCGTACCAAGCGGCGAAGATGCCTTGAACTTTGTCTTTCCAGGAGGAAACGTCGACGCTACCGCCGGAGGTGATGAAGACGATCGTTTTCTTATGGAGCTCGGCGATCTGTTCGATCAGCTGCTGTTGTCCGACGGGAAGCTCAAAGCTGCGATCGCCCCCTTCCGACTCGGACGAGGAATTGAAGCCTACGGCGAGCACGACGGCATCGGCGTGGGAAGCGATGTCGATAGCGTCGCTTTCGAGAATCGTGCTTAGAGGAGTGATCCCGACTCGCATTCCAGAGACGGAGGCGAACTGGGTGGCGAGTTGTTCCAGCACGACTTTGTGAGGTCCCGCGGCGAGGTCGACTTCGGTTTGGCTGAGGATGGACTTGGGAACGACGGAGCTGTCGAGAAGCACATGGTCGTCGAGCAGCAGGCGATAGCGGCCGTCGGTCTGCGCGAAGACGGCGAACTTTCCCGGAGTTTCGACGGTGTAGTAGCCCGTCCAGCGGCCGCTTGTGGTGGTGCGCACGTAGGGATTGGAATTCTTGTGCGAGGTGAGGGAGTTTAGCTCTTGCTCTTCTGGTTCGCGACGGGTGGAACCGGGTAAGAGAAGATTCTTCTCGACGGTGGTGCCCGTTTCCGCGCCCTGGAGATCGGCGTTGGCAAAAGTGGTATGGGTGACGCCAGGGACTTTGCCTTCGGCGTCGGTGGAGAAGGCGGTGAGACGGGCCATTTGATTGGTGCTGCGGAGGCCGCGCGCGTACAGAACTTTGGCGGAGTCACCCAGGTAGTTGCTGATGCCGACCAAAAGATTCGTGTTGGCAAAACTCACAACTTCTCCGCTGCCGCCGCCGGTGGTGATGGTTTGGGCGGCGGTGGGTCCGATCACGGCAATCGTCTCGAGCGTTTTGCGATCGAGCGGGAGAGCGTGGTTTTCGTTTTGCAACAGGACCGTGCCTTCGAGTGCAGCCTGGAGCGAGGCGTCGCGGCCTTGCAGATTGTAACGAGGTATGGTCGCGTCGAGCGCGGGATGGTCGAGCCATCCGAAGGCGACAGCGACGCGGAGGATGCGGCGGACTTTTTCGTCGAGTTCGGCCTCGGTGATGGATCCGGATTTCAGGAGAGGCTGGAGGGTTTGCTGGTTGTAGTAAACGCCGAAGGGCATCTCGAGATCGAGGCCGCCCTTGACGGCGGCGGTGGTGTCGTAAGTGGCCACCCAATCGGACATGATGATCCCGGGGAAATGCCATTGCTCTTTGGCGACTTCGACATTGAGGCGGCGATTCTGCGTCATGTGTTCGCCATTGGTGAGGTTGTAGGAATCCATGATCGCGCCGACCTGACCTGACTTCACAGCAGCTTCGAAGACGGGCATGTAAATCTCGCGAAGCGTGCGCTCGTCGATGACGGAGTCGGAGTCGTGGCGGAGGTATTCGGAATTGTTGCCGAGGTAATGCTTGACGGTGGCGGAGACGCCTTCTTTTTGAACTCCCTGGATGTAGCCGACGGCGATTTGGCTGGCGAGGTAGGGATCTTCTCCAAAGTATTCGAAGTTGCGGCCGTTCATGGGCGCGCGATAGATATTGACGCCAGGGCCGAGCAGAAAGAGGGCGCCACGAGAACGGCAATCGCGACCGAGTTCTTCGCCGACGCGGAGAGCGAGTTGTTTATCCCAAGATGCGGCGAGGCCGATGCCGGCAGCGTAGGCGATGGTGGGCGCGGGAATATGAGCGCCCACGGGACCGTCCGCCATCTGGAAGAAAGGGATTTTGAGACGCGGGATGGGATGAGTGCGAAAGGGAGTATTGCCGCTGAGTAGATCGATTTTTTCATCGAGGGTCATCTGGCGAACGAGTTGATTGACGCGGCTGTCGTCGGCGGAAGTGTTTCCTTTGAATTGGGCCGAGGCGTTGAGGGCGGCCAGCAGGAGTGCGCAAAACAGAATGTTGCAGCAGCGAACGAACGTGGTTTTGCTGAACATGGAGGTTTCTCCTCGGGGAAATAGTACAGGGAAAACGGGCTGGGAATAAACGGCAGGGTCGAAAGCTATAATTCTTTGTTGATGGGATCGTACGAGACAGTCCTTGCCGCAATCATTCGCGACAATCATCCGCGATAATTATCCGATATGGCTATTTCTGAGAACGACGCTTTAGGAAGTTCATCGTCCGTGGACCCGCGGGTGCGGATTGGGCACGTTCATTTGAAAGTTGCGGACCTGGCGAGAGCGCTCGGGTTTTATTCGGGAGTACTCGGGTTTGAAATAACGCAACGCTACGGGGAAGGCGCGGTTTTTCTGGCGGCGGGCGGGTATCACCATCACATTGGATTGAACACGTGGGAAAGTCTGGGCGGTTCTCCGCCGGCGACGGGGACGACGGGGCTTTACCATACGGCGATTGTTTATCCATCGCGCGCTGCGCTTGCGGTTGCGTTGCGAAGAGTGCTGGCGGCGAAGATTCCGTTGGAGGGGGCGGCAGATCACGGGGTCAGCGAGTCGATCTACTTGCGGGATCCGGATGATAACGGGGTTGAGTTGTATTGCGATAAACCGAAGGAGAAGTGGCCGCGCGCGGCGGACGGTGAACTGGCGATGTATACGCGGCGGCTCGACTTGCATGAGTTGTTGCGCGAGGCTCCGGAAGGAACGGAGATGGAGAGCGGACCGCGAGACCTATAAATCTGTGTGGTAACCTGCCGTTGCCTTCCCCCGGCGCCGAGGAGACAGCGGAGAATGGTCGATCAGCTGGCGAGAAGTGACGGCGCACGGAACGATGGGGGCGAGGCACAGCATAGCAGTCTGACCCTGGTGATTGTTGCTTCTTCGCTGGGCACGATGATCGAATGGTATGACTTCTTTATTTTTGGAAGCCTGACCACGGTACTTTCCCTCAAGTTTTATCCGCCCGGAAACAACACATTCGCGCTGATCGCGTATCTCGCCACGTTTGCGGTGGGCTTCGTGGTGAGGCCGTTTGGCGCTTTGTTCTTTGGGAGGATTGGGGATCTGGTCGGGCGCAAGTACGCTTTTCTGGCGACGCTGACCATCATGGGCTTCGCGACTTTTTCGATCGGGCTACTGCCGACGTTTTCGACCGCAGGTTGGTTTTCTCCGATTACGTTGATCTTGATTCGCGTGATGCAGGGTCTGGCGCTGGGCGGCGAGTACGGTGGAGCGGCCGTTTATGTGGCGGAGCACGTCTCCGATAACCGGCGTGGATTTTTTACGAGGTGATTCTGGCGACGCAAGAGACGATGACGAGGGAAGCTTTTAATGAGTGGGGATGGAGGATTCCGTTTCTGGTTTCGCTGTTTCTGGTGAGCCTGTCGCTTTATATACGGATGAAGCTGCGCGAGTCTCCCATTTTTGTGCATATCAAGGCGACGGGCCAAGCTTCGCTGCAACCGCTTAAGGACGCGTTCACCAAATGGCCGAATGTGAAACAGATTTTGATTTGCCTATTCGGGGTGACGGCTGGACAAGGTGTGGTGGCTTACACGGGAGAGTTCTATTCTC
>JBEKPH010000038.1:0-44576 GCA_049520915.1 Terriglobales bacterium
AGGTCCGCGACCGGGTTGAGGCCATTTTCACCGGTGAAGCGGAGAATGATCTTCGACTTATAACCCTCAGATTTATTCAGTTCGAACACCGTGCCGCAACCGAATCTTTGGCAGGCGTTCCCACCGCCCTCCACTGTGGTGCCATACACGTTGCCCTGCGAATCCAGAAGCACACCGCCAAACGGCACTGCGCCGTCCCTGCCACCGATGAAAACGTGCAAAACCCGTTCTTGATAAGTACCATCCCCTTGCGCCACCAGTTCGTACACTCCGCCGCAGCCGTCGTTGCAGTTCGCGTCGCCGCCGCCAGTGCCTGTACCGAAAATGTTGCCATTCGCGTCCACGAAAACATCGCTGCCGGGAAAAGAAACATCGCTGCCGCCTCGCGAGATGCCGAGAAAGTTGTACAGCGTATTTTCGGTCCACTTCCCTCCCGCGCCCAGTTTGAGCTGGTAGACGATGCCGCAGCCGCAAAAGAAGTCACCCCCAAATTGGGTTGTGCCATACAGATTGCCAGCCGGGTCGAACACAACTCCTGCACTCGGATAGGCTCCGTCATCGGCGAATTCGTGAATCACCGAATACTTCCATCCCTTCTTCGAATGCACCAACCGGAACACGACACCGCAACCCGCTCCCAGCACGGAGCTGCACACTGAGTTTCCGCCCTGTTCGGCCACGCCATACAGGTCGCCTTTGGCATCGATGATCAGATTGCCCACCGGAGAGCCGCCATCGTGCAGGCCTTTGAAATTGTAGAGAACGGTTTCGTCCCATCCGCCGCCCGGGTTTGGGCTCAGCTCGTAGACCAGGCCGCAGCCGTCTCCCGAACAACTCGTGCCCGAGGGGCCGCCTTGCGAGAGCACGCCGTAAAGATTTCCTGCTTCGTCCCTCACCACTCCGCTCTGATACGGATCGCTCCCGCCGTCGCCGCCCGGGAAGCTGTAGAGAACGGTTTCCGTTTGCCCGAAGGCAGAGGTCGCGACCAGCAGAGCAAACAGGACCAGCATCACTCGGAACCGTCGGCGTGGCATCGAATCGTCTCCTGGGTTAAATTTCTTGGTGACTTCGAAAAGTGACTTCGAAAAACCGGACAAGTGTATGCGCATTGTGCCCGGTTGCGAGCGAAGCGCTTTCAATCGTCCTCTGCGATAGTGATTCGTGGAATGTTTCCGTTTCACGAACACCGACTTCCTGGCGCAACTGAGTGATTGCCGAAGTTGAATTGGAGTGAATACTCCGTCGGCGAGCGACAAATTGAGAGAACGAGACCGTGCGGATTACAGCGCCAATCTTGGCGCGTTATCGATTACTGCGCTTTGCATCTCTCGTCGGGATGACGGCCCCTGAGCCTGAATCCGTCCTATAGCAATTAGCCCTTGATGACAACCGAGGTAATATCGTCGTCCTGGAGATCGCCGTGCGCGAACGCGCGACTCGCATGATAGATGCCATCCGCGATACTCGAAGCCGACTCGTGGCTGAGCACGCGAATGTGATCTAGAACTCGCTCCGTGCCGAACTGGTGACCCTCAGGCGTGGCCGATTCGGTGACGCCGTCGGTGAGGAACACCGCAATCTCTCCCGGATCGAGTCTAATTGGCGGCTGTAGCGAAAACTTGCTTACGGGAAACAAACCAAGGGGTGGCCCCGTGCTGTCTAGCATGCGCTTCACTTCACCCGATTTGAGTAATATGAGGCCGGGGACGTGTCCAGCGCTGGCGTATGAGAGGGTTCGACGACTGGTATCCAACCGAGCTAGAAAGAGGGTCACGAAATCCCCATGGTCGAGGTCTTTCAGCAGCATCTGGTTGACGTGAACCAGCAATTCATCTAACTCCATCTGCATCGCTGCAAAGCAGCGCACATACGCCCGAGTGAGCGCCATAACCAGTGCCGAGCTGAAACCATGCCCTTTGGCGTCGGCTACCGCGATCAGGAGAGAGCCGTCGGCCATCGAAATAAAATCGAAGTAGTCTCCTCCGGTTTCGTCGGCTGCATGCGCGGATGCCCCGATGTCAAAGCCCGAAACCACCGGCGGGACGGCATACAGGCGTTGTTGCACATCGCGAGCCAGTTGTAATTGGAATTCCTGCTCCTGTTTTTTCCGCAACTCGGTGACGTCTTGGGACACTGAGACAAAGTGGCTCAAACAACCGGACTCATCGCGCATCGACGTGATGGTTTGTTGTGTCCAGTAGAGTTCACCCGTCTTCTTGCGATTGATGACCATCCCTTTGAATGGAAGCCCCAGCGTGAGTTGCGCCCACATCTGCCGGTAAAACTCAGCATCGTGCCGGCCGGACTTCAGAATCCGAGGGGTGTTGCCCACGGCCTCATCTCGCCCATATCCGGTAGTCGACTCGAAGGCAGGGTTCACATACTGGATGACGCCTTGCGAATCCGTGAGCATCACACTGTCAGCGATCTGCTCCACCACTCGCGAAAGCAGCACAGAGGATTGGGCTGCCTCGGGGCCCGGTGTGGAGTCACGCAACATTACGACTGTCTCGGATTCTTCTTGGGTGATCATCTACGATTTGCGCCCAAGGCTAAGATCGAGACGATCCTTAGGAAAACTGCCGGATTGATTCCGCCTTTGATGCCTGCGCCACATTTCTGTTCCCATCCATGTCAGGGTTGCCAATGCTATTAATGAGGTTGAGTTGAGCGCCCTTCGCATTCTCAGTTTTTGTCGGCTCGGGCAGAGTTGCGGAACATTTATTTTTCGCTCAGCAATGCGGCAATTTACGAAAAATCGTGGGCCGGCAACGGAGCTTCAGAGTCTCCCAGACTAGAGGACGTGCACACTGGGAACAAGGTAACGAAAGTCGGGAGAACCGGGACGATTTCTCCAGCACAAAGTCCCTCGCATCGTCCTTTAGGCCAGCATCTATTTCCAGGCTCACCCTCGGCTGCGTTGGAGTTTGTGCTGACATCGATCGAACTGCGTCGATACCAACATCGCGCGACTCCCTCACATTCATCGGGAGTTGCGCTTGTGTACTCTAGGAAATTGTCCCGGCCAGTTCGGGCTCTTCCGCCAGTCCCGCGGTCAATTCGTTTTGGGTTTCCAACTCTGCTCGCGAGTCTTCCTGTGCTCTTACAAGAATGTCCTTGCCCGTGATGTTATTCGGCACTGCCTTGCGAATTTCATCGATTAACTGTTGATTGTCCGCGGGCTTTTGGAAGAAGGCGGTAGCCCCCGCTTGCAGCGCTCGTGACTCGTTGAATTGAGGAGCGCGGGCAGTCAGCACGATGACGGGGATACTCGATAGAGCATCAGTCTCCCGCAAGTGCTTTAAAACCGCAAAACCGTCGCCAGATGGCAGACCAAGATCAAGAATAATGAGACTGGGCCGCCACTTCTCCGCCATGGCAATGGCAGAACAGCCGTCGGAAGCGTGCACGGTGTCGTAGTGGTTGGCGCGAAGCCGTATCTTCATTGCCCGTCTTAGGTCTGGGTCATCGTCCACGATCAGGATTTTCGGTCTTTCCACTTGGGTCCTCCGTTGCTCGTATCAACTGGCCGGTCTCTCTCTCTCTCGTATTCACTTTAGTCCCGTCTTCACGGGTCGGTGTTGAGCATTGGGAGTGCAACCTTCGAGCGGGAAAAATTGTTGCCAGCAATGGTGAGGGCCACTGGGGATAGTAAAAGGCGAATAGATCCAAATGTTTGCGTGCCGGCAGAACGCGGCTGCCTGTGAGGCTGATCGCACGCCCCAAATCTGCCGCCAAACCACTCCCATCCCTACGATTCTAATAGCTTTGCCTCAACGTGACCATAATCACAATTCCTGGTGATGTCTGTCACGGTTCGCCGTTCCTTTCTCTCTTATTGTTGCTTCCATCGGTTCTCGGTGACGGGTCGTCGGGAACACGCGCAGGTTCTGTACGAAAGGGATACCGCAAATGGCCACAGGAAACGGCAACGGACAGCATTCCCATCAGCAGCCTTCGAGCGTAGCCGGCAAGAACAAGCCTCGGTTGATTTTCTGGGAGTTGACCAAGGGCTGCAATCTGCGTTGTGTCCACTGCCGCGCCACCGCAACCGAACTGAGCGCGCCCAGCGATCTTTCGACGCAAGCGGCCAAAGACATCATCGATCAGATTGCCGAAGTCTCCAGTCCCATTCTTGTGCTGAGCGGCGGCGAACCACTGTATCGTTCCGATATCTTCCAACTCGCGCGTTACGGAACCGAAAAAGGCCTGCGCGTCGCCCTAGCCACCAACGGCACTCTGGTCAGCAAAGAAGTCGCGCGCATGATCGTCGATAGCGGCGTGCAACGTGTAGCCATCAGTCTTGATGGAGCGGACGCCGTCACCCACGACAGCTTCCGCGGCATTCCCGGAGCCTTCGACGCCGCCATCGCCGGCTTCCGGAACCTGAAAAATCTCGGCATGTCGGTGCAGATCAATACCACCATCGCCCGGCACAATGCGCACCAGCTTCCCGCCGTGCTCGAACTGGCGAAGTCCCTCGGAGCCGACGCGCTGCATACCTTTCTCCTCGTCCCCGTGGGTTGCGGAGTCGATATTGCCGCCGAGCAGATGGTTCCTCCCGAGGAATACGAGCGCATGCTGAACTGGTTCTATGATCGCTCGCTCGAAGGCGAAATCGAAATGAAGGCAACCTGCGCGCCGCACTACTTCCGCGTAGTTCGTCAGCGACGCGCGCTGGAGCATCGTTCCGAAACAGCCGCCGCACAGGCCGCGCAACTCGGAGCGGCGCCGCCTTCCGTCCACATCGGCCCCACAGAAATGGTGATGCCCGGATCGACTGGCATCGAACTGAAGCCGCAGGGCCACGCTCAGCCCGTCGGCCATCCCGGATCCCATCCTTCCGACATGAACGCCATGACCAAGGGCTGTCTCGCTGGTACCGCAGTCTGCTTCATCTCGCATCAGGGCGAGGTCTTCCCTTGCGGATATCTTCCCGCATTAGCGGGCGATCTGCGAAAGCAGCCGTTCGCTGAAATCTGGGAGAATTCGGTCGTCTTCAACGAGCTCCGGGACGTCAACAACCTTCACGGAAAGTGCGGCTGCTGCGAGTTCCGCAACGTCTGCATGGGATGCCGTGCCCGTGCCTACGCGGCCACCGGCAACTATCTCGATGAAGAGCCCTTCTGCGTCTACGAACCGCATTCCAAAGATCTGAAAACGATCAAAGAGGCACCCGTGGAAGTCGCGCGCTAGGCATTTGCTCGTTTGTCGCATATCTGGGCAGGCCCAATTCGGGAAATCTTTACGGGCCAAAACACACCAATTCAGCGCCATATCCCACAATCGATTGCGGGCAAGCGCTTCTGCTTTCTTTAAGTCATAGCCGGTAACTCATTCATATACAAAGCTTTCTCGCTATGGCCGCTCTTTGGCAAACCATGTGCTCCTTCAAGGTAGAGAGGAGCATCCGTGGAACCGGCACTCATGGTCGTCGGCCTGAATTACCGCACCGCTCCTGTAGGTGTGCGCGAGCGCTTCTGGATCAGCGAGAGCCGCCGCTACGAAGCCCTGATCCATTTGTCGCGCGCCGAAGGCGTTGAAGAAGTGCTCGTCCTGGCGACCTGCAACCGCACCGAGTTCTGGATGTGGGCCAGCGACGTTACGCTGGCGGCCAACTCCGTCATGCGCCTGCTCGGTGCCGAATACGGACTCAAACTCTGCGAATGGAAGCATTTCTATCGCCTGCTCGACGAAGCCGCCCTTCTCCACATCTTCCGCGTCGCCTCCAGTCTTGACTCCATGGTAGTCGGCGAACCGCAGGTGGTGGCGCAGGTGAAGGACGCCTGGCAACTGGCGCAGAAAACCGGCGCCACCGCGCGCTTCCTCGACGCCGTGTTGCAGAAAGCGTTAACCGTCTCCAAGCGCGTCCGCACTGAGACGGCCATCGGTCAAGCGGCAGTTTCGATTCCGTATGCCGCCGTCGAACTGGCGCGCAAGACCTTACGCTCGCTCGAAGGCAAGAAGATTCTGCTGCTCGGTGCGGGCAAGATGAGCGAACTTTCCGCCCGCGGACTGATGAACCACGGCAAGGGTTCCGTGCAAGTGACGGTCATCAACCGCACCCTCGACCATGCGGCCGAGCTAGCGGCGAAACTCGGAGGCGAAGCCGTTGCCTTCGACGACCGCTGGAAACATATGGCCGAGGCCGACATCATCATCAGCTCGACCTCTTGTCCACACACGATTCTGATGCGAGAAGAAGCCGAAATCATGATGCGCGAACGCCGCACTCGCGAACGCAGGATGAACCAGGAACCTCGCTTTGTGGCGGACGACTCGGTAGCAGTCGAAGACCAGCGCGAAGACACCCTCCCCGAAAACCGCCTAGAAACGCGTCCACTGGTGATCGTCGACATCGCGATGCCGCGCGACATCGATCCCGCCGTGCGGGAGGTCAAAGGCATCTATCTTTACGATCTGGACGATCTGGAGGTCGTGGCCGATCACAACGCGGTCGAACGCGCGGCCGCAGCCATCGAAGCACAAAAAATACTACACGCCGAGGCGCAAGGCTTCCGTCACAAACTGATGGCGGAGCGCGTGGTTCCTACCATCGTCGCCCTGCGCTCGCGTCTCGACGAAATTTGCCGGCAAGAGCTGGATTCCTTTAAACAAGAGAGCGGACCATTTTCCAAAGACCAGGATGAGATGTTGAATGCCGTCTTGTCCAGAATGACGCAGAGAATCGCAGGATCTTTGGCCCGTGAACTCAAGGAGCTTCCAGAAAAAGTGCAGCAGGAACAAATGACGACTGCCTTGCAGCGTCTCTTCCATCTGCAACCCGCCGAACAGGCGATTGCCGGCACCAAATCTGCATAGCGGCTTACCACGCCGGGGTAGCGTGCGCGAGGCGCTTCGTTAGCACCGAACTGATGAGCAGAGCCGCCGCTTCGGCTGTCCGCTGCCTCCTAGACAGTCCCCATGTCGTACACTACGGCTTTCTTCGGTGCAGCCGGTTCTCCGAGCGCTTGGCGGATCACCGCCAGCAGTTCGGCATTATCCACTGGTTTTTGCAGAAATGCTTTCGCTCCCGCTTTAAGAGCGAGCGGCTGGTTTGCGCGTGCATCCCGCGCCGAAACGACGATCACTGGAATGACCCCCAGCGATGGAATCGTTTTGAGCCGTTCCATGACGACGAAGCCGTCCCCCGCCGGCAGCCCGAGATCGAGAATGATCAAGTCCGGTTTATGTTTCCGGGCCTCGATCAGAGTCGTCACCGCGTCCGCGGCAAAGAAAGTGTCGTAGTGATTCGCCGCCAGACGCATGTGCATTCCTTTACGCACATCTGGATCGTCGTCCACAATAAGAATCTTTTTGTTATCCATTTTGTACCATCCTTAACGAGATTTCCTCGTTTACAACACGCTGAATTTTGCCGGTCACCATTTCGAACAGCGCTTCCGGCGGTTCCGGCGCTCTTCCCGGAATCATGCCCAGTGACCGTTGCGAGGCCGAGCACGTCAGGCCTGCCTGCCGGATCGTTTCCGAGGTGTCCAGCCTTTCCCGAATCCGTTTCATAATCGCCTCGCCCCCAAACTCATCCGTATCCGCCACGATGAAGAACAGTTCCACCGCACCTGCGGGGGCCATCCGCGGCAAGAGCACATCTCGATCGCAGTGCAAACACCTTTGTAGAATGTCGCGCACTTCATGTGACTGTTCCGCGCGTACCTCGTCGGAAAGCCAACCGGTGTTGGATCCGATCTCGGTCACCACCAGGGTGAGCGGGCTATCCGCGGCCCTTTTCATTTGCAGGACCGGGCCGATCAGGTGAGACAACGAAAAGATGGGCAGCGTAACGGAGATGATGGTCCCCTCGCCCAGTGTGCTCTTGGCCCAGATCTGGCCTCCTTGCCGTGTGACCAATTCCTTGCAGATGTACAGCCCCAGCCCCAAACCTTTTCGGCCCGAGGCATCCGTCTCCGACGCCTGGAATAGCCGCTCAAAAATTCTCCCGGTCATCTCCGGGGTGATTCCGCATCCCGAGTCGATCACTTCGATCAACAAGTGGCTCGGAGTGCTTTCGAAGATGCTGGCGCGAACCTTTACCGTTCCCTTTGCCGGGGTGAATTTGATCGCGTTATCCATCAAGATGACAAGGATCTGCCGCAGCCGCAGAGGGTCGGCGGATGCCGAAGCGAGCAACCCGCCCACATCCGAACTCACAGTCACTCCTTTGCCAGTGGCCACCCGCTGCAGGGTGTCAATCGCGTACGCGACGGCATCGGAAACAGAAGCGCATTGCGGCTCAATCACCATCTTGCCGGCTTGTACGCGAGTCACCTCAAGCAAGTCATCAATCATCGCCTGCAGCTGCTTAACATTCCTCAGCACGATTTCCAGAGACTCGTGTTGTTCAGGGTTCAACTCGCCCACAAGGTTGTCCAGGAGGATGGTTGAAAACTGATAAATCGCGGCGAGCGGCGAACGCAGTTCGTGCGACACGTGGGAGAGAAACTCATCTTTAAATTGAATCTGTTGCGTCCGCACCAGATCGGCATCCGCCTGCATGCGGTAGCGCTCGATGGCATGGCGGAGAGCGCGTGGCAGCGCACGATTTTCAATTTGGCCTTTGATCAGGTAATCCTGCGCTCCCTCTGTCATGGCGGAAGCGGCCAGTGCTTCGTCGTCCAGACCGGTGAGGACGATCACCGGAACTCCCGGAGCCGCGGCGCGTGCCCGTCGCACGGTCTCGAGCCCGTGCCCATCCGGCAATCCCATGTCGAGCAGAACGATGTCCACTCCGCCTTTGGCAAGGTGCACCTCGGCATCGCTCATACGGAGCAGGTGCGTCAATTCGAAGCTGTCCGCTTTCTCGTTGCGGAACATCTCGCGAAGCAAGCGCACATCTCCGGCGTTATCCTCGACCACGAGGACTCGAAGCGCTTTTTCTTTCATGAGACCGTTTCGCGCGGCAATTTCACAACCGAAAGCCAGAAATCGTCGATGCTTTTTACGACTTTGAGGAACCCTTCCAGGCCCACCGGCTTGGTGATGTAGCAATTCGCATGCAGCATGTAACTCCGCATGACATCTACCTCGGACGAAGAGGTAGTCAGGATCACCACAGGAATACTCTTCAGAGTGGGACTCTTCTTGATCTCGTCCAGAACCTCGCGCCCATCTTTCTTGGGCAGGTTCAGGTCGAGCAGGATCAGATCCGGACGAGGCACGCCGGCGTACTCCCCGTCTCGCGCCAGAAAAGCCATTGCCTGCGCTCCATCCGACACCACATGCAGCTTGACATGAACCTTGGCGTCTTTGATCGCTTCCCGCGTGAGCCGGACATCGCCGGGGCTATCTTCCACTAAAAGAACTTCGATAGACTCGGTATTCGCTGTATTCGAATTCATAATTTTCCTTCCATTACCGGCAGGGCAAAATAAAAGGTTGAGCCCTTTCCCGTTTGCGACTCGACCCAAATTCTGCCGCCCAGCCGATCCACAATTTTTTTGCAAATCGCCAATCCGATCCCGGTACCCGCGAACTCATTTCGTCCATGCAGCCGCTGGAAGAGTACGAAGATTTTTTCAAAGTACCGCGGGTCGATTCCCAGCCCGTTATCGCGCACCGAAAAGATCCATTCCTCGTCACCGCTCTGCTCGGCGCCAATGTGTATTCTCGGAACAGCAGCCCCGCGGTATTTGACTGCGTTCCCCACGAGATTTTGAAATACCTGAGTCAACTGCATCGCGTTGGTTGTGATGTCGGGCAGCGGGCCGTGCGTCACAATCGCACCGCTCTGTTCGATCGATACCCGCAAATTGGTGAGCGCTGCCTGCATTGCCTCTTCACCAGAAACCTCGAGCAGCGCCTTACCGCCCTCACCCGCGCGAGAATACGCCAGTAAGTCCTGGATCAGCCCCTGCATGCGGTTGCACCCATCGACCGCAAACGCGATGAACTCGTCCGCGTCGGAATCCAGTTGCCCGCTATAACGCTTACTCAGAAGCTGTGTGTAACTCGACACCATGCGTAGCGGTTCCTGAAGGTCGTGCGAGGCGACATAAGCGAACTGTTGCAGCTCCTCGTTGGAACGCTTCAGTTCCGCCACGGTCTTAACCAGCTGCTCTTCCGACTTCTTGCGCACGCTGATGTCACGGATCGCCGCCGTCACCAGAACTCCGTCTGCGGTTTCGAGCGGACTCAAAGCGATTTCGGCCGGAAACTCGCTCCCGTCTTTCCGCAACCCGCGCAAGTCGGCGTCCCCGTCCATAACTCGCGTGTGGGGATGCGCAGTGTATCCCTGACGCAGTTGCGGGTGTTTTTCTCGAGATTGACCCGGCACCAGGAGCTCCACAGGTTTTCCCACCAGTTCGTCGCGGGTGTAACCGAACAAGCGCTCGGTCTCCGCATTGATCAGAATGACGCGTCCGTCTGCGTCCGCGATCACCATCGCATCCGGAGCCGCTTCCAGCAGCCCTCGATACCGCGCCTCCATCTGCGCCAGATGCGTTTCCGCATTCTTCCGCACGCTGATGTCGCGAATCGCCGCCGTCACCAGAATTCCCTCGACGCTGCCCAGCGGACTCAACATGATCTCAATCGGAAACTCGCTCCCGTCCCGGCGCTGCCCGATCAGTTCGATCCCTGTCCCGATCTGCTGCGCCAACGCCTCCGCCGCGCTTCGCGTCCCGTCCGCGATAATCCGTTCCGCGAAACCCTCCGGAATGATGTTCTTCACCCGCTGCCCAACCAGTTCATCCCGGCTATATCCGAATTGTTTCTCCGCCTGCACGTTCAGCAGGACAATCTCCCCCGCCTGGTTCACCACCACCATCGCATCCGGAGCCGCTTCCAGCAGCCCTCGATACCGCGCCTCCATCTGCGCCAGATGCGTTTCCGCATTCTTCCGCACGCTGATGTCGCGAATCGCCGCCGTCACCAGAATCCCCTCGACGCTGCCCAGCGGACTCAACATGATCTCAATCGGAAACTCGCTCCCGTCCCGGCGTTGCCCGATCAGTTCGATCCCCGTCCCGATCTGCTGCGCCAACGCCTCCGCCGCGCTTCGCGTCCCGTCCGCGATGATCCGTTCCGCAAAACCCTCCGGAATGATGTTCTTCACCAGCTGCCCAACCAGTTCATCTCGGCTATATCCGAATTGTTTCTCCGCTTGCACATTCAGCAGGACAATCTCCCCCGCCTGGTTCACCACCACCATCGCGTCTGGAGCCGCTTCCAGCAGCCCTCGATACCGCGCCTCCGACTCTTTGCTCTCGCTGAGATCGTGGCTGAACTCGGAAAATCCTCTCAGATTCCCGGCGGGATCGCGCAATGCGGTGAAAGTGATACTTGCCAAGAATCGCGAACCGTCTTTCCGCACACGCATGCCTTGTTCTTCGTGCCGGCCGCTTGCTGCCGTCATTCGTAGAACCTCCGCGGGACGGCCCCGTCTGACGTCGGCCGCGGGAAAGAAACAGGAGAAGTTCTGACCGATAATCTCAGCTGCGCTGTACCCCTTGATCCGTTCGGCGCCAGCATTCCAACTGAGGATCTGACCGTGCGGGTCCATCATAAAAATGCAGTAGTCTTGAACCCCATCCAGCAGCAGTCGATATTTTTCTTCGCTGTCCCACAGAGCCCGAGTCAGCTCTCGTCCCGAACTATCGCGCTGCACGCTCCAACCGACGGCGATGGCCATTAACAGGCCCAGTCCGGTGCAGGAAATCAAAATCCTCTTGGTTCGCTCCAGGTGTGTTTTCACGTCCGAGTTTCGCTCCGCCAACAAGCGCGAATCTTCGTCCCGCATCCTGTGAATGATGTCCTGGACTCCGATCATGCTGAGTTGGTCCGAGTCCACATCAACCGTCTCCGCTGCGGCCTCCAGCCCTCCCCTTCGCCGCAGAAGAATCACTTCGTCGGCGAGCTTTGTCGTCTGCGCCATCTGATCTTCCAGACCGGGGAGCTCGCGCTGTTGCACCGCGTTATCCACCGTCAACCTGCGCACCGTTGCCTCGTCTTGCACCGCGCTCCGCGAATCGTCACGGTAGGAGGAGAGATAGGCTTCCTTGCCCGTTAAGGCAAATCCGCGAGTGCTCGATTCCATCCCCCTCATGTCGGAGAGCAAACTCTGCAACCTCTCCAGCACCTCATGCGAGTGCCGCACCCAGTGGATGCTTTCACTGGAAGCGACTTCGCTGCGATAGGAGGCAACGCCCACAAAAATCAAAATTGAAATCGCCAATACAAATATGAGTCGCGCCGTCCCACTGATTACACTGTGCCCGCGGACGATGTGCTTGCGTGCAGCGTCCACCGTCGCTAGTTCGGTCGCGCGATATCTCACAAAGCCACTCTACCCTGTCCGCGTGTCAATGATTTGGGGCATTAGGTGTGGAACCTTAGGGCCACACCCTTCGCTTCGCCCAATGTGTTTGACTTTTGGACAATGACTAATTTTTGGACACGGATTCGTTCTGAATCACGCACAGTTGAATCAAAATTCCGATTGTTGGTAAGAATTGTTGCGCGATAGAAACGTCGATTCCAGACGCTTCCTCTATTCCGCGCTCGAGCGTTGGGTTTCGATCACAGTCGATTCACCGCCGAGACAGTCATGACTTGACGCGTGATTCAGCGCGCCCACCTCTAATGGCGCAGCGTTCACCGTTGTCTGTTTTTGTTCCTGGGAGGACGCAGCAGATCACCGCTGCGATGACTGATCGGTTTTCAAAACGGGGTGGCGGGCCCCCGCAAACTAATACCTTAATCGGAAACAATTGAAACTCGAACTATCTCGCGGCGCGAACCTTTCAACAAATAAACTTCCCGAATCAGCGAGTCGCGCCGACCGGCGCCAGCAATCCGTAGACATCCACAACGGTCGAGGTGCCGACGTAGACCTTCCCGTTCACCACCGTCGGAACGGAAAACTTCACGGCGTTGCCCGCGCGATCACGATTGTGCTTGGCTTGCGTGGTGTTCCACAACTCCTTCGAAATGTTCGTCGCATCGAAGGCGTGCAGAACGGCCGGTCCTGGACCCGGTCCTGGCGAACCATAGTTGGAGGAATCAATCGCCCACAGAATCGCGCTGCCAACCGTATTGCCATTCGAAGAAATGGACGGAGTCGCGCCGGGAAATTGGATCGTGGTCGAGTTGGCCGTGATATGCGTGAAATCAGGAAGACCGTTAACCACCGGAATCGATTTCAGACGGTCTCCCGCGCCCCAGAAGTATAGAGTGCTGTTCCAGTACGCTGGCATGCTCCAGGTTCCGCCAATGGCGCCGGAAGCGGACTCTTCCAATATCTGCGGATCGTCCGTCTGGCAGCTATTTCTACCCTCATAATGCTGATTTCCGGCAGTCATCTGGTCACGGTTTACGACGTAAATTGCGCCTTCTTTTCCCGAAGCCACCAGAATATGCGGATAGGTTCCCGGTTGATCGGGAAGAACGAGAACGCCTCCCGAGCCAAGATCGGCATCCTCATTCGAGAGGCAGGCCTGATCCGAAGGAGTGAAGTAGTCAAGAAGCGAAAGGTCGCCATTCGTGGTGCCCAGCTTCATAATCGTGTCGCCCAGTTCCGTCGCCGGAACATGCTGTGTATCAAAACTCCCATTGCCGCTGGAAATGTAGATGCTGTTTCCCGCGTCGGCCGCAACGCCCGATCCCGACATCCAGAAGCCGCCCAGTCCGCCATTTGGAGTTGTCACAAAAACGCTCTGTTGCGTAAAAGTCGCAGCGTCGTAGGCGAACATCCATCCATGATAAGGACCGGAGTCGCAGTGCGACGCGTAGGCTATGTAAATAGACCCGTTCAGCAGGAGCAGGCCGGGACGGCTGAGTTGACGCAAGTCATC
This sequence comes from Terriglobales bacterium, assembly GCA_049520915.1. Lineage (GTDB taxonomy): Bacteria > Acidobacteriota > Terriglobia > Terriglobales > Acidobacteriaceae > Acidiflorens. The sequence goes on from JBEKPH010000038.1 coordinate 13,809, forward strand.
GAAAGTCAGTTGCCCACCCTGCGATCCATCTCCGGTTCCGCTGACCGTAGCCGTGATCACCACGGGACCCGGCGCTTTCTCGTTGCCGGTTGTCAAATCCAGAGCATGGAGGCGATGAAAAAAGTTGGATCCCTTTTGCGACTTGGCCTCGACGTAAATCGTTCCCGAGCTCGGATCGATCACCGGGGTGCTGGTAATGCCGATGTACGGCTGCATGTCGGTGCATCCGGTTGTCTTGGAACTGAGCAGCGCGTGTTCATTCTTGGCCGCGCCGTGAGCCGTATCCACCATGCTCGCTTGCCACAGTGCCGTACCCTGTTGATCGGCGTCGAAGGCGTAAACAAACTCTCGCTCGGTGACCACGATCAGAACATTGTGCGCAGCCCCGTTGATCGTGACATTCGGAACATACAACGGCTGAGCGTAGATCTGCCCCTTCACCGGAAGCGTGAACAGCCGTCCAAACTGAGAGCTATTCACATTCGATGTGGTGAGAATCGTCTCGCTCGTGTTCTGCCCGGTTCTGCCAACGTCATTGTGCTGCGTCAGAACGCTGGTCTGAGCGAACGACGGAAGCGCCGCCATCAGGAGTAAGCCAGCCAGCAGGCAGGAGAGGTTCAGCCACTGCGTGAGCACACGAGTTCTCTGCGTTAGGCGGACAAGGCTGGGGTGTCGATTCGCTCTCACTTGATACATGGATATGCCGCTCCTGAAGGGTAGGGTGGAAACCAACCTTGGCTAACAAGCATAGCATGTCGATCGGCGAGGATCCCAACGAAAGTTTGGCGACATTACCGTGACAAATGCAAAGGGAAAGAGCTGACTCGCCCGGCCCAGCGGGCCGTTTCGGGCGTTCAACTGTCAACGAACTGGTGGCCGTTAATGGATAACGGAGAACGACGCCACGCGATTGAGTCCCGTCTTGCGATCCGCCACGCCGACGCTCTCAATCAGAAGATTGCGAGAGACGTCGAATTTCAAAGCCGAATTAGAACTGGGAATCCAGAGTTCGATCCGGTAATGCCCAGAATGAAGCGCCGGAATCAGAAGATGCTCCGAGAACTCGCTCTTTTGCCCAGGCGCCAGAGTGCGGAAATCAACGTGGGGCAGAACGCGCCGGATGTAATTCTTTCCGGAATCGTCATCGATCGCCAGATAAACCGGCCGCGCTTCCGACGGCTTGGCGCTATCCAGATTCGTAAACGTAAGAGCAATGCTCATCCAATTGTCGTGCTTGGTCTTAAACGAAAACGCCGCATGATTCAGAGCAATTCGCGGTTCACCGGCTGCCGACTCATCCTTCGAACTATCGGCAGTGTAATCGCATGTGATCGAAATCTCGTGGCTGCCACTTGCATGGCACGGTTCTGAGTCCGAAGCGGAGAGGACTGCGGAAGCGCCAACCACAAACGATGTGGCCATGACGACCCGCGCGGTAACCATTAGAACAATTAAAGGACAGCGAGTTTGCTGAGAGGCCTTCCGCAATCGATTCATTTGCTCCAGTTTGTTCAACGGCGGACTGCACAACGATGCCGGGATTTATTGCTCTTCGAGGGTCGAGGTTTGCGAGGCTTCGTCGTCCCCGCGAATCAGGCCGAATTTCTTCAGTTTGTAGCGCAGGGCGTCGCGGCTGATATCCAGAAGTTTCGCAGCATGCGTCTGGTTTCCGTTGGCTTGGCGCATGGCGAGTTCGACCATCGAATGTTCGACCTCTTCCAGCGATGTTCCTCCCTCGGGAATGTAGAGCCGCGGAAGCGTGCGGCCGTTGGGCAGCGTTTGTCCGCCGTCGGCTGGCGAGGTGCGCTCGAAAACCGTGCGGCCACCGGATTCTCCCACAGAAAACGGCAGATAAACGGGACGCAGATACGGCTCGTCCTCAAGAATCATGCCGCGTTCAATCGTGTTTTTCAGTTCGCGGATATTGCCCGGCCAGTTATGACTGAAAATTAAGCGGCGCGTTTCCTCGGTGATCCCACGAATCGACTTTTTAAACCGCCGATTGTAACGGTCGATGAAGAAATCGACGAGCGGCAAAATATCTTCTTTGTGGTCGCGCAGCGGAGGAATGAAAATCGCGATAATTGCGAGGCGATAATAAAGGTCCTGGCGAAACTGGCCGTCGCGCACGGCTTTTTCGAGATCGCGATTGGAGGCTGCGATCACACGGACATCAACCTGCATGTCGCGTATGCCTCCAACGCGGCGAATCACCTGATCTTCCAGCACCCGCAGCAGCTTCGCCTGCAACAGGGGAGAGAGCTCGCCGATCTCATCCAAAAACAAGGTCCCACCATCCGCCGCCTCGAAGAGGCCTTTCTTCATCTGCTTAGCGTCGGTGAACGCGCCTTTTTCGTGGCCGAAGAGTTCGGCTTCCATCAGTGTTTCGGGAATCGCTGAACAATTGATCGCGACGAACGGCTTCTCCTGCCGAGTGCTCTCGTAGTGAATCGCCTTGGCGATAAGGTCTTTGCCGGTCCCGCTTTCGCCCTGAATCAGAATGGTTGTGGCCTCGCTGGCTGCCACTTTGCGGACGAAGTTCATCAGCTCGGTCATCTTGGCGGAAACGCTGACCACGTCGTGATACCCGCCAACGCGGCGCACTTCGCCACGGAGTTGCTGCACTTCGGTGCGCAGGCTGGTCGCTTCGAGCGCATTTTTGATGGTGATGTGCAACTCGTCGAAGTCGACTGGCTTGCCGATGAAGTCGTAGGCCCCGAGCTTGAGAGCCGCTTTGACGTCGTCCAGCTGAGGATCGGCGGTGATCATGATGACCGCTCGGGCGTCGCCATTCTTCTTAAGTTGATCGAGAACTTCGATGCCGGTGAGATCGGGCATACGCACGTCGAGCAAGACGAGGTCCGGGGATTCGCGCTGGGCTAGCTTAAGACCGGGCTCTCCGGCGTCGGCTTCGACGACCTGATATCCCCACTCTTCGCACTTCTGGCGCAGGGACCAGCGCACCAGGCGCTCGTCGTCGACGATCATGATTTTTTGGGAAGGCACCGGAGACTAATTTACACGAAACGGCGAGCAGAAAGCAGTTCCGAGTGATCAGGTGGCGATTGTCGGCAGGTACCGACTCTTCTTTCGCTGAGAAGCGAGATCCTGGAAACAAGAGTTTCCCTAGGAGACGACGGCCTCGTTGTGGGGAATCCGCAGCGGCAGGATCACCTCGAACTTACTTCCCTTCCCCACCCTGCTGGCGACTTCGATGCGGCCATGATGTTCTTCTACGATGCGACGAGCGAGGGAAAGTCCGAGACCGGTTCCGTTGCCCTTCGTGGTGTAGAACGGCCGAAAGATGTTCGCGAGGTTTTGCGGAGGAATTCCGCGTCCCGTGTCGCTGACGACGACGCTCGCGCAATCGTCACGCGAGCCGAGCTCGACGCGCACCGCGCCCGATCCTTCGATCGATTGCACGGCGTTGAGAAGCAGATTGAGAAGCACCTGATGAATCTGATCGCTGTCGTGCTCGACGTCCGGCAGATCGGCTGCCTGTTGCAATTCGATCTTGATCGGCTTGGAGAGCACCTGCTGCCGCGCCAGCATGACAGCGTGCTCCACAGTCGTATTGAGATTGCTCAGACAGATTTGCGGCGGATGCGGACGCGCCGTCTCCAGCAAGTCCGTGAGGATGCGGTTGATCTGCGTGATCTCCTGGCGTGCGTCTTTTACGACGGCTTTGGCGGGACTGGTGGCAGGCAGATCGCGTCCAATAATCTCGATCACCCCGGCAATTCCGGCGAGCGGGTTGCGAATCTCGTGGGCGAGGCCGGCGGCGAGTTCTCCAAGGGTTGCGAGGTGTTCGGCGCGCGACATCTGCGTACGGTGCAGAGATTCGATTTCGGCGCGGCTTTCACGCAACTGCTGCATCATGTGATTGAAATTGCGGCCGAGGTCTCCGATTTCGTCGTTGCGGCCGGAGAAGCTGACGGATACGTCGAGATTCCCTTCGCTGACCTGGGCAATCTTCTCCTGAAGTTCAACCATCGGCCGTTGGATGAAGTAGGCCAGCGCGCCGATCGATACTCCGCAGATGACGATCGCGCCCACTCCGGCGACGATGAGGACGGCGTGGCGTTCCGGATCGCGAAACGATACCGTCGCGACGATGAACAGGAGCAGCCCTGCCAGCAACACAAAGACGACCGGCAAGAGCGCTTTAATCTGCCAATTCACGCGAACGGAATTCAATTTACCGCCTCCGTGGCTTGCAGTGGACTCAAACCACAATTTACTTCCCTTGACTTACGGCGCGGCCTGAAAACCGCGCCCATTCAGGCACCGAACTCGACGACTCTTCAGATGCCGGCCGAGTACTAAGCGTATGCGTGCAATCCGGGGAGCAGATACGTCACTCCGAAAAAGGTGAACATGACGACCGCGAAGCCGGCAATCGCGAAGTACGCAGCTCTGCGGCCACGCCATCCTCGGGTAATGCGCATGTGGAGATAAAGCGCGTAGACGAGCCAGGTGATTGCGGCCCAGGTTTCTTTCGGATCCCAACTCCAGTAAGAGCCCCAAGTCTGGTTGGCCCAATAGGCTCCAGCGGCGATCATAAGAGTGAGCAGAGGGAAAGCCAGGCAAATCGTCTTGTAAGTGATGCGGTCAAGATCGTCGGACGCGGGCAGTAAGCGCTCAAGATCGTTGCGGCGCCACACCAACAGCAGATAAAGGAGAGAGATGAAGACGCCGCCTACTAAACCCGACAGAATAAAAGGACTGGCGGCGAGGGTGGTCGGGAATAATCCGTCCGCGTCGAGCGATGGGTAACGGCTATCGCGCGCGCGAACCAGAAACATCGCTAATGTCATGACTTGAAGAAGAATGCTGAGAAACACGGCGCGATTGGCGACGGTGAGGAAGCTATCGTTATCTTTCCAGCGCGCCAAGCCGTAGCAGACGAGCGGAGTAGCAACCGCTAACAAGGTCAGCATCAGCACCCAACCCAGATCGGGGATGGTGACGAAGAGACGCACTCCCTTGGAGAGGAAAACCTCCGCTTTACGATCCGGATCCCAGGCCACAAGATTGAGGCCACCCCATTTTTCAAAACGCGTCAGGACGATGGAGGCGTAGATTCCAAGCGTGCTCGCGCTGGTCACCGCGAGGAACGTTTCGGTCTTCATATGATCCTGGATGAGGAACATCATGGCGAGAGCGAAACTTAGGGCGCAGGCGGCATAAGCCAGCATCGCCAGCGTCACGTGTACGTGCAGCCAAGTCGATTGCAGAGCCGGCACCAGGGGATGAACTTCGGTGCGCAGCAACTGCATCAAGACCACTCCAACGATCGCTACCGGCATCGTTACCGTGCCAATCACTTTGACGTGATATTTCTTCTCGGCAACCAGCGTGAGGACGGCAAGCGTCCAGACGAAGCTGAGCAGCATTTCGTAGACGGTCGCAAAGGGAGCGTGTCCGGCCTCGTACCAGCGATGAGCAACGGCGGCGGTGTTCGCGATTAGGCCGAGCCATGTAGCGAGCGAGGCGAATTTCACGTACGACTCGGTGCCGGTGACGCCGAATCCGAGGTAGAGGGCGCCCGCTCCGCAGTAAAAAATCAAGGTGGCGAAGAGGAGGTTAGTCTCGCTCAGCAGGTTGCCGCTCTTGACCACGTTCAGAAAAGCCATCAACAGCAGAAAGACAATGCCGAATCCTACCATTGCGATCAGGGTCATGCCGGTGGCGGGTTGCTGTTGTTGTTCTACTTTTGCTGGTGCCATTTCCATCCTCCCAATATTTCTGTTTCGGCGATTTCAGCGACAAAAATCATACAACTAGTTTTTGCGCTGCCTGCTCGGTTGGCTGTTCTCGAGGAGTCGCTTTCGTAATGGCTTTGAGTTCCTCTTCGATCGCGGCTGCCAAATCTGCGAAACGCTGCTCGAAAGCATCACGATTACGATTCGCGCTCCCGCCGATCCACAGCGAATAATTGCCGGTCTTCGCATCGAGCACAGGGACGACCCAGAAGCGCATGTGCACCACATAGAAGACGAAGGCCAGTCCGATGCCCATGAGAACTACGCCAGACCAGACGCCAAACTGGCCGGGTTCATGCGAAACCTGAAGGCCAGTGAAGTGCCCCATCTTCAGATCGGTTGCGTGAAACTGCCAGGGCGACTTCGAGTTGTCAGAGACGCCCTCAATTTCAGGAAACCAAATATCGAAGTCTTTGCTAACGCCCGCGCTCTTCGTGGTGAGGATCAAGTGTGCGGCAGGGTTATCCAGTTCGCGGGATTTTAGATAGACCTGCCCATCCCGTACGGCGTAGTCAGGAAAGAATTCCGCGAAGCGGACTGTAGTATCAGCGTCGAGCGATGCGCTTTCGTCAACGGCCAACCCGATTTCCTGTTTTTGTGCGGTCGGCGAGGGCGACATCGGAACGGCAACCAGCGCAAGCTTGTCAACTTTGCCGTTCGGTCCGTAGCTCGATTGATAAAACCGAACGCCGTGGTAAAGCAGCGGGTCGTTCACGACTATTTCTTTCTTCGTTACATCGCGTCCGTTTTCGACGATGGCGAGTTTGGACCACCACTTTTTCGGACTGCCGTCCTTATAGTTCTCCTGGCCGGCGCTCTCGCAGCGAATCGAGAAGGGGAGGGTGCGGGTCGAACCGTCGTGCAATTCGACGACGTTTGAGGTCTGTCCCTCGTTCAGATTGATGGAGGCGCGCCATCCCCAGATGCCGTCGATGATGGTGCCGCAGAAAATGAGTAGCAAACTGGCGTGGACGATATAAACGGCGAGTTCGGAGATGCGATGACGTTCGGCAAAAATTCCGAAGTGATCTTCGCGCACCACGCGCTCCGGCTTGAATCCTATGGAGTGCAGGGCCCGTTGTGCCGCGACCAATCCCGACTCTTCGTCGGCGATGGGGATTGATTTCTGCGGACGCAGCGCGCGGCGAAAGCTTTCGTCGGGATATTTGTAGGGGCGCGAGAAATAGCGCCACGAATTTGGAAAGCGATCGACCGAAGCGGCGACAATGCTCAAGCTGACCAGCAGGACGAGTCCCAAAAACCACCAGGAGTGGAAGACATCGGTGAGGCCGACGGCGTCGAGAATACGAAGCGCTTGTGGAGAGTAGGCATTCTGCATCTCGTCGGCATCGGTGACAGGGCGTTGCAGGATCACTGTTCCGACCGCCGAAAGAATGACAACCAGGATCAACAGCACCACGCCGGTCTGGATGGAAGCGACGGTGCGCCAGATTTTGTGGACGAACGAAGGTGAATTTACGGCCATAACCTCTCCATGTTCAATAGCTCAAATGCATGTTCCACGCCAGACGGGCACTGGAGCGTAATCGCATGAATCAACACGGGTTAAGTGGATAAAGCGAGATGACAACCAGGCACGGCTTGGGCTAAATCACCCACCGGAATCGGCTTCGGCGGCGATTTAACACATCACAAGCGGTTCGTGACGGGCCTCACCAACCGTGGTGACGAACTGAAGTAGCATTCGGAGACGAGGGATCTACCTGCGGCGGAGCCAGCGTGACGAATGTCACAATCTCCAGTGACGACGCGCCTCCCCGCCATTCCCGGACTGACTTCCCACGCGTCGCTGCTTCACACCTCTCTCGAAGAGCCGGATCCCTCTGCGACTCCGGAATTTCTGCCGGAACGGCGCCGCACACCCCGTGGGGCATTTCACCGAGGATGCTGTGGCAGAAAGCCCATTCTCGGACCATACTCAGGGTTGCCGCGCTCTCGATATACTCGCGCGACAACCTCAACTCGGTTCAAGTCAATCTCTTACGCCAATGTTGCGATTTGCAACCTTGTTTCGGAGATACGGCAGGTCCCGTGCACACGCACCCTTCGGAGGCCACTTGAGACTGCTCCCCCATCGCATCGGGTTCCACCAAACAGCCACGAAACGGCTGGAACGTCCTTTTGCCGCTGTGGTCCTCATTTTATTTGTTCTGATCGCACTCTTAATGTCTCGCGCGATCGCTGCCGTACACCCGGTTCCCCTAGACAAGAACGTCGATGCCGCTAAGTGCCTGGAATGCCACGAAGACAAAACAAAAGGCAAGGCAGTCCATTCTGCGATTGCGATGGGCTGTCTGACGTGCCATGAGGTGCGGGTTAACAAAGACATCACTCGCATCAAACTGATCACTTCGACTCCGCAGAGCCTCTGCATTACCTGTCACGCGGATAAAGATGCGGCAACTCTAAAAGGAACGGTCCATCCCCCAGCCGTGCGCGACTGCCTTAAATGCCACGACCCGCACACCTCCGACAACAAGTTTCAGTTGCTGAAAGCCACGTCGGGCGAGAAGGGCAAGAACCTCTGTCTTGATTGCCATACCCAGGGGCTGAACGTGCCGGAAAAAGGCAGCCGCCATGCCGCGCTCGATATGGGATGTGACACCTGCCATACGACGCACAAAGTTGGCGAACGCGGGAAACAGGAATTCGACAATCACCTGACGAAGGCCGTCCCCGCCCTGTGCATCGACTGCCACGACGTCAAAGACGCGGCGCTAATCAAGACGCACCAGGGGCAGCCCTTTGGCACGGCTACTTGTACCCAGTGCCACGATCCCCATCAATCGGCGCAGCCGAAGTTGATGCAGAAGTTCACGCATCCTCCCTTTGCCGACAGGACTTGCGAGATCTGCCACTCTCCGGCGAAAGATGGCAAAGTGGTTTTGACGAATGCCGATTCGCGGGCCCTGTGCGCAACCTGTCACAGCGACCAGGTCGAGAAGATTGACAAGGCCAAGGTGCCGCATCCCGGAGCCCAGGGAGAATGCATCGCCTGCCACAATCCACATGCCGGCAAGAGTCCCGGATTTCTGCAACCGGATCCGGTGAGCGCGTGCCTCGCTTGCCATTCCGATCAGGCCGACCAGTTCAAAAATGCACACCTGCACCAACCGGCTTTCCAACAGGGATGCGCGACCTGTCACGAACCGCACGGCGGCGAGAACGATCACCTGCTTCGCGCCAAGAAAGCAGATACGCTCTGCCTTGAGTGCCATGGCCCGGATGCTCCGGCGCCAAAGAAACTCGAAGCCGAGCATTTGATCACTATCTTTAATGGCAGCGTGAAACTGCCCGAAGATTACTTCGCCAAGAATAAGGCGGTGGTCCTGCCGCTCAAGTTCGGGCGTGGGCATCCGATCGAAGGCCATCCCGTATCGGACGTCATGGATCCGAGCGATATCACAAAAGTTCACGCGCAGATCAGCTGTCTTTCCTGCCACCAGCCACACGCATCAGCCCAACCTGACTTGCTGGTAAAAGATCAGGCAAACAATCTGGCGTTCTGTGTCACGTGTCACAAGGATCTGACCAAGCGCTAGCCCGCATAAGAGATTTGGAGAGTGAATATGTCCGACCTTACAACGAGAACGATTCGCCAATCCGAGCGCACCCCATGCAGAGCGCACGACGCGTGGAGCACGCGGCTTTTTTGTCTTCTGGTGGCGTTGGCGCTGCTGGCGTCAGGTTCGGCGTTCGCGGATAAGAAAAAGAAAACGACCGATGCGCCCAAGAAAGCTTCGGTGATCGACTACTCCAACATCGTCTGGCCAAATCCCCCTGCCGTGGCGCGAATACGGTATCAGGGCTTTTTCGCGGCTGAGAAAATCGCGCAGGTGGAAGCCGGCACCGACACCAAGAAAGCCAAGTGGATGGACCGCCTCGCGGGCACGCAGACGCAGCAGGAAAGCGGCCGAGTCCTCTGGCAACTCGCCGAGCCTTACGGCATGGCGGTCGATTCCAAGAACAACTTGTATATCGCGGACCAAAAAGTGGGAGCGATCTTCATCTTCAACACCGAAACTCGCGACATGGAGATGATCAAGAACAAGACCCACGCACATTTCGATCGCATTATCGGCTTGGCGATGGATGATGGGGATCGCCTGTTCGTCTCCGACCCTGGGCTGCGGCATATTTTGGTCTTCAACGCCGAACATAAAACAGAAGACGTGATCACCGACGGACTGGGCGAACCCAGCATGCTGGCCATCGACAAAGAGAATCGCCTGCTGTATGTCTCCGACATCAAACTCGACCAGGTGCTCGTCTATGACGCCGACACCCTCAAACTGCTGCGCAAAATCGGCACCACGGGACACAATCACGAACTGACGTCACCGGGCGATTTTGCCAAACCAACCGGGCTGGCGGTCGATTCGGACGGGAATTTGTATGTCGCGGATACCTTAAACAACCGCATCGAAGTCTTCGACGCGGACGGCAAATTCGTCAGCACTTTCGGGAAATCGGGCGATGGGCCAGGGTATTTTGCGCGTCCCAAGGGCGTGGCCATCGACAGCGACGGCCATATCTGGGTCGCGGACGGCATGCAGGATCGCGTGCAGGTCTTCAACAAAGATGCACAGTTGCTGATTTCGTTCGGCGGGCATGGACTACTGCCGGGACAGTTCCAGGGCCTCGTCAGCATTACGGCCGACAAGAACAACCGCATCTTCACCTCGGAGATCTATCCCGGGCGCGTACAGCAATTTCGCTATGTGACCGACGTCGAGGCCGAACAGCTCAAGAAAGAAAAAGACGAGCAGCGCCTCAAGAAGGCAGGTGTCGGTCAGAAAGACATCGTGCCAGTCGCCCCTCCAGTAGCGCAGACCTCAGCCCCGCAGAGTCGCTAAAGTTGTTTGGACGCCGCCCCGGCCACGCTCGGCCGGGACGGAATCCGTTATCGCACCCTCTCCCTCCTGCCACCGTTCACGATTCCGTGGCATCTCGCAGCAGGTTTGTTGCGTTTTGCAACATTTCTGGGAACTGCGGCATTTCACCAACCCATTTTTGCAATTGGTTCTTTTCCCCCACCTTGGCCCGACAGCGAAACCGGGGCCGATTCTCCTACGGAAGTATTACTTCCTTAAAATCAATGACTTCCATCAGCTCGCGCGGCCTGTTCGTTTTGGGTCTTCTTCGGATCGCCAGTTGCATGACTAATGACCGAGGGGCGGCTGCGAAGAGTGCCCAGGCACAAAATCCAGCCCAAGGCCTAAGCCTCTGAGAATTTAGAAAGAGTTCCAAAAATCATGGAGGTTTTGAATTTTATGAAGAAAGCGATGTTAGTCGTACTCGTAGTCTTCGCATTCGCAGGGTTCATGATGGCGCAAAATTGGTCGTCCTCAGTTGACGTCCTCGGCGCGCACAACAATCAAGGCCGCGGCTGCGCGGGCTGCCATGCTCCGCATAGCGGCTCGTTCGGTTCCGGTCACGGCGGCGGCGCCGATGCCGGTAGCTATGCTTTGTGGGGCCAGGACGCAAGTCCGCTGTATGGCGCCACGATCGCATTCGGCGACCAGGGAAAATATACAGAAACTCTGCCGACCAGCATCAGCACCGGCAGCACCGAAGTTGGTGGCATCCTGCTCTGCCTGAGCTGCCATGATGGCAACGTCACGCAGTCGAACATGATGACCAATCAGTCCTACGAACAACGCATCGGCCTGTTGACCAACACCACTTATGGAACGAAGCCGATTCCGACCTTGCTCGGCAACGATGGCACAGTGGCCGGCAACTACACCAACGATCATCCAGTGGGACAGCTCGCTGACATCAGCACCGGCAGCGGCCTGGTATTCAACGGCACATCCATGTCGGTAACCGCTGGCACGCCTTATGCCCAGTATGTCGCCAACTATGGATATCCCGCTCTGGCCCCTGGCAAGTACTCGCAACCCTTCGGCGTCACCGCCGGCGGCAAACCGTACGTAGTTTGCACCACCTGCCACAACCAGCATGTAATGACGGTGTACACCTCGACGACTGCCAGCCCGATCGCGAACGACGGCGGCGGCAAGTGGTATGCAACGTACTTCTTCGTGAACGGCCCGTACAACCCGAACAACCAGAACTACGCCGCGAACCAAGCACCTTCGACGACTCAGTTCTGCCGCCAGTGCCACTTTGGCGAATCGAACGAAGCCAACAACACCAACAACATCACCACCACCTTCCAGTAGAAATGGCTGGTGTAGAAACGGGGGAGAGAAAATCTCTCCCCTTTTTTTTCGAATTCGCTCCCCATAGGAATTCAGCAAGTGAGGAATTATGAAACAACCACTCCCCATCAGCGCTTCCCTTCTGATCACGCTCTTTTTGTCGATCGCACCGGCTGCCGCCCGAGGGCAAATGGCCTCGCACGCTCCGACCTCGATGGCAAACACGACAACCGTCGCGAGCGCCAGTGCGCCACAGATGGCGCCGGCGCCACAAGTCAGTGACAAGGCAGTAGCCCGCGTGAATGGCGCCGTGCTTACCGACCGCGATCTGTTGCGGGAGATGTATTCGATCTTTCCCTACGCCCAGCAGCACAACGGGTTCCCCAAGGCACAAGAAGCGGCGATCCGGCAGGGCGCGCTCGAAATGATCATCTTCGAGGAGTTGGTGTATCAGGAAGCGGTGCGGCGCAAAATGACGGTTACCGCCGAGAAGCTGAATCGCGCCGAGACCGATTTTCGCAAGCAGTTCAAGAGCCCCGATGCCTACCAGCAATACATGCAAGTGGAGATGCAGGGCTCTGAAAATAAACTTCGCCAGCAGATCAAGCGCTCGATGCTGATCGATTCGTTACTCAAGAACGATGTGGAAGACCGCTCGGCAGTATCGCTGGCCGAGGTCAGGGCTTACTACGATAAGAATCCGAAGCGCTTCGAACGCGGGGAGTCGTACGCCTTCCAGAGTATTTCAGTCGTCCCAACGCTGAAGCCAACGGATGCCCAAGCCAAAGACGCCAGAAAGCATGCGGAAGAGGCATTGCGTCAGGCCAAGGCCACGAAGACCTATCAGGATTTCGGCTTGCTCGCGGAGAAAACTTCCCAAGACGACTTCCGCGTGAATATGGGCGACCACAAGGTGATCGCGCGCGACAAGTTGCCGCCGCAGATCGTCAAGGCATTCACGACGATGCAGCCCGGACAAGTCAGCGGACTCATTCAGATTGAGACGGCCTATACGATCGTCCGGCTGAACGCTCATAACCCCGCAAGCAAGCAGAGCCTGCAGGAAGTGAAGGCTGACCTCAAGGAAGAGTTGCAAAAGAGCAAGTACGAGAAGCTACGCTCGGGCCTCGCCAAGCAATTGCGTGCCAAAGCCAAAATCGAAGTCAGCTAGGGCAACTTGGCACTCTGCCATTCCGAACGAACTGAGGGACCCCTAAACCCGCACATTTGTGGGAGGTTAGGGGTCCCTCACTCCGTTCGGGATGACAGGTTTTTGGAGTCGGCAGAGTGCTGGTCGAAGACGCCCTCTGCTCCACTCACCCGCGGATTGAGTCTTTCTCCCCCCTGTTCGCGTGATATCCCACACTGCGGCGCGGATTGCCTTGGGCACCTCATCCAAGATATCTCTAAACCATTTCTTATCAGAGCTATGCAGATCGTTCCGAAGGGGCATGTTTGGCAATCGCTTTGCCCTGCAAGAGGTAAGTTCTCCTCGGATTTTTGATCTCTGGCTGGAAAGGTTGCAGAGCAATGAAAGTCGCGAAACTCATCATCGGGATGGTGGTTCTGGTGATGGCGCAGTTCGCAGCCGCTCAGCAGCCAGCCATCTCGATCGGCGAGAACACCAAGCTGAACGCTGGCGGCTTGTTTACCTTTGGCTACCAAGGCGATTACGGGGATGCCGTGCAGTCCGACCATGGGTTAGACCTCGGCTTTGATGGCAAGGTTTCGGGCTCTTATTACAATCCCAATTTCATCTCGTTCACGGCACACCCCTACTACGATCAATCGCGGGACGATTCCAACTTTCAATCGCTCACGGGCGCCAGCGGAGTCGATGGCACCGTAAATTTCTTTACCGGCAGCAATTATCCCGGAGCCGTCACTTTCAATTACGACCGCAACAGCACTGGCACATTCGGCTTCGCCGGGCAGCCGGACTTCACGACCTACGGTTCCGGTCACGGATTCGGAATCAACTGGAGTGCATTGCATCCAGACTGGCCCACCCTGTCGGTTGGATATTCGCAAGGTGCCGGCGACAGCACGATTTACGGCACAAGTCAGGAAAGCGATTCGAGCACCAAGCTGTTCAACGTGCATTCGAATTATCAGGTCGCGGGTTTCCGCCTGAACGCCTACTACACCCACAACAGTCTCAATTCGGTATTCCCTGCGTTCCTGTCGGGCGAACAGGCCGAGGTCCAAGATTCGAGTGGAAACGACCTCGGTTTTGGAGCACAGCACAGCCTGCCGATGCATGGATTGTTTTACATCAATTACAACCGGGCCTCCGCCAACAACAGTTTTCTATCGAGTGATGGACAAGGCGGCAACATGTCCGATACCTCGAACTACACCGACAGCAACGAAACCGCGAACGTTACGTTTCATCCCACACAGAAATTCAGTTTTAACGTAACCCAGAACTATACCGACAATCTGAATGGCTACCTGCTGCAGGGTCTGGGTGGCGGGGTAGGCGCAGGCGGAGAGGATCTGGGATCCGGCTCCCATTCATCCACGATGGGTGCAGGCGCAACTTACGCGCTCACGAACTTCCTGTCAGCCTCGGGGCAGGCTACTTATTACAACCAGTTTTACTTTGGACAGAGTTACACCGGCGAATACCTGGCCGCCACGCTCAACTATGGCAAGCGGCTCTTCGATATGTTCACATTTTCCGGTTCCGTGATCGACAGCTCGAACGGCCAGGGACAAAATGCTGTGGGCTTCATGGGCAACGTGAACTTCTATCATCGCCTCGGCCATTGGACGACCTCCGGGCAGTTCAGCTACGCCCAAAACGTCCAGACTCTCCTGATCACTTACACAACTTCTTACTACAGCTACCGTGCGAATGTAGGACGCCGTCTTCCGGGTGGTATCCAATGGATCTCGGCCTTCACCGGCAACCACAGCGGGCTGAATCAGGATCAGGGAACGACCAGTCACAGCGAAAGCTACTCTTCTTCGTTAAGCATGCGGCGGCTGTCGGTCAACAGCTTTTACTCGCATTCCACTGGACTTTCGCTCCTTGGCGCAGGCGGCATCATCCAGCCCGAGCCGACGCCAGGTCTGACCGACTTCATCCTCTTCACCGGATCGAGTTACGGCGGCGGACTCTCGCTCAGCCCGGTGAGACGCATGTCGATTTCGGGAACCTTCAGCCGCGCCATCAGCGACACCATCGCCAGCACCACATCGCACAACAACACGGAAGTCTTTAACGCCCAGATGCAGTACCATCTGAGACGAATCGGGTTGCAGGCTGGATACACGCGCTTCACGCAGGGCATTAGCGCGATCGGCGAGCCCGTTAACACCACTTCCTACTTCGTCGGGATGACCAGATGGTTCGACTTCTTCTAGACATGCGCGACCGAACGGCCATGTTCTCGCGACCGACGATCGCACGACTGGCGTTCGCCGGACTGGCAATCGCCGGGTTGGCCGTCCTGCTAGCGACGCCTGTCCCAATCCATGCCGCGAAAAAGTCAAAAGAATCGCTGGGCCCGCCGCCACCTCCCGATCTGCTGCTCGACGGCGGTCGCAAATTATCTTTCGAGCGCAGTTTCAGTCTCGAGCGCGAGGTCAAACCGAAGCGCAGCTTCTGGACGCGCGTCGTGGACGTGATCGCGGGCCAGCCCGATTTTCATTACCTGGTGAGCCCGTACAGCGTAGTCACCGACTCCCATGGACGCGTTATCGTCACCGACGTCTCTGCCGGCGGCGTGCACATCTTCGACTTCGTCCAGCAGAAATATAAATTCATCTCGCGCCGCGATGCCGGCAAAGATCCGATGCTCACGCCGCAGTGCGTCGCGGTTGACGCCCAGGACAATATCTACGTGACGGATTCGCAAACGGGCAAAGTATTCGTCTTTGACGCCAACGGAAAGTATCGACACGCGATCGGCAGCCTGAAAGGCGGCGAGGGATACTTCAAGCGCCCGACAGGAATTGCGGTCGATTCCGCGGCGCAACATATCTACGTTACCGACACCCTGCGCAACAAGATTTTCATGATGGATATGCAAGGCAACATCCTGCAAACGATTGGGAAGACGGGGACGGGAGACGTTGAATTTAATTTTCCAACAGAACTGCGCCTGAACGGAACAGAGTTAGTGGTTGTCGACGCCATGAATTTTCGCGTCCAGGTGCTCGATAAGTCGGGCGCATTTCAATACGCCATCGGCAAGGTCGGCGACGGCGCAGGATGGATTTTCCGTCCCAAGGGAATTGGCTTCGATTCGGAGGGCCACCTCTACGTGGTCGACGCTCAATGGGGGATCGTGCAAGTTTTCGATCGCGAAGGCCATTTGCTCTACTACTTCGGACAGCGCGGCACCGGGCCCGGAATGTTTCAACTTCCGGCCGGCCTGCAAATCGACAATCAAGATCGCATTTACGTCGTCGATTCCTACAACCGTCGCGTGCAAGTGTTCCACTACCACGGCATCCCCGTGACGAACGCTCAGGCGCCCGACCGGAGGCTACAGTGATCACTCCCCTGCCGCTTCCCTGTTCTAAGTTCATCACCCTCCTTGCACTGACCATCCTTGGGATGATCGCAACGTGCGGTTTGCTCGCCGCGCAAACGCCCGGAAACACCGACGTCTTAGGCATGCACAACCTGACGGCAGCGAGTGGAGCGTCCGTCTATTCACAGGGCAGCCTCGGTTGTACTTTCTGTCACGCGCCGCACAGCGGATCGGGCGGAATCTCTCCGCTATGGAATCAAAAATATTCGACGCAGACTTACACTCCGTACACCAGCACCACCTACGTCGAGCAAGGCAACACCCAGCCCACGCTCGGTGTCACCAGCAGCCTTTGCCTGAGCTGTCACGACGGCACGGTCGGCGTCGGACAGTCGTCGGCCTATGGCCAACTGCCGATGGTCGGCTCATTAAATAGCGTCGATTCTTTCGGAACCACCTTGACCGGTTCGCATCCTTTCAGCCTCGTGCTTCCTCTTAAAGATGCGCCCGATCTGGTGGCATCTCTCGTCGCCCAAGGCAAGACCGCTGACCCGACACAGGCTGTGAAGCTGATCAATGGCAACATCGAATGCACCAGTTGCCACAGTCCTCACGTACAAGGCATCGACAGGATCGCGCAAAATTTTCTTGTGCGCGACAGTTCGAACGCACAGATGTGTCTCGCCTGCCATGATCCGAATCGCGTGGTGCAAGGGCAGGTCAACCTGCTCGCCGGATTCACCGGCAGCATTCATCAGACCGCGACGAACCAGGTCTCGCCCGATGGGCACATCGGCTCGTATCCAACAGTTGGGGTCAACGCGTGCACCTCCTGCCACATGTCGCACGATTCCACTGCCCCAGCACGGTTGCTGCGTCCGGCGACGCCGTCCGCTCCCGGCACCGATGCCGTCACGCAGGATTGCATCACCTGCCATAACGGCGGCACATTCTTGTCGCCTGTTCCCGCGAACATCATGGCTGAAGTGGCGAAGACGGGGCATCCGTTGCCCGCGGGAAATAACTTTCACGACGAAGCCGAAGCGGCGCTGTTGAATAACAATCGCCACGCCACTTGCGTCGATTGCCACAACGCGCATGCTTCGAATCAGACCACGCAATTCACCGCTCCGCCTACGTTGCGCCCATCGCAAGCAGGTGTGACCGGCATCAGCGCCTTGGATGGCGTCACTGTGCTGACTCCGGCGATCAACCAGTATGAAAATTGTCTGCGCTGCCACGGCTCCAGCACCGGCAAGCAACGGCTGATCATTTACGGGTACGCGCCAATCAGAATTGTTTCGGCGCCCGATTCCTTGAATGTCATCCCGGAGTTTGCGGCTGTCGCGACTTCGAGCCATCCGCTCACTCACGACCGGTCGAGTCCCCTGCCGCAGCCCAGCCTGCTCATCGACCAGCTCAATCAGAATGGGATCGCGTCCGCGCGCGCCACCGGACCGCGCGTCTTCTGCAGCGATTGCCATAACAGCGATGACAACCGCGAGTTCGGCGGCACCGGACCCAACGGTCCTCACGGCTCCGTCAACTCCCACATTCTGGAACGCAACTATCAGTTCAGCCAGGCTGCGGTGCCGGGAGGCCTGGTGACTAACTTATTCCCCAACCCCGATCTCACTGTCACCGGACCCTACGCGATGTGCGGCAAGTGTCACGACCTGAGCAACGTGATTGCCAACAACAGCTTCACACAACACGGACTGCACATCTCGCAGTACGGCTTCAGTTGCTCCACCTGCCACACCGCCCACGGCATGGGAGCGGTCTCGCCCAGCATCACCGGTGAGCGATTGGTGAACTTCGACGCCAACGTGGTCGGAGAAAATAACGGCGCCCCCATTGCCTACAATCGCAGCACGAACACCTGTACACTGATGTGCCACGCGGTCGCGCATAATGCGGACGGCACCATCTCCGGCGTTTCACAAAAACGTCCGATCGGGCGCAAGGTCAGATAGACAGCTCAGCCTTCAGAAAAACTAGGCGGGTGGGCCACATCTACCGCGACAATAACTCGCTTCGTTTTTCCCTTCGATATCGAAGTAACTGGGGTGCGCCCCTTTTCGCGTAGCAGGACGAAGTAACTTTTCAAAAACTGTCATCCCCAACACCCCCCCCGCAGGAGCGAAGCGACTAAGGGCAGTCGAGGGACCTCGTGTGCCCCCGGCCCTTCACTCCCGTCGGATGGGCCACTCCTCTGCCGCGAATGCAACCACCTTTACCGTCCCGGTCGCGATAGAATTAACTACGGGTGCGCCCAGTCGCGAGAGAATTAACTACGGGTGCGCCACTTCTCGCTTTTGAGAAGTGGCCTTCCACCGCGGCCGCCAAAAAGCTGGTTCATATTTTCATCAAAAACACACTAAATGCACCTCAACGATCTTCCGGCAGGTGCGCCGGATTCCGTGGCTTTCGAAATGTGGCATTCCACTGCTTTATCCCCGTTGAGATATTGATCCGCTTGTCGCCCCCTGAGCCGACATCCGAGGCGCTCCCATTTTCCTCTTTCTCTTGTCAAGCCCAGTTCCCCCGCCTTTTCCCCGCAACTCACTGAAGAATCACAAGAAATAAAACTCGAAATTCTGTCGGTATCCCCCTATCCAACTTGATATAATAGAAATAGACACAACTCTTAAGAAAAGGATGCGGGACCAATCCGCATCCTTTTTTCGTTAGTCGATCGGGCACCGCCCTTCACCAGGATCTCAAGCGGGCCGATCGGCCCCAATACGAACTGCGCCCCGGAGCGAGTAGCTAAAAGCCAAGAGCCAAGGGCTGCCTCTCTAAGTCCTTATTGCGCAATATTTTACGAATAAGTCCTTTAAACTCAAAGATCTGAGAGGAGTGCCTCCCCTAAAGGCATAAATATACTTGACTAACCCACGCCATTTTGATATATTCCTTGCATGGACAGCCCAAAGACATTACAGCAAGCAATTCAATACTTTAGCGACGAACAGGTTTGCATTGACGCTGTAGCTGCCATGCGCTGGCCTGAGGGTCCCGTTTGCCCTGATTGCCGCTTTGAGGCAGCTAAAAACCCTTACTACCTTAAGACTCAGAAGCGTTGGAAGTGCCGCTCTTGCCGCCGTCAGTTTTCCGTCAAAGTAGAAACGATTTTCGAGGATTCCCCCATCCCATTGCAGAAGTGGCTGCCCGCCCTGTGGATGCTCGTCAATTGCAAGAACGGAATTTCCTCCTATGAAATTCAACGCGACCTCGGCGTCTCGCAGAAGTCGGCATGGTTCATGCTGCATCGACTTCGCCTCGCTCTTAAGACTGGCGATCTCGGAACAAAGTTAGGCGGAAAAGATAGCGGTGGATGCGAAGTCGATGAAACATTCGTTGGCGGAAAGTTGAAGAACATGCACAAGGATCGCCGCGCTCGTTTCGCCGCTAACAGTGGCCACACAGGCGGAGCTACCGGAAAGACTGTCGTGATGGGCATTCTTGATCGGGATGCTCGGCAGGTCCGCGCTACGGTCGTTCCCAATGTGAAACGCGAAACCTTGCAAGCGGAGATTCTAAGCAACGTCAAATTCGGATCGCCCGTCTACTCAGATGACGCCGTTCCCTACGACACTCTGAAATGGCGCTACATTCACGAAACTGTGAACCATGCGGAAACCTATGTCAATGGCCGCGTGCATACGAATGGACTGGAGAATTTTTGCTCGTTGCTGAAAAGAAATCTGAAAGGGACCTACGTTGCGGTCGAACCATTTCACTTAGAGCGTTACGTTGACGAACAAGTTTTCCGCTTCAATAACCGCGCCACAAAGGAAAACCCGCTGAACGATTCCGACCGTTTCCTCCTAGCGCTTTCTCAAGTCGCTGGCAAGAGACTTACCTTCGCAGAACTGACTGGTAAAAACGATGCGAGGCAATTCTAATCGCTATCGCCATTACCGGAAGCGCGGTCGGAAGCCAAAGAATGTTTCGGCTTAGGTCCACGTTTCGGCTTAGTGGACCGTTCTGCCTGATAGAGCTTTTCTCTGCGAAGTAGTTCTTCTTTGGACACAGATAGAACCCGACTAAGTGCTTCGTTAAATCTCGCGTGCTCTGTGGTTATCTTCATGCGGGGCGAGCTGCCACGAAAACAGGAGCGACCGAGCCACCTAAGGCTAGTGAGGGCTGCTCGGAGGTATGTTCGATTCTTATGTGATAGGGGAAAATCTCAGTTATCTTTACCGAATCAGATTCCAGCCAAACATTAATGGTGATCATCCCCGGCTTGGCAATTGGAATCCCGAACAGATTTACATAGGCACGCGTACCCTGTCCGTGTAATGCGAATTGAGAAAATGTCAGTCTGCCAGTGATCGCCGTTGGAGAGCCGTCCGGATGCAAGACTTCGACGACCTGTTCTATTGTTTTTTTCGTTTCATCTTCGCTAAAGAACCATTCTGCGAAAATGGACCACGAAATGAAACTGAGGGTGTTCTCGGCAATGGGTTGTCCCTCCGGTACGAAGGCAGAGATACTCTGAAATACCGAGATCAGGGATGGTTTTTGCTGCTGATCGATAATTATCTTTTCGCAGACGAGCAAACTGCCGAGACGAGGCATAGGGTTCTATCAGGCGTATTGCAATTCTAGATTGTCCTGGCGATGGCCGATACTCGTGCTGTTTGGGCGTTCATTCCGGTTGGACACTTCCGTGTGCACCCCAAAAGCCACCGTAGTCAACTGTGCTCCAGCGCTCCATCTGTAGGGCGGTGCTCCAAAGAACCATCTCGCGCCATTCGCTATCCATTGGTAGCGGAGCTGTTCGAAGCTGTACTCAATGTCGTCATTCCCAAATTCGGTGCCACAGCACGGACAGATGTTGTAGTCCTGAGGAGGGTCAGGCATCTGGGCAAAAAAACAAACTGGGCAAACGAAGCTCATCTGATGTTAGTCGGGCCTCGCACAGTAATCCGCGAACAACTGAATCGCGCCGCCATGCCTTGCGATGGTATCGGGATGCGGAATATAAAACGTTGCGACAATTGGACGGGCAACCTCCGCCGAGCCAAAATGAATCGTCGCGAAATCCATTCTGTTTTTCATTCTTCCGTTGGGCCGTAGACGCTCTTGCGTTGTTCCGTTCATTACGCCAAACATGAAAGAGTCTGCCATCTGCTCATACTCAATCGCGTTTGCAGCACCGAACTGGTGACCGTGCCTTTGGAAGTGGCTATCCCTTTTGTAAACGGTCGAAAAAGGCACGACCGGCATAATACCGTAATTTTGATGCTTTTAGTCTATAAAACGCTTCCGGCCCGCAAAAGTTACCTCAGTTCTTCGCCTATAATACCTTGGTCGGGCATGGAACAAGACGGCCCGCTGCCATTGGTTTGCGACTAGGGATGTCCTCCGCCCAGCAATAACACCTGCTTGGGTGGCCCCTACCAGCCGGTGGAAATCAGCGCAACGATGTTCCATGCCCGATTAACCTTCCGCTTGCGAAACAAAAGGTTACCCAAAATGGTAACCCTTTGGTTCCTCTGATTTGGGTTAGTCAAGTTAATTATTGCCCCCCTAAATCCATGATTCTAAAAGATCGAAGAATAAAAAAATCCGACCGGGGAGATGGCAACCAACGGTCTCCCATCGAGGTCTCATCGCGGCCGAGAGCTGCGAAGTGAGAACTGATTTCCCCTAACTCCTTATTCCGCAATACCTTGATATAAGTCCTTTTGATTCAAAGACCGACTCAAGTATTTACTCCTAAACTCCTGATTCCTGAAGATCCGGGGGGAGGGGTGGGTAGGGGTACTAACCAGTTAACATTCGGTACAGACCGGGAGCATCCCTGCCCTGCCGAGAATTGGCGAGCGCAACTAGAACGACGCGCCTGTCATAGGAGTCGAGCGACGGAGTAGAAGAGAGCGCCCGGTTAGACCCAACTGCTTCCAATGGAAGAGATCACGCTCGAAATTGGGCTAGGGCGATTGCGGCCGAGCCGCTTTTTGGTAGCGCCACAAGATCAGCGCCAGCCCCGAACCGAGCAACAACAGCGTGGAAGGCTCTGGCGTCACCGGCCCTTTGTGGCGCTTCTTGCATTTGCCATCGACAACTGTTTCGCCTGCCGGGCACTTACCAGAGGGAATCGGCAAGCCGATCGGCACATAAGGAAACGAAAAAGGTCCGCCGACAATCCCAGGGCCGATCGGTTGTCCGGTCGGTAAATCGAGCGAGGCGAGAAGCGGCCGGACCGGCGCGTACGGAGTGTCATCGATCGCCGCAACCGGTTGATCCATTACATCTTCATCAGGCTCTTCTTCTGAAACTTCAGGCTTCGCGGTATCGGAAATCTGGTTGCCGCATTTGGCTCGAGCGGTAATGTTGCCATCGGTCAGAAGGAGTTCGCCGATCCGCAGATGAGCCTTCTTGCGAGTCCAGAAAATCTTGTCGCGAATACGATAAGAGAGGTAAACTTCGCGGGCTTCTTTGGCGCGTTCCAGGCGCGCATGTTCAAAGTCGAAGTGAGTGTAATGGCGGCGAACCACGTAGTCGCGCAAAGCCGCATAGCGAAGATCGGAAACGTCTTTCACGCCACCCGGCACGACCGAATAGGGATAAACTCCTGGGATCCTACGGACAACCTTCTTGGGTTTGGTCTGCACCGCGGCAAAAGCCAGATCCTTGTGGATATCCGCGCGCGCCCAGAACGAGGCAGGCAAAACATTAGCGGCGTTCAAGCTGGGGATGACGAAATGGCTAACCGCTTTTTGAAGACAAGCGCCCGCTACGACAACGCCGACCATCACCGCGATTAGAATTCGGCGGCGGCGCAACTGGCGTCGATACCAGCGTCGCCTTCGTCTCACTCTTGTTTTTCTGGCTACAGGAACAGCATCGTTCACGACGAGACTCCTACCGATACAACACCAAACTTAGACTAAGGGGGAGCCAACCTTTAATATGAGCACTCCATCATCCACTACCGGGCCAGAAAACGGTTCGGATGCAGCAACTTGCAGCCGAAGACAGCCCATACTAGCAGAGTTGAGTGAAAACTTTCAGCCAAATTGCCGTTTTCCAGAGACAAAGTTCCGACTTTGGAACTACCCTGCCGTGACTGATTTTCGGATTGCCTTTGCGCCTTTGTAAATAGCACGAACGTATTGCTGGGCCCAATCGCGAATAGACGTCCCCATCAAACAAGGATTCGTTTGGGTTAGCCGGCCTGACGGCAGGGAGGCAAAGTCGGCTTTGGCTTGGTTCAGGAGCGGTATATGCGTGTCGGCGTCTTTTCACCGCCTGCGCGCGATTTCCGGCTCCCAACTCGGCGGTGGCGTGGATCGTCGTCAGATAGCCAGACTGGCTTTGCCTAACAATATAGCTAAAACCCCCGATTGTTGGGCAGGATTTGGAGTTGTTGGGCAAACGTTCCGCGATTAGTGGCCGTCGTCGCCGTCCTTCTCAATTCTGACTCTCCTCGGCACGCAGAGTGTTTCTGCCGCTCCAGGCGACACCGCGAAAGTCACCCTAGCGCGTGCGACGGGAAGCATATTCGGTTCGACTCGATTAGCTCTGTATATTTTTGTTAGTTCCAGCAATTCATCGTGCGCCGTCTGAGACGGTAGCTTAGAGTCTAAATCTGCCAGATGCACTTGGATGCGGCCATCCTCGCGATGTAGTGGAGTCATTTTTTCATCTTTGATCCTCAAAAATATGGCCGTAAATGGGCTTTGTCGCGTTAGGGGCATCGATTTGATCGAGCCGAATCCGAGCACATAGTTAACGTGTGTATCGTTGGAAAGAATCCAACGAAGCCCCACGAGGCTCAGTTTTCCATCTGGATCGGGGGAAATCCCGTCTTCCGTCCGATACCACCGTCCAGACGGGTCGCTGCAAAGTGCGTTCACCAAAGCCACGATTTCGTCCTCAGTATTTACGTCCGGCAAGATTACAACCGCTGCTTCGTGGCTTTCCCCAGCTGCATCGAGTTGAGCGTTAAGGAGAGCGCCAAGTTTGACGCCTTCGGTTAATGCATTCAATTGGACGATGGGTAGCCATCTATTTTCTCGTGGGCTGGAAGCCAGCCGTAACGCGAAAATGCAGCCCAGCTGGCCAGTACTGACCCACTGGAAAAATATTTCCGCTATTAGGTGGCTGTTATTTTCGATCAGATCATTGAGATCGCGGACTTGTCCGCGAGCCACTAGGTAATTGACGTAATCGGTTATCGTGGAATAACGCAGATCACGACCGTCGTTTAATTTCCCGGTTGCTGATTTTTCTAAAGTAGGTAAATCGGGGTGAGGAATCGGATCAGGACGAATAAAGCCCGGAGGTGTGGGAACTCCAGGCATGAATGAATTATTTGTTTCCTTTTCGTGCCGCTTCTACGGCTAGCAGCATTATCTCGTCCATCGGATCGGGGAGAGGGTTCGGAAGATAGCGGCATCCATTCAGCCCTACGACAGAGCGAACGGTTTTATGGTCATCTGAAACAACTGCAACTTGTATACCTTGGTCAGTGTCGCGCAATACGCGGGAGCCGTCTTCGCGCACATCTTTTTCTGTGACTTTTGGCAGGTCGTGGTGCGTCTCAATCATTGTTTTTTTCGATTCCTGAGTATGGTCTGACATTGCAACCCTCCGCGCCTAGGATGCTTTCAGGAGGCCCCTCAGTTGTCGGGACTGAGTATTGTTCCAATGGATTTTTAAATCAAGCTAAAAATTCAATTTTATCTGCTTACTTTGAGTCCGGCTATGAACGTCGGCGCATGTACCGTTAGACTCTATCGGGGGAAAAACGATGCGATTCTAGGCACTCTGCCAAAAAATCGGATCGATACCGAGCTCATACATTTCATGGATCAGAACTACCAAATTATGACACAGTACTTTGCAGAGTGTCTCGTTGACCATGGCGGTATCAGTCTTGCTTCGCAGCCCATCTCCGAATTTTCGCTTCATCATGGAGAACGTGGATTCCACGTTGCTACGCTTGTGGTAGTGCTGCAAGAACTCGTCACGCTTGAACATGAAGTAGTGGAACATGTGATTCCACATTCCATTTTTGCGCCCCTTGGCCGTGGCGGTGAACGCGATATAGGGCATTGCTCCCATAGCGGCTATCGTCTCCCGGTTCCTTGCACTGGAATACCCTTTATCGGCAGAGACTTCGGAAACACTAAAATTCCGTGCCGTGGCTTCCAACATCGGCGGTAGCATATAAGTATCGGCGGTGTGCCGACCCATAATTTCGACAGCCGTCACGATGTTAGTTTTGACTCCGCACATCAGGTGGCATTTCACCCAATCGTGCTGTTCCCGAACCTGCCCATACTTGTGGTCGTACCAGCGAGTAAAACGCGAAGTCGTAAAGCCAGAGGAATCTGCCGCAAAACTGGTTTCGACCGCTTGCAATGGCAGACTACTTTGCGTGATTAGCTTCTGGAGAATGGGAGTTAGTTCCGGATTTTCTAGATAATTAAAAATGCTGTTGTAGTGAGGCGTTTTGGAAATAAATCCTTTGCCGTTAGCGTCCCGAAGATCGCTCATAAAACGCCGTACGCTGACAGTCGAATAAACCTTGAACGCAACACTGAAAAGCGCATCAGCGGGGGGGGCTTGGCCGTCCCGGTCTGCGAGCGTGCGGTTCCGCAACGCCAGAGCACAGTTCATGCAAAAGGGATTGGAATTTATGCGAGGCTTCCAGTGCGAACGATGTGAGCATGTTTGGGTTCCTCGTCAAGAGAGTGCGGAAGAACCGAGAGTCTGCCCGAAATGCAAGAGTCCGTATTGGAATAAACCAAGACAAAAAAGGAAGAAGTAGACTATCCCTTTATCAACATAAGGCTGGCCTTCTGTCGCGGCAACGGGCCGCTGATAGCTGCTCTTTCAGTAAGTGGCTTTCCGCCGTCGATTCCGGTCATTACGAGTCCAAAGATTAATTGCTCCAGTTCTGACGGCAAGATGGACAACGCCCTCGCAATGTCTGATCGAGTAATGCCTTCCCGGTGAAGTGTCAGCATGGCTTTTGCCAATACCTGGGATGTCTCGCGAGGCCCTTCATTCGGCTCCCTCACGCGATAACCGTGCTTCGCAATTTCCTTGCACAGCCCTTGATAGTGCCAATCTCCAATCAAGCGCACTTGATGCAAGCGGTAATTAAGCGCTGCCACCGATACGTTCCATATTTTCTTCAGATGCTTGAGAGTTTCCAGATTAGGCAGTCGGACTGGATATGCTCGGAGGCTCGCTCGCGGCATCAGGA
Organism: Terriglobales bacterium; assembly: GCA_049520915.1. GTDB lineage: Bacteria > Acidobacteriota > Terriglobia > Terriglobales > Acidobacteriaceae > Acidiflorens. The sequence goes on from JBEKPH010000038.1 coordinate 40,483, forward strand.
AAGCCGATGCAAACATATCGGCCTGTCTTTCAGCTTCACGCCCATTTGGCGCTCCGTGACGGTGCAATACTAGGTGTCCGAGTTCGTGCGCCGCATCAAAACGGCTGTGTTCGGCGGTCTTGCAAGTATTTAGGAACACGAATGGCGTTTCATTCTTCCAGAGTGAAAAGGCGTCAAGCTGGCGCGTCTTTATTGCCAGCGAAAAAACCCGGACTCCATTCAACTCCAAGAGATGAATCATGTTACGAATCGGCAATTCGCCAATCCCCCAATATCGGCGAAGCGATTCGGCAGCGGCTTCGGGATCGGGCTCGCGGCCAAGGTCAGGCAACTGGCTGACTGGCAATTCAAATTTTGATTCCAGCCATTTGTTTAGATAAAGGGCTATGGCGCCAGCGCCCAAGGCCATATCACGCTGCGCTGAGGTCATCCGCGACATCGAGCGAAAACTTGAGCCGTCCGGCATGGGTTCGTCGAGATCGTCTCCGAAGAAAAACGAATCAGGGAATTTTAGGGCGGTCGCCAATCTCCTAATCGTTTCTGATGCCGGTTGATATTCTCCCGCCTCATACGCCGATACCGCGCGAAGATCGACGCCCACGCGCCCCGCCAACTGAGTCTTGGTCAAGCCACGCGTTCTTCGTGCCAAATTGAGGCGAGTAGGGTTAAAAAATCCCTCTTGTGTCTCAGGCACGTCGCCGAATCGGAACATCGAGTTCTGGGGTCTTTGGCGCATTATCCACCGGGACACTGAGCACATCACCGTCGAATGGAATCGAGCTAAGAATTATACGTTCGGCCCAACCCTGAACGCGGTTATCCTCACCCATTCTTACCGGGCGAGAGAGTTCAGACTTTATTTCTCGTGAACCGTAGTGCGGATACGCTAGGAGAAGCCAAGTCATACGTCCGTGGGAGCTAGTAAGGTGCTCAGGTCGAATCGGAACGCCATCGAAAAGAAGTGGCAGTTGAGAATTGTCTTCGACAGCGTGGAAGGTGCGAGGCCCTTTTGAAGACTTAGTGGAAGGGTTTTTATCCGGGCATCCGGTGAACTCGTCACCCGCAGCCACGGTTATTGCGATTGTTCCTGTCGGATCGACGGTAAACGGAAGTCCGCCATCATTGAAACGCTCCCACCCTTTTGGCAACAGTCGCTCGCGTTTCGCGGCGATGGCCTCGCTCCAACGATAAAATCCGGGAGCCTGTATGGGATGATTGTCGGTGCACTCCGCTGCCGCAGCAGCTCCGCGCTGAACTGCAAATCGCAAATCTTCTTCTTCCAATCCCAGCTCTGCCAAGCGATTGCGAACGTCGATTGGCTCCTTGAGGATGACGGCTGCTTGGCTCATAGCATTCCCTTCTGAATTCAAACGAGCAACTTCCTATTTTTATACCATAACCAAGGTAGAAAAATAGGAAGTTGGCTGTTGAAAACTCTGATTCCCCCTCATCTATCTCGCGCATTACCCTGACCTTACCGAGGGTAAATTTATTTTTGGCGGTACTATAGATTTATTGGGCAACGGGCCGGATTGCTGGGCAGAACGGCTTTATTAGGCAAGGCCAGCTAGACTGCCCAACCGTGTTTTACGGGAGGCATTTATGAAGATGGCCAGTTTTACTGCTGTGTAGCGATTCATTAAATGGTTTCGGAATGACTCGGTCTGGCGGGTTTTGGTGGAGCTAGTCGGGATCGAACCGACGGCCTCGTCGTTGCGAACGACGCGCTCTCCCGAAAAACCTCAATCTGGCGTGCACTTGGCAGCCGATTACGGTCCAAAATGGTCCAGTTCAGACAGGCTCGCCGGGAGTTGCCTCACAATTTCCGAGTCAAGATTCGATCCGTTCCGATCGAATAGGGTCGCAAGAGTTGGCGTGATCCTGACGACCGGGACGGCATTTGGTTAGACTGGTTTTATGGATGTGTCTCTCGACGCCAATGTAATACTCGCGGACCCGCGAATGGAGGGGAATGCCTTTCGAAGCCTCCTCGATTATCTGAGAAAGACCAACTCAAGATTGGTACTTTCGAAATTGGTTATGGATGAGGTTATTGCAAGGTACCCCGATCTCCTCCGTCCAGCGGCTCGCCAGGCGACAAAGGCTGTTCGGACGCTTAAGGGCTTGGCGTTTGACGACAACATCCACGTTCCACAAATCGACGTGGAGAATGAGACCGGCAAACTACGAACTAAACTGTTAAAGCCTTCCAGATTTGTGAGTTCCCTGCTCGTGGACAATTTTCATGAGGTGCCGGTCGGTGAGGTAGCCAGAAGAGGCATAGAGCGTATACGTCCGGCAAGCGGAACAGGAGAGGAACTTCGAGACGTGATCCACTGGCTAATGATTCTGGCCCACGCGAGAACGTCGGCGAGAGAACTCGCATTCATTACGAATGATGAACATTTCAGAGAAGGTGCTGCCCTCCATCCCCAGCTGGCAGAGGATGTGCAGGAGAATAGGGTTAAGCTGCATTTCTACGCAACATTACAGGACTTCATAAGAGCCGCAGCCCCCCCCCCACAAAGCCTTTCGGAGGACGACGCCTTCGCCCTCTACGGAAGATCACAGGTTGGAGATCGGTTCGAAATAGAGGCTCGGAGGTATTTCCAGAATCTCTGGCCATCCGCGCAATCGGTTGAGGTTATCGGGCGAGATGTGCGCTTAGCTAGCGGTGCGCTGTACGATGTCGCACCCGAGTCGCAGTTTGGAGAGCTGGAGTTCTCGGGGGAGATCAGCGTCCGCGTGACTGAATTGTTGTATACCGCGAGTGATTACGGTTCGTTTTCCAACTCATGGGGTGCGCCTCCAGTCATGTCCAATATCAGCAGCCCGTACATGCCGGGGATCGGGGCCGGAATTAATCTGCACGCGGGCAACTTGATCGGTCCCGGTATTTCTGGTCAGAACTTCCCGAGCAACCAGTTTTTTGCCCCATACACAGAGATGAGCGGGAACACTTTACCTTTTTCAACAGGCAAGATTTCGTTAGCGCCCAGCGTCATAGAACGTGCGAGCGAGTTTCGCGCGAGTGGCGTCATCGTGATCTCCCTTAGAGTTGAATCGGGAAAGGTAACCAAGATAGAGACTGAAAGATTTGATTTAGGGGAATTCAAGAAATTCGGCTGAGAGTCAACCGCTGTGTCCGCTGGCCGTTGAATCCAGAATGCCTACTCGCCAGAAAATCAATCGCGAAAAAGTGATGGCGTCACTCGCGACGCCCTGCACACAATGCGGATATCGGATTCCGCCAGCAGAATTGCTACGGATCAGTACGACTCAGATTCGCTGCCCGAAGTGCGGAGTCACTTTCACCACAAGCGCGTCGGCTTGAATCGTGAACCCGCGCGGAATCCGTACGCGCATGACGGGTAAAGGAACGCTATGAAATCAATCCCAGGCTTTCCATATTCGCCGCTATCAGAGCATCACGATACTTTTCGTTGACGGGATGCACCTTCGCGAGGTCTCGGTTGTTGTTGCCGGTGGGAGTAATTTTCGCGAGATCGTCGCAGTATGATAAGAAAAACTTCTTTTGGTCAACCGTGAGATGCAGGGACAGCAAGACGGCCTGCCGACACTCATACATGGCTCCAGCGAGATCATCAAAATGCCGATCTACGTCTTGGCGGAACTCGGCAGTAGGATACATGGTTCCGCGAGAGAGCTTGGAATCGAGCAAGACAAGTTGTCTATGCGCAGCAATAACAAATTTCAACACGTTCATTGTCTCCAGCTGCGTTGTGACCCTTTGATGGAAGCCGAACTGCTCTGCCATGATCACGGTTTGCTCGGCGAGAATCTTCCCCTGCTGATCGAGCGCCCGTCCGATCAGTTCTGCGGTTTTCGCTTGGGTGCCTGCGATCTCTGTATGTTCTTCAAGGGTTTTTGCATGCCTGCGGAGAATCCGGGCTTGCCAATAGAAAAAACCAGCCTGTACTGCTAGGATCACCGCCTGTATCGAAAGGGAAATCGCCGCGATCCAGTCAGCCTTCATCATTCAGGTTCTTTCGTAAAGTCATAAAAATTTGGATTGCGCGGAATCATATCTAGCCATCCCTCCCGGCCTTCGCATGTGACTCTGAGGTAAAGAT
>JBEKPH010000039.1:0-43521 GCA_049520915.1 Terriglobales bacterium
GTCGGCGGTAAGGTCGACTATCATCGTCGAACGCAAGTGGGCCGGGCCCTGCACGAGTTGGGAGTGCAGATGATTCCGGCCTACTCTCCGGAAGCACGGGGGCGCAGCGAACGCAACTTCGGCACCTGGCAAGGACGGTTGCCACAGGAGTTACGGTTGCACCAGATTCGGACGCTGGAAGGGGCAAACCAGTTTCTGCGGGAACACTACGTGGCTGAGTTCAATCGCCGTTTTCAGGTCGCGCCGGCACAGCGTGGCAATGCTTTTGTGCCGCGCCGGAGCCGCGATCTGGAGCGCATCTTCTCGCTCCAGTTCGAACGCAGCGTGAACCGTGACAACACGGTGAGCTTCCAGAACCTGAGCTTGCAGATCGAGCGCGTGCGCTGGCGGGCGACGTTGGCCGGTTGCCAGGTGGTGGTGCACCAACACTTGGATGGAACTCTGAGTCTGACCCACGGTCCACATTGTTTGGGACGATACACAGCGCAGGGCGGGGCCATGGAGACGAACAATACGGCAGCGCGCAGGGCGGTGGAAAAGCCGCTTGCAGGAAAAGTCATGAAGCCGACTTTCCCTCCGAGCTTGGAAATCCCGCAAAGTACGCGGGATTCCCACTTTCCCACCGCCACGGCTACGGCTGCTGTCTAACCTAAACCGGACATATCGTGTGCTAAGAAAAGCGGACATTTTAACTTGCTACCGACAGCTTCGATCTGGATTGGCGAATTGCGGAGGAGTTGTAGCGCGAATAGAATGGCGTTTCCCTTCTTCGAGGAGTTCTTTGGCGTGACCCGTGGGCAGTTCGGAAAAACCACAATTCGAGTGGCGCTGTGCGGTGCGGCGATTTGGGCCAGCCGCACGTCGGCGGACGCGCAGTCTCAAGAACCGCGAAATGACAGCGTGCCGGCTGTTGTACACGGTTTTGTGCGCGATTCAATGAGCAAACCGGTCGCAGACGCGAAAGTATTTTTAGAATCCTCGGATAAAATGCAGATTGGCATGAATGCAGCCCAGACGACGCATTCGGATTCGCAAGGAGCCTATCGTTTCGTTATTTTTTACGGCGGCAGCTACATCTTGCGCGCCGAACGGAATGGATGCGCTGGCGCGAGTGTCGGTCCGGTAAATCTGGTGGGGAAAGAAAACAAGGCAGTTGATCTGACTCTTGAACCTTCTGTTGACGCGCAGGGACGAAACGCGCCCCAGCCAGCAGGTAACGGAAAGCTAGGAACGCAGACGCAACCTGCTTTCTTCGATGAACCGCAGTTCACGGTAGCGGGAGTGACACAAGCGTCGAATTCCGGCGGGCATGGGTCGGACACCGTGTTGCGAAGCACTGAAGCCCTCGCCAAAGCAACCGTTTCATTGAGCGACGAGTTTACCAAATCGCAAGAAGCGGCAACGGCCGTCTCAGAGGCCGAACTGAAGAGCGCGGCGGAACGTGATCCTAAGAATTTTGACTCTATTCGTAAGCTTTGCGAATTTCTGGCGGGCGAAGGAAAGTCTGCCGAGGCACTTGATTGCCTGCAACGAGCCACGTTGCTCAATCCCGCAGATGGCGAGGTTCATCATTTGTTGGGCACGGCCGAAGAGAAATCGGGCAAACCATTGGAAGCGGTTCGGGAGTATCAGCGCGCGGCGGAACTTGATCCGAGCGAAGAGAACATCTTCGATTGGGGAACCGACTTGCTAAAGCACCGTGCGCTTGGGCCAGCGAATGAGGTTTTCGTGAAAGGCAATCGTTTGTTTCCGAAATCGGTGCGGATGCTCGTTGCGTTGGGTGTCTCCTGGTATGCACAGGGATCCTACGATCAAGCTACTAAATGCCTGGGTGACGCATCCGATCTCGCGCCCAACGATGCTACTCCCTATCTCTTTATGGGGAAGATGCTGGACGCCGAGATCAATCCCTCTGACGAAGCGGTAGAAAAGCTGGCGCGTTTTGCACAGTTGCAACCGGACCGTGCATTGGCAAATTACTACTACGCTTTCGCCCTTCTCAAGCAATCGGCCGCCGCCGGCAACGACGATCACGGGCGCTCGGCCCTTGTGGAAACGCTGCTGCAGAAAGCGATTCAGCTTGATCCTAAACTTGGGGATGGTTACCTGCAACTCGGGACTCTGTACTCGCGCCGCGCCGATTATCCACGGGCAATCGCTGAATATCAGAAGGCCGTCACGGCGAATCCCGATCTTGAGCAGACGATTGCCGAGGCGCATTATCATTTATCGCAGATATACGTCAGAATTGGAGACAAAGCGAAGGCTCAAGAAGAACTTCAAGTTCACGACGGATTGACCAAGAAATTAAAGGAAGATACGGAGCGAGACCGCCTCACAATTCAGGAGTTCGTGGTCTCCTTGCAGAACGGAAGCTCCGCGGCTCCAACTCAGCCTTAGGTCAAGGCGTCGTCGAAGGCGGCTGAACCGGAGAGCTCATCAGTCTCACGAACATCCGGTAAAACTTCTCTTTGTCGAGATCAACCTGGATCTCAACCGGCTGCACGGTGCGCGAGGGCTTATTTTTCTCGGACCAGGTCAGCGTATTGCCGTAACCGGCTCCGTGATCGAGATCAACGCCCATGTAGCGCGTCTCTTTTTTCGTGATGATGGAAGGATCAATCCAGGCAGAGGCAGCGAGTTCGTCCCACATGATGTCTGCGCCCGGAAAGGATTGGTAGAAGCGAGCCACATAGTGTGCCAGGGGAGTTCCGGCTTTGTCGATTTCGTTGATCATGGCGCGCGTGAGACTGGTTTTCACGGAGATGTCGGTCGTCGTGCAGACAATCTTTTTCCACGGTGCGCGTAAGACCACCGCTGCGGCCTCCGGATCGAACCAGATGTTGAACTCGTGACGGGGATTGCTGGTGAACTCTGGATTGTCGGTCTCGGGATCGAGGCTTCCACCCATGAAAACTAACTCCTGCGCGAGTTCGGGAAACTCGGGATCAATGGTGATGGCGACCGCCAGATTCGTCATGGGTCCGCCTTCGTAGATCGTGACCTCATGCGGATACTTGTGGACCATGCGAAGGATAAAATGCGCGGCGTCTTCGGTGGCGGGCTTGGTGGTAGGCTGGCCTTCGGGCAGGGGGGGAATGACGAAAGGCTCGTGCCACCAGCGATCGTCCCACGCTCCGGCGTAACCAACCTTCCCGTAGCGCTCTTGCCAGCTTTGCGCTTCTTTGTGTGTGCGAATTAGAGGGAAAACCGCACCGGGCACGACGGGGATGTCGGTGCGCCCGATGATTTCGAGAAGCCGGAGGGTGTGCGCGACCTCCTCGTCGCGCCATTGGTCGCCGGTGACCACGGTGATCCCGAGGACTTCGACCTCTGGCGACTGGATCATCACGAGCAGGGTTTGCAGGTTGCTGCCGCCGGGGCCTGAGCAATCCTGATTGATGATGACCTTGCGGCGCGGTTGCGCTGCGGCAAGCGACGTCACGAGGACGAGACAAGCCAATGCGAAACGGCTGCGTCGAAACTCGGGAGTACAGCGAGAGGGGAGTCTGAGATTCACTTTAAGGTTCACGGCGCGTCGACCACACAACGAAAGCCTATTGTTCCTGACCGGTCATGGCCGGGCGACATCAGGAGATATTTTTGATGTTCGTCTAAACGATAGGTTTGCGGGAAGTACCAGAGCGAACCAGCCGGTTGGTAGGAGGCTCCGCCGCGTACGATCGCGGCTCGGGTGTGGGGGTCGCGGTATTCGTCGGTCCACTGCGAGACGTTTGCGACAAGGTCGAGGACGCCAAATGGACTTGCGCCCTTCGCAAGAGCGGTCACATCGGCAAGTGGATGCTGTGTCGGTCCTGAATCGACGGGCGGAAGAGCCTGCGCGTTCCATTCGTTTCCCCAGGGATAAATGCGACCATCGGTGGACTGTGCCGCGTATTGCCACTCCCACTCGTGGGGGAGGCGTTTGTGGGCCCAGGCAGCGTAGGCGCGAGCGTCTTCGATCGAAATCCACGTGACAGGCTTGGCATCCCAACCTTGCGGATAATGGCCGTTCTGCCACGTCCGCAAGAAGTTGTGATCGTCTTTCGGATGGTAGTGGGCTTCGTCCAAGAAGCGAGCGAACTCGGCGTTGGTCACTGGCGTCCCATCGATATAGAAGCTGCGCATGTGCAGTCGATGGCGATGGAAGCGGCGGGGCGCGTCCTCCCAGGGATACTGCACATCGACTCCGGGATCGTTGCCGCCTTCGATTTCAATTCCGCTGACTTGAAAGTCGTACTCGCCTTCCGGAATGCGCATCATTCCGTCGGGCGCTGCCTGCGCGGGTGTGGTCGGAGGAATAGCGACGGGAGTTTGGGGCACGGCCTTCCACTCGCTTGGATAGCTGGCGAGGGGGCGCTTGGAGCGCTCGGCCATATAGGAGAGCAGAGCCCGAAGATTCGCGTCGGGCTGGTCGTCGAGAGCGAGAAGGGCGCCGTAGCCAAGGCCTTCGAGATCGAACTGCAGAGCGGCTTTGCCGTTCGCTATGACGGGTGTCAATTCTGTTCCGTGCCAAAGATCGTAGTAGTGCCGTCCGGGAGAATTGGCGACCTCGACCTGGGTGCCAGCCACGTCGTATTCGTTGCGGTTCACGATCGTCCAGAGTGTTCCCTTGGACGTGGGAAAACGGCTGGCGAAGACGCCGCGCTGCAGGACTGGCGCGTGCGGTTCCCAGTCGGGGCTCAGCAAGTAGTCGGACATGGCTCGCTCGATGCGTGTGAAGCGCAGTAGTGCTTCGGCGTCGCGGGGATTATTTTCGTACCAGAATCCCCAAAGGTTCTCGAGCGAGGCATATCCCTGGCCGTTAAAAAAGGCGTGTTGTAGGCTGTCGGTTTTGTCGCGCGTGAATCGGTCGGTGACATTCACTGTGTGGCGCGGCTCAATCCACTTGTCTTTGCTCACCATCGGGATGAAGGGATACTGCTTCCCTTCCCACGTCACCCAGTCGTTCCAGCTAAGGTTCGTCCATGCGATGGAGGCGTCGCGGGGCTGGAATTGCGGCTCGAGGGCGAGCGCGTGGCCGGTCGCATCGGAGGCGGCGCGAAATTCGGGCGGGACGGTTTCAAGGGTATCGAAGTTGATGCCGTCGGCGCCGACATCTTTCAGCAGTTGCGAAATGGTGGTGGAGAAGGGCGCGCCTTCGCTTCGAGTTCCGTCGTCCCACACCAGCAGCGGGAAGAAGACTTTCACGCCGCGGCTGTGGAATTGATCGATCATGCCGCGCACGCCAGAAATGCCGCCGGGGAGATCGCGCAGCATGTCGAATTGATTGCGGTCGTCAACTCCGAGATTGGGATAGACATGCCAGATCAGGACCGCGTCGATCGGTCCGATGCGGCTTTCGGTCTCGGAAAGAAACCGGTCGACGGTGTACTCACCCTTCTCGGGATCGTACAGACTGCGATCCCAAATGAGAAGTTGCACCTGAGAAAAGATGCGTTGCGTCCATTGCAGGTCGGGGCGGTTGTATTGGGAGCCGTCGTAGCGCAACAGCGTGCGGCGATCCTGACGCCAAGATTTCAAACCGTCGAGCCAGTTGGGCTGATCGGAACGGGAAGCTGGTCCAGAAAAAAAAACTTCGCTCGGCGGAGGCGGTTCGGTGAGATTCATGACACCGGTATGAGAGACGAGGTCGTGACGCGGCTTCCACTCATCGGCGGAGGAGAGAGTATTTGTAGTGAGGATGCTGGCAACAAGGAATATTCCGAAAACAGGAGTGCTCAGTTTCATGAATGACTAACACTATAACGGAATTAGGGGACGGTGCGAACTCGAACCGGCGTATCGCGAGCCTGAAGAAAGCTGAGGCAAAATTTAATTTGCCTCAGCTCGTGGCTTCTGCCGGGTTTTAGGAGAGCTGCTCTAGAAATCGAGTCTTAGAGCAAATTGCACCAAGCGTGGGTTGTTGACGGTACCAGTTACCTTGCCGAAGTTTGCGCCGCTGATATCCTGCATCTGGCTGGGTCCTCCGCCGAGGAAAAACTGGGAATGATTAAACAGGTTGAACATTTCAGCACGGAACTGCAATGTATAACGTTCGCGGACACGGAAATCCTTAAACGCCGAGAAGTCCGTATTCACGAAGTCCGGCCCTGAAACCGGAGTGCGCGATGCGTCCCCGAGTGTCCCTACCAAGCCTAAGCCTAGAGTGTTCACGCTCTGAAAACAGCTCGTGTTGAACCACTCCTGCACGGTATGGTGGCTGGTGTTCGGATTGCAAATCTGGTTGGGGCGGTTCAGGCTGCTCCCGTTCCACTGAAAGTTTACTTCCGAGCCCGAGAAGTTGCCGTTGTTGCTGTCAACGACGAACAATGGGAAGCCAGACGTCGCCCTCTCGATCACGTTGACCTGCCACCCGCCGAAAGCGGCCTCGGGTACAGAACCCCAGTCGCCGCCAAAGCGCTTCCCTTTTCCGAACGGCAACTCGTAGAGAATACTGGCGGAGAATTGGTCGTTGAGATTGATTTGCGAAAGACCCCAGTCCGCCTTGCGGGTGCCAGGGAGCGGCCAGTAAGTAGCGCCAGGGAAAGTGCCGTCACCATCTGGCATTCCACTATCAAATGTGCGCGACCAAGTGTAGCCGATAAGGGCATATAGACCGTGCCGGGCACTCTTTGTCTCCGCCTTGATCTGCAGGCCGTCGTAATGGGCTGTGCCACCATCGGTGATATTCGAAACGGTTGTGAATTCGCTTTGATAAGGAGCGGCAAACGCGGCTCCGCCTGGACCGCAGCCGAATGTGTAACCAGGGATCACGCCGCCACAGGCCCCCGGTGACGCGATGTTCAGGTTCAGTCCGTCGATGAGAATATGCGTGCTGCGTGAGCCAGCGTAGCCGACCGTAAGCACCACGTTTCCGGGGATCTGATGTTCGACGTTCAAGTTGAACTGTTGGACCATGCCTTGTTTAAAGTTCAAGTCCTGGGACTGAATCGTTCCGGTGAACGAGTCAGGATTGGGAGGGGCGGTAATTGGCTGCAAATTCGGCTGAGTGAAACCGTACTTAAGCCCGCAGTTCTGGGTGGGTCCATTGAGTGCCTGCACGTTGCCAAACGGGCATGGAAAACCGGGGGAATAATCGAACTGATCCACTTCAGCATAGTACGGCGGATTCTGCCATGTGCCCTGAGCACCCTGACTCCAGGCCGAATCATGATAGATCGCATAACCGGCGCGAACGGCAGTAGTCTGGCTGCCAAACGGCTTCCACGACAAGCCGATGCGCGGCTCGAGAGCGGTCTTGTCGAACTTTACGCCGATCGCTGAGCCCGATCGCTCACAGTTGGTACAACCCGAAAATGGGACATTTCCAGCGACAAGAAACTCTTGAGTCGAAAAGTCGAAATTAGCCTGACGATTGTGGGCCTCGGTGATAGGAGTTACAAGCGCCCAAGCCAAGCCGACGTTCACAGTCAAGTTGTTAGTGACGCGCCAATCGTCCTGCACAAAAGGTCGAAACATCTTCCAGCGGCGGCCGGTTGTCGCGCCATCAAAGGTCTGATCATGGATGGCGCCGCTAACCTGCCCCATGAGCAAGTCGGCAATATCGTCCCCTGTAAAAGACCCAAGTCCACCGTTCAAGATGAAATAGCCATCCTGAAAGCCATTGGTCATCACATTCATCTGATTATCGCGGAACCCAAACCCGACGCGAATGTCGTGCTTGCCACGGATCATGTCAAACGTGTCCGAGATTGTGTAAACGTTGGTGCCGCCCTGGAAAGGAGCGAAACCCCGGTCTCCCAACCCCCAGTACCCCGCTAGCTGCGTGGAGCTCAATCCACAACTCAGACAGGCCTTAGTGGTCTGAGTAAGCCCGGCGGGCGCACCGGGGCACTTGCCATTGAGATCTGCGCCCACAATGCCGAGATTCGCAGCTTCACAGATCGAGGGGCCAAACTCGCCGTAGGACGTAATGAAGTTGAAGATGCGGTTGTAGCCCACGCTGACCTGGTTGATGTTGTTGGGGGAAAGGACATGTGTTTCAGAGATCGCAAGATTGCGACCGTGATTGGCAATGAGCTGATTGCTGGCAAACGGATTCTGCTCCGCCCATGTGGGCGAACCGCCGGGCACGTACGAGTTCGCTTGATCGTAGCTGAACCGGGCAAACGCGGAATCCTTGTTCGAAAAAGTGTGATCCAACCGAACGTTGGCTTGGCCTTCGTTTAGGCTTCTTACGGGGACGCTCGAGTAGTTAAATTGGTTGTCGATGAGAGTGTTGGTACCAACCGGGTACAGGCCAACCATCGCCTGGCCGATCGGATCGATTAGTCCCGTTCCAGTTGGACCCCCTGTGGTTGGAATGATGTTGCAACCTAGGACAGAAGGGTAATTGGGTCCGGGGTTTTGGCTTCCATCAGGAAGTACCGGCATGGGATTACCCGATGCGTCGCACTGGAAGTTCAGCGGTTCATGGGGATTAACGGCACCTGGTTGATTAGCATAAGGATTCGTAAGGAGGCCGGTTAAGAACGGATCGGCGCTGAAATCCCCGTTCATCATCGCCTGAGTCGGAACCTGGCCGTTGTAAGGAATGCCGTGGCGCTGCCGCTTTGCCTCGTAGTTGACGAAGAAGAATGTTTTGTCTTTCTGGATCGGCCCACCCAGCGAACCGCCGAACTGATTGAGATTGAACTGTTCCTTGAATGCGGCGAAGTAGCTCTTGGCGTCCAGTTCGGTGTTGCGGAAGTACTCGTACAGCGCACCGTGAAATTTGTTTGCGCCTGACTTTGTAGTAACCAGTACGGTCGGACCCGCGCGCGTTCCATATTCCGCAGAGTAGTTGTAGGTCAGAACTTTGAATTCTTGAATGTCATCGATGTCCGAGAAGATCGAGATTCCACCCGATGTGAGCTCATTGTTGTCATTGTTATCGAGCAGCCAGTCGGTGCTCTGAGCGCGCGATCCGCCAACGGAGAGCGAAAAAGTTCCGCGTGCGGAGACTTCACTGCTGGCGCCGCCGTTGAAAAAGCTGTTGGGATTGGTTTCCTGAGTGACGCCAGGCGTGAGCGTCGCCAACTGAACGAAGTCGCGTCCGTTAAGCGGGAGGTCGGCTACTTCTTCGGAGGTGATGACTTGTCCGAGGGTGGGATTGGTGGTCTCGACCGCGACTTCGGTGGCGCTGACTTCGACGGTCTGGCTGACCGAGGCGGGATTCAGTGTGAAGTCGATCTCGCGCTGCTCGTCGACCTGAAGGCGGATGTCTTTCTGCTCCGTGGTCTGGAAACCCTGCGACTCGACGCGGATGGTGTAAATCGCTACTGGAAGAAGAGGCGCGAGGTAGTGACCGGATCCGTCGGTCTTGACTTCGCGGGTCTGACCGGTGCCTTGCGAGGTGATTTTCACGGTCGCCCCGGAGAGGACGGAGCCTGTCTTATCGGCCACGGTTCCAGAGAGAGTGCCATTCGCCTGGCTATAGACGAGTGGGCAGAGGGAAAATACCGTACACAGAAGCGTGACCAGCAGCGCTTTTCTTTTCAGCATTCGTTTTCACCCTTTGTGACAATTTTCTGTTCGTCTTGTTCTGTTCGTTTTGTCTTCGTCCGAAGACGACTGACAAACGAACCAGCGAGTCGCGGTTTAGGATCGACTCCGAACACCGAGACGCGGAGCGTTCCTCTTTTTAACGGAAGGGCCATATAAATAGATTAGAAATGCAAAGTCAAGAGTTTTTGCGTTGAGCCTGTGGATGTTCCGCGATCGGCGCGGAAATTCCTTTTTTCATAACGACGATGCTGGAACAGATATTTGCCTTGGCGTGGTTGGAGGCTGATTTCATGCGGTCGCGAGGGAAGGAATCGCTTTGCCGCAATTTCATGTCAACTCTCGATCTTCCAATTTCGGTAGACCAAAACGGGTAGTACCTAACGGAATTTTGGCGTAGATGAATCGCTGAAACAAATCGTCGAACAATTCCTCCGATGCGCGCCCGATCATCTGACCGGCGATTATCGCGTTAGCCGTTGGCGCGCGCGACTAGCAAGATTCCGACACAATAAAAAACGAACATGGCGGCCAGGTACATCTTGGCTTTGCCCGGTGCTCCGGCAAATTCCTTCCAGGCGAGGACTCCCCAGAGAGCGGCGACCATGGGGGCGGATTGACCGATGGCGTAGGAGATGGCGAAGGCAGTGGCTTTTCCGGCGACGACGTTGAAGACGGTGCCGACGCCCCAGATGCATCCGCCAAGCAGGCCGAGAACGTGGCCGGAGGCTGGACCGGAGAAGAATCCGCTGAAACTTACCGGCTCGCCAACGAGTGGCTTCTTCATGAAGTAGAGGTTCCAGATGAAGCAGGAGAGCAGCGCGCCTAAGGTGAGGAAGACGACGGAACTGTAAGGGCTGAGAGCGTTGCCGCGGGTGGCACCATAGGCGACGAACGGATTCCAGAGGCCCATGAGAATTCCGGAGATGACGCAGATAACGATGCTCTTCCTGGAAACGGAGCGGCCGGCGCTGGCAAGACTGCCGTAGGCTTTGCCGTCGAGGATCACGGCGATGAAGGCGCAGACGACGCCGAGGCCCAAAAACATGACGTTGCCTTTGGGTTGAAGTCCGTAACTGAGCACAGTGCCGACGACGAGCGCGATTCCGATGGCAACGGGAAAAGCGATGGCGAGACCAGCCATGTCGATCGCGGCCACGAGAAGCAGGTTGGCGAGATTGAAGATGGCTCCTCCGACCATGGTCGAAACGATGTTGGTCGTGTCCGCGGAATGGACATTATTGAGGAAGCTGTTGGCGTCGTTGCCCGTGCTTCCCATGGTGAACGCCAGGATCAGCGAGATCAGAAAGATGCCGACGGCGTAGTCCCAATAGAACAATTCGAAACGATAGTTCTTGACGCCCTTGAAAGTGTTGGCCCATGAGCCCCAACAGATGGCGCTCGTGATCATCATGAAAAGTGCGATACCCAGAGTGTGGGGCGTGTACATCGATTCTCCTTAAGAGTGCTTGCGAAAACAGTTCTACTTGCCACGAAGCCGGGAGACAAACATCTGCAGAAAGCGATCTGCGTCTACGTCGACACAAACCTTTGCGTTCGGCTCGACCTTGTCGACTCCTTCGATCAGGTAACGGTCGCCGTGAAGGACGTTGCGCTCGACCATGCCATGGCGATTGGCTACGGTCTCACCGCGAGTAAACTCGCCGCGGGTTTCGACGTCCACATGCATGAGCGGTGCCTCGACGATTGTAGGATCGATGGCCACTCCCACGGCTAGCGGATCGTACATGGGCGTACCGACTGAACCGTACTGTGCGGATAGATCGATCAGGTAGTGGGCGACCTGGTAAATGAAGTCATTCATCGGACCGTGGGTTTGACCGAGTTGCTCGAGATACTTCGGCAAGAGCAATGTCTTGTCGCCCACGTCGAGTCCAACCATGGTTAAGGGCCATCCGGCTTGAAAGACGATCTGCGCGGCTTCGGGATCGTTATAGATGTTCGCTTCGGCGGAGGCGTTCACGTTGCCGCCGGTGATCGACCCGCCCATGATAATGACTTCCTTGACGAGCGGGACGATGGTTGGATCTTTTTCGACGGCCAGCGCGATGTTGGTGAGCGGGCCGACTGGAACCAGGGTAATTTCATGAGGGGCAGCGTGCACCATCTCGATGATCAGGTCGGGGCCGAAGCGCGCGTCTACTTTGCATTTGCTGGGCGGCAATTCGATATTGGCTAAACCGTTTTTTCCGTGCCAGAACTCCGCGGTAATCAGTTTCTGAAATAGAGGATGCTGGGCTCCGGCAGCGATAGGAATATCACAACGATTGGCCAGAGAAACCATGCGCAGCGCGTTTTCGAGTCCCTGCTTGGCGGTGACGTTGCCGGGAACGACCGTTATCGCGCGAACGTCGAGCTCCGACGAATTCAGCGCCAGCATGAGCGCCATGGCGTCGTCTGTGCCGGGATCGGTATCGAAGATGATTTTTTTGCTGGCAGCCGCTGGGACGGTTAGCGTCAGGATGAGGAAAGTGGAGAGAATGGCGGCGAAGAATGAATTTCTTTGGAGTGCAAGACAACTTCCGAAGCGACGGTTCGACGTAACCAGAACGGACCTCCACGCTGAAAATTGCGAGATCTATCGATGGCGCGTAGCGTAGTCGCGCAAAGTCCCAAGTGTCAAGGCGAAATGGACCTTGTCGGTGAATTGCAAGGGCACACGGTTCGTCTGATGCATCCTGAGATCGTCTGCCGTACAATCGAACCGCGAAGGGATCACAGTTCCCGTGTTGCGGGAAGCGATCGGAAAATTGAGCGCGGATGCACCGGGCAGTAAGCACACTTGATGCCAGTCGAACACAATGAATCTCGAAGCGCGACGCGATTCACTCCGCCGAGCGGCGCGGCGTTCGCGACCCTCGCCGGACGCCCGCTGCTTCCCAACGCCGGCATTCCGCTCAATCTCGATTGGGTGCGGGAGGTGCGCGTCAACACCAGTGCGGTCGAGCGTCGCGCGCAATCGCAGGTGGCGCGACGAACGGTAAAGAAAGAGTGGCAGGCGGCTTGGCTTCTGCGGGCGATCGCCTGCATGGATCTGACGACTCTATCGGGCGACGACACTGACGAAAGGGTGCGACGGTTGTGCGCCAAAGGACGTCATCCCATCCAGCAGGAACTGGAGCAGAAGCTGGGCATCGAAGAACTGCAGATTAAAGTCGCGGCGATCTGTGTGTATCACACGTTTGTGGAGATTGCCCTGCGCGCACTCGAGGGCAGCGGAATTCATGTCGCTGCGGTGTCCACCGGATTTCCTGCGGGCCTGTCGCCGCTCTCAGAAAGGGTTAATGAGATTCGGCGGTCGGTTGAAGCGGGTGCGCATGAGATCGACGTAGTCATCACGCGGGCTCACGTTTTCGGTGGACGCTGGCAGGCGCTCTATGACGAAGTGGCCGCTTTCAAGCAGGCTTGTGGATCCGCGCACATGAAGGTAATCCTCGGAACCGGCGACTTGCTCACACTACGCAACGTGGCGCGCGCGAGTGTAGTGGCCATGATGGCGGGTGCCGACTTCATCAAGACTTCGACCGGTAAAGAACCGACGAACGCTACGTTACCGGTCGGATTGGTTATGACGCGTGCCATCCGCGAGTACGCGCAGCAAACAGGAATGGCGGTGGGCTTCAAACCGGCTGGCGGCATTCGCACGGCAAAGCAATCGATCGATTGGCTGGCAATGATTAAAGAGGAGCTTGGCCCGTCGTGGCTGCGGTCGGAAATGTTCCGCTTCGGAGCCAGCGGGTTGTTGGGCGATATTGAGCGGCAACTGGAGCATCACGCGACAGGAAGGTATTCGGCCGAGTATCGGCATCCGCTGGCGTAGGTTTTGTGAACCGTGAGGGAACCGCGGATTCCTCGCCGGATCGAGTTGAAGTTTGTTTAAATGCTTCGAGATTTTAATGCTTCGAGGTTCTCCTCAGAGAAGGAAATCGAGCAAACGCCGATGAGCATCACAGAAAAATTCGTGAGCATGGAATACGGTCCGGCTCTTGAGGATTCGAAAGACGCGACAACATGGCTGGAGCGTCACGGCTTCCGCTTCCAACATTTCATCGGCGGCGGGTGGCGCGCGCCTGCGGCGGGGGAGTACTTCGACACAGTCGATCCCTCGAATGGCGAAAAACTGGCTTCGGTAGCACAAGGTTCGGCGGCAGACATTGACTGCGCCGTAAAAGCGGCGCGGGAGGCGTCTTCTGGATGGCGCGCGCTCACTCCGCACGTGCGCGCTCGTTACTTGTACGCGATCGCGCGGTTGGTGCAGAAGCATTCTCGGCTGCTCGCGGTTCTCGAGACCATGGACAACGGCAAGCCGATCCGTGAGAGCCGCGACATTGACATCCCTCTGGTCGCCCGACATTTCTACTACCACGCGGGCTGGGCGCAACTTCTGGACCAGGAGTTTCCCGAGTATGTTCCTTGCGGAGTTGTCGGTCAGATCATTCCCTGGAATTTCCCATTGTTGATGCTGGCCTGGAAGATTGCCCCGGCACTTGCAACGGGAAATACAGTCGTTCTGAAGCCTGCGGAATTTACTCCACTCACGGCGCTCGCGTTCGCTGGAATTTGCCAGGAAGCGCGTTTGCCCGCCGGTGTCGTGAACATCGTGACGGGAGACGGCGCGACCGGAGAAGCGCTGGTCAAACATCCTCACGTCGACAAGATCGCATTCACCGGGTCGACCGAGGTTGGACGCGCGATTCGTGGGGCTACGGCTTCGAGCCACAAACGCCTTTCACTGGAACTCGGCGGGAAATCGCCTTTTATCGTTTTTGAAGACGCCGATCTTGATAGCACGGTGGAAGGTCTGGTGGATGGAATCTGGTTCAATCAAGGGCAGGTTTGCTGCGCGGGATCACGGCTGCTGATGCAGGAAAGCATAGCCGAAACGTTGATCGGTAAGATTCAGGATCGTATGAGCACACTGCGCGTGGGCGCGCCACTCGACAAGGCGATTGACGTGGGGGCAATCGTGGCCCAGGTGCAACTGGATCGCATCCGGAAACTGGTTGACCAGGGTGTAGCGGACGGCGCGACCTGCTGGCAGCCAAAGTTTACGCAGCCGTCGCGGGGGTTCTACTATCCGCCGACGCTTCTGAGCAATGTGCATCCGACATCGACCGTGGCGCAGCAGGAGATCTTTGGTCCGGTGCTGGCGACGATGACTTTTCGCACGCCCGCGGAAGCCGTCGAACTGGCCAACAACACCGTGTACGGGTTGGCGGCTTGCGTCTGGAGCGAGAGCATTAATGTCGCATTGCATCTAGCCGCTCAGCTGAAAGCCGGAGTGGTTTGGGTGAACTGCACGAATCTGTTCGACGCGTCGTGCGGATTTGGCGGTTACCGCGAGAGCGGCTACGGGCGTGAAGGAGGACGCGAAGGACTCCTGGAATACATGGAGCCCGCTTGGTTCAAGACTGCGGCGATGTTGCCCGCTCTCAAGACAGCGCCGCACGTCGCGTCGGATTTGACGGATGACGTCGTTGCCTCGGCTGTCGACAAACCCGACGGCGCGAACGCGATCGACCGCACAGTCAAGCTCTATATCGGTGGAAAGCAGGCGCGTCCGGATTCGGGCTACAGCATGGAGGTGCACGCCGCCGATGGACGCTTGCTCGGCGAAGGTCCGTTAGGAAGCCGGAAGGATATTCGCAACGCGGTCGAGGCGGCGCGAAAAGCTGGCTCGTGGGCGAAGGCGACGGCGCACAATCGGGCCCAGGTTCTTTACTATTGCGCCGAGAATCTTTCCCAACGCCAAGTGGAAATTGCCCATCGTCTTGCCGAGGTGGTGGGCAAAAAACAGGCCTCGGCCGAGGTGGATCTCAGCATCCAGCGGATATTCTCTTATGCGGCGTGGGCCGATAAATTTGACGGCGCGGTGCACAATCCTCCGTTCCGCAATGTGGCGATTGCAATGAACGAAGCGATCGGTACGGTGGGTATTATCTGTCCTCACGAGATGCCTCTACTCGGCTTTGTATCGCTGGTGATGCCGGCACTCGCTTTGGGAAATAGCGTGATTGCGGTTCCATCTGAGGCGTATCCCCTGATTACTGGCGATCTCTACCAGCTTTTTGACACCAGCGATCTGCCCGGCGGCGCAGTCAACATAGTTTCGGGGTATATTTCGCAACTCTTGAAGCCCCTGGCAGAACACGATGATGTCGACGCCATCTGGTGTTTCGCAGATGAAGCCAGCGCTGCCTCGGCGAAAGCGATGTCGATAGGAAATTTGAAGCAGGTTTGGACGAACGAAGGACGCGCCATTGACTGGTACAACCCGAAGCAGTCTGAGGGACGCTGGTTTCTTGAGCACGCGAGCCAGGTGAAGAATATTTGGGTGCCTTACGGGGAGTAGAGCTATTGATTCATTGAGTCATTGAGTCAATGAAACATTAAACCCCATGAAACCGACGCGTGTGCCACGGTTGAAAGTGTGCTGCATTAGCAGCGTTGAGGAAGCTGAGATAGCCATCGAGTGCGGAGCGTCGGCACTCGGCTTGGTTTCGAGCATGCCCAGCGGACCTGGAGTGATCTCGGATGAACTGATCGCGAAAATCGCCGCAACGGTTCCACCTGCGATCGGTACATTTCTTCTTACCTCCCGGCAGCGGGTAGCCGACATTATCGAGCAACAGAAGTTCTGTCGCACGAACACGATCCAGATCTGCGACCACCTCACGGACGGCACACATCGCGACTTGAAGGACGCGTTGCCTGGCATCTCGATCGTACAAGTCGTTCATGTGACTGGCCCCGGGTCGGTTGAGGAAGCCGCGAAAGCAGCGTTGGGTGTGGATGCGATCCTGCTCGATTCCGGCAAACAGACACTTGCGGTGAAAGAGTTGGGAGGCACAGGCAGAACGCACGATTGGTCGCTCAGTCGGGCGATCCGGGAAAAGATTGGCGTGCCGCTCTTTCTAGCCGGAGGGCTTACATCAGCGAACGTGGGCGACGCAATCGACGAGGTGGCGCCATTTGGCCTCGACTTGTGTTCTGGCGTCCGAAGCGGCGGCAGACTGGACAAGACTAAGCTTAAGGAGTTTTTTAAGGTCTTGCAGGACGCGGCCGCGCAGTGCATCTAGAACCCTCACAAGCCTAAAGTCCGATGCCAAGAGTTTCAAGAGCTCCGATTCCGCGCATCAAGAAATCCCTGCGGGACTGCGGTTTCGCGACGCAATAGCCTGTAGTCCGGCCTACTTTAAGATCGCTGCGCTTAGGGCAAGCGCTGAAACGACAAAGCTGCCCAAAACTCCCAGAACGAGTGCCAAGAGGGTTAGGCATCCGTAGGGAATCGGGACGTGAGAAGTAAAGAAGCGATTGATCTTGTCGATTTTCCCTGCGTCACCGTCACGCATCGATTTCTCCTTAGCAGCTCTTCAGTCTTCGGTTTCAACTCTGTTTCCGGCTCTGTTCGGTCAAGTAGGATGCAAAAAATGCTGGCGCGGGGAAGCTCCCATGATTCCCCAAGCCTCGCTAAATCAGCATAGACTAAGGGATGTCGGGGAAGCCGCGTTGACTTTTTTGAGGCCTACAGGCAAACTCTGTGTTCGCCCGGAAGCGTATCTGGGCGAACAGGATGAGTCTGGCGCGAGGTCGTAACGAGGCGAAGGCCAACTCAAGGGAATCGTTCAGCTTTATGGCTGCAGACCGCGTCTCCTACACGCTCGATTCGACACTGGAGACAGTGAACAACGCCGAAGAAACCGCCAGCCGCATGGCGGCCGAGGCTGGTTTCGACGACGAGGAGATCATGAAGATCTCCATGGCCGTGCGCGAAGGCGCTGTAAATGCAGTTTTACATGGCAATGCTTACGACCCAGGCAAGAAGGTTACCCTTGCATTTGAGTGCACGGCTCATGATCTGATTATCGTCATCCGCGATCAGGGTAAAGGGCTGGATGCCAGCAAGATTCCGGACCCGTTAGCCCCGGATAACCTGATGAAGACATCGGGGCGAGGCATTTTCCTGATACGCTCGTTTATGGATGAGGTGGAAATTAACCCGTCCCAGACGGGTACCGAACTTAAGATGATTAAGCATGTCCACGGCAACCCCGCGGACTCCAAGGAGGCTCCTCAGTGACAATGAAGTCCAGTACTCGACAGGTGGATGGCGTCACGATTGTCGATCTTAGCGGCCGAATCACGCTCGGCGAAGGCAGTGTAGTTTTGCGGGAAACGGTCCGGGACCTGCTTTCCAAGGGGCAGAAGAAGATCCTGCTGAACCTCGGCGACGTCAACTATATCGACAGCTCCGGCATCGGCGAACTGGTCAGCGCGTTTACGACCGCCAAGAACCAGGGTGGCGAACTGAAGCTGCTCAACCTCACCAAGAAGGTGCATGACCTGCTGCAAATCACGAAGCTTTATACCGTCTTTGACGTAAAGGACGACGAAGCAACCGCCGTGAAGTCTTTCAAGTAGCAAGCCCGATCGGACAGGCGAGAAAAATTTGGTAGGCCGGGGCTTTGCCCCGGCGCTTCGCCCATTTTCCCGCACGAAAGGTCCGCCAGCATGTTTCACCGCTTCCCTTTTCGGGAAGCCGATTCGCAATTTTCCTGCCCGCCCATAATTGGCCTGCGTTCGGCCCCTACAATTGATACTGAAGACGAATATGTAATCGTCTCAGCCTTTATGCGCTTTTTCGTTCTGTCTGCTTTGTTCGTCTCCTTCCTGTCGTTCAGCGGAATTTGCGTTGCTAGCAATCCTCCCAAGTCTGGGTGCGTGCCATTCGCCGAGGCGGCCAAACACGTCGGCACCACAGACTGCGTCACCGGAACGGTGCTGCATATAGAAAATGGCTCGAAGGGCGTGACGTTCCTCAGTTTCTGCAAAGACGCCAAGGCATGCCCCTTCTCGGTCGTCGTTTTTCCAAACGATATTAAAAAGATGGGCGACATTCGCCAACTCGAGGGCAAACAGATCGAAATCAAGGGGACGATTCAGGATTATGATGGGCGCGCCGAGATCGTACTGCGCCGGACGCAGCAGCTAGGTAGCGGCGCGTTTCTGGTGTTTCCTCCTGTGCCGACCGACTATGACGTCGAGCATCAGGGCCATAACAGCGCCGGGAAATTCGTTCGTCCTAAAGTCAAAAAGACGACGACCAAGGAGGGCGATCCGGTTTCGATCGAAGACCCTGGAGAGCCGCAGTAGTCCCGCGAGCGATTCACACCATTCCCTTACGCAATTCATCTAGAGGATATTTCGTGCCGCGCCACACGATGCCATCATTTGCGAAAGTATGAAACATCGAGCGCAGCAGTGTGTACATGAATAGGCTGGTGCTGACCGGATGTAGAAAGAAGTAGTAGGACGGGACCGCCGACCGGCGCGACATTCCGTAGTAAATCGCAAACAACGAGAGCAAGGCGATCGCGTACGGAGCGCGCGCCCATCCGTGTGCCAGCCAGACGCCGAGAAATGGGCCAAGATTCAGAAAGCCCAGTCCGATGATTGAGGCTACGGTTCGCGGCCACTGGAAAGAGAGCACCGCGAAAAAATTCTTGGTGAGATTCTCGACGATGCCAAAGGCACCCTTGCCCCAACGAAGGGAAATCAGGTCCTCGCCGAAAACGTTACGTTGAGCAAAACCGGCATTCTTGACGACCTTGCCCAACTTCATGTCGTCGAGCACTTCCATGCGTAACGCCTGGTAGGTTCCAATCGCGTCATATACTGAACGCCGAACCATATTAAAAGCACCCACGCCCATGTGGTCGCGCGCCTTGGGATCGGCAACCTTCCAGGGACGATGTCCGAAAACGAAGAGCGCTTGAAAAAATGCGATCATCATTTTCTCGCCCGGCCGCTTCATGATCATGCGCGGAAAAAGGACGACGTGATCGGCACGCTCTGCCTCGCCGTAAGCGATGGCGCGGCGCAGAGAATCGGGTTTGAAAAGGACATCCGCATCGGTGAAAAGCAGCCAGTCACCGGTTGCCACTTTCCCGGCGCTCCACATGGCGTGCGTTTTGCCCAGCCAGCCACGGGGCAGTTCCGAGACGTGAATTACCTTCAGTCTCGCAGCACCGTCCAAGGCGACGACTTCATCCATGATGGGGCCGGTGTTATCGGTCGAGCGATCGTTTACGGCAATAATTTCGTAATTGGAGTAATCGAGAGCGAGCAACTGCCCAAGTGTAGCTCGAATGTCCTCTTCTTCATTACGGGCGGGGACGATGATGCTGACTCGCGGCTCACCGCTCGGCGTTGGTGGGCGTCGATCCCAGGCACGAAGTGCGATGTCGGCGATGTGGGGCATTCCAAAAGCTGCTTCCACGATGCGTGAAAACCACGCCGCCGCGAGAAAGACGCCCGCAACCCAATTTACTGTGCTCCAGTGCAACACTTGCCAATGCATCTGCTAGGAAGATGCTCCCGTGGGAAGTCGCGATGCGAGTGATGTTGGCGTGACTGGTAACGCCGGGGCAAATCGCATGCCGTAGAACAGGATCGCGGAAGACAGAGCGATAGCGATCACCGGGCCCAAGAACGCCAGTTGCAGCGAGTACTTGTCCGACACATATCCGATCAGCGCGGCGGATGGCACGTCTCCGAACAAGTGAAAAATGAATATATTGGCCGCTAAAGCGGCCGCTCGCACGTGCGGCCCCACGGAACTGATCACCGCCGCGTTTAGAGGGCCGGTATTCAGTAAGAGCAAAAATTCAGCCACAAAGATGCCGATAACCATCGGCTTGCCGGTCGCGAACAACGCTACGCACATGGCTGGAATCCCCAATCCCAGACTCACGGCCGAAACAAGATAGTGGGCGGCTTTGTTTCGCCGCAGAAGGCGATCGGATATCCAGCCGCCCAACAACGATGCGACTAAACCGTTCACGATGGTGCTTGAGGCAAAGATGAGGTTCGCGCCCAGCACCGTGTATCCGCGCGCCCGTTGCAGGAAGGTAGGCTCCCAAACCTGCAGGCCTCCGAGAGCAAATGTCATCATTGCCATCCCGAGCGTCGCGGTTAGAAACGCGGGATTGTGAACTAGACTTCTTAGCGTATCGCGCTCCGGAAGCTTGCTCTCCGGCGGATCAAATTGCCCAAGCGGAGGCTCCGGAATCAAGAGGAGCAGCAAGGCCAGCAAAACCCCGGGAGCGGCTCCAACATAGAATGGAGCGCGCCATCCGTACTTCGGTCCCATGAATCCGCCGATCAAGTACCCGAGAGCGGTTCCGACCGGAATCGCGAGATAGAAGACTCCCATGACTCTTCCCCGCTTTTCGACGGGAAACATGTCGGCGACAAACAGGGGAGACAAAATCACAAAGCTGGCTTCGCCAATGCCCACGAGGGTGTGACGGATCAGCAGTTCGTTGAAGTTTCTGGTGAAGGCGGTGAGCAGAGTCGCCAGACTCCAAACGAGGGCCCCGGCGACGATGACACGCTTGCGAGAAAAGCGCAGTGAGAGCGGACCCATGAAGGGCGCCGCGCACATATAGAAAATGAAAAAAACACTGGTTAGCAATCCGAACGCGAAATCGCTGCGATGAAATTCAGCTTTTACAAGATCCTGCACCGCAAACAACACGGAGCGATCAATGTAATTCAGCAGGTTGAGCGCCGTTAGCAGCGCAAGTGCTGTCCGTGGATAAAGTTTCGTCGAGGCCACAGGTCCAGCGAATATAGCATGGCGACCAATCGAGCCGCGTCAACCAAGCTGCTTCACCTGCCCGAATTCTCTCCACTTTTTTTGGGTCGGGGCCACTTTGCGATCACGACTGTTGAGATTCCCCCTCGAGGACGAAATTCGCCTTTCACTTCGGCCCAAACCGGCTTCGCCCAGAGAACTACATCCTCCAAAACCTGGTTAACGATGTTCTCCTGGAAAATACCGAGATTGCGATAGGCCTGGAGATATTCTTTTAGCGATTTCAACTCGATGCACAACCGATCGGGCTCGTAACGGATGACGAGATTGCCGAAATCCGGTAATCCCGTCTTCGGGCAGACCGAAGTGAACTCAGGATCGTCTACGACGATTTCGTATCCGGGAAATTGATTAGGCCAGGTTTCGATTTCGGGGAATTCGTGATCGAGGCCGGCGCTGGCGTGCTCTGGGGTGTAGCGTGGCGAAAAGTCGCGGCGTGTGGAGCTGGAGGATTTTTTCGGCATTTCATTATTGTACCGAGAGCGAAGACCTAACCGTCGCAGGGAACGGCCATGACTGGAACTCGTAGTGACTCGAGTGCGAGTAGGAAGCGCACGTTGCTCACGAGGATGCGTCAACACGATTTCCTGATTCTCGTTGGTGCAAAGCGCCGGCACGATGCATCTAATTCGCTAAGCAGAGGTCCGCTTTTGCCTGCTCTCGCGCGGCGTCTGGATGATACATTGAAGCTTGCGCTTTTCTCCGTATGCCATTGAATGGAAACAGTTCGGGACGCCAGCCTCGGCGTTGGTGGGTGACGGCGCTCGTGATGATGGCGGCGGTTAGCCTGCTAGCGGCCTTCGTCTCTCGCCGCGATGACTCGGTCCCGGTGCGAACCGCCATCGTTGAGCGCGGGTCGATCCGCAGCCTGGTTTCGACCAACGGGAAAATCGAGCCTGTCAACAATTTTGAAGCGCACGCCCCGGCACCGATGAGCGTGCAGCACATTTACGTCAAAGAGGGCGACGCCGTCAAAAAAGGCGAACTGTTGCTCGTACTAGATGACGCCGACGCGCGCGCCCAGGCCGCTCGTGCGCAGACTCTACTGCGTACCGCGCAAGCCGACCTAAGCGCGGCTGAGCGTGGCGGCATTCAGGAAGAAGTCTTGAGCCTCGACGCCCAAATGGTCAGGGCCAAGACGGACCGAAGCGCCGCGCAACGCAACCTTGATGCTCTGAAAAAACTCCAGCAAGAAGGAGCGGCCTCGGCTGGTGAAGTTCTCGATGCCGAAAATGCAGTCGCCCGAGCGAACGCTCAACTCACCTATCTCGAACAGAAGCAGACGAAGAGATATTCGAATGCGGAGTTAGCGCGGGTCGATGCGCAACGCACCGAGGCACAGGCGGCTTACGATGCGGCGCAAGATGTGCTGACAAAATCAAATGTCCGCGCACCTTTCGATGGAATTGTCTATTCCCTGCCCGCAAAGCAAGGCGGCTTCGTGGGAGCGGGCGACCTTCTGCTGCAAGTGGCGGACCTTCGAAAAGTCATGGTTCGCGCTTTCGTCGATGAGCCGGACGTAGGCCGGTTGGCTCCGGGAGATGCGATTGAGATTACATGGGATGCCGTACCCGGACGCGTTTGGAAATCGTCTGTCACGGCAATCCCATCGACCGTGAAGTTGCGTGGTTCGCGCAACGTCGGCGAGACGACCAGCATCGTAGATAACGCCGATTTGAAGCTTCTGCCGAATATAAACGTCGGGGTTACGATCGTCTCCGCCGAGCACGACAACGTTTTGGTGGTACCGCGCGAGGCCGTGCGAGTCGACGACTCCAAGCCTTACGTTTTACAAGTAGTCGGACACGAACTCAAGCGTCGCGAAGTGGACACTTCGCTTTCGAATCTTACGCAAGTGGAAATCGCGCGCGGTCTTGCATCGAAGGACGTGTTGGCGATTAACTCGTCAAACGGGAAGCCGATTGGCGACGGAACGCAGGTTAAGTACTAGATGATCAGACGCACATACGCAGGTTTGCAGATTTTATTCCTGTTGTCGTTTCTTACTATCTCTGCTGCCGCAACTGTCGGCGATTCAGCGCGAGAGATGCTGACGGCAGGGCGGATCGATGACGCCATTGCCGAACTCAACGGCCGGCTCACTGCGGCTCCTACCGATGCGGAGTCTTCGAATCTTCTGTGCCGCGCCTACTACACTCTCGAGGAATGGGATCGGGCGGAATCCTCGTGTAGAAAAGCCGTAGCTCTCGATCCTGCTAACAGCCGTTTTCATCTCTGGCTGGGCCGAGTTTATGGCGAGAAGGCGGATCGAGTTAATTTTATGGCAGCTGCCGGCCTGGCCGGAAAAGTTCGCGGAGAATTCGAGCGTGCCGTGCAACTGAATCCGAAGGACATGGATGCGCAGCTCGATCTCGCGGAATTTTATATTGATGCACCCGGCATCGTCGGCGGAGGCGAAGATAAGGCTCGCCAACAGGCGCAGTCGGTAGCGAGTTTGAGTCCGGCCCGTGAGCATTGGATCTACGCACGCATCGCCGAAAAGAAAAAAGACTACGCCACTGCCGAGCGGGAATATCACGAGTACATCGACCTAAGCGGTGGAGACGCAGAGGCGTGGCTCAACCTTGCCCTGTTTCTCCGGCGCCAGAAACGCTTCGACGAAATGGAGCAAGCCATCGTCAAACTAAGCCGCGCGCCGTCCTCGAAGCCCGATGTGCTGGTCGAGGGAGCTGGCATCTTATATCGCTCCGGCCGCAACTATCCGTTCGCGGTTGAACTGCTCAATCGCTATCTAACGGCCGGTCCGGTCGAGGCCGCGCCTGCATTCAAGGCTCGCTATCTGTTGGGCATGTGTTTGGAAAAACAAGGAGACAAGGCCGGCGCAGCACGTGAGTATCGTACTTCGCTGTCACTCGCTCGCAACTTTGGCAACGCGCAACAAGCGCTCAACCGAGTTGCGCACTAATGAAGTCGCGATTAGCACGCCGGTGGCGCTGCCTGAATCTGCTCGCCTTGATTCCCTTCGTACTGCTGCTCTTATTCACCGCCCGCGGCCAAGCGGAGCCACTGCCTCTCGACCGAGCCATCCGGCTGGCGCTCACCCATAGCACGACTTCAGCGATTGCCGGTGCGGACATCCAGCGCGCTTTCGCCTCTTATCGCGAACTCCGAAATAACTACATACCGCAAATCATCGCCGGATCGGGACTCGGATACACGTTTGGGTACCCATTAACCATCGGAGGATCACCTCCGGCTCTCCTCAATGTCGTAGCACAAAGTTCGCTCTACAATCCTTCGGAGCGGCAATTCCTGGGCGCGGCTCGGATCGACTGGCATGCTTCGGAATTGCAGAATAAAGACCAGCGCACTGCCGTCATTCAGGACGTCGCGCTAACTTACGCCGAACTGGCCAAGTGGGAGGCGCGCCTCCAGCGCTTGCAGCAGGATGAAGCTCAAGCTCATCAGATGCAACAAGCGGTCGCCGAGCGTTTACAAGAGGGCGTGGACAGCGCCGTCGATTTGAACAAAGCGAAGCTCACGTCCGCTCGGGTTCGCCTCCATCAGGCCGAGGCCCGTGGCAACGCAGATGTTCTTCGCCGCCATCTCTCGATCTTGACAGGTGTACCAGGTTCTTTGATCGAGATCGAGCCCGAGACAATTCCGGTTCTCCCTCCTGTTGTTCAGGAAGAGGATCTTTCGGAGAAGGCGATTGCGGTGAGTCCGGCTGTCAAAATTGCAGAACAGCATTCTCTGGCGGAAAGCATGCGGGCCTCCGGTGAGCGACGTTCTCTGTTGCCGTCGATCGATTTCTCGGCGCAGTACGCTCGATTTTCCACTTTCAACAATTACACTGTGTATTTTCCGGATCACACGTTTCAACCGGATAATGCCACGATCGGCTTTGGCCTCAGGATTCCCATCTTCAACGCAAGCCAGCGAGCGCGAGCCGACGCAGCCCAGGCGGAAGCCCTGAAGGCGAAAAAACAGGCAGAGGCCTCGCGCAACCAGGTTGCCGAGGAGACGCTGAAACTGCAGCGCGCTGCCGCACAACTGGAAGCGGCCCGCGAAGTCGCTCAGTTGGAATATGAACTGGCGCAATCGGGACTCGAAGCGGCACAAACCCGGGTCGATGCTAAGACAGGAACGTTCCACGAACTAAGCGAGGCGCGGGTGCAAGCCGCTGAACGTTTCCTGCTTTTTCAGGATGCCGATTTTGAGTATCAGCGGGTCCGCCTGAACCTGCTTCGGGCAACCGGAGAGCTCGAGAATTGGGCTCTACCGGTTGGCGCTGAGGCCAAACCTGCATCCAAATGAGTAGTGAAGCAAACGGACCATCCAGCCGAGGCCCGATTCTCGCGCCTTAATGCTCCAAAACGACGTTCGGCAAGGTTCTTTTGCGGTTTGGTTGCCGCTAAGGCACACTTGTATAAAGGGTTCCACCGCTTTTGGCGCATTCCGGACGTACCTATATGGTAGCGCCCTGAAGGCGATTCGTACGTTGGAGAATGTTAAACTAAGAGATCAACACCTATGCCATTAAAGACACTGTTTCTAAATCCGCCGTCGTTTGAGAACTTCGATGGGGGCGCGGGTTCGCGCTGGCCCGCCACGCGTGAGATTGAGTCGTACTGGTATCCGGTCTGGCTCGCATATCCGACCGGCATGCTCGAAGGCGCCCGTCTTATGGACGCTCCGCCCCATCACATCACGGCGGAAGAGACGATTCGCACTTGTAAGGATTACGAACTGCTCGTCCTGTTCACCAGCACTCCTGGATTTCCCGGCGACGTACGCATTGCCGAGGCGATTAAAGACGCCAATCCTCACATCAAGATCGCGTTTGTTGGACCGCATGTCAGTGTGCTGCCCGAAAAGTCCCTCATGGACGCAAAGGTCATCGACGTAATCTGCCGCAAGGAATTCGACTATTCGATCGTCGAATATGCGCAGGGCAAACCGATCGAAGATATCCTCGGGATTTCATACCGTAAGAATGGTCAAGTTGTGCACAATGCCGACCGTCCTACGATTCAAGACCTGGATTCTCTGCCGCACGTGACCGATGTCTATCGCCGCGACTTGGACGTTCGGCGCTACAACGTGCCTTTCTTGTTGAATCCGTTTGTGTCGCTGTATACGACTCGTGGCTGTCCGGCGCAATGCACGTTCTGCCTGTGGCCGCAGACGCTCAGTGGACATCCGTGGCGGAAACGCTCCACCGATGACGTGGCGCGAGAGATGGCGAAGGCGAAAGACTACTGGCCATATGTGAAGGAATTCTTCTTTGACGACGACACCTTCAACCTGCAGGCAGCGCGCACTGAGGAACTATGCGGCAAGCTGAAGCCACTGAAGCTCACGTGGTCTTGCACCTCGCGGGTGACGACAAGCTACGAAACGCTGAAGGCGATGAAAGACGCTGGATGCCGTCTGCTAATCGTGGGCTATGAATCCGGCGACGCGCAAATTCTAAAGAACATCAAGAAGGGCGCAACTATCGAGCGCGCCCGGCAGTTTACCAAGGACTGCCACAAACTTGGACTGGTGGTACATGGCGATTTCATCCTCGGCCTGCCCGGCGAAACGCCCGACACCATCAAGAACACAATCAAATTCGCCAAGGAACTCGACGTGGAAACGATCCAGGTTTCGGTGGCGCACGCTTATCCGGGAACCGAACTCCACGAAGCCGCGGTCAAAAATGGTTTCATGACCAACGACACCAAGATGGTCGATGACGCAGGCCACCAGATGGTGCAGATCGAGTACCCTGGTCTGCCAGGAACAGAGATTCTTGAGGCAGTCCATCACTTTTACGACCAGTATTACTTCCGTCCCAAGGCAGCCTATCGAATCTTGAGGAAGGCGATGTTCAACAATAACGATCGCAAGCGCCTATACAAAGAGGCGCGGACGTTCCTTAAACTGCGTGCGCAGCGCAACAAATTCGTGAAAGATAACCGCAAGGAAGAAACACCGACACCGGAGCCGGCGAAAGCCTAATGGAGTGGAATGGAGCGACGGGCGTCATTGCCCGCCCTCCTTCGACTGACCGAATCAAGTAGAAAGGCTCCCTCCTCTGACCTGTCAACCAATATGAAATAATCGAGCCACGCTGCGGCGCAATCATAGTCAGGTGGAGATCGATTGACGTTTCGAAAATACCTCGTTCTGGCGGGAATCACCGTATTCAGCACTGCCGGCGATTCCCTGTTGGCTCGCGGCATGAAACAACTGGGCAGCGTCTCTTTGCACAATCTTTCCGGCCTGCTGCTGGCCATCCTCAATCCATGGGTCGCATTCGGAATTCTCTTCCTTCTCGCGTTCTTTGCCTGCTACATGTCGGCGCTCTCGTGGGCGGATCTGACTTATGTGCTACCGGCAACGTCGCTTGGCTACGTGCTCGTCGCCTTCGTCGCTCACTTTACTTTTCATGAGGAGATTTCTCCGACGCGCTGGATGGGCATTTCTCTGATCGCAGCCGGCGTCGGTTTTGTGGCCGCCGGTCCCTCGAACACTCCAAGTCATGTGCATCAGCAGCCACTGGAGGTTCTACCTGAGTCCCTGTCACGGGAGGCGGAGCGATGAACGACTTCTACGCATGGGTTGCAATCGGACTCATCATTCTCGCTTCAACCGCCGGGGACGTGTTGCTTTCGTATTCCATGAAGCGAGTCGGTGACGTTGGAGAGCTTTGGCAACGGCGCGGGCTTCTTGCTGTCATTGGACGCGTGCTCACCACGCCCACGTTCCCGCTCGGCGTAGTCGGCATGGGGGTGGCGTTCTATAGCCTGCTCTTTGGCCTTTCCTGGGGAAACCTCAGTCTGGTCGTGCCCGCGTCGGCTTCGCTGACCTTTGTAGCCAACGCGGTCGCCGCCCGTGTTTTTCTACACGAACGCGTGGGCCGCCGCAGATGGATTGCAGCGTTGCTGGTGGCCTGTGGCGTAGTGCTAATGGCGATCTGATTTCGCTATCCGAATAGATCGATCGGAATCACCAGCGGCGGCTCCTCAGCCACGCGGGGTGATTGGTTGCATGGAGTTTGGGGTGGCTCCGAAATTGATTCCGAATGAAGCTGCTCCAGAAACGGAAATCGCGTGCGCAACATTTCCGCACGCAGTTTTCGATACTTCAATTCCTGCAGGAGCAGTTCCGGATCCAACACTTCGCCGCCCGATTTGAGTTTGTCGATGGCGGCCTGGACTTTTCCCAAATCTGCCATCAGATCCTTGAGCAGCCCTTTTCCTCCTGCACTCAAGCGAACGAACTCCAGTCCCGCCACGAAATCGCTGTGAATCGTTCTCACCTCGCCGATGGCGCGAAATGAATTTGTTTTCGTACGAACCACGATTTCTGCCCGCGTGAAACCGTCGCCGGGCAGCTTGGTATCGATACAACAGCCTTCGAGGCTCAGGTTGCGAACCTTTCCCGGAACATAGATACCTTTCGACGGCAGCCAATTGATCTCAACGTAGCCGCCGCAACTGAATCGTGGGCTGCGCCGGCGTTCGCCAGGTGGCCCTTTGCCCTCGCCAGCGTGCTCAACCATGCTTCTAACATCGTTTGTTCGGCAGGAATCTTGAGGAAGGCCTGGTAACCACAAAAAAAGAACCGAAGTAACTGGGGCCTATGACGGTTCGAATGCTCTTGGCGCACGCGCTTCACAAATCCGGTTTGGGCCTGGAACGTCCTTGAAACGTAGTCGATTTCCTTGTTTATCCGAAGAGCCGCATCAATCCCGTGGGCGCGAGATCGGGGACGCGGAAGCGAGTGCTCTTTCCGTTGGCGAACCGGGCGAGCGCCTCAGCCGCAAGATATCCGCTGCGAACAGCGCCTTCCATCGTCGCGGGCCAGTCGGTCGCCGTCCAGTCACCGCCCAGGAACACGCGCGGCCATGCGGTCTCGGGTTTCGGTCGATACTGTTCGATTCCGGGTCGCGGCGAGTAAGTCGCGTGGACTTCCTTAATCACGGTAGATTTCAGCAAGATTGCGTCTGGAGCTCCAGGGAAGAATTCTTGAGCCTCTCTGATCGCCAACTCGACAATCTCCGCTTTCGACTTCTCAACCAAGCTCCGGGAGCAACTCACCACCAGCTCTATGTAGCTCCCACCGCCATCGGCCTGCAATTCCGCGTTTCGAGCGTCCGCCTTTCGAGCGTCGATGAGCCGAGATTTATGAAACATCCACTGAATCGTACGATCAAGCAGCACGGCATGATCGAGGTCACTGACTTGGCGATCGAACCAGAGGTGGATTCCCGTAATTGGAGACGTCGTGAAGTTACCGAGAGCTGTCAGAAGAGGGCCGGCGGCCAGAGTTTCGGGCAGGATGCGTCCCAGTGCATCGAAGGGAACAGCAAGCAGAAGATAATCGAACTTCTGCTCCTGTCCGTTGGCGGTGACAAAGACTTCAAAGCCCTGGGAGCGAAACGACTCCACGCCTGCACGAAGTTGAATCTCTCCACCGCGTGTTCGGATGTAATCACCCGCTGTAGTGTAGAGCTCGGTAAGGGGGACCGTTGGAATTCCCATGCGGCCCGCGGCGGGAGACTTCAGAAACGATTCGCGCACGACCTGGGCGGCGTAAGGAACGGAGACCTGATCTAGCTCTTCGTTGAGCGCGCTCACCAGGATCGTTTTCCAGAAACGGTCGATGGCTTGTTCCGTCTGGCCGTGTTGTTTGAGCCAGTCAAGAAACGACTCTCCCCGATCGGCCGGAGCAAAAGGAGCGAGTACGGCCATAGCGCGGCTGATGCCCAGCTTGTCGCGAAAACTCAGGCACTCTGCTTTCAGGAATGACGGAGCTGTGTGCAGCGGAGCCGGGAGCGCGGACGGAGCAATGACCGAGGCGCGGCCTCCGGGCTCCAGGAACGTCAGCTTCTCGTACCAGCGGATCTTGTCTTGGACGCCCGCGCGACGATAAAAGTCAAGCAGGTTGGTGCAGCAGCCCAATAGAACATGCTGGCAATTGTCGACAACTTCGCCGGTACCTGGATGCTGATAAGAAGATGCACGTCCACCGAGGTATGGCCGTTTCTCGAACAAGGTTACGCGAAATCCGGCCTCAGCAAGAGCGCACCCTGCGGCGAGACCAGCCAATCCGCCACCTGCGATTGCAACTGTAGGATTTATGGAAGGCGGCATCAGGAGGCACTAAACCAGGCGCTTGAGAATTCCTTTTCCGAGGACGCTGAGCTTTTCGGGGACTGTCAATCGCACGCGCTCGCTGAAAACGTCGTACTGCTTCAGGGCAATCTTTTCGAGTAGCCGACGGTAGATTGTGATCAGAACCCACAACGCCGGCTGGCTGTCTTCGTTTACCAGTGCGATCAGTTCTTCTCCGGAGCGATAACCCTCGCGAGCGCGATCGGCCTCGAAAGCAAGAAGCGGGCGTACCCGCGCGGCGTCCACTTGGGGCGCCAAATCAGCGGGTGAGAGGCCGAACTGCGCCAGATCTTCTCTCGGAAAATAGACTCTGCCCATCGCGACATCTTCTTTAACGTCGCGAATAATGTTTGTCAGCTGAAATGCCAGGCCGCACTGTTCGGCAAGCGACTCGGCGGCGGGATCGCGATATCCGAAAATCCTGATACAAACCAGCCCAACCACGGATGCCACCCCGTAGCAATACTGCCGCAGCTCCTCAAACGTCTCGTACCGTATCTGAGGCGCGCCCTTTGCTTCATTCTGGCTGCCTTCGAGATCCGCTGCTGTGCCGAAAGCAAGCTGATCGAGAAGCCCAATTGGAATGTTGTACACGCGCTGCGCGTCCGTAAGCGCCAGAAGCACGGGATCATCCGTAGGCTGAGAAGCGAGTGCGCGATGAACTTTGTCGAGCCAGTCCGCCAGTTTATTGTGGCGATCGTTCGCGCCTAAGGTCGTGTCATCAGCAATATCGTCGCATCGCCGCATGAACGCATAGACGGCGCTCAACGCGTTGCGCTTTCGGCGCGGCAGCACGACAAATCCGTAGTAGAAATTCTTGGCCGCCGAGCGTGCGATGCTACGGCAGACGGAGTACGCCATTTCGAGCTGTGAAGCCGTCGGTGCAAATTGGACCGGAGCGTTTCCCACGGCAGTGCTCATCGCAGCTTCCCAAGTGCGGCACGCGCGACCAATGCAAGCTTGCGCGTTCCTGATATCGCGGGGCGACGGCCAAGCACCGCGTAATTCTGACGCTCGATGGCGTTAAGAATTTCCTGTCCGCCGCGACTGAAGAGATCGAGATCGACAGCTAGTTCGCGATTCACTTTCGCAATCAAAGGCATGCCTTGCGCGAACCATTCCCGAGCCCGCTCGACTTCAAACTTGAGCATGTCGCGAAAGGCCGGAGTGTTTTCGTCGCTGCGGATCGTTGCTTCGGCAACGCCAAAGCGGCGCAAGTCTTCGAGAGGGAGATAGATTCTCCCCTTGGCGAAATCGGCACTGACGTCTTGCCAGAAATTTGCCAGTTGCAAGGCGGTGCAGGTGTAGTCAGAAAGCTGCTGGCGTTCGGCATCACTGTAGCCGCAGAGATACAGTACGAGATGGCCGACCGGATTCGCCGAGTTACGGCAATATCCCAGTAAATCGTTGAATGTCTCGTAACGGCCAACCCGCTGGTCTTGGCGAAACGCGGTCAGCAAATCTGAAAACTCGTGTTTCGGAATCTCGAATCGACGAACGGTTTCGGCGAGTGCGACAAACACCGGATGCCGCGGACGACCTTCGTAACAAGCATTCAGCTCTGCCTCCCACTGATCGAGCAATTGCAGTGAGGCAGTGGTGTCTCCGACTTCATCACCAAGATCGTCCGAAATTCGACAGTACGCATAGACGTTGAAGAAATGTTGCCGAAGGCGTTCGGGGAGAAACCAGGATGCGACCGAAAAATTCTCGTAATGCGAGCGCGCCAGACGGCGGCAATATTCGCGCGCCTCAACTTCCGAAGGCGCACGCTCCGGGATCGCGTACTCGGGCGGCAACGCACTCCATCCAGAGGTAGGTGGCTCAGTTGGCGGATGGCTGGTCGCAGTCGTCATCAAAAGGTCGCTCAATTGTTATCTGTCATCATGGGCAGAGCGCAGGACGTTGGGTTTGAAATTTCCTTGCACGAGGTCCTCGCGGCACATGGGACGAGAACCACTCCTGCTTCTTTACGCCACACGCTGCTAATGACCCGGAATAATCGCGGTTTTGATGTCTCCGTTACGGTTCAGCATATGGCGCAGCACATCCTGCAAACGCGAGAGCGGCGCTTCTCCGGTGATGTAGTCATTACCGCAAACTTTCTTCTCTGCGATCAGACCAAAGGCCCGGCGCACCGTCTCGGGAGTGTGATGGAAAGTCGCCTTCAGCGTGATTTCTGAATAGTGCAGACGGTTGGTATCGAGTTGCACTTTGGTTCCGGCAGCACATCCGCCGAAGAAATTCACGGTTCCGCCCTTGCGCACCATTTGTACTGCCCACTCCCATGCTTCGGGACGACCCACGGCTTCGATCGCGACATCCGCGCCACGCCGCTCGGGACTCAATTCACGAACCGCCTCGACCGGGTCTTTGACCTTCGAAATCTGCACGACTTCGTGCGCGCCTTTTTTGCGGGCCAGAGAGACCTGCGAATCGCGCTTTACGACAGCGATCACATTGCATCCGATAGCCTTCGCCACCTGTACAAACATCAGTCCAATCGGGCCGCCACCGATGACAGCCACGGTATCACCAATCTCCACTCCCGTTTCATGCAGGCCCCGCAGAACGCAAGCCAGCGGTTCGGTCATGGCTGCATCTTCAAAACTGACATTTCCGGGCACTACGAGCATATTCGCTTCTACAATCCGGCGCGGAATGCGAATGTACTCGGCGTAGGCGCCGTTGTTGAACAGCAAATCCTCGCAAAGATTCAACTGGTGTTTGGAGCAATAGAAACACATGCCACAAGGAGCGGAGTTGAGCGCGACCACCCGCATGCCCTTCTTGAAGCCACGAACACCCTCGCCGACCTCCTCAACCGTGCCGGCCAATTCATGACCGAACAGGGCTGGAGGCACAATCATGCGTGCGTGATAGCCGCGCTGATAAACCTTCAAATCGGTGCCACAGGTGAGGGCGACGTGCACCTTCACCAGAACTTCGCCTTCACCCACACGCGGTATGGGCACTTTTTCAATCTTGATATCTTCTTTGCCGTAAAGAACGGCGGCCGTCATCTTGCCATTCACAGTTGATGTCCTTCCCACGTGCTCCACCCAGCCTCGCCCGAACGGCGTGTGCTGGGAGCCCCATCGCTGCCCGGTTGGATGACAATCTTCATCGAGTCCGGTCGAGGATGGGCGGCCAGATTGAGCGCTTCCACGCTATTTTGCAGCGGGAAACGGTGGCTGATGAGCCGTTCCAGATCCATTTCACGATTCATTACGAACCGCACCGATTCCTCCTGTAAATCGACAGATGCACTATACGACCCGAGCAATGTCTTCTCGTCCACGCACACAGAAGCCGGGTCAATCGTCACCTCGCCCCGCACCGTCTGTGCAAACAACAAAACACGACCTCCCGGACGGGTGGCATCGATGGCAGGCCGGATCAAGGCACTGCCAGCGACCGCCAAAATCACAGCGTCCGCACCGCGCCCTTCGGTCATTTCGCGCACCGTTTGTCCGGCATCTGCCTTCGAAGCGTCTACCAAATGTGTTAGGCCGAAGCTATGAGCTATTGTAAGCCTCGCAGGATGCAAATCGGAAGTAATCACCAGCGCCCCCGCCCGCTGGGCCAAAGTCGCCAAAATCAAGCCGATCGGACCCTGCCCCATCACGAGCACGGTTTCATCGGTCTGCAATTTCAGGGTCTCAATACCTTTGATGCACGTATTTACCGGCTCGACAAAACTGGCCTGCTCGAAACTGATGCCGTCCGGAATGTGGACCGTGCCCTTCTCAACAATCCAATCCATCACTCGAACGTATTCCGCAAATCCTCCGCCGGACGCTTCGAAACCCGCCGTACATCCCACTTTCTTGTAGGTCGCGCACTGAGCGAAAGTCTTGTGGTGGCAGTAATAACATTCGCCGCAAGGGATGTGGTGAAAGACGACGACTCGATCGCCGACACGGAACTTGTTAACGTCTTCTCCGACCTTGGCGACCACACCCGATGTCTCGTGACCAAAAATGCGCGGGGCGGAGTGCGAGCCGGTCGCTATCTTTTTGAGGTCTGTGCCGCAGATGCCACAGGTGTGAACCCGAACCAGGATTTCGCGCGGCCCAATTTCCGGAACAGCGACCTGTTCCAAACTCACCTCATTCACACCGCGATACACTGCGGCACTCATTGTCGAAGGAATCTCGTGCCCAAGTATCCCCGTTGTCTTATCGACAGCTAGTGTTGACGAGCGCGCAATCGCCATACGGATCGTCTTATTACCTCTGGTGTGTTTGTTTAGTATGAACTTCCACGGCCGCGTACGTATATCCGCTGACGGACTGTGGCGGAACGTTACTTGGATTCAGCGCGGCAGCGAACGACTCAGCTTCATTCTTTTTGCTGGCCAAATCCGACTGAATCGTATGACGAGTTAGGGCATCACAAAGTGCATCGCTTGCTTTGGAACTATTCCGTGCCAGCGCCATGGTCGCGGCCCACAGCCAGGGGCGTAGCGCAAGATAAAACGCAAATCGACCGGATTGAAAACTTCCATCGCTCGCCACAAAACGATCCATCGCCGGAAGATCGAAATCGGCTGCGTCCGAAATGACTTTTACAGCGGCAAAGCCGACTCCCCTCGCCTGGGCTCCTTGCGCCACTGCGGCTGCTTCCATATCGACCGCGTGCGCGCCATAAGCTTTCGCCAAACGAATCTTTTGATCTTTGCCTGCCATGGCCGAAGAAGTTACCAGCACGCCTTCGCCTGTGGGAATTTCGGTTCGTGCGCCGTCTGCGGCATTGATCACCGTGCGCGGCCCCAACACTCGACCCACCTTCAGAGTGTCGTCCAGCGCTCCCGCGAAGCCGGCCGAAACGACGCATTCCGGTTGGACTTCTGCAATGATCGCCTCCGTGGCACGACGCGCTGCTTGTGCCCCGATACCGCCGCAAATCACAGCAGTCTCTCCGTTTTCAAAAAGGCGATAGCTTCGTCCGCCATGTTCAATCATCCTGACTTTCCAACTCCGGACAAGAGGGCGCACCTCTCGCTCCATCGCGGCGATAATGGCGATCCTGATCTTGACGACACTAGACATATCCGTTGCCACGAAACCAGTCCACAGAGCGCCGCAGGGCCGCGTCAACCGGAACCGTTCTCCAGCCCAATTCCCCCTCCGCCTTGGCCGAACTCACAAACATCATCTTGCGTCCCATGCGCACCGCGTCAATCGTCGCCCGCGGTTCACGTCCCAAAAGGCGGCCGGTCACCATTTCGTTCACCACTCCCGTCGCCAACGCAAAAAAGTACGGCAGTTTCACAGTCGGCGACTTCAATCCCGTGATCGCGCCGAGACGGTCCAGAATCTGCTTCAGTGTGAGATTTTCTCCACCTAGAATGTAGCGCTCGCCCGTTCTTCCCTTCTCCAAGGCTTGAACATGGCCGCGGGCGCATTCCGTCGCGTCCACCAGATTCAATCCTGTCTCTACGTACGCCGGAAATTTTCGCTTCAAGAAATCCACAACAATTCTTCCGGTCGGGGTCGGCTTGATATCGCGCTCTCCAATCGGCGTCGTCGGATTTACGATCACGACATCGATCCCGCTTTTTGCAGCGTCGATCGCCACCTGCTCCGCCATAAATTTCGATCGTTTGTAGTGGCCGATCATGTCGTCAATCCCGACCGGACTCTGCTCGTCCGCCGGATTGCTACTGCTGGTCGCTAAGGAGAAACCCATCGTCGCTACACTCGACGTGTAGACCACGCGCTTTATCCCCCGTTTGCCCGCCGCTTCCAGCAGACTGCGCGTCCCTTCGACGTTCGAACGATACATCTCATTCGGATCGCGCACCCACAACCGGTAGTCGGCGGCCACGTGAAAGACAACCTGACATCCGGCAAGCGCCTTCTCGATCGACTCCGGATCGCGCAGGTCGCCAACCACTCGATCAGCATTCAGGTCGGCTATATTCCGCAGATCGCTCGTCGGCCGCACCAGGAGCCGCAACTCAGCCCCCTGGTCCGCCAGAACGCGCGCGACATGACTGCCCAGAAATCCCGTTGCCCCAGTGACAAAAGCTAGCATTTAGCTCTTGGCTTTTGGCGCTTGGCTTTCGGCTCCCAGCCGATCACTGCCCGCATCGGACTCCGCCAAAGCTGCCCACGAAATCGGTTTGCTAAACGCCAAGAGCTAATAGCTAACGGCTAACTACTACCCTTCTCTGCCATCACTTTCGAATAGGTGGTCAAAGCGATCAGAGGGAAATATTCGCTGTACATGTGATATTTCAGATAGAACACACGGGGAAAGCCGGTTCCGGTGTAGAAAGGATCTTCCCATGAGCCATTTTTGCCCTGCGTGCGCAACAGATACGCCATGCCTCGCGTCACGCATTCGCTGCGCGTGTCGCCAACAGCCAGCAACCCCATGATGGCCCATGCCGTCTGCGATGCAGTGCTCTCGCCTTGCCCGCGAAGGTTGGGATCGTCGTACGATCCAACTGTCTCGCCCCAGCCCCCGTCGGCATTCTGCACCGATCGCATCCACTCCGCCGCCTGCTGCACCATGGGGTCGTTACGGTCGACTGCCATCGCTTCCAATCCGCGCAACACCTGCATTGTGCCGTAGATGTAATTCACGCCCCAGCGCCCAAACCAACTGCCGTCGGCTTCCTGCTCTTTGCGAATGAATTTGAGCGCGCGCTTCACCGCAGGATGACTCTGGTCGTATCCATATGTCGCCAGACACTCCAGAATACGGCCGGTAATGTCTACGGTCGCAGGGTCAAGCATGGCGTTGTGATCGGCAAATGGCACGTATTGGAAGACCATGCGGTCGTTGTCCTTATCGAACGAGGCCCAGCCGCCGTCCTTACACTGCATCGACAACACCCAATCGATGGCCCGTTGCACCGACTCCGCCTGATAGCGTCCGTTCGGATGTTCGACCCGGCTCATTCCCAGGCACACCATCGCCGTGTCGTCAACGTCGGGATAAAACTCGTTGTTAAACTCGAAGTACCATCCGCCCGGCTCGCCTTTCGGATTCTTAATCTTCCAGTCACCCGGCTTGCGGACCTGCTTCTGCAAAATCCAGTCGGCGCACTGCACCATCCTTGGATCTGTCGACGGCACTCCCGCCTCGCCCAAGGCGAAGAGCGCGTATGCCGTGTCCCACACGGGAGACATACAAGGCTGCATGCGGAACGTATCGCCTTCTTCAATCCCTAACTTCTCAAACTCATCCATGGCACGAATAAACTGTGGATCATCCACCGAGTACCCGAGGCAGCGCAGCGCGATGATGGCATTCATCATCGAGGGATAAATCGCTCCCAATCCGTCGCTCATCTCGAAACGCTCAAGCATCCATTTCTCGGCTTTGCGCAGCGCCAGCGAACGCAGCGGACGTATGTGGACACGCTCCGCCCAATGCGTGAGGCGATCCAGTACCAGGAAAAAATTGCGCCATGAAATCAATTTCTTCGCCCAGTGCAGATGCATCCGCGATTTGTCGCGGCCCCCGACAAAAAGTTCTTCCACTCCCATCTCGTCGGAGATTTTCTTGAATGGCTTCTTGGCGTAACAGATGGAAAGTGGCACGAGGATGGCGCGCGACCACGAGGAAATTTCGTAGATGTTAAACCAGAACCAGTTCGGGAAGAGAACGATCTCGGGAGGGACCGCGGGAACCGCGTCGTAATCGTATTGTCCAAAGAAACAGAGATAGATCTTGGTGAATGTATTGACTTCGGTCACGCCACCCATCTCGAGAATTTTCTTGCGGGCGCGCACCAACGCGGGATGATCGGCGGTAAACCCGGCCAACTTCAATCCAAAATAGGCTTTAACCGAAGCGCTGATGTTCGAAGGACCGCCGGCGTAGATGCTCCAGCCGCCGTCTTCGTTCTGATGATTCAGAATGTAGCGGGCCGCCTTGTCGAAACGAGCCTGATTGCCCGTGCCGAGCAGCGTGTGCAGCAGAATGTAATCGGACTCGAGGGTGGTATCAGCTTCCAGTTCACCGCACCAGTAGCCCTCTTCGTGCTGCTGAGAAAAGAGATAGTTGCGCGCGGCATCTACGGCTATGGCGACCCGGCTGCCCAGGTCGTCAATCTTTCCAAATCGCATCTGCGGCGCAGAGGCCGAACTCGTGGGGGAAGTTTCTTCCATCAATAGTCCACTCCGCTACGTTTCCAAGGCTACAGCCGGAGCCGCGGCAATTGTTGCCACGATCTCCGGTGGCAATCCAAAGCGCACATTCTCCGGCATGATTTCCAACTCCTGCACGTCGCCAAAACCCTTGCCAGCGAGATACTCCACCACTTCCTGGACCAGGTGTTCCGGAGCCGACGCACCGGCCGTCAACGCGACGGTTTTGACACCATCCAACCACTGCGGTTGAATATTTCGGCAGTCATCAATTAGATGCGCCTCGGTGCCCAAACTTCGGGCGACTTCCACCAATCTCTTCGAATTCGAACTATTATCGGAGCCCACAACCAGCAGCAGGTCAGCATCCGATGCCACGTGCTTCACAGCAACTTGCCGATTTTCAGTGGCATAGCAAATATCCTGAGCGGCCGGACCCTTGATATTCGGGAAGCGCTTGCGCAGTGCCCCTATAATGTCCCGCGTCTCATCCAAACTCAGCGTCGTTTGCGTAAGATACGCAACACGGTTGGGATCTGGCAAAGTAACCGAGGCAACTTCCGCGGGGGAGCCCACAACCTGAGTGACGGTGGGCGCCTCGCCGAGCGTGCCGATGACTTCGTCGTGATCGCGATGGCCAATGAGAATCAGCGAATAGCCTTCCTTCGCAAACTTCACGGCTTCGACGTGAACTTTGGTGACCAAAGGACACGTTGCGTCAATCACACGCAGTTTGCGCAACTTGCTCGCTTCGCGCACTTCTGGAGACACGCCATGCGCACTGTAGATGACACGCTCACCTTCCGGAACCTCGTCTACGCTATCTACGAAAATTGCACCCTTTTGCTGCAGTTCTTCCACCACGAACCGGTTATGGACAATTTCCTTGCGCACATAAATTGGACGCCCAAAAGCCTCGAGCGCGATCCGGACGATATCGATCGCTCGCACCACCCCGGCGCAAAATCCACGAGGCTTCAAAAGCAACAAAGTCTTTGTGTGCAAATTCTTAGTCTCAGCCAAGCAGCATCCCCCACCCACATAGGGTAAACGTCTTCAGTTATGCTAACGGAAAAGATGCTCCAAGGGTATCGAAAGATGCACCCCGAGGTCAATGTAAGCCTTTGAGGGAGTGGGGATTAGCACCGGATGGGGAAAAGGAGCGGCTGAACGGAGAGGACCACTCCGGTGAAAAACCGTCGACTCCTTAGTAACGGTGGCCGCGCGAGCTGGGTACCCTCGGCGCTCTGCCCAAACCACGCCAGACTTGTTAGATTAATTACACTGTGCGTCTCGTCGTCAAAGTCGGAACCAGCCTGATCGCCCCCGGAGGGCGGATCGACACCATCAGCATGCGAACGCTGGTTGACCAACTCGATCTCTCGCGTCACGAATACCTGATCGTCACTTCAGGAGCAATCGCCTCTGGCATGGCCAATCTTGGCATTACTGAAAAGCCGAGCAGCGTACCGTTGATGCAGGCTTGCGCTGCGGTTGGCCAAAGTGCGCTCATGCACACGTATCAGCAACTGTTCTTCGGCAAGAAAGTTGTATCGCAGTTGCTGCTTTCGAGCGACGACTTCACTTCCCCGGTGCGCTACCAAAACCTGCAGAACGCACTCCATGAATTGCTTAAACTCGGCGTGGTTCCGGTGGTCAATGAGAATGACACGGTATCGGTCCGCGAATTAGCGGGCGCTTTCGGCGACAACGACGAACTCAGCGCTCTGCTGGCCACGGCCGTCAAAGCCGACTGGCTGCTTCTTCTGACCGATGTCGACGGGTTTTATCTTCCCAACGGCAAGCGCCGCCGCCTGGTGCGCACTGTGCGAAAACTGACCCCGCAAATGGAAGCCATGTGCGAGGGCAAGAGCAAGTTGGGCACGGGAGGGATGCGCTCGAAGCTTCGCGCCGCCAGGGTAGCCAGCGAG
Organism: Terriglobales bacterium; assembly: GCA_049520915.1. Classification (GTDB taxonomy): domain Bacteria; phylum Acidobacteriota; class Terriglobia; order Terriglobales; family Acidobacteriaceae; genus Acidiflorens. The sequence goes on from JBEKPH010000039.1 coordinate 40,334, forward strand.
GCGGGAGTCAACGTCGCCATCGTGAATGGCCACCATGCTCACGCGATTTCGTGGGCCGTCGAACGCAAGATCGGTACTTACTTTCCTCCTCGTCGCGGAGCGTCATGAAACCATGTCGGTTCGAATGGCGGCCATGGTGACTACTTCCCTTTCCACTCGCGACAAATTACTGCGCGCACGAGCCGCTTCGTCGCGATTGTCGCAGCTCTCCACTGCGGATAAGAACGACATTCTTCTGCTCATGGCCGCCTCCGTCGAAGCGAACGCCGAAACCATTCTTAAAGCCAATCGCGCCGACCTCGCAGCTTCGCAACTCGTCGGAGCCATGCGCGACCGACTTCTGCTGGACGCTGGCCGCGTTCGCTTGATGGCCGAAGGAGTACGCGATGTGGCCAAACTCCCCGATCCAACTTTCGAGACCCTGTCAGAATGGATCCGTCCGAACGGATTGCGTATCCGCAAAGTTCGGGTCCCCCTTGGGGTCGTCGGCATTATTTACGAATCGCGGCCGAACGTCACCGTCGACACCGTCGCACTTACTTTTAAGACCGGCAATGCGGTCGTATTACGGGGAGGCAAAGAAGCCGCCCACAGCAACCAGCGCTTGGTAGAAATTCTGACGCAGGTCGCTGGCGTTCCGGAAGGCGCCATTGAATTGCTCGAATCGAGTAGTCGTGACTCGGTGGGCGAACTGATCCAGGCCCGAGGCTTGGTCGATGTTGTCATTCCCCGCGGCGGACCGGAGTTGATTTCCTATGTCACCCAGAACGCCTCCGTTCCCGTGATTGAAACTGGCGCTGGCAATTGCCACATCTTCGTGGACGAGTCGGCCGATTTTGACATGGCCGACCGCATCGTGATCAACGCCAAGACCCAACGTCCGTCTGTCTGCAACGCGGCGGAGAAGCTACTGGTGCATGAGCGCATCGCGGCGAAATATATCCCACAAATCGTGAAAAAACTGATCGGCTGCGGCGTCGAAGTTCGAGGCGACGAAACGACTCTCCAGTTGGCGGATGGAATGATTGTAGTGCCTGCCAAAGCGTCCGACTGGGGGGAAGAATATCTGCGGTTGTGTATCGCGATCCGAGTTGTTTCGGGTGTGGACGAAGCGATCGCGCACATCGAACGCTATTCCACAAAGCACTCCGAAGCCATTATTACCCAGGACGAGGAACACGCCCGCCGCTTTCTCCGCCAAGTCGATTCCGCCGCCGTGTACTGGAACGCGTCGACGCGTTTCTCCGACGGAGGAGAATTCGGCTTCGGAGCCGAGATGGGAGTCAGTACGCAGAAACTGCACTGCCGCGGCCCTTTTGCATTAGCCGAACTGACATCCACCAAATATGAGGTGATCGGCGACGGACAGGTTCGGCAGTAATTGCAATTGTAAGAATCGGGAAGGGCACAGGATTTGAGTAACGCTAAGTTCGATGTTGTCATTGTCGGAGGCGGGTTCAGTGGAACCCTGTCGGCGGTCCAACTGTTGCTGCGCGCTCCGAACCTGTCCGTAGCCGTGGTCGATAAAGGATCCATACCCGGCCGCGGAGTGGCCTACCGTACGAAATATTCGTGCCATTTGCTGAATGTTCCTGCCGGCAGCATGAGTGCCCTGCCGCAGGAACCCGATCATTTCTTGCGGTGGGCGCAAGCGAATTTTGGGGCTCCGGTTCAAGCGACATCCTTCCTACCTCGCGCCTTTTACGGCCGTTATATCGGATCGATCCTCGAAGAAATTACGGGCCGCAAAGGGGCCGGCAATTTTCAGTGGGTTCACGGCGAGGTGTCGTCGATTACACAGCGGCAGGCCCGCATCGAAGTGCAATTGACTAATGGCGGTACCTTGGATTCTCAATTCGTTGTGCTCGCGGCGGGCAACTTTCCGCCTGCCAACCTGAAGATCCCAGGGCTCTCGGCGGACAGCCAGCGATACGTTCGCTCCCCGTGGTCAGAGGCCGCATTGCGCGAGATCCCCAGTACGGGGAGTGTGCTGCTGATCGGCTCCGGTCTCACGAGCGTCGATCTGGCAGTCTCTCTGAAATCGGAAAACTTCGCAGGACACATTCACATTCTCTCGCGGCGAGGTCTTATGCCGCAGACACACCGGGAGGCCGTACAGTGGCCCCAATTCTGGGATGAGCAAAGTCCGCGAAACATTCGAGGTCTCGTCGGCCTCGTACGCGAACAAATCAGGAGATCACAGCGCTCCGGCGGGGATTGGCGTGAAGTCATCGATAGCCTGCGTCCGGTAACGCAGAACATCTGGCAATGCCTTTCATTAACCGAACGCCGAAGATTTCTGCGGCACGCGCGAGCCTATTGGGAGGTGCACCGGCACCGCGTCGCTCCCGAGATCGGCGATACCATCGCGAAACTCGTTCAAGATGGACAAGCCACCATCCACGCCGGTCGCGTCACTAACTATCGAGAATTTCCCGATCACGCAGAAGTCGATTTGCGAGATCGCAAGACTCGGGCACAACGCACCTTGCAGATTGATCGTGTCATCAATTGCACGGGCCCAGAGACGGATTGCAGACGTATCGATGATCCCCTGATCAAAAATCTACTCGCCAATGGACTCGCGAGACCCGACCCGCTATTTCTCGGCCTCGATGTGGACGCAAATGGCGCTCTGATTGATTCCGAAGGTGCTCCATCGGCTGCCTTGTTTGTCGTTGGTCCCGCCAGAAAAGGGTTCCTCTGGGAAACCATCGCTGTGCCAGAACTTCGCATGCAGGCATCCGAACTGGCCGAGCATCTGGTGCGAATGTTTGACGCATACTTTCCGCAGGATCTTGCGACCGTTGCCCCAGCGGAAGCGACTTGATCGCGAAGAGCCCGTGTCATCAGCAAACCTAAGAAAGTGGCTTCCCTGCTTGCGGTAGGGTTCGCGTTGAACGTTGAACGATACCATGGTCGCGCCAGGGTCCTTGACGACTCAACGTCTCGGCTCAACGGCCGCTGATCATTAACGGCTTTGTGGAGCAGAGAATCTTTCCACGGAATCCAAACCGTTTATTCTCCAGCACTCTGCCCGTCCTACAGCTCGCATTCGCGAAACATCTGTCGGTAGCAAGTTAAAATGTCCGCTTTTCTTAGCACACGATATGTCCGGTTTAAGTTAGACAGCAGCCGTAGCCGTGGCGGTGGGAAAGTGGGAATCCCGCGTACTTTGCGGGATTTCC
>JBEKPH010000040.1:0-43451 GCA_049520915.1 Terriglobales bacterium
GCCCGCTCCATCGCGGCCTTCGGGTAGAAGTCCATGTTTCCCATGGTCTCCTACCCTCGCCGCCCGCAAAGCGGACATATCACTTGCTATCTCAACCGGACATATCATGTGCTACCGACAGCCGATAAGATAGGCGATTGCCATCCCCGCTCGACGCCGCATACAATCCTCCTTTCGTTGACCCTGTCGTCAGCCGAGGCCCTGTGAAGCGTATTAAAGCCATTTATCCGGGATCTTTTGATCCTCCCACCAACGGCCACCTCGACCTGATCGAGCGCGGCAGCAAGATCTTTGACGAGCTCGTGGTTGCCATTCTCCGCAATCCCGAGAAAGATCCGCTGTTCAGCGTCGCCGACCGCCGCAAGATGCTTGAGGCAATGACTGCGGGCTTTGAGAACGTCTCTGTCGATACCTTCGACGGTCTTACAGTGGACTACGCCTTGCGAGTCGAGGCGAGCGTCCTGCTGCGCGGGATCCGCGCCATCAGCGACTACGAATACGAGCTCCAGATGGCGCTGATGAATCGCAAGCTGCAGCCGGGGCTGGAGACGGTATTCATGATGCCCGCGGAGAAATATTCCTACCTGAGTTCACGCCTGGTGCGGGAAGTGGCGCAACTGGGAGGATCGATCGATTGCCTGGTGCCGGAGCTGGTCGCGCAGAAACTTCGTGAGAAAATGGATGTGGCTCATAAGTTCGAGAATGGAAAGTCGCATGGCGGCAAAATGCCGTCCGAATCCCGAATGCCGTCCGAACGGAAGAGCAAGTCCAGAAAAAAGAAAGTTTGAATCGAGCCGATCATGAGCACCGTAACCGCACCCGTCACCCACCCCGTCCGCCTGACGGAACGCATCAATCGCATCGAACCTTCAGCGACCATGGCCGCCGTTGCCGAGGCAGAAAAGCTGCGCCAGCAGGGAATCGATGTTGTCGACGCGACCGCCGGCGAGCCGCACTTCCCGACGCCGCAACATGTGAAAGATGCGGCCATTGCGGCCATCCAGAATAATTTTTCGAAGTACACGCCGGTGGGCGGAACGGTCGAGCTTAAGGATGCCATCATTCATCGGCACGCGGCCGATTTCGGCTCGGCGTACAAGCGCGAAGAAACGTGCGCCTCGGTCGGCGGCAAGCACGCCCTCTTTAATGTCATCTCGGTTTTGGTGGATCATGGCGACGAAGTGATCTTGCCCGTGCCTTACTGGGTCTCGTTCAAAGACATGGTGCGGTACGTTGGCGGCACCTGCGTGCTGCTCGAAGCGGACGAGTCGCAGGGCTTCCGAGTGACGGCGGACATGGTCGAGCGGCTGATCACGCCGAAAACGAAGCTGATTATTCTGAACTCGCCGTCGAATCCGTCGGGCGCGGTGATGAGTCCCGCGGACATGACTTCGGTCGTCCGACTGGCGCACGAGCGCGGCATTTGGGTGATTTCCGACGAGTGCTACGTTTATCTGAATTACACAGGCCAGAATTTCTCGGTGGGATCGCTGAATGAATATCGCGACCGCTTTCTGGTCGTGGGATCGCTTTCCAAGACCTATGCGATGACCGGATGGCGCCTGGGATATACGCTGGGTCCGGCGGCGGTGGTGGGAGCGGTGCAGAAGTTGCAGAGTCAGTCGACTTCGAATCCGACATCGATTGTGCAGAAGGCTGCCGTCGCGGCACTGAATAGTTCACAGCAATGCGTAGCCGACATGCGCGCGGAATACATCAAACTGCGCGACCATATTGTCGGCGGATTGCGGGCGATTCCGGGCGTCAAATGCACCATGCCAGAGGGCGCGTTCTATGCGTATCCCAACGTCTCGGCATTTTTCGGGAAGAGCGGAATGAACTCGGGCGCTGACATTGCGAGTGGACTACTGCACAAGGCGCACGTTGCGACGGTCGCCGGGGAAGGCTTTGGAACAACCGAGCACGTCCGAATCTCTTACGCGACTTCGATGGAAAACCTGGACAAGATGCTGGAGCGCATGCGGAAATTTTTCGGCGAACTGTAAAGTTATTGTGCTCCATGACTTCGCGAGATCACTCTGCGTTTGTCATCCTGAGCGAAGCGAAGGACCTGGTGTTCTCGAAGATTCCGAAGCATGGGGTCATTCGCTTTGCTCAGGGTGACAGCTATGGTTTTTGCGCGAAAGTTGTGACTCGCGCCGCTGTAACGATCGAGCAGGATGACCCAACTCTACCCACTCCTAATGTCGCCCGCCTTCGACCCCCGTCCGTGGGGCACGCTCGATCTTTCCGCCATCTATCCAAATGCCAAGTTCAACGAGCGTATTGGCGAGGCTTGGCTCACCGGCGACAATTGCATCGTCGCAAACGGGCCGCTGGCAAAGCGTTCTCTCGCGGATCTCAGCAAAGTATTCGGCGCTGAGTTGGTTGGCACGGCGGCGCGTGATCCCCGGCGCTTCCCTTTATTGCTGAAATTTTTGTTTCCGGAAGAGCACCTCTCGGTCCAGGTGCATCCCGACGACGCCACGGCGCAAGGCTTCGGAGAGCCTTGGGGCAAAACCGAATGCTGGTACGTCGCCCATGCCAAGCCGGGGGCGAAGATCGCTCTAGGTTTAAAGTCGGGCACTACCGTCGGCGAATTCGCGCAATCCATCCAAGAAAACCGTGCAGAAGAGTTGCTCAATTGGATTAACGTCTATCAGGGCGAGATGATTTACGTGGCCGGAGGCACGGTACACACCCTAGGGCCGGGCGCAGTGATCGTCGAGACGCAGCAGCAGTCGGACACCACCTATCGTCTGTACGACTACGGTCGCCCGAGGCCGCTTCATCTGGAACGCGGGTTAGCGTCGGTGAAGGAGAAAAATGCTTCGGGGAAAGTGATCCGCCCTGCGCCCGTCGCGATCCACGGAGGCAACAGTCGGCAATCGTCGATGATTGCAGCGCCTTACTTCTCGGTCGATCTGTTTGAATTGAAGGAGCCACACGTGTTCTCGACCGCCGCGGGCGCGTCGGGGAAAACTTCCGTACAGATTCTGGTAGCCGTGGAGGGCTGCGGAGTAGTGGAGGCTCAAGGACGAGATCCTGTGACGCTGGCTAAGGGAGACGCAGTTGTGATTCCGGCGGTCACGCAAGGGTTCACGGTGCGCCCGCAGTGGCAGATTGAATTCCTGAAAGCAAGTGTACCGGGAGTGGCTCCGCCCGAGCCGGCCACGCGGATGTAAACGAGGAAATGTGCTAGGTGCGAAATGAACGGGAGCACAGAGAAAATTAGCGCCGTCGTCTCTCTCCGCTCTTCCGAATCTCGGTTCAGCTTCCTGGTCGTCGCGTGCCGCAAGTCCCTTAGGCGAATCTGGATCCGGCGTGCTCGAGCCTTTGGCCGCGAGCGGCGTAAATGTTAGGCTTTGTACAACTGTGAAGACGAGCCCCCACTTTTATCCTGTGATTCTGGCCGGCGGCCGCGGAACGCGTTTCTGGCCTTTGAGTCGAAAACGGCGCGCCAAGCAACTTCTGGCTCTCGACGGCAAGCAGACGATGATCCAGCAGACGGTGGCGCGCCTGACGCCGATGGCCGCGCCGAAGCGCTTCTGGATTATCACGAATGGCGATCTGCGCCCCGCGATCCTTGGAGAAATGAAGGGCCTACCCGCGAAGCAAGTCGTGGCGGAGCCTTTGGGACGCAACACCGCTCCGGCGATTGGCCTGGCAGCATTTCTTTTGCTTCGGCAGGATCCCGACGCGGTGCTGGGTTTGTTTCCTTCGGACCATGTCATCGCCGATCCGGCGCAATACCGCGCGACGCTGAGCCGGGGAATCGAGATTGCCGCCGCGGGGGAAAATATCGTAGTGCTCGGTATTCGCCCGACACGCGCGGAAACCGGCTACGGCTATATCGAGGCTGGCGCTCCCGCGCAGGATGGTTCGTTGCGAGTACGGCGCTTCACCGAGAAGCCCAACCTGGAGCGCGCCAAGCAGTTTGTCGAGGCGGGGAACTATTTCTGGAATAGCGGCATGTTTTTGTGGCGGGCCGATACGCTGGCGAACGCTCTGCGCGAGCATCTGCCCAACACGGCGCTGCTCCTCGAAAAGATTGCCGCCGCTTACGGCACGAGTAAATTCGCCGCCACTTTTCGCCGGCTTTATCCGAAATGCGAAAACATCAGCATCGATTATGCGGTCCTCGAACCTCGTTCAGCCAAAGGAGAAGCGCAATCCCGCATCTATTGTTTGCCATCCGATTTTGGATGGAACGATTTGGGGTCCTGGACGGCGTTGCATGAGCACCACATAGCGAAGGCGAAATTGAACGCGAAAAGCGCAACGCCCGTGGCCGGAAGCTTTGCCTTGGACGCGGAGAACAACTACGTCCACGCGCCGGGGAAATTCGTCGCGCTGGTCGGGGTGAGCAATCTGGTGATTGTCGAAACAGAAGATGCGTTGCTCGTCACCACTCTCGACCGGTCCCAGGATGTCGGCAAAATCGTGAAGTATTTGGATGAGAAAAAACTGAAGAAATTGGTGTAGCGGCTGTTCGTCGTTCGCTGCTTGTTGTTGGCTAATCGCGCGCCGTCTTCGGTTAACCCGAAACTAAACGGGATGCTTTTGCGATTCGCGAACGACGAACGACGAATAGCGAACGACGAAACTCAACCCCATGACCCAAATCAAATTCGGTACCGACGGTTGGCGCGGCCTGATTGCGGACGATTTCACCTTTGACAACGTCCGACTGGTTGCTGGCGCGATTGCCAGCTATGTGCTTAAACACGAAGATCCCACGCATGGAGTGGTGATCGGTTACGACACGCGTTTTCTCTCCGACCGCGCCGCTCGCATTGTCGCGCAGGTTATCGCCGACGCTGGCATCCCCGTGGTGCTGGCCAACGACCATGTGCCGACGCCGACGGTTTCCTATAACGTCAAGAAACTTCGAGCGGCGGGCGGCGTCATGGTCACGTCTAGCCACAATCCATGGAACTGGAATGGGGTTAAATTCAAAGCGAAGTTCGGGGGCTCAGCGACGCCCACGATCATGAAAGCGATCGAAGAGGAGCTCGCGGCTTTGAACGCGTCCGCTGGCGGGACATCGGATCACTCACAAAAACCGCGCACAAGTGCAGTGCCAGCCGAGATCAAAGAAGTGGATTTGAAGCCAGCGTATGTTGAGGCCGTGACTGCGTTCGCAGACCTCGATCTCATCCGCCGCGCGAATTTGAAATTCGCCATCGACTCGATGTACGGCTCTGGACGCGGAATTCTAAAGAACATCTTCGATGCAAACGGCATCCGGTACGTAGCGATCCGTCAGGAGGTAAATCCGCTTTTTCCGGGAATCAATCCGGAGCCGATCATCCCGCATGTAGCGCTCTTGCAGCAGACTGTGGTCAAAGAGAAATGCCAAGCGGGCCTCGTCACCGACGGCGACGCCGACCGCATCGGCGCGGTCGCGGAAGATGGCAGTTTCGTCGATTCGCACAAGTGTATGTGTGTCCTGTTGAACTGGCTGCTGGTCTATAAGAAGTGGCCGGGAGATGTTGTGCGCGCTTTCAACACAACCGGGATGCTCGACCGTATTGCCGCGAAATATGGCCGCAAACTGCACGAGACGTCGATCGGCTTCAAGTACATTGCCGATCTGATGATGGACCACGAAATTCTGATTGGCGGAGAAGAATCCGGTGGAATTGGATATGGCCGTTTTCTTCCCGAGCGCGATGGCATTCTCAACGCTCTGTTGCTGGCGAACGTAATGGCGGAGGAAGGCAAGCCCTTAGGGCAGCTGGTCGCCGATCTTCAGCGGGAATTCGGGCCACATTACTATGGACGCCGCGATTTGCATATTTCCGACGAAATGAAGAATGGCGCTGTCAGGCGCGCGGGCGATCCGCAAACAACGAAGCTCGGTTCCTACGCCATTCTGCGCAAAGAAAATCGCGATGGGGTGAAGTTTTATCTCGACGCTCCGAAAGAGGGAAAGGGAGCCGATGCCTGGGTTCTATTTCGAGCTTCGGGCACCGAGCGGATGCTGCGCTGCTACGTCGAAGCGGCCACGCCCGAGTTGGTGGAAGAGATTCTTGAAGCCGGTGAAAAATTTGTCCGGCAGGCGTAGGAACGGACGCATCGTCCGCCCATCGGGCGAGGCCCGACTTCGCGGCGTGCGTCGCAAGCAAAACCGGCTCAGAACGCGGTAGGATAGGGTCAATCTTAGAATCATGGTCACCACAGCAACTACACCGGTTCTAGCCGATTCTCCGGAATCGCGCCGCTACAACCGCCTCAAGCGGTGGCTGGGCGTCGCTGATTTCGCGATCGGCTTGGGCCTGCTGGTTGCGTTGTTGGCCTTCGGATGGACCGGGTGGTTGCGGGATGCCGCGGAACGCGGCGCTTCGCAGAACTATCCTTTCGCCGTTTTTCTTTATGTGCTGATGCTGATGTCGATCACGAAGGCGATTGGTAGCCCGCTGGAATACTACGGTTTTCGGCTTGAGCATCGCTTTAACCTCTCCAATCAGAGGCTCCGTTCCTGGCTGTGGGACGAATTCAAAGGCTTTCTGCTCGGCCTAGTCATGGCGACGGTTGTGGTCGAACTCCTCTACATGCTCATGCGGGAGACTCCGCAGCACTGGTGGCTGATCGCCTGGGCCGTCTTCTTAGGGCTTGTGGTGCTGCTCGCGCAACTCGCTCCAGTCGTGCTGTTCCCGATTTTTTATAAATTCGAGCCGCTGGAGAACGAAGAACTGAAGCGGCGGCTGATCGTGTTGAGCGAACGTGCCGGAACTCGGGTGCGCGGTGTATACAAGTGGCACCTTTCAGAGAAGAGCAAGAAAGCCAATGCGGCTCTCACCGGACTCGGCGCCACTCGCCGCATTATTCTCGCGGACACGCTGCTCGATAACTATTCTGAAGATGAGATTGAAGCTGTGCTCGCTCACGAATTGGGACATCATGTGCACCGGCACATTTTGAAAAGTATCTTCGTGCAGGCGGGGATTACGTTTTTTGGTTTCTGGCTGGCCAACGAAGTTTTGCGCTTCGCGGTGGAACGCCGCAACATGTTTGAGACCATGCACGATTTCGCCAACCTGCCGTTGCTGATTCTGGTCGCCACCGTGCTTTCGTTCCTGCTGATGCCGGCGCTGAACGCTTATTCTCGCTTCAACGAGCGCCAAGCCGATCGTTATTGCTTCCAATCCGTAGCGAGTGTGGAGCCGTTCATTTCAGCAATGAACAAGCTGGCCGATCAGAACCTCTCTGAAAAGACACCGGCTCGGTGGGTGGAGTGGTTGCTCCACTCGCATCCAGCGATTGCGAGAAGAGTCGTCGCCGCCGAAGCCTGGGCGAAATCACACTGATGTCGAGAGAATTTGTAATTGGGCAATTTGTAATTTGGTAATCCGAACTCGTTGTCCTTAGTCCAAAAAGATTTTCAATTTACAAATTACCCGATTACAAAATTACAAATTCCTCTTAAGAATTTCTTCCACCCGCTGCAAGTCTTCTTCGGTGTCAACGCCCACCGTATCAAACGGAGTTTCAGCCACGTAAATGGGAACGCCGTTCTCCAGAAAGCGCAACTGCTCGAGACGTTCGCTGCGCTCCAGAGACGATTCCGGCCAGCGCACGAACTTCTCGAGCGCCTGTTTGCGATAGCCGTAGAAGCCCAGATGTTTGTAGTAACGCGGGTGCACCCCATCCCGATCATGGGGAATCGTGGCTCGAGAAAAGTAGAGTGCCCGTCCATTCATGTCGGTGACGACTTTGACCGCACTCGGATTGGCAACATCGATTTCTGCTGCGACTGTCTTCAGTGTTCCAACTTCAACTTTCGAACTCTGCATGACCGCGATCAATGCGTCGACGTGCTCTGGCCGCGTTAGCGGCTCATCCCCTTGTACATTCAAGTAGACGTCGGCGGAGATTAACGTCGAAATCTCGTGGACACGCTCCGTCCCCGAGCGGTGTGCCGGTGAAGTCATGCGCGCGACAAAGCCACGCTCTTCGCAGAAATCTTTGATTTCGTCGGAGTCGGTGGCGACAATCACTTCAGAGAGCGAGGTGCACTTGCGCACTCCCTGATACACACGAGCGAGCAACGGAACCCCGGCAATTTCGCGCAGCATTTTGCGTGGCAGACGCGTTGACGCAAGCCGCGCCGGTATCACCGCAATCACTTTCATCTGCACAGTTTCGCACGCAGATGCGCATTTCCGAAGGCATTCGTTCTTTCAGCAGTCAGTTTTTCGGAAAAAGATCGCCCACCGCCAGAACGTAGGTGGTCGTTTTATCAAGCTTGATATTGGAATGCGTGGAAGTGAGCGCCACGGCTCCATCGCTGCTGCGGTCACTCTCCACATTTTTCATCAACACCCGGTGTTGCGAAATGTTAGAAGATGGCGCAGGAGGGACAGTTCCATCGTCTCTGCCTTTGTCGCTCGGCGGAAATCTTGGCGGCGATGCCGGGCTACCCGGCATGGGGTAGTTGCCCGGTCCCGCCCAAGCGCGGTCGCTGTGCGAGGCATCTTCAGGACTGTTGGACAGATCTCGCGGGGTTATCGCGGTGAGTGGATAGAACCAGGAAGTCAAATAAACCTTGACAGGGACGGAGCCGTTCTTCCATTGTGCGGAATCCATGCGAATCGCCAAACGAGAGGGAGTCGTGGCAGTTTTTGCCACCGATTCGATCACTTCCCCGGAAAATGTCGCGTCCTGAGGAATGACGCCCGCATCGGTCATGGTTGCGAGCGAGAGCTTGGCCTGAACCTTCGCGCCTACCGGAGTCTTGCCAGCTTCGACGCGCTGCCGGAGGATGACGGGAAATTCAGTCGATGCCGCAGAGATCACAGACGGTCGCGTGTTTTGGGAAAGCAGCGCTGCAGAGCCGAGCGAGACGATCAGAATTGCTCGTCCGACTGCCGTCACAATCCGCAACATCTGCTTCCCTTTGTCTTTCGCTCATTGTGGGCGTTCGTCAGCGGCTCGTCCATGTAGAGTTTGAGGCTGATAGCAGCTCTGTGGTTGGCCGAGGCGCGGCGAACGGCGCGCGCTATTCCTTGGGACTGTCTGCCAGGAAAGGCGAACAGCAAGGCTTCAATAGCGGCTGGAATTCCATCAATTCCGCCCGTATGCCGTCCGGATCGAACATGTTGAATTGCCACTTGCCGTCGCGCCCGATCTGCGGCGGAGAGTGCTTCGAGCTCACGCGATCGTCTGCGTAGAGCAGCGTCACCGCTTTCTCCATGTTTTGCACGCCCAACGAAAAATGATCGAGAACGCCGAGCGTCTCCTGCGACATCGACGGCGGAATGCCAGTTTTCTCTGGCCCCTTGCCAACCATGTATTCGATCCAGTCGGTACCGTTCGGCACTTGCTGCGAAATCCAGTCGACGTCGCCTTCTTTCATGCCTCCATGCCAATAGGGACGAAAGCCCAGCAGCGCGTGGTAGAAGGCGTCTTCGGCAGCAGGATCGTGAACTAAATATCCGATATGAATGATGTGCTTGCTCAGTGCATTTGCCGGTACAGAGATGGGATGTTCTGGCGGCTCGACGAACTCGACTGCGTTTCCTTCTGGATCTTTGACTTCGAAGTAGTGGCTTCCGTCGCTGGCCTTGGTTACCGCGGCAGGCACGGAGAAGCCATGAGAAGCAAGATATCTACGCAAGCCTTCGGCGTTCGCGGTGTTGAATGCGACGTGATCGAGACGGTTGATGGAAGCTGGCGACGGCGGCAGAGGTAAGACTTCGATGAACTGGATTGAGCTGAAATAATAGCGAACGCCGGCCGAATTTTGAGGGTCGGCCGCCTTCATCGCACCGAGGTCGTGCACATAGAAATGCTCGGCGTTTGCCGCATCGGACGTATACACGCTCAAATGCGAGATGCCCGTGATCTTTGGACGCTCTTGCGAACGAAGTGGAAAGGGCGCAAAGACGCACAGCAGCAAGGCAGCCGCTGTGAATCTCGATCTCTCTTGGAATGTCATCGCTGGCTCCTTAATCGTTCTACGACCGCGCTTTCCCGTAGACGTGAATCCCTGTTCGCACCTACCAAGTGGGGCTTTGTGAATCCCCTAGAATTTTCGTCAAGTGCGTTTCGAACCCTAGAGAGTACCATCTCCTTCCGCCTTTTTGCCGCGATACGCAAATGTCGGAGCCGGGCAGCCCGATTGGATGCCGAGACGGTTTGATAGAATCGAAGACGGCCTCGATGGCCGTCCGTTCCGTACTAGACCGGACACTTCGCAGGTCGTTTCACATGCAACGTGGCGGCGTAGCTCAGGTGGCTAGAGCGACGGTCTCATAATCCGTAGGTCCGTGGTTCGAGTCCACGCGCCGCCACCAGATTTTTGGCCGGGAAGGGTGATCGCCCGGGAGCGTGCGCGACCGCGGGACGCTCAATTCTCTTATGGCTCAGGCGATGAACGTCGGGCGAGTCATCGTCACTATCCTCACCCTCGCATCGATCGTTTCTCCCGCATCAATCGTTGCTGCCGAACAGCCAAAGCCGTTCCCCGTCGTTTCGATTGTCGATCAACCGGAGATTGCGGGCCGTCCCGTGCAAGTGGATTCTCAGGGCAAACTTCTGCCTTGGCCCATGCCTGACGACACGGGCTATTCTTATTCATCTCACTTCCTCACCCAATGGACGATCTTTTGGGATCAATACAACCGGCAGAGATTGCCATACTACTATTGCTGCTTCGATTTTGATCGCACTACGTTTGAGATGTCTCCCGACACGCACTGGGCCAATTCCACCGGTTATTTACGGGCGATGCTGCAGGGCTTCATCGAGCGGCTTTATCCTTACACGGGCGATGCGCGAACGCTGGTATTTCTGCAGGATTTCGTAGATTACGAACTCGAGAACGGACTCACCCCGGACGGGTACCTGTGGGCACAGGTTCCGTACGCTTCGGCCAATCCTGGCGCCAAGCGCTACTCCGGTTGGAGCGAGCACGGCGAAGATTACATTGAACCGCCCGTGGTTGGCGAGGATGGGTACGCCTATCTCCGGCTGTATGAGATGACCGGGAACACAAAATATTTGCGGGAGGCGATTCGATGCGCGGATGCGTTGGTCAAGAATTACAAGCCGGGTGATGAGAAGACCTCGCCCTGGCCTGTGCGTTGCTACGCTCGCGATGGGCGAGTGGAAGGCCCAGGCATGGGCCCATACTCGGCGAATGTGATTGAACCGATCATGTTGTTCGACGAACTGATTCGTACGGGATACGGAGATGTGGCGGATTACACGCGAGTACGGGCAGGAGCCTGGGATTGGTTCCAGAAATATCCCCTGACAAACAATGTATGGGTGGGTTATTTCGAGGACGTACCGCCGACGATGGCGAATATGAACCAGGTGATTCCGCTGGAGTCCGCCCGTTACGTGTTACTGCATCCGGAGAAAGATCTGCAATGGCGCGAGCATGCACGACGGCTCATCGAGTGGGTCCGAACAACGCCTAAGTGGCCGAAGTATGTGGTGCACGGCGCCATGGTCACGACCGAGCAGGGAGACGGAGTCAATTTCTGCTGCAACAAGCCGAATCAATGTTGCGACAGTCACACCTCAAGGCTGGCCGCGGTCGAAGCGCTGTACTTTGCGAAAACTGGAGACGAGTCATACCGGGAAGAGGCGTTCCGATCGTTCAATTGGGTGACTTATTTTCAGGGACTGCCCGCCGGCGCTCATGCTCCCTTCGGATCCCAGTGGTGGTTTACCGACGAATTTGCCGATGGTCCGCGAAGGCTGATGGACGCCTTCTGGGCTGTGCCGGAGTGGGCGCCCGCCGACGAGTCCCATCTGGTCGGCGCAAGCTCAGTCGTGACAAAAATAAGCTATGGCCGAGGCTCAGTGACCTACTCAACCTTCGATCCTCAATCGGTCGACGTGCTGCGGATGGACTTTATCCCAGAGACAGTGACCGCGCATGGGAATCCGCTTACGCGGCGCAGAGATCTGGATGGAGAAGGCTACATCTTCGACGACTCGACTCGCGTGCTCCGGATTCGCCATGACCGCGCGAATGATATTGATGTCCAGGGCAAAGGCGGACATGCCCCGCCGCTGTACATAACTTTCGACTCTCCACACCTCCCAGCCGGGACTTTGCTAAACGGCCAATATCCGTCGGGCGTCATCGATTGGGGAACGAATCAATGGCGCATGAGCGTGCCGGAGGGTAAGTTAGGCACCTTCAACCTCTCCATCGCAGACTCGGCAGCGCCGTCCGCGAAATTTGATTTTTATGCTCCGCGCGTTTTCGTGGGAGTGGATGTTTACAACAGCGGCAAGTCGGATGCGGTCATCAGGATCCACGCCGCTGGTGCCCGAGAAGATACTCGAGAGAAATCCTTCACCCTGAAGCCCGGCGAATTGCGCCGCCTGCGCACTGGTTGGACTGATCCTATTACCTCTGTCATCTTTAGCCTGAAAAATGGAGAAGGCTTGCGGTTCGACAACCTGGCATACTTGCACGATTAGAATCGCTTGCTGGCATTGGTTGAGTTCCGCGACTTATGGTTGGCCGTGCTAAGGGAATGTCCGGAAGTCGTATCTATTTGGCGGTAACCCGATCGAGTTTCTTAAGCATCTCGCCAATTTCCGGATTCGCCATGAAGTTCTTCCACACTAGACCCGTACGATAATTCTCAATCATCACCACGATCGGCGCCTGGTTCAGGCCCATGTAAATGGGGGAGATCCAATTTGCGCTCGGGTTATAGGCGTCGCGCGGACCGTAGACATCCCACATCTGATCGCCCAAATCGCGATAGAAATGCTTCAGCGCGGCCATCGATGCTTCTGGAGTGTAGGGGAAAGACGCCAGTGCACCCGTGGGCGTCAGCGTTCCGCGATCATCGTTTTCGTTGGGGGCGTGCGGCACATAGCCATCGGGACCGTCACTGGCAGTTAATCCCCAAGCGTTGGGTCCGTAACCCGGATAGTGCTTCGGATCGGCAATCGAATAGGCGAGGTTGATCTTCGCGAGATTGCGATTGTTATCGAAGTACGACTTGGTAAAACGGTCGTGAAGACTGTGTGGATCGAAGCCCATGTAAGAGTAGTGAGTAAAGAACAACGGACCGCCGGTGCCAATGCCGACATCTAACTTGATGCCGTAATAAGTGTGGCCATTGCGGTAGAGATCGCCATCTTTATTGCCGGGCCCACCTCCACCATCAGATAAAGCCTGCTGCGATTCTCCCACCCATCCCGCGTAATAAAGGTTTGCCGGTATCGAGTGAGTCGGCGAGGCGATACCGAGAAGATAAGTAATCATCACCTCGTTAAATCCGATAAGAGGATGGTGAATTTGCCACGCCCATTGCGGCGACCAGTGCCAGTATAGGAAGTCGCTCGTGGGCGTCTCGCGGTACCAGTCCCACTCCACCGTCTCCCAGAGATGCGTGATTTTCCGATCGAGAGATTGCTCACTTTCCGCGGAGCCGTGAAAGTACTGGCGCGCCGCCAGCAGACCTTCGATGAGAAAGGAAGTCTCGACCACATCTCCGCCATTTTCATACATGCCAAACACCGGCATGGTCTCTCCGGTCCCGCCATTCATGAAGTGTGACCACGCGCCGTGATAGCGCGGAGCGTGTTCGAGAAAATCGACTATCTTTGTCAGTCGCTCAACACCCTGCTGACGGGTGATAAATCTGCGATCCACGCCCACAAGCAGCGCCATAATGCCAAAGCCGCTCGCGCCGGTTGCGACGATCCGATCGTCTCCCGGAATATTCTCGCGCGACATACCCGAATGCGGATCTCCCCCCTCCCAGTAATACTCGAAGCAAGCTTTCTGCAGCATGGTAAGCAGTTCGTCGTCCGTCATCTGATGGGTGGATGCCTCGGCGACGTTCGAGAATGCGGATTGCCGGTAGCGCCGGTCGGAAGCAACGACTTTATATTTCGCGTGCGCGTCAGCCTTCCCAAGGAAATCTTCGTAGCGATGCACGCCGGCCAGTTGCATCCCGATGGGCACGAAGTTCTTCGCAGCGTCGTCTCCGCCGACCTCGCCGCCGGAGGATCGATAGATGACGTAACGCGCGACTGCCGGGTTTTCCGGCGCGTCCCATTCCAGTTCGATATGCCGATCGTAGCCAACGGCGTGCAGATGCGATGGGGTTGGCAGGGCGGCCGCAGAAGGATGGCTGTCGATACGAATCTCGTCGACCATCAGCGTGTGACGGACGTTGTCGGGACGTCCCTGATAAAAAGTGATGCTCTGCGTGAACTCTGGCTTGAAAGTGTGAATCGAGGCGGTTTTGCAATCGGAGAGCGGGATGCGAACCTGGACCCAGCGGCCTGCAGGCACCGCGCCAGTGTATTTCGCAAGATCGATAGCCTGGCTGAAACTTCCCGGAAATTCTGCAACCTGCAAACCCTCGCGCGCGTTCGAAAGCACGATCTTTGGCAGATCGGCGGCAGCGATTGCCTCAGGAGCAAAAATCCAGAAATACAAGTCGGTGCCATTGAGTTGGGGAAAGCGGTTGCGAAAATCGATGGTCCTAATCTGAGCGATCCACCCGCCTCCCGCAGCAGATTGCCACGTGAGGCGAATCGCGTTCGGAGGGGTAAGAAACGTCTTGGTCTCAACGGGTAGCCGACGCTCTTTCTGTTCCAAAAAACTCTGTCCCGATGCTTGTGCGGTGCTGTAAAAGTAGCTATCCGAAGTCAGGCTGTTATCAAAAATGACGTGCCGATAGTAGCCTGAATTCGCATACGCCAATGCGGAAAGCATGTAGAACGCGAGCGACAAAATCACAAACCGTAGGCCAATCACTCGCGACTTGGTGACGACAAAAGTCATGATTTTCCCTTCCCTCTAGCGCAACCCGGCTGAATGACGCCGGAACGTGTTGGATCGCCTACGGCAAGATCGCGAGTTCCGCGCTCGAACCGCTAGCGGAATCCGGACTGATCCAGATCGTCACCTTGGCGGGCTCAGCCACGAATTGGTCACGGTTGTTCCAGATCGCGAAGGCCTCTGGACCAAGGAGAAACACAACTTTCTTCGTTTCTCCGGGAGCTAAGGCAACTCGCTGAAATCCCTTCAGTGCCCGAACCGGCTGAGCCGTGCTCGTGCCTTGCAGCCGGACATAGATTTGCACCAGTTCTTCGCCCGCCCGCGTTCCAGTATTCGAGACGGACGCTTCGACCGTCACCGGCTCTCGTGCGCCCGTCCTGCCGCTCAACCTACGATTCAATGCAGCGGCACTCAGTTCCGCCCTGTCGACCTCGGTAACTCCGAAACCGAATGTCGTATAAGAAAGCCCATAGCCAAAAGGAAACTGCGGACTATTCTGCTCGTCAAGGTAACGCGATACATACTTCGAATCCGCATCGCTCGAAGGAACAGTTAGATCGACCTTCCCCGGCGGACGTCCCGTGCTAAGTGCGTTGTAGTAGAGCGGCTCTTGCCCGACGCTCCGTGGCCAGCTTACGACCAATCTCCCGCTTGGATTGGATTCGCCGAAAAGTGTACGAACCAGGGCCGCGCCGCCTTCCGTTCCCGGAAACCACGCTGCGAGCACGGCCGGCACATGCTCAAAAGCCCATGGCAACGTCAGTGGACGGCCGCTAAACAGAATCAGCACCACTGGCTTGCCTGTGTTCACGATGGCTTCGAGCAGTTCCTGCTGCCTCCCCGGTAGCCCGAGATTCGAACGCGATGCCGCTTCACCACTCATGGCCGGAGATTCTCCGACGGTAACAACGACTAAGTCGGCGCGCTTGGCCGTTGCGACTGCGTTTGCGATATCTTCGTTGCTGCCGCGGAGAATTCCGCCGCCCTTAGCCCGAAACACGTTGTTATCTCCCACGCGTCGAGATAACTCGGCGGGAAACGACAAAGCGCCGCTCTTCGTCTCGGGAGAATGACTCGCCCCCTCGGGATCGGACGGATCGTCCGCCAGCGGTCCGATAACCGCGATCGTCTGCACGTCTTTCGAAATCGGCAACAGCGGCGATGGGCCAACCGCGGCATTCTTCAGCAGAACGAAAGACTGCTCCGCGATCGTCTGCGCTAACTGCAAACTCTCGGGACGAAAGAAAGCCTGCTTGGCGCGCCCTTCGTCAATGTAAGGATGTTCAAAAAGGCCGAGCGCGAGTTTGACGCGCAAAACGCGGCGAACGCTCTCATCAATATTGGGCTCAGGCACGCTGCCCGAACGGACGAGTTCCCCAAGATGGTCGTGATAGACGCTGCTCGTCATGTCCATATCGACGCCCGCCAGGAAAGCCTTGCGCGCAGCTGACGCGTCGTCAGCGGCGATTCCGTGAGCGACCAGTTCGCCGATCGAAGAGTAATCGCTGACCACAAATCCCTGAAATCTCCATTCCTTCCGCAACACCTGCGTCAGCGTGAATGGATTCGCGGACGAAGGCACGCCGTTCAGCGAGTTAAAAGCGCTCATCAGGGTCGCGGTGCCCGCGTCGACTGCCGCGCGAAATGGAGGCAGATAAAACTCGCGCAAAGTATGTTCCGAAATTTCCGTGGAGTTGTAATCGCGGCCTCCTTCTGCCGCGCCGTAGCCGACATAGTGTTTCGCGCAAGCCGCCATCGTGTCAGGTGCATCCAACCGCGGTCCTTGATATCCGCGAACATAGGCCGCAGCCATCACCGAACCGAGATAAGGATCTTCCCCCGCGCCTTCCGCAATCCGTCCCCAGCGTGCGTCGCGGGCGATGTCAACCATGGGAGAGAAAGTCCAGCGTATGCCGATCGCCGAAGCTTCTAAGGCTGCAACGTGAGAGGCTTTCTCAACCAGCGCTGGATCCCAGGTGGAAGCCATCCCCAGCGGAATCGGAAACTCCGTCCGGTAGCCGTGAATCACGTCGAGTCCGAACAGCAGCGGGATATGCAGGCGGGATTTCTCAACCGCGATATGCTGATACTCGTTCAGCAGCGGCGTATCGCTCACGTTGAGCAGGGCACCAATCTGCCCGCGGCTAATCATGTCCTTATAGTCGGTACGCCCGGTACCTGGGCCGGTGGGCTGCCCAGCGGAGTATTGCACCAGTTGTCCAATTTTTTCTTCCAGGGTCATGCCGCGCAGAATGGTTTCCGCGCGGGCGTCAACTTTTGGATCCGCAAAGTTTCCCGCGCCAGCACTCACCGCCGAAGCCGGAGTTACCGCCTGAGCCGCAAGATGAGAACCGCTGAGCAGCACACAAAGCAAGCACAGAAATGCCCAGACTGTCCCCCGGCCCCGCGACTTCGATTGAGATAAAAAAGGCGGCAGAGCCTGAGAATCCACGGGACGTACCAGGAACCGCATGAGTCAGTACCTCGGAGCAAGTACCAGTAGGATGGCGACTAAATCGCGTTAGTAAGTCTCGACGGTTTGTATGAAATACGCTTTCTCCGTTGATGTCAAGAGTCGAAGCGCAGCGTGACTCACGATTCGTCTCTTGCCGCATCGATTTTCTTGTGCGAGACTTCGCTCCGTGACTATCAGGAAAGTTAGACAAAACAGTGACAGTGCCGAGCGCGCCGGCCGCAAACCCATGAGTTTGAAAAAGCTGGCAGAGTACCTGGCCCTTTCGCCGGCAACGGTGTCCCTGGTTATCAATCGATCGAGCGTCGCCGATTCCATTCCGCAAGAGACGAAAGACCGCATCTTCACCGCAGTCAGAAAATTCAAGTATCGTCCCAATTTCTTTGCCCGTTCGCTGCGGACGCAGCGCAGTTTCACCATCGGCGTCATCGTTCCCGAAGTCAGCGATGGCTATTCCGCCTCCGTCATGAGTGGAGTCGAAGACTACTTGCTCAACGAGGGCTATTTCTACTTCGTGGCCAGCCACCGCCACCGCGCCGACCTGATCGACGAATATCCCCGCATGTTTCTCGAACGGTCGGTCGATGGCCTGATCGCGGTCGACACGCCCTGGCACCTGAATCTCTCCGTGCCGGTCGTTACCGTATCAGGACACAACGGCGTGAAAGGTGTGACGAACATCGTACTGAATCACCAGAAAGCGGCTGAAATCGCGCTCAAGCATCTGCTGAATCTCGGCCACCGTCGCATCGCGTTTATCAAGGGACAGGAATTCAGCTCCGATACCGACGTTCGATGGGCCAACATCGAGCGCGTCGCGCAACAACATGCCCTCAAGATCAATCCCCGCCTTGTGACACAACTTCAAGGCGATTCGCCGTCGCCGCAACTAGGATTCACGGCCACCCAAGCGCTTTTGGCATCGGGCGAAAGCTTCTCAGCGCTCTTCGCCTTCAACGATATCTCCGCTATGGGAGCGATTCGTGCCCTTCGCGAGTCGGGACGCCGCGTCCCCGAAGATGTTTCCGTTGTCGGCTTCGACGACATTCAAAGCGCCGCCTACCAGAAGCCCGGCCTGACTACGGTGCGCCAGCCCTTGCGCGAAATGGGACGCGCCGCCGCCGAGATTCTTCTCAAGCGCATCAACCGGCCAGGATCTGAGCTACACGAAAGACACGTCGTCGAACCTGAGCTCGTTATACGGGAAACCACGGGCAAAGTTTCCAGCGCGCATCGACTAAACGGAAAACAAAGGCATTAAGTCGCCTCTCGTTTTTCATACCCCCGTCTCGATTTTCATAGACACTTCGCCCAGTATCGCCGAAGGCCCGTGTCCAGCTTTGGCGCTTGACGATGGAAATTCCGGCGTGCTATAAGCATGCGGCTGGAGTTACTAAATCGCTTTTTCAGAGATTTAGTAAACAATTTGGTGATAAGATTCCGAAATCGTGAAATTGCGTTTTTAAAAAGCATCGAGTATCAGGAGACTCCATGAGGCGTTCCGTTCTAGCAGTCCGCGTCGTACTGCTGATTGTCAGCATCGTTGCATCGACCGCGTTGGTCCAAGCGCAATATCGAACTTCCATTCAAGGCGTAGTGACCGACGCCACGGGCGCAGTAGTTCCCGGAGCCACCCTCACCCTGATCAATCCCGCCACCGGCGAAAAGCAGGTTCGTACCAGCGACCCCGCTGGCGTGTTCAACTTCAACGCCCTCGCGGCGGCCGCAGTGTTCCGGTTGGAAGTGGAAGCGAACGGGTTTGAAAGGCAAGTCCTCGATCACGTTGTATTGACTCCCGATCAGGCCAACGCTCTGAACGTGACCTTGGCGATTGGCTCTGCATCGCAAACCGTCAACGTGGATGCAACGTCACTACCCGCACTTGAGACCCAGACCGCTTCCGTCAGCGGGGTCGTCTCCGACAACCAGATTCAGCATCTTCCGTCGTTCGGCCGTGACGTCACCAAACTCGCACAGTTGGCTCCCGGCACTTTCGCCGACGGTGCGCAAGACGGCGGCGGCGGAGCCTACTATACCCAGCCGGGCGTCCAGAGTCAGCCCACTCCTTCGGGCGGCGCGGCCGGAATCTTCAAGACTGAAAACCTTGTCGAAGGTTTCGCCAACGGCAACCAAGCCCAGAACAACGGTATTTCAATTGACGGAATCAGCACCACCAGTGCCGTCTGGGGTGGCGCCACGGTCATCACACCGTCGGAAGATTCAGTGGATGATGTAAAAATTGTGACAAACAGCTACGACGCAGAGGATGGCCGATTTACTGGCGCACAAGTTCAGATCACCTCCAAGAGCGGTACTAATGACTTCCATGGCAGCCTCTTTTTTACTACTCACCAGCCCAACCTGAACGCCTACCAGCGATACTTTGGCTTCGGCACTTCGTCGCAGAGGGACAACAACAAGTTCGATCAGTTCGGCGGCAGCGTCGGTGGTCCCATATGGAAAAACAAGATCTTCGCCTTCTTCAACTATGAAACAGTGCGTGAGCCCAATTCGCCTAATACGGGGACTGGATGGTACGATACCCCGGCGCTCGCCTCCTTGGCGCCTACTGGAAGCATCGCCGCCACTTATCTCAATTTCCCCGGCAATGCCGTCGTCAGCAGCGGCCTCGTCGCCAACCAGAACTGCGGCACCGCTGGTCTGGTTCAGGGCGTCAACTGCAACGCTGTTGCCGGCGGCCTGAATATCGGCACGCCCTTGAACACTACGCTCTATCCGACGGGCGTAGTTGGAGGGAGCGTGGCTTACCCCAGCGGCGGTATGGACCCCGGTTGGCTCAATCCTTCAAACCCCGGGACCGGCGGGGATGGCAGCGGCGGCCCTGAGAACCTTGGCACCACGGCCGATATCGCGGAGTACAACACCGTGAATCCCACCACCTTCACGGCCGTGCAATACAACGGCCGCCTTGATGCGGATGTCACCAGCAAAGATCGCATCGGCTTTGCCATCTACTGGGTTCCTCAATCCACCGACGATTACAACGGCAATCGAACCTACGACATCTTCCACCACAACCAGGTTAACGACGCCTTTTCGGTCATCTGGAACCACACCTTCTCGCCCACCCTGCTCAATGAACTTCGTGCCAACGCCGCGGGATGGCGCTATAACGAACTCAAGGACAACCCGCAATCGCCGCTCGGATTACCGCAAGATAGCATCGGAACCATCGGCAGCATCACCATTGGCGATTTTGGAGGGAACGTCGGAGCCGACCTGGACCAGTGGACTTACAGCTACAAGGACGTCGCCACCAAGATTTTCGGAAGACACACGATTAAGTTTGGTGGAGAGGCGACGCGACTTTTTTATCTAAACTCTTGTTACCCATGCGGCGTGCCCAGCTACAGCTTCTTCAACTTGTGGGATTTCCTCAACGATGCGCCTAATCATGAAGGCTATCTCACCGCCGATCCTCACACCGGACTGCCTACCACCCAGCGTCAGGATGAGCGCGAAAACATCCTGGGCTTCTTTGTCCAGGACGATATCAAAGTCCGCCCGAATCTGACCGTCAATCTCGGCTTGCGCTGGTCCTACTTCGGTCCGCTCTCCTCCAAACAGAACAACATGTACGTGGCTAACCCAGGTACGGGGGCGAATTACCTGACCGGCCTAACTGTTAGTACTGGAGACACCTGGAACGCGCAGAAAAATAACTTTGGCCCCGAAGTCGGCTTTGCCTGGAGTCCAACGAAATTCAATAACCGGCTCGTCTTCCGCGGCGGTTACGGCCTCAACTATAATCAGGAGGAAATCGCCATTTCCTCGAATGTCAGCGGAAATCCCGGCCTGAGTATTGGTGAATACCTGACACTCTCAACGCCGACTTCACCGAATAATCTCGGCATTCAGTATGGAATTTCGACAGATCCACACAGCATCTTTGGGTATGCGCCGAACCCTAGCTTCATCCAAACCTTTGGCGCGAACGGCCTCCCCACGGGTTCCACGGGGGGCGTGCCCAATTCGGCTGGCGTAGACATCTTCCCCCATACCATGCCCACCCAGCGTACCCACCACTACTCATTTGACATGCAATACGATCTGGGTCACCAGTACGTAATGAGCTTGGGATATCAGGGGAGCCTGTCGCGTGACATCTTCTTCAACGAGAACCCGCTTGCTGTTCCCGCTACCTTGGGCTATGCCCAGAATCCAAATATTAACGGCGGAGATTTGTATAACTCGAACGGTCGCGCCAACTACAATGCTTTGCTTGCCGATGTGAAGCATCAGTTCTCGCACCAGTTCATGGCGGAGGCTCAATACACTTGGTCCAAAAGCATGGACACGAGTTCTGCGCCTTACTCGGAGCAACCTTACCCGTATGATCTGAGTCTCGATTACGGTCGCTCCGACTACAACGTCGCCAACGCCTTCAAGCTCTTTGGCATGTGGCAACCGGTGTTCTTCCACGGCAACAGTTGGGTCGATAAGGTGGCTGGTGGATGGTCGCTCAGCGGCATCTGGAATTGGCACTCCGGATTTCCCTGGACTCAGTTTGTAAGCACCGTAGGCGGAAGCCTCTATTGTGCAAACTGCGGTTCTTATAATCTGCTTCCTGCTGCCTACCTGGGCGGTGCCGGCACCGGCACCAGCAATAAAGACTTCGAACAAACCGCAGCCGGTCCCAGCGCAAACTTTCCTTCCGGCGGCGCAGCGTATTTCTCCACGCCAACCTATACTCCCTACAGCTGCAACCCAGCCTGCGCGGGCACTTCGCTTCCGCAAAATCCTGGCGTCGCCCGCAACTATCTCACCTTGCCGGGATATAAGGATGTGGACTTGACGATCTCCAAGGGCTTTGGCCTCCCAAAGATGCCAGTACTTGGAGAAAACGCCAAACTTGAATTCCGGATGGATGCTTTCAACGTGTTTAACAATCTGAACTTGAATCCGAACAGCATCTCGAACAATATCGGCAACTCAAACTTCGGCACGCTCTCAAGTGCCCTTGCTGCCCGGGTCCTTTCGCTAGGAGCGCGCTTCAACTTCTAATAGCGGCTGAAATGTTCTAACGGCGCACTCGAATTCCGAGTGCGCCTTTTTTTGGGGGAGGCGGTTTTCGATGGATTCTATTGAATCCGTAGCGGTAGAGTGAGCAGGTCGGCGTTTCGATCTCGGTCGAAACAAGCCCGCTCGGCTCTCGGCCGCGACAGGCGCGGGAACGGTATCGGACTTTACTGGTTAGCTTTCGTCCGTCATTTTCGCCGCGCGTTCAGACGGTCGAGCGAGCGCTTCAATTCTTCCAGTTTCTGTCCGGCCTCGCCCAGTTTGCCCTCCGCCGTCAGTCGCTGATAGTCGGAGAGATCTTTGGCGGCTTGCGCGATGAGCGCGTTCAACTCGGCTTGGGATTCCGTCGACACGCCCAATGCCGGGCCTCCTTGCGGCGTTTCCCCTGAGGCGCCGGCACCGGCCTGGATCTGGCCGCCGTTGGGCGCGGCACTCGCTGTAGGCGCGCTCGCCGTCAGGGACGAGACCGCTCCGCCAAACAACGACGCCATCGCCGACTCGAATGTCGGCCCATACGCCAGGCGATCCTGTAAGGCGAGCACCACCAAGCGCAACTCGGGCATGGGGCTGCGCTCGGCTTGCAGATAGATCGGTTCGGCATACAAGAGCGCCTTCCCAGTCGGAATCACCAGCAGTGCGCCGCGCCGCACGTGCGAGCCTTGCTGATTCCATAATGTCAGCTGGCCCGACAACTGGGCGTTCTGATCGATGCGCGCTTCGATTTGCAGCGGACCGTCAACCAACTTCGTTTTGGGGAAGTTGTAGACAACCGAATTGCCGTACTGCGCGCCATCGCTGCGCCCAGCGATCCAGCCAATCAGGTTATTGCGGTTCGCGGGCGTGAAGGGCAGAATCTCGGCAAACTCTTCGCCCGTCTCTCCCGGAAGCTTCATCAGCACAAAGTTCGGCTGCATCGCCTGCGTCGTTTGCCCGCCAGCATCGGTCATGCCCACTTCGGTCGCAACCGTCCATAGATCCTCGCGGTTGTAGAACGCTTCTGTGTCTGTCATGTGATACAAGCCATAGACTTCGGCCTGCAGTTTGAGCAGCAGCTCGGGATAACGCACATGTTTCCGCGGCCCCGCCGGCATCGTCGACGCATCCTTGAATAAACTTGGGAAGATGCGGCGGTACGCGGCGATGATCGGATCATCGGTGTCGAAAACGTAAAACGTCGTTGTCCCGTCGTAGGCGTCGATCACCACCTTGACGCTGTTCCGCATGTAGTTGATCAGATCGTTATCGAGACGGTAATGCGTCGAGTAGGGATAACTATCGGAAATCGTGAAGGCATCCATGATCCACGACAGCCGCCCATCTTCGCCCAGAACAATGTATGGATCGGGATCGTAAGTTAGGAATGGCGCCAGCGTCGTGACGCGGTCACGCAGGTTGCGCCGCATCAGCAGGCGGCTCTCGTCGTTGACGTCGTCGCTAAACGGCAACTTGGCCAGATCATCGCGATCGAGCGCAATCGTCAGCCGCCGGAAGAAACCACCAAGCTGAATTCCGCCGTTGCCTTCGTACGACGTCAGGTTATTGGTTTGGCCCTGCGGATAGTTGAACTCCTTTTGCCGCGTCTTCACATAGACGTCGGTGTTGGTCAACTCCCCGAAATAAATTTCGGGTCGTGTAACGGACAGATTGCGCACCGTGCTCTGCACCGGCATATTGCTCAGCATCAGGGTCGGCAGCCCTTCTGACGTGAAGCCGTTTACCGAATTCATGGTGATGCCGTACCCGTGCGTGTAGATCAGTTTCTCGTTGATCCAATTGCGGCTGCTCTCTGGCAGCTTATCGACATTCAGTTCTCGCGCAGCGAGCATGACCTGGCGAGTTGTTCCGTCGATGTTGTAGCGATCGATATCGATGTCGGGGAAGTCATAATACGTACGGATTTCCTGAATCTGCCGCAGCGTATCCTGAAGCGCGTGCCAGTCCCACAAACGTATGTTCTGCAACGTTGCCGTGTTATTCGCAGCATCGGCCGATTCCACCGTGGTTTCCGCGGGGAACTCGCGCTGCGTGATTCGGTTGAATCCGTAGGCCTGCCGCGTCATTTCGATGTTGTGCGCGATGAAGGGCTGCTCGCGAACCAGTTCGTTCGGCTTGACGATGAAGCTGCTGACGTACCAGGCCACCCCCTGGGACGCAAGATAGCAAACCAAAGCTGGAAGAATCGCCGCGACCAGCCAACGCCCCGCCGGAACTCGCACCGCATTGACGATGGCGATCAGCGCGCCGAGAACAAGAGCGATACAGACAATCAGCAAGCCCGTGAGCATGACGTGCGCGTCGGTATAAGTGACACCGCCAAAAATCGTGTGATCGTCCAACAGCAGTTCGAAGCGACTGATGTAGACACGCACCGCGACGATCGAAAGCAGGAATGCGAACGAGATCGACAGTCCGCGCCAAGGCAGCACGACCGAGCGGCTTAGCTTGCCAGCCAAAACGCGGCTTCCGCCAGTGATCAGAAGGAAGAAGCCCGCGAGCAGACAGGAAATCACGGCCAGCGTCAGCAACCAGCCCACGATCAGCTGCCATGCCGGCAGAGTGAACAAGAAAAAATTCAGTGATCGCCCAAAAATCGGGTCGATAACCCCACCGCTCGTAGCAGGCGCCGACCAGTAGAGAGCGAGTGTCGGCCATTCCGCCATCATCCCGGCTCCCGTAGCCGCTGCAATCACGAGCGAAAGGCCGAGTGCGATCATCCGCAAGACCGGTTCGACCGGCAACTTCAATGGCTGTCCGCCGATGATGATCGTGTGTCCGCTCGGCAGATCGGGAAGGTGCGCTCGCTTCAACGCGACAAAGGCCCCGTACAGAATGAGAAACGTCGCCACGGTAAAAGCCGCAAACACTCCCCATTGCAGCCCCAACGATTTCCAGAACACTTCCGCGTAGCCGAGTGATCCGAACCAGAGGACATCCACGTAATAGGAAAGTGCAGTCCGGAATCCAAAGAAAATAACGGCCAGGATTACAAAAATAACGATATATCGGCGGCGGCTGCGTGGCGCGGGCGTTGCCGGCCAGTCAATCGATTCAGGCATTGCTCAGCTCCGTTTTCACAACTTTTTAAGTTAATCGCATAATACTCTCTCCTCTTCCCGGCGTTGTCTTGTTGCTCGGCCACCGTTGCGTCGCTAGCGAGGAGAAGCGTGCCGGCGCTTCTCAAATTGTGCTAAGCTTCTCGGCAACGAAAAGCTCGTCCCATCCTCCTCCGCTGGCCTGGAAGCTAGATTCCGCATCGCGTAAAAACTGAGGAGAAGAACTGTCATGCCGTTTCGAAATTCTCGTCACGAGCCAGACCCCGAACACGATGGGCCCGCGCCAGACGATGCGGAACGGCAAGCTCTTGATCAACTCTTCAGCTTGGCCTACGAAGAGTTGCGCCGCCTCGCCTCAACCGTCAAACGCGGCGATCCCAGTAACACTCTCAGCCCGACGGCTCTTGTGAATGAAGCGTGGCTGAAGCTGGCGAAACAGCCGGGAATCGTGGTAGCCTCTCGCCTTCATTTCAAGCGCATCGCGGCGCGCGCCATGCGCCAACTGCTGGTTGAAGCGGCGCGCCGCCGCAACTCGCACAAGCGCGGCGGCGACGGCGAGGTTATCTTCGTTTCATTCGACGAATCAGTCGATCGTCCTGCCACTTCTCCAGCGGAACTCCTGGCCCTCGATAGCGCTCTAAATTCGCTCGCCGAATTAGAGCCGCGGCAAGCGCAAATCGTAGAGGGCCGCTTTTTCGGAGGGCTCGAAGTGAACGAGATCTCGAGTTTGATGGGCATCTCAGAGGCGACGATCTTGCGCGACTGGCGCGCCGCGAAAGCCTGGCTGGGACAAGAGCTTCGCCACAGCGGATAGCATCGCCTTCTACAGTTTAGGTGCAACCGGGTATAGGACAACCGAAGCATGGACAGTGCGCGCTGGCAGCAAATCCAAGGTCTATTTCATGACGCGGCTGACTTGCCGCAGCCGGAGCAGCGCAGCTTCCTTGAGTCTGCTTGCGCCAACGACGAGGCGCTACTCGCCGAAGTTCTGGCGATGCTTGAGCAGGACGCGAACGGCCATTCACTGCTAGACCGTAATCTCGCCGAGATTGCGCACGAAACCTTGGCCCCTGACTTGTCGGGCAATGACTCGTTGGCTCAGGACGCGTTGCCCTCTTCAATTCCAAGAGAGTTCGGCCCCTATCGCATTTTGAAGTTGTTAGGTGAAGGTGGAATGGGTGTGGTTTATCTCGCCGAACGAACCGACTTAGGCACAAAAGTCGCGATCAAGATCTTGCGGGATGCTTGGCTCTCTCCCGCCCGCCGCGAACGTTTCTCGAGCGAACAGCGCACTCTCGGACAGCTCAATCATCCGCTGATCGCCCGTCTCTATGACGCCGACACTCTTGACGACGGAACTCCCTGGTTCGTCATGGAGTATGTCGATGGCGTCCCGCTCACGCAATATTGCCGCGAGCAGCGATGCACGCTCAACGAGCGCCTCAAGCTGTTTCGGGCGGTTTGCGAGGCGGTGCAATATGCCCACAGCAACACCGTCATCCACCGTGATCTCAAACCCTCCAACATTTTGGTAAAGAGTGATGGCTCGGTGCGGTTGCTGGATTTCGGCATCGCAAAGCAAATTGAGAGCCTCGACCTGGCCGCCGATCAAACGCCGCTCGTCACCATGACAGGATTGAGGCTGTTGACCCCGGCCTACGCGTCTCCCGAGCAAATTCGAGGCGATCATGTCGGTATTGCTACTGATGTCTATTCGCTCGGTGTCATTCTCTATGAACTGCTTGCCGGCCAGCTTCCTTTCGATCTTTCTCGTCTCACCCCGGCTGAAGCAGCGACCGTGATCACAAGCCAGGAACCGGTCAAGCCTTCAGCAGCCGCGAAACGCGAATCCAATCCAGCGAGCCCTGCCTCCGACGCCAGGGCTTACGAGCTGACCTCCACTCACCTCTCTTTAAGCAAGAGCGCTTGGGCTGACCTCGATGTGCTGTGTCTGAGCGCGATGCACAAAGATCCAAAGCGCCGCTACCGGACAGTCGATGCCTTAATGCGCGACGTCGATCATTTTCAGAACGGTGAGCCCCTCGAAGCTCGTCCTGACACGTGGCAATATCGCGTCGGCAAGTTTGTGCGGCGGAATCGTCGAGCCGTGGCCGCCACAGCCGCCATCTTCATCGTGATTGTCGCATTGGTCTCGTTCTTCACCGTGCGCCTTGCCAAGGCCCGCGACACGGCTCTCGCCGAGGCCGCGCGCACGCAACGCATCCAGCGTTTTATGGCTAATCTTTTTCAGGGAGGAGACGCGGCCGCCGGCCCCTCAGATTCTTTGCGGGTGATCACTATCGTCGATCGCGGCGTGCAGGAAGCGAAGGCCCTCAACAGTGATCCCAAGGTGCAGGCCGAACTCTACGAGAACCTGGGCGGCATTTACGAGAAACTGGGAAAGTTCGATCAGGCCGATTCGTTGCTCAGTGCGGCCCTCGATCAGCGAAAATCACTATTTGGCCCCGATAGCCCGGAAGTAGCCGAGAGCCTCACCGCGTTAGGACTCCTGCGTTCCGATCAAGCTCGATTGCAAGAGGCCGAGCAGTTGACGCGGCAGGGCTTGGAAATGTCTGAACGTCGCTTGCCGCCAACTCATCCGGCCCGCGCGCAGGCACTTCGCGCCTACGGAAAGGTTCTGGCCGAACGCGGCTCCTACGATCAGGCAATTGCCGCGCTGAACGAGGCTGTTCGCTTGCAGTCTGCACCGGGCGTTGCGCCCGCCGAACTCGCCGAGAGCCTCTCGATGTTGGCGGATGCAAATTACTCTGCCGGACACTACGACGTCTGCAACGCCTCGTACCCGCGCATTCTCGCTATGCGCCGCCAAGTCTACGGTGAACGTCATCCTCTCGTCGCCGACACCCTTGGCAGCATGGCCGCCGTACAAAGCGACTTGGGATACTACCCCGAAGCCGAACGCCTTGACCGCCAGTCGCTCGATATCATTCAGGCCTACTATGGCAGCGACCATCCCAAAACCGCTAACCGCCTGACCAATCTCGCGCAGGCGCTCAGCTATCAGCACAAGTTTGACGAAGCCGTCTCTTTGCTGAATCAGGCTCTCGCCATCGAGGAGCATGTTTACGGCGCGGCCCACCCGGAGTTAGCGGAAACGCTCAACGAGTTGGGCAACGTCGCGTCCATGCAAGATAAGTATGATGATGCGAGAGAAAAGTTTCAGCGTGCCGCGGACATCTATCGCTCCGTCTACGGCGACCATCACTATCTCGTGGCCATCGCCCTGTCGAACGTGGCGGATACCTATCTGCACAAAAAAGACTACCCGCGTGCCGAAGAACTCTTTCGCGATGTAGTCCGTCGCTTTCAGGAAACGCTTCCGGCCGACAACGTCAATCTCGGCATCGCCCACCTCAAACTCGGCCGAACCCTGCTCCGCCAGAATCGCTATCAAGATGCCGAGTCCGAGACCTCGGCCGGTTACGAAATTGTGAAAAAGCAAAGCAGCCCGGCCACGAGCTTCATGCATGCCGCCCAGAAAGATCTCACGGCCGAATACGAGGGCCTGAATCAGCCCGAGAAAGCTGCCCAATTCCGCGCCGAACTGGCCGAAGCGACTCCAGACCCCGCGAAGGCGAAAGGGAAGCCATAAAGATCCTGTCGTACTGCCCTAGGACTGACCCCATTCCTGGCCTGCAAGTTTTTTTCGGAATTCTTGAAATGCATGACGGTTTTCCTCATTCGTTTGCGCAATGCGAAGTGAGTCTAAAAACCGGTGCACGGGAAGGAGCGGAGTCGCGATTTTCAAAGACTCCGCTTCGCTCCGGTCAAAGACGGCCGTCACCTGGAACCGGGGCTTCAACTGGCTCGGCGATTCCAAAGTCAGAAATTAGTTTGAAGGAGACCTACATGAAGACGAGCTATCCCGGACTTGCACTTTTACGAATTGCGCTCGCGCTGCTCATCCCCGCCGCCGCCGCCGCTCAGACTTACACCCAGCTCTACACCTACCCAAACACTGACAATAATTCCAGCGGC
Source organism: Terriglobales bacterium (assembly GCA_049520915.1). GTDB lineage: Bacteria > Acidobacteriota > Terriglobia > Terriglobales > Acidobacteriaceae > Acidiflorens. Next base: position 29,345 of record JBEKPH010000040.1, read on the forward strand.
ATCACCTACGAGAGCGTACTCTCGCAGGGCCAGGATGGCGAACTTTATAGCACCATCCAGACGAACGGTGCCAATAACGAGGGGAGCGTCTACAAGATTTCCACGGCAGGGCAATACGATCTGATTTATAGCTTCTGCGCTGAGGGCGGCGCGTGCAAACTCACCGGCGGAATCCCCGACGGCGGTGTAACCCTCGGCTTCGATGGCAATCTCTGGGGGACAACCCAGAATGGCGGCACGGACGCCGCCGGCACGGTTTTCAAGCTCACGCCCTCTGGAACCCTGACCTCTCTCTACTCATTCACAAATAGCACAGATGACAGCGCTCCCGCATATGCGGTTATCCAGGGGCAGGACGGCAACATGTACGGCGTATCGGAAGAACAATATGCCGGACAGGCAGGATCGTTCTTCAAAATGACCACGAAAGGCAAAATTACCGCGCATCCCTTCAATCCCAATTTCACCCAAGGCGCCAGCCCGAATCTTCCGGTCCAGGGTTACGACGGAAATTTTTACGGCAGCATTCAAGTTGGCGGAGACTTGAGTTGCAATCTCCACGGCTGCGGGGCGATTTACAAAATGACGGCGGCAGGCAAGGTAACGATCCTTCACAACTTCACCGGATACGTCAGCACCACGCAGTACGACGGGTCGTTCCCCTACGGAACCCTCACGCAAGACGCGAATGGCAATCTCTACGGAACCACCTACAGCGGCGGCTCCGCTAACACCGGAACCATCTTCAAAATTACGCCCGGTGGCAGTTACACTCTGCTGCATAGCTTCGTCAACGCGCCTCCGAACTATGATGGCGTCAATCCCACGGCAGGCCCGACGCTCGGCACCGACGGCAACATCTATGGCACCACCGAAAAAGGTGGAACGCAAAACGGAGGCGCAATCTACAAGATCACTCCTTCCGGTACTGAGACCCTCCTCTACAGCTTCTGCGTCGTCTCTTGCTACGACGGTTTCGTTCCGACGACACCCCTGGCGCTCGATACGAATGGAGAGTTTTACGGTGTCACGTCCGGCAACTCGAACGGCGGTTCCGTTTTCTACAGCTTTGACGTGGGATTCGAGCCGTTCGTAAAACTCGTGACCTGGACGAGTAAAGTGGGAGCTAAAGTCGAAATTCTCGGTCAAGGATTTACCGGCGCGACCGCGGTCTCTTTCGACGGAGTTACAGCGAAATTCGTCGCCGTTTCCGACACCTATCTGACGGCAACTGTTCCCGCCGGAGCGCTCACCGGTTCGATTACGGTTACAACTTCTACGGGCGCCCTCAAGAGCGACCGCATTTTCATTGTTCCGCCGCAACTCAAAAGCTTCAGTCCTCCCAGCGGGCCGATCGGCACTTCGGTGATGATCACTGGCATCAGCCTGACGCAGACCACGGCCGTTACAATCGGAGGCAAGGCCGCCAGTTTTACGGTTAACTCCGATACGCAGGTCACGGCCATTGTTCCGGCAGGAGCGAAGACTGGCAAAACGATCACGATTACAACCGCCGGAGGAAAAGCAGCCAGCACCGCCAAGTTCACGGTTACCTAAGACCGCGCTGTTGTGATCTCTCTCTTACTTGCCAGCGGCTGCGCCCTTGGCCGCCGGTGCCGCGATCGTCACCGAGTCCGGTTCCGTCCACACCGACTTCCCACTGGTCAGTTGGAGTCGGTGCATCGTGATCTTTAGCTTCTCGTGATCGACATCCACCATCAGGTAGTGGTAATTGATCTCGTTGCTCTGGAAAGGATCGTCTTTCGCGCGGCTAATGGGATACGCATGCGCTCCTGCGCCTCCCGTCACGAAATAAGTGATCCCTCTATGCTCGTGCCGCTCGTAGTTGTGCACATGTCCTGAGAAAACCACGATTCGCGCTCGCTGATTTTTCTGCCGCGTCTCCAACAGCATCGCCAGGTCTTTTTCCTGTCCGCGTGCCATGTGTCCCTCTCCTAACATCGAGGAAGCCGAACTGGTATATGGCGGATGGTGCAATACTACGAAAACAAAATCCACATCGCTCGGAAGCTGATCCAGTTTCTGCACCAGCCACTTTCCCTGCGGGCCCGTGATCTCGTCGAGCTCACTGTCCAAAACCAGGGTCAGCGTGTTCGCGGCGCGGACGGAGTAGTAGCGGCTCTTCTGCAAGTCCGGAAAGCGATCAAAATAATTCTCCAGCGCGATCTTTTCGTTGCCGTGTAGCTCATGGTTCCCGATCGCCGGATAAACCGGAATTTTTTTCTCTCGCCACACCGCGGTCTCCTGATCCCAAACCTTCCAGTCCTCTTTGTCGTAGCCGTTGTAAACCAGGTCTCCTCCGAAGCAGATAAACGCGGGATTCGCCTCCGCTACCGCCGCGACCAAAGCCTGGCGCACCGCCGGATTCGCCGCTTCCGTGTCTTTGGGATCGTGAAACCGCGCATCTCCATAGCTTACAAAGCGGAACGGAGTAGTCAGTTGCACTTGTAACTCCACCGGTTGCGCTTCTGCCTGAGGGTTCGCCCCACTCGGTTGCGAGTGCGAACGCGTGCACGCCACGCAGCCAAGAAAGAGAACGATGATCGGCAATTTAACGACCAGCAATTTGCAGAAGAATTTCATGCTCATCCCTTTTGACCCACAAACTCGCTCAATCGTTGCTTCACATCCGGCCACTCGGACGCCACAATCGAATAACGCGCCGAATCGCGAGCGATGAAGTCCGCGGCCATGCGGTGAGCCCGCAGAATTCCTTCAAACTTTCCGCCGATCCGTTCAATCGCCGCCCGAGACCGCTCGTTTCGAACGTCCGTGTGCAGACACACGCGCAGCACCTTCCACGTTTCAAAAGCGTGCGTCAACATCAGAAGTTTGGATTCAGTATTTGCCGGCGTTCGAAGCGCCGCCCGGCTCAGCCATGTGTATCCAATCTCGCATGCGTCGGGAGTCGTTCGCCCATGCAAGAGATGACCCGGTGGCCAAGCCCAGCGCTCAAGATTGAAGAATCTCGTCGATCCGATGACGGCGTCATCGCTGACCCGTACCGTGGCAAACGAGACCCCCGTGCCCGCCTGAAGCCACTCCAGAGCCGTATCGACGTAGCGGATCGCTTCATCCTTGCCTTGCGGCACAGGACTCCATTGATAGAGACTCGAGGAGTTGTCAGGAGATCGATCGACGGCCGAAGCAGCTACCAGCCCGTCAACATGGCAATGCTCAAGGGGTTCGAGCCGAACATGCCAGCCCGAGAGTACGAAGGTTTCTGTTCCCACGACTTCAGTATGCAACGAGTCGCATGCACTCGCAATGCCGGCTCGTTGCATGACTCAGTCTGTCGTCGAATACTTCACTGTTCCAGGTGAGACAATTTCGGATTCGTATCCGTCGCCGGCAGATAGACGAGCTCAGTCTTAGAAATGAGATAGATAATCCCAATTTCGCTGCCGCTCTGGTTCACAACCACCCGTCCATTGGATGAGACCGAATACGTCGCATCGAGGGTAGCCGTGGACGTCCCTCCCGACCCGTTCTCGTCCAGCGACTCGCTGAAAGAGCCCGTTCCTCCGGCTTGAAGCGTTCCCGCGTCCTGCGCCACGTTGAAATCTACCGATTGGAAGCTGCCCCCGAGATAAGCGCCATCGAAAGACGAATTAGTAAAGGAAGTTCCCGTCTGCGGTTCGAGAATGCCCGAATCCACAGTGAGTGTAGAGGTCCCGACTACGAAAGCCTGATTCGGAGCCACCAGATAATAAACGTCGGGGCTCGCGATGCCGTCGAACGTCACTCGACCGTTCGAGGCGGTGCTGTAGATGCCCGTGAGTTGTTGCGACGAAGTCGTTCCACCCTGATTTTCATCGAGGCTCAAGGCGATCGACGAGCCGGTACCGCCAACGTTCTACTCTTCACAGATACCTCCTACAGCCAGAAGACTGGAAAAGACTTCTGTTACTGCCTGAGAGGTATCAGGCGTGACGAAAGGTGGTTACCTCAAATTACTCAGGTACTTTGCCGCGGGCTGGCATTACTGAAAAGGGGAACCGCCGAGACACTAATTAAGGAGATGAAAGAAGCCTTGCTGCTGTTGCTGCTGCTGTTCCTGCTCCGCGCGGGAATTCAGCCGCGCATACACCGGTCGCGATTGAATAGTAATATTCGCAGGAGGATGCTCGGGCAGCGGAGCATCCGACGGACTGACCGTAACGGACACGCTCAGTCCGCTCTCCGCTTCGCCCTTGTACACGCCGCGGGTCGGCGGAACATCTGCATAATCGCGGCCAATGGCCACGCGAATGTGCCGGTCTCCACCAATCAGATTGTTGGTCGGATCAAATGCGGTCCAGCCCAAACGCGGCACCAGCGCCTCAATCCACGCATGCGACGCGCCTTCGAGCGAGCGGTCCTTGCGCCCGTTTTCCTCGCGATGAAATAGATAGCCACTCACGTAGCGGCAAGGAATCCGCAGCGGCCGCACCAGCGCGATCATAATATGCGCAAAATCCTGGCACACTCCCTTGCGCGTGAGAAGCGCTTCCTCGATAGGAGAATCCACCTTCGTGCTGTTCGGCACATAAGCAAACAATTTGTAGATGCCTTCATTCAATTCCGTCAGCAGTTCCAGCGGATTGCCGCGCCGCTGGCATTTCAGTTCCTTGGCCAACTGTTCCAGCGCTTCACCCGACTGCGCAAATTGGCTCGGCAACATCATCTCCCAGTAATCGTCGCTAGCCGTTAAAGCATCGAGGTCCGCCCAATCTCCAGCTTCCGACGCCCGCGGAGACGGTACCGACTCCACTTGGACCGTCGATTGCGCCTTCACCTTCACCTCTTTGTGCGAGCCGGCAATATCGAAGTGATGCACGATGTTTCCCGTGAAGTCGAAGTACTGCGTAATATTCGCCGCTGGGGTGACGTTGAGCGTAAAGCTGAGGCAGCGTTGATTGCCCTCGCTTCGCGGCTGCATCCGTACTTCCATCACGCTCTCGCGCACGGCAGGCTCGTAGCGGAATGTAGTCGTATGCCGGACCGAATAGATCATAAGTTATTAAGTGATTTGGGGCATTTAGCCATTGAATGATTCAATCCCTCAATCATTCAATGCCTCACTTGCTTCAATACACCAGTTCCGTTTCCACCGGATAATCAAAATAGATCTGATGAATCGCCGTGTGCGCCTGCCCACACTGCTGCCGCACACTCTCCACATACTCGTTTGGGCCCGATGCCATAATCTCATCGATCTGGCTGAAACTCAGCGCTGCCCGCAACCGTCCCGCTAGCCGCACAGGCTGCTCCGCCTTTCTTTCCGTCAAATCTGCAATGGCGCGCAAAGCCGCATGCACCTTGTCGACGGAGAAGCGCACCGAATGCGGAAACTCCGGATTCAACAACAGAAACTCCGCCACCCGTAACGGCCGTAACTCTGCCGTGTGCTTCTTGCAGTAAGCCTCAAACGCTGCGCAGGACTTCAGCAGTCCCACCCATTCCAGATACTCTTCACTCTCCACCGCTTGATCAAGCGCCTGGTCGTGCGAATAAGGAAGGCGGCTTAGATATGCGCCGATGAGCCGGGCCACGGCGTCCGTCCGTTCCACGAACCGTCCCAACTGAATGTACTGCCAGCCCTCGCCATGGGACATCGTCGAGTCAGTCACGCCCTGAAACAGATGCGCACCCTCGCGCACCGCGCGGAAAAAAACGTAAGAATGCAGCAGCCACGCCTCATTCGCAGTGGTGCTGTTCACCTGCAAATAGAGACGATTTAGCTGCTCCCACATCTCTGTACTGCACTGTTCCCGCACCTGCCGCAAATTCTCTCGCGCCGACGCCACGCACGAAATAATGGACGAAGAGTTCGACTTGTCGAGCGTCAGAATATGTGTGAGCAAGGTGGCGTCGATTTTGCCGTCCTCGGGGGCGGGTGCCTGCAATGCTTCCAAAAGCCGCCACCACCGTTCTGACCCAGTTTCGGGAGATTGATCGAGGCGCAACTGCAGATCCACATCGATCAAACGAGCCGTGTGCTCGGCCCGCTCCAGATAGCGGCTCATCCAGTACAAACTCTCCGCGACGCGAGAGAGCATCGTCGTCTGCCGGTCGTCGTTCATGCGCGCAGCACCCACGTGTCCTTGCTACCGCCGCCTTGCGACGAGTTAACTACCAGCGAGCCCCGGCGCAGTGCCACTCGCGTAAGCCCTCCCGGCACCAGCGTGACATTCTCTCCATAAAGAATGTAAGGACGCAGATCGACGTGCCGCGCCTGCGCTTCGCCCTCAAGAAAACAGGGTGCCCGCGAGAGGTTCAAAGTCGGCTGCGCGATGTAATTCCGCGGCTCAGCCAGAATCCTCTGCCGAAAATCTTCCCGCTGCTCGGCCGTGCTATGCGGGCCAATCAACATCCCATAGCCGCCCGACTCGCCAACCGCCTTCACCACAAGATCGCCCAGATGTTCCAGCACGTACTCCCGCTGCGAACGATCCGTCAGCATATAAGTCTGAACGTTATTCAGGATCGGCTCTTCTCCCAGGTAGTAGCGGATAATCGCCGGTACATAGGCATACACCGCTTTGTCGTCGGCAACGCCCGTTCCCACCGCGTTCGCCATCACCACGTTTCCGGCGCGGTAAGCGTTGAAGAGTCCCGGCACGCCCAAACCCGAGTCTCGCCGGAAGCAAAGAGGATCGAGGAAATCGTCATCCACGCGCCGGTAAATCACATCCACGCGTTTCAGTCCGGCCGTCGTTCGCATATAGACGACGTTGTCGTGCACCAGCAAGTCGCGGCCTTCCACCAACTCGATCCCCATCTGCTGCGCCAGGAAGGTGTGTTCGAAGTAAGCCGAGTTGAAGACTCCTGGTGTCAGCAAGACTACTGTAGGCTCGTGCCGCGTCGTCGAATGCAGCGGACTCAGGGCCCGTAGCGTGGCCAGCAACGCCTGCGCGTAATGATCGACTGGGCTCACGCCGTAATCGCGGAAGAGCGTAGGAAATACCTTCTTCAGCACCTTCCGGTTCGCCAGCATGTACGAGACGCCGCTCGGGACGCGTAGATTGTCTTCCAGCACGGCAAAGCTGCCGTCCGGAAGTCTCACTAGATCCGTGCCGCAAATGCTGACGTAAATGCCTCGCGGGACCGTTAGATTCCGCATCTCGCGGCGGAAGTGGCGGCAGCTATAAACCAGGTCCCGCGGCACGATCCCATCGGCCAGAATTCGTCCGCGGTGGTACACATCCTCAAGAAACAGATTGAGCGCCGCGATTCTCTGCGTCAGTCCGCTTTCGATCTTTTGCCATTCCTGGTGTGGGATGATCCGAGGCAGAAGGTCGTTCGGAAAGACCCTTTCCGTCCCCTCGTCGTTCCCGTAGACCGTAAACGTGATTCCCTGATGGAGAAACGAAAGGTCGGCCGCCTGTTGGCTTTTCCGCATTTCTTCCGGCGGTAAGCTGAGCAGAGTCTGGAAAAGCGCCTGGTAGTGGGGGCGCGGAACCCCCGGCGCCTCAAACATTTCGTCGTAAGCCTGATCAAACTGATAATTGCGGAAAGGAGGACGGAACAGCGCGCGGATCGGCTCCGTCACAGGCATGGGTCGTAAGAAACTCCGGGTTCGGGTACGGCTATGAGGCACCCAAAAACTCTAGGCGCGCCCTCAGTTCAAGTCCAATCGAAATCTTCTATCGTTACCATTCAACTTTTAGCGTTTTCCGGGACCAACCGTCAACCGCGCAAAGATTGCGGGATTTCTGTCCGCGAACCCTGTCGCAGCGACCTGCCGCCAGGGACGAAAACTAACGACCGAAAAACGTCCTTACAGATCGTTACTCCCCGCATATTAGCAGCCTCGTACATCGATTGGAGGCCAACCTAAGTCAATAGGTTTACGCCGCGTGGCGAAAATCCTGGGAACTCGCAGTTCGCAATCGTAGGAGGATTGCCATCCTGTCATCTGCGAAACTTTATTGAACGGGCTTTCGCCGTGGTCGCTGCTTAGCCGATACCGATCGAATAATCGTCTTGCCCCGTCCGCTGCCTGGCAACGGTGTTTCTCCCTGCTCAATCGCGGCCTTGATCAACGACTCAACCTGCGAATCCGCCAGCGTGGCCGCGCTCTCCAGCCGGATGAAGCGATTCTGGTTGCCGCTCCCCTGCAACAGCTTATTGGGATCCGGCAGCGTCGATCCATAATAAAAAGAAAGCCCGATCCCCTGTGCGTTGGCCACCAGTGATACGATGCAGTCCGACGGACGCTCCGTGCTGCAGAACCCCATCACCAGAAAGTTGTAATTGTCGTAAACCAGTTCATTGGCCGTGGGCATCCTCTTCCGCAGCGCCAACCGAGCCGAGCGAATCAGCCGCGCTACCCGCGGGTCGAACTTCGCGATGAAAGTGGCGAGCTGCGCCGCGGGAGTCTTCGCCGAGCCAGCCTTTGTCTTGGCAGCCATTCCGCCCTCCCGACCTCGATCTACCCAACGCCCCCGCGAACTCGCGCCGGCATCAAGCCTGCGCTTTGAAATACACGTAAAAGAACAAAGCTACAGAAAAGCAGGAGAACGCGTAAATCAACGAAGAAAACAGCGTCACCGCCGGAACCAATCCATGCAGGTAGTTCACGATGTCGAAAAAGAGCCTCCACACCATAAGGGCCGCGATCAGCACCGTCCCAACCATCGCTATCAACGCCGCGCTTTTCAGTGTCATTGCCGCAGTATGAACGCTGTCCTTGTCGTTCGCAACCGTCTTCTGCTAATTGCCACAGGGGCTAGGGCTGTCGAACGCTCAGGACCAGCGTCTCGATGCCCTTCCACGCGATCTGTACCCCGATACACAAGAGAATGAAGGCAATCACCCGCAAAATCCCATGTACCGTCTCCGGAGCAATTTTCTGGGTGATTCGGATGGCGTACCGGTAGCAAAGAAACACGCTAAAGCTGAGTACGACCACAGCCAGAAAAATCCCGACGTGGGCCAGTAAGCTTCCGAGAAGATCAGTACCAGTGGCATGCGCCGTCAGTGTAAGCATCACCACGATGCAGCCAGGCCCCGCGGTCACCGGAAAAGTGAAGGGGTAAAAAATCTTCGACTCCAGCGAACGAAAACCGTCGACCTTGACGTCACTCCCGCGAGTCAGCGGAGTGGAGTCGCTCTCGTGCAGCAGCTCCCACCCCATCGCCGCCAAAACAAAGCCGCCCGCCACCTGGACTACCGGCAGCGATATCCCGAAAAACTGCAGCAGCGCCGCCCCAACCAGTTCGATCACCAGGAAGAAGAGCGTCGTGGTCACCGCAATCCTGCGCGCCAGACTACTAATCACGTCCGAGGGCACAAATCCCACCAGCCCCAGAAAAACCAGAGAGGATCCCAGCGGATTCACTACGGGCAGAAGCGCGCTAAAAGCCAGCGCAAAATATTTAAGGACAATCAGCATTTCCGATTAGCGATCAGCCACATCGACTCGGGCCGCCAAGCCTCCGACAGCATAGCATCCGCCCGCGCGCACCAACGAGCACCGCCTAGCTGGGTGTCCCGAAAAGGCGGTTCACCGCCTCCGTCCGGTAGGCAAAAATCGTATTGACGTCGTTCTTCACCTTGATCGCGTGTGCGATCGTGCCAAGGACGCCAAACGGCAGCAGATATTGCACTTCATCGGTAATGCGGGTGCCGTTGCCCTCGGCGATGAACCGGTGCTCGTGATGCCACAACTTATACGGTCCTTTCAGCTGCAAATCTACAAAGCGGTGCGGAGGTTCCCATTCCGTAATCTCGGTCGTCCAGCGGATCGGAAAAATCCTCCAGCGCAGCGCGTACCGGATCAACGTCCCCTTCTGCACCGGTGTCGGATCGACACTCAAAATCTGGAAGTGCATCCAGGGCGGCGTCAGCTTTTCGAGGTTCTCGGCCTTGGAGAAAAACGAAAATACCTCCGCCAGCGGCCGCGGCACAAATTGCTCTGCACGAAAAATGAAGGGTGTCATAAGAACCCGCCTCTAAGAACTGAGAACAGATCTCTAGTTTTTGAGAAGTGGAGGTTACTTCAGATGCACCGCGGCCTCCGAACGGTTCGGGGCGCTCGCTTTTTCGGAATGTGCTGGGGCTTTGGAACTCTTCGGCATAGCGTATTTCGGCTTGATCTCATGGCATCCTTCGTCACAATAGACGCCCCCCGCAGCCGATTCCGGCTCTGGCATCGGAGAATTGACCGCCCGTCCACGATCCGCCTCCAGCTGTTTCTCGACGCCGGCGATCAACTCGTCGTTCGCCGCGGAAGTCAGCCACTTTTTCTTCGACACCAGATAATTCTCCAGCCGCGCAATCGGATCCCTTCGTTTCCAATATTCAAACAACGGCTTCGGGACATATTCCGCTGCATCATGAATAGCATGCCCCTTCATTCGCATCATCTTCGCTTCAATCAGCGTCGGACCTTCCCCGCGCCGCGCCCGCTCGCAAGCCTCGTGGCAGGCGTCGTAAACCTGGCAAGCGTCCGTTCCGTCGACGATTACGCCCGGAATCCCGTAAGCAATCGCCCGCTCCGCCAGATCTTTCACTCGAAACTGCATGTCTGCCGGAGTCGAATATCCCCACAAATTATTTTCGACAATCAGCACCAGCCCCAGATTCTGCACCGCCGCAAAATTCAGCCCTTCATAGGTGACGCCCGTCGACTGCCCACCATCGCCGATATACGTCATGCAAGCAATGTTTCGCCCCTGCAGTCGCGCCCCCAGAGCTACGCCCGCGAGCACCGGAATCAAATCTCCCAGAGTAGAAATGGGAGAGACGACATTGCGCGTGACGATATCTCCAAAATGCGAAGAAGCGTCGCGCCCCTTCGTAGGAGATCCAGCCTTCGCCATGTACTGCATCATGATGTCCGCGGGAGAAAAGCCGCGCACCAGCAGCGCTCCCTGATTGCGAATCATCGGGCCAAGCCATTCGTCTTTGTTTAGAGCGTAAGCCGAAGCGCACGAGCAAGCCTCCTGCCCCAGCCCGAAATAAACGCCGCCGACGACCTGCCCTTGCTTGTAAAGATTTTCCAGCGCCGTTTCCATGCGCCGGTTGAGCAGCATCCAGCGATAGATTTCAATCACCTGCTGCCTCGACAAATACTTCGATTCGCGAATCGGAGGCGCCGGCCGCGAAAGATCTCCGCTTTCGACTTCGTAACGAACCCCGTCGCCAACGCGTACCTGCCGCAAAGTGAAGGAAGGTTTTTCCAGCCGGTAATCGCGGATGGTATAGGTACGGAGATCCCGGTCGGGCTGCAGACTCTTAGCCCTTGGCTTTTGGCTCTTGGATTTGACGAGCTTCGCGGCGGGCGCAATTTTCTTCTTCGCCATGGTCGATTTGGTCGGACCAGTGACTAGTCCGCGAACATGCTACCACCCGTGTGGCGCGGACACCCTTGTCCGCGAAAAACAGACACCGAAAACAACGTCAGCCACGAAGCAACTCTTCTTCGCCGTGCAAGCGCCGCAATTCCTCCGGAGCTCTAATCGGCACGCCCACAGTATTTCCCAACAGCGCATCGATCGTCTCTACCCACAGCATCTGGCTGCCAAATACGGTCCCAAAATTCCGCGACACAACTTGCGCCACATCATTCAGCTCGACCTCGCGCCCCAGTTCCTTCTGCATCGACGTGACCGGCTTATCGGTAATCCCACAGGGCACAATCAAATTGAAATAGCTGAGATCCGTATTCACGTTCAAAGCAAATCCATGCGAAGTCACGGATCGCGAAATATGCACTCCGATCGCAGCCACTTTCGCCGCTGGCTCCACTTCCGTCCAGGCTCCCGTCAATCCGGGCACGCGCCGCGTCGCAATTCCAAAATCTCCGCAGGAGCGAATCAAAACTTCTTCGAGACTGCGCACATAATCAATGACGCCGAGCGTCTTTCGCCTGAGCGGTGCCCTTTCTGCTGAATGTGCGGGCTCTCCCTGAGGGCTGACGGCTGATGGCTGAGAGCTGGGGTAGCCCCGCAAATCAAATATCGGATACGCCACCAGCTGCCCCGGCCCGTGGAACGTCACATCGCCGCCGCGGTTAGTTTCGAACACCTCAACCCCGCGAGCCGCGAGCGTCTCAGTCGACGCCAGCACATTTGCCGCCTTGGCATTGCGCCCGAGCGTGATCACGGGAGAATGTTCGAGCAGCAGGAGCAGGTCGCCGATCTCGCCTGCTTTGCGCTGATCGAGGAGCTTCCGCTGGAGGCGCAGGCCTTCGCCATAGTCAAGCACTCCGAGTTGGACTATGGAAATCACGTTGTTGTCAGATTTAGCCTCGAAATGGATATCGCGAAGACTACCAGTGGGGTACCCCCCGTACCCCCGGTATATTAGAATCATAGACTTAGCATGGGAGTCGGCGCAAAGTCTTGAAAAGGCGGTGGTTATAAGTAAAGTATTAATTCTTCATGGGTTAACTTAAATCGATTATTGCTCTGGATAGGCCGCAGCCGGCGCGAACTTATCAGTCGGGATAGTGCCGAGCGTCTCGATTGCATTCTGCTCTTACTTCAATTATAAGGCGGCCTGTCAAATGCTATTTGAGCAAAATTGCGCTTCTGCGCCCCACTTCTTCTTATTCCAAGCTAAGCGCCATTTTGAGCGCTCTATCCAACTCCTGAACCTTGGACCGAGCCAGCGATCCAACCAAGCTTGTCAATTGCACTTTGGGCAGACTGACCAGGTTGTCGCACAGTATCCAGCTGTCATGTTTCATGCCCTCGTTGACACCCACAGGAACCTGTGTCGAGAATCCGTGCCCGCAACTGAGGATCGGGGCGCAAAACACCGCGGGAAATCCGGAATCGATCAGAACCTGGCGGCTCACCACGACGAAACTGCGATAGGCTTTCGGGTCGTCATCGGGACGATGAACGCGATAAATTTCGCCTCGTCTCATTTGGTCGTCTTATGGCAGATCGTGGAGCAGACCGGACATCGAAGCCAGGCGTCGAGGCCCTGGTACCCGAGGACGTCGTCTACCTCTCGATTTAGTTCATCCGCAGCCTTATTGATCAGTTCGAGATTGCGAGCTTCCACCTGCGCCCGCGCCCGTTTGCGCAAGTACTGCGCGAGGACGGCCTCAATGAAAGCGGAGCGCGATTGCTTCGATCCGGCAATGCGGTCGATCCGGCGAGCACCTCTTTCGAGAGTGTGATAGAAGTCTTCTCTTTCGTACCACTACTACCGACGGAGGGCCACGGTCGTGCCGCGCGGACACTTTTGTCTACGATCGACGTCGGATATGGGCGCAGACTCGCGGACAGGAGTGTCCGCGCCACACGATTGGTTTAAGCCTCCCAAATCCCCCAAATTAATTTTTTCGATTTCCCCTTGCACAACCACATTCACTTTGGTATAACAAACAGGTCGAGGACAAGTGAACAAGTGTCTGAGCTTCCCGTTGAATCCTCGCGGTGGCTCGCGGCATCAAATTCAGTAAAGCCTCCAATCAACCCTTATTCTGGGTTTGCATTCGGGAACAAAGTTTCCTGAAGGGTTTCCGCGCATAGCAGAGCCTCCAAGCGATCTTTAATTTTCGAACCGTCTTCTGTTTTCGGCCTGCTTTGAAATATTTCGGCTAACCGAAAAGGGAAGAGCGTTTTGCGACGCGCTACAAAAGAGTCTTTCAAGCTGCTTCAAAAAAAGCCTGAATCGAACTCCCCGCACTGTTGAAATCAGGTGGAAATCCTGTGATTGCAGAGGGTTGACAGGGGTCGCTTAAGACGCGTAGCTTAGTGAATCTTGGCTCAGAGATAAATCCTGACGACCGAGTTCCAAGCTAAATCAAGTTTAGTATCACAAGTTTCGAGGACGCCTAAAGCCCTGCAAAGGGCCTCGGCGGATTGAAAGCGCACCGCTCAGGCGGGAAGCGGATCGGTCTTTGACAAAAGGTTGAACGTGCCAGTCGTGAGAAACAAATGTTCGGGCTCAAGTCTGAACGTACTCACAAGATGGACCTGCGCTTTAGCGAGCGTAGGTTGTCGGTCTACCCAGACCGACTCAGGTTTCAAATGAGAGTTTGATCCTGGCTCAGAATCAACGCTGGCGGCGTGCCTAACACATGCAAGTCGAACGAGAAAGTGGAGCAATCCATGAGTACAGTGGCGACCGGGTGAGTAAC
>JBEKPH010000041.1:0-43202 GCA_049520915.1 Terriglobales bacterium
TGCCCGCTCCATCGCGGCCTTCGGGTAGAAGTCCATGTTTCCCATGGTCTCCTACCCTCGCCGCCCGCAAAGCGGACATATCACTTGCTATCTCAACCGGACATATCATGTGCTACCGACACTCACGATGGCGCAAGTTGACATGCGCGAATCGGCTGACTACACTCTGCCTTCCTCTTCTCAAACGCGTATTGTCGTTTGAGTGGTTGTAGCAATAAAGAGAGAAACTATGGGAAAGCGGCCTCGCATCGCTGTTGTAGGTAGTGCCAATGTCGATTTAACCACGTTCGCGGATCACTTCCCCAAGCCGGGGGAGACGATCTTTGGCCAGAAATTCGACTTGGGGTTCGGGGGCAAAGGAGCGAACCAGGCTGTCGCCGCGAAGCTCTGCGGAGCCGATGTTTTTATGGTGGCGCATGTCGGGGACGATCTATTTGGATCCTCGACCGTCAAGAATTTTGAAAAACTCGGTATCGATGCTGCCCATGTCAGGCAGATCAGCGGAGTATCGAGCGGTGTGGCGCCGATTTTCGTTGAGCCTTCCGGGCAAAATCGAATCATCGTGGTCAAGGGCGCGAATGACACGCTCAAGCCTGCCGATGTGGACTCCGCCGGCGAGATGCTCAAGAGTGTCGACTGTATCGTGCTGCAGTTCGAGATCCCGTTGGAGACCGTGTATTACACCATCCAGTTCGCCCATAAGAATGGGATTCGCTGCATCTTGAATCCCGCGCCGGCGCAAGCAGTGGACCTTAAGGCCATCGCCGACCTCGATTATTTCGTCCCCAATGAACATGAGGCTGAAGCGATTTCGGGCGCGCCGGTGCGCAATCTTGACGATGCCAAGGGGTGCGCCGCTAAGTTGCTGGCCAGTGGCATTCGCCGCGTCATTATCACGTTGGGAGCAAATGGCTCGCTGCTGGCTGGAAGTGAAGGAATGGAACACGTCTCTGCGTTCAGCGTGAAAAGCGTGGACAGCACGGGCGCGGGCGACGCGTTTATTGGCAGTTTTGCGACTTTTCTAGGAGAAGGATTGCCGGAGAAAGAGGCTGTGAAGCGAGCGAATCTTTATGCCGGACTTTCCACCACGGGAGTGGGAACGCAGAAATCTTTCTATAAGCGGGCGCGATTTGATGCGGAGTGGAGCGCTCGCGGCAAAGGCTAAGCTCGCCGGCAGCTAGCTCGGACGGACAGAACGCCCGTCCGAGGCCCAACCAAACAATTTCGGCGAAGAGCCAATGCTCGGCGTTTCGATGCTCAGCGTTCCATCAGCAGAACTTTTTCAGCGCCGTCCGTCTCGGTCAACTTGACTTCGATGACTTCGGCGTCGGTGGTCTGCACGTTTCGACCGACAAATGTGGCTTCGACGGGAAGTTCGCGGTGTCCGCGATCGATCAAGACCAGCAACTGCACCAGGCTCGGGCGGCCATGGGAGAAGAGGGCATCGAGCGCGGCTCGCGTTGTGCGTCCCGTATAAAGAACATCGTCGACCAGGACAATCTTCTTATCTTCGATGGAGAAACCAATTTCCGTTTCCTGAACGACGGGCTTGGGCCCAAGGGTGGAAAGATCATCGCGATAGAAAGTGATATCGAGGGTGCCGACGGGAACTTTCTTCTTCTCGACCTGCTGGATCATCTTGGCCAAACGCTCGGCGATAGGAACTCCGCGGCGGCGTATTCCAACCAGGCCAAGGCCTTCGATGCCACCATTCTTCTCGAGGATTTCGTGCGCCAACCGCACCAAAGTGCGCTCAATTTCTGAGCCTGACATCAGCTGCGCTTTTTGCCGGAGCGCTGTTTTGCGAACCGCATTTTTCTTGATCGTCATGCCTAAGGGTGCCTCATCAGAATAGATTTAAATGCGAAATAGAATGCGCGGAGTCGATGGAATCCAAATTACCGCCCTCTGAAATGTATTGAGTCATTTAGCGAACGTCAAGGATACCTGATCGGCATAATTCCGAGAGTTTGAAATTCAAGGAGGCGCAGAGAATCTTGCGGTCGGCTAGCTTGCCCGGGGAGCGATCGCTTTGGGCTGCGAAGCCAGATCTTACTTGTCGGTTCCCGCCGACGAGAGGTGTGGCTGCGGATTTCCAATGGCGTTTACCAGGTCTCGCATAAACTCGGCGGCGCGCGCTCCGTCGATCACACGATGATCGCTGGAGAGCGTCAAGGTCAGCATCGGGCGGACGCGGGGTTCTCCGTTGACAGCAACGACGCGGTCAACGATTGCGCCAACCGCTAGAATCGCAGCTTGTGGTTGAATGATGATGGCGGTGAAGGCGTCGACTCCGAACATGCCGAGGTTGCTGATGGTAAACGTTCCGCCTGCAAGATCGTCGGGACGGAGTTTGCCGCTGCGAGCTCGTTCGGCTAGATCACGCCGGCGGACTGCAATGTCGCCGAGCGCGACTTGGTCTGCCGACTGGATCACGGGAGCGATTACGCCGTCCTCCACAGCCATGGCGAGTCCTACGTTGATATTGGGATTCGTGCGAACGCCATTCTTGCCGTGCTCGCTGCCCCAAGTTGCGTTCAACCGCGGATGCTTCTTAAGAACACGGGCGACGAGCGACAGAAGTAGATCGGTGTGGGTCAGCTTCACACTGTGAGATTTTTCAATTTCGGGACCGAGTTGCTGGCGGGCGTCGTTCAGGGCACTTGCGTCCACGTCGCGGGTTACGAAGAAGTGTGGAACGGTGGTCCAACTCTGGGTGGTGCGCTCGGCCATTAGGCGGGCGATGAGGCTTCCGCTCTCGATTGTCGACGGAGAAGGTGCTGCCGATTGGGACTTGGATTCGGCGGCAGTGAGAATGTCGGAGGCGAGAATTTCGCCTCCAGGGCCAGTCCCGCGAACGTCCGCGAGATTGACCCCGCGCTCGCTGGCGAGACGCCGCGCTTTAGGAGAAATCTTCACGGACTGCTGCGCAGTTGATGCTGCAGATTGAGTTGCGGCGGCGGGCGGACTAACGGAGGCTGCCGATGACACGGCCAACGTATTCTTTCTTCCAGAAGTGGACGCTACTTCGTCGGTAGGAGGAGCTTCTCCAGGAGCGACAATCCAAGCGATTGTCTGTCCGACCGGCACGTCGGTTCCCGGTTGAACCTTGATTCCAGCGAGGACGCCGCTTCCTGGCGATTCAATTTCCATCACCGCTTTGTCGGTTTCGACCTCAAGCAGTGGCTCGCCTTTGGTGACGGACTCGCCTTCTTTTTTCAGCCAGGAAACGAGCTTTCCCGTTTCCTGGGCCATTTCGAGCGCGGGCATGACTACGCTGATCGCCATAGTTTTAGGGAGGTAAGAGGTGGGAAGTCAGATTGCAGAAGTTAAACCCGAATACACGAAGTTGAGTTTACTTCTGCAATCCAACGTCTAACCTTTGACCTGTTATCTCTTAGTTTGCTGCTAATCTAGTTCACTGCTAGTCGCCCACAACCTGCTCGTGTTTCGCGCTGGCTTCGATCATTTCCCGCACGCGTTCGCTCGGTTTCGCTTCGGTCTCTCGAATAGCAGGCAACGGTCCATCTACCGTGAAGTAGTGGCGGCCAGCAACCAGCAACTCTTCCGCTGGAAAACGTGTAATGACTTCGTGGCCAGTTTCGGTGACTACAATTTCTTCTTCGATTCGAGCGGCGCTCCATCCGTCGGTTGAGGGCCAGAAGGTCTCGAGAGCGAACACCATGCCCGGTTTGATTTCGCAGGAATGCTCGAGCGAAACGAGGCGGCTGATCACCGGCTTTTCCCAAATCGCAAGGCCGATGCCGTGTCCATACTGCAAGGCGAACGCGGCCTCTTCGTTGGGGAATCCAAATTCTTGCGCTTTGGGCCAGACTGAGGCGATCTCGGCAGTGGTTCGTCCGGGACGAACGAGTTCAATCGCGGCGTCCAGATACTCGCGGCAGCGCTTGTAGGCGTCGTTCATTGCATGCGAGGCATAGCCGATGGTGAAACAGCGGTAGTAGCAAGTGCGATATCCCATATAGGAATGGAGAATGTCGTAATAGACGGGATCTCCCGGACGAAGCACACGGTCTGAAAAAACGTGCGGGTGAGGATTACAGCGCTCTCCTGAAATCGCGTTGACGGCTTCGACATACTCGGAACCCATGTCGTAAAGCACCTTGCTGACCAATCCTACGGCCTGGTTTTCGCTCAGGCCGGGCTTCATGGCGCGGTAGAGTTCGTCGTACGCAGCGTCGACCATCATGGCGGAGTGATTCAGCAAGCTGATCTCATCTCGCGTCTTGATGAGCCGAGCTTCCGACATCAATGCCTGTCCATCGACGACCTTGATGCCTTCTTTTTGCAACGCAAAGAGAACAGGCAATTCGATGATGTCGATGCCGACTGGCTCTTTGTGCAAGCCGCGCATTTCGAGTTCGATGCGAATCTTCTTCGCCACATCTTCGGCGCGACCCATCTCAGGGGTCATGGCGCCGCGGAGCACGGAAATTCCGGACCGCGAACGCTCTCCCAGCCACGGACAGTGCAACTGATGATGCTTCGCCGCCGATCCGAAATCCCAGAGGATGGGCTCATCGTTTTGCGGTAATAACGTAAAGCGGTTCGCCTTATCCTGCGCCCACGTACCGATGTGAGTCGCGGTAAGGTAGCGGACGTTGTTCATGTCGAAGCAGAGCAACGCTCCCATCTCGGATTTCTTGAGCAGGTCTTTGGCGCGCGCCAGGCGTTCGCGGCGCAAGCGGTCGAAATCGATACGATTTTCCCAGTCGACTGCCATCGATCCGTAAGTGGGTAGAGCCATGGTCTTCTCCTTGGAGAGCGGTGCTATTTCCCGCACAGGATGCGCGCGGCTTCAAATACTGTTTGCTCGGTTGGCACGGTTACATCTTCCAGTGGCGGCGAGAAAGGAATCGGAACATGCATCGCGCCCATACGTTTGACTGGAGCATCGAGATCATAGAATGCGCCGGTGGCGATCACCGAGGCAAGTTCAGCCGTCACGCCATAGCGCTCGTAGCCCTCGTCGAGAATGATGGCACGCGAGGTTTTCTTTGCCGAGTCCACAAGTGTCTTCTCGTCGAGCGGCCACATCGTGCGCGGATCGACGACCTCAGCGCTGATTCCGATCTCTTCCAACAAAATCGCTGCGCCTAAGGCTACCTGCACCATGCTGCTGGTCGCGACGAGAGTGATGTCTTCCCCCACACGTTTAATGTCCGCCACGCCTAGCGGAACGATATAGTCGCCTTCGGGAACTTCGCCTTTCAGCTTGTACATCATCTTGTCTTCGAAGAAGACCACGGGATTCTCGTCGCGGATGGCGGCTTTTAACAATCCCTTGGCATCGTAGGGAGTCGAGGGCAACACGACCTTCAATCCTGGAACATGGCAGTACCAGGCGTGGAGAGACTGCGAGTGTTGCGCAGCCGAACGCCGGGTGGCTCCCATCGTGGTTCGCATCACCATCGGGACTTTCCACTTTCCGCCCGACATGTAATGGACTTTGGCGGCCTGGTTGACCATCTGGTCCATGGTTAAGGTGATGAAGTCGCCAAACATGATGTCGACGACCGGACGCATTCCGGTCATGGCCGCTCCGACCGCCAAGCCGGTGAAGCCCGCTTCGGAAATCGGAGTGTCGACGACGCGATCCCGGCCGAACTCTTCCAATAGACCGGATAGCACTTTGAATGGAGTTCCTGCCTCGGCCACGTCCTCACCCATGATGCAAACGGTGGCGTCGCGGCGCATCTCTTCCGCGAGGGCTTCACGGATTGCCTGCGCGAAGGTTAACTCCCGAACAGCCGTTTCAGGCATAGACGTCCTCCGCCACTTCACTAACATTCGGGTACGCCGATGCCACTGCGAAATCCACGGCTTTTTTCATCTCAGACTCGAGGTCGGCCTGCACTTGAGCCAAGGCCGCCGTGTCGGCGAGATTTTGCTCAACCAGCCATTTGCCGAAATTCAGAATCGGATCGCGCTCGGTTTTCCATTTCTGTTCTTCCAACTTCGGGCGGTAATATTCGCGATTGATGTCGCCAACGTGATGGCCGTGGTAGCGATAGGTGTTGCACAGCAGGAAGCCCGGCCCATCGCCGTGGCGGGCCCGATCGATTAAACGCTGTGCGATCCCGTATACTGCCCGCACATCCTGGCCATCTACGCTGGCCGCCTCCAGGCCGAAAGCATTCGCGCGCATCAGGATGTCTCCGGCGGTGGTCTCGGAGTAGTGCGTGTACTCGGTATAGAGATTGTTTTCGCAAACGTAGATCACTGGGAGTTTGAACAGTTGCGCCAGATTCATGACTTCGTACAACACGCCCTGGCCGAGCGCGCCTTCTCCGATGAAACAGACTGCGACGCGCCCATTGCCGAGGCGCTTGGCGGCAAACGCCGCGCCCGTCGCGATTCCGGCGCTACCGCATACGATCGCGTTGGCTCCCAGGTTTCCGGTCGCAGGATCGGCGATGTGCATCGACCCGCCCTTACCTTTGCAATAGCCGGCTTCCTTGCCCAGTAGTTCGGCGAACATGCGATCGGGGGAAGCGCCTTTCGCCAAACAATGTCCATGTCCGCGGTGCGTGCTCGTGATGTAATCCGTTCGATCGAGGGCTTCGCAGACACCGACAGCGATCGCCTCTTCGCCGATGTAGAGATGCGCGAGACCCGGCATCAAAGCGCGCGTGTAAAGCTCATTCACCTGGGCCTCGAACTCGCGGATGGCCACCATCTGCCGATACATGCGGAGCCACAGCTCGACTTTTCCGGAAGCTTCGGTCGGCTGCGTTGTCGCGGTCGTCATTTTTTCACTCCCGATTTTGGCGCTCCCGATTTTTTCACTCCTGTTGGAAGGCCTGACATCTGCGCGAGCACATCGAATACGACGGCGAAATCCAGCTTCTCCCAGCCCATACCCCGCGCGGCGGTGAGGAATTCGTTGCTTACGGCGGTGGTGGGAACGGGCACGTTCAGTTTGCGGCCCAGATCCATGGCCAAAAGCATGTCTTTCTGCATCATGTTCACGTCGAACCAGGCTTCTTCTGGTTGCTCGAGAACAAATGGACCGCGATAAACGATCATGGGCGAAGCGATGGCGCTGTGGATCATCACGTCGACGGCGACCTCTCGCGCAATTCCACTTTTTTCCGCCAGCAGCACGCCTTCGCAGAAAGCCATCATCTGGACAGCTAATTGCAGGTTCAATGCGATCTTCATCGACAAGGCCACGCCGTTGTCGCCAACGTGAGTCACTTTCGGGCCAATGTCATCCAGCAGGGGCTTGAGCCGCTCGAATGTTTCTTTGCTCCCGCCGACCATCACGGTGAGCTTGCCTTGCTGCAAGGTGATCACGCTGCCTGAGACGGGAGCGTCGATCATGTCAGCGCCCTTTTCGCGAACCTTTGCGGCCAGCGCCCGGCTCACGTCGGGGCTCACCGTGCTCATATCGATCAGGAATTTCCCCGGGCCGATGCCCGCGAGCAGCCCATCGGGCCCATCCGCGACGGACCCCAAAGCTGCGGCGTTCGTCACCATGCTGAAAGTAATGTCGGAGGCGGCTGCGACGGCCCTCGGAGAATCTCCGAAATGCATGCCCTTGTCGATCAGCCACTGCGCCTTGGAGCGTGTTCGGTTATAGCCGGTTACGGTGTGCCCTTTTTCGAGCAGACGGGCCACCATGTTGCCGCCCATCACGCCGAGACCGATGAATCCCAGTTTCGCCATGCAATCATTCCCTTTCGCTGCTGAATGGTGACAGGTCAGCGATCCTCAATATCGACTTTCTGATCAGTGTCGACTTGTGAAATGTCGACTTATGAACCCTCGCGGGAATCACTTTCAAACTATTTCTTGTTCAGTGACGATGAATCGGCGATTACCTGCTTAAGATGAGCGCGCATCGCCTCTCGCGCGAGATCCGGCTCACCCTGCTCGACCGCCCGCAAGATTCGCTTGTGGTGGTATTGGCCCCGCTCGGGACCTCCATCGACATTGAAGATTCGGCTTCGCTGGTCGCGCAATAATCCCACAATCGAATCCAGCAATGAAAGAATCAAGGGATTGCCGGCAGCTTCGGCGAGCGCCAAATGGAAATCGAGATCGGCTTCAACATAAGCGTCAGGGTCGTTGAGGTTACGGGCCATGACCGCGACCGCCTCCCGCATCGTGGTCAGTAACTGCTCCTCGATTCGAGTGGCGGCCAAGCCCGCAATTTCCGGCTCGAGCACCAGTCGCAATTCAGCCAGATTCGCCGAACCTTCCTGCGGGTTGATACGGATCATCAGGTCGAGCGATTGGCGCATAGCCTGAGAGGTGCCGTTCGTGACAAAGGTGCCGCGCCCAGAATAGGCTTCTACGAGGCCTTTTTCGCGCAAGGTCTTCACCGCTTCGCGCACCGCCGTGCGGCTGACGCCGAAGCGTTGCGCCAGGTCGCGCTCCGCCGGCAACTGATCGCCCGGCTTGAGTTGGCCTTGTAGAATTGAGTCTTCCACTTGTTGCACAATCTGCTCAAACAAGCGGGAAGTTTTAACGGCCCGATACAACGGCTTGGCAGCCAAAGGATCTGCTAAATCGCTCGCCATGATGATGCCTCTCATCTTCGCTTTGTGCGGCTCCGGGTTCCGATGGTATCGTGGTCCAACCACTATACCACAGCACGCTTGGCCGCAACTTCGAGTTGCGTTCTTCTACTGAATCCATACCGTCTTGATGTTTACAAACTCCCGAATCCCTTGCACCGCTAATTCACGGCCGTGGCCGGAATACTTCACGCCACCGAAAGGAAGCCGCGCATCCGAGGCCACCATCTTGTTAAGGAAAACCATGCCCGCTTCCAGTTCGTTGATGAAACGCTCGGTCTCCGCGGGATCCTTGGTCCAGGCACTGGCACCTAATCCAAAGCGGCTGTCATTCGCGATTTGAATTGCCTGATCCACGCTGTTTACACGAAACAGAGACGCCACGGGACCAAAGAATTCTTCTTTATACGCCGGCGATTCTCTAGGGATGTCGGTGAGCACGGTAGGGGCGTAGAAATTGCCGGCACGATCGAGAGGATGGCCGCCGGTTAGCACTCGCGCCCCCGCGGCTACCGATTTCTTGACGTCGGCATCGAGGGAAGTCACGGCGTCGGCGTTGGCGAGCGGTCCCAGTTGCGTGGTCTCATCGAAGGGATCGCCGATACGTAGTTCCTGCATGCGCTTCACAAACTTCCGTTCGAATTCGTCGGCAATTTTTTCCGAAATGATAAAACGCTTCGCGGCAATGCACGATTGGCCGTTGTTTTGCACCCGCGCCTCGACCGCAGTCGCAACGGCGGCTTCCAGATCGGCGCTCGGCATGACGATGAAAGGATCGCTTCCACCCAACTCCAGGACGACTTTCTTGATCCGGCGGGCGGCCGAGATTCCGACCTGAATGCCCGCTCCCTCACTGCCTGTTAGTGTTGCGGCGACGATGCGAGAATCGTTCAAAATTCCGTCAATCGGGCCGGAACCGATCAGCAACGTCTGGAATACGCCCTCGGCAAAACCCGCGCGGCGCACGATGTC
Organism: Terriglobales bacterium; assembly: GCA_049520915.1. GTDB lineage: Bacteria > Acidobacteriota > Terriglobia > Terriglobales > Acidobacteriaceae > Acidiflorens. The sequence continues at coordinate 9,519 of JBEKPH010000041.1, forward strand.
TTCAATCTTGAGAGCGCATTGCGGAACGTTCGAAGCATGCTTGAGCAAGCCGACATTGCCCGCCATCAGCGAGGGCGCGATAAAACGAAACACCTGCCAAAAAGGAAAATTCCACGGCATGATGGCCAGGACGGGACCGCTCGGTAGATAGCGAATGAAACTGCGCTTGGCGCCCGTCTCGACAATCTCGTCGGCGAGAAACTTCTCAGCGTTCTCCGCGTAGTAACGGCATCCAACGGCGCATTTCAGGGCTTCTGCCACGGCGGCCTTCAAGGGCTTACCCATTTCGAGGGTCATTAAATGAGCGCATTCGTCTTTCTCTTTTTCCAGAATTTCGGCGGCGCGCATCATCTTTTGCGCGCGCTCGGCAAAACTGGTCTTCCTGTGCACCTTGAATGCCGAAGCCGCCAACTGCAATTTCTGCTCAATTTGCTGCGCGGTGAGCGGCTCGAAAGTCTTGATCACTTCGCCGGTTGCGGGATTCGTTGTTGCTATCGCCATGGTCCGTCGTTCCTCGATTTGGGGAAGATACAACTCCAAAGTACGCTTTTCGACCAGAAAGGCTTCGAGGGGAGGAGGAAGCTGTCTTGTGGTCGAACCACAATACTACTTGACGGGTGGGCCGCGTCAAGGCTATACATTCACAGCGCTCTCATCTTACTCCCAGAAGAAACTGGTCGCATACTTGTTGAACCCGGGAAACTGTTCCATCCTCGTTGAGGACTTGGAGGTTGTAAATGCATTCTCCGTTGAATCGCATTCGCGTGGCAGGGGTTTTATGCCTGCTGCTGCTCGCCGCGGTACCCGCCTTTTCCCAATCGACGACCGGTCGCATTCTGGGAAGCGTCACCGATCCGTCGGGGGCAGGCGTGGCGGGAGCTGCGGTTGTTATCACCGACGTTCAGCGCGGCACGACTCGAGCCGTGGCCACCGACGCCTCCGGAGATTATGCTGCGCCCGATCTGCAGCCAGGCGCTTATAAGGTGAAGGCCGAAGCCAAAGGATTTAAGACGGTCGAGCGCATCAACATTGTGATCGAGGTTGCGCAGGATGTACGGGTCGACGTTATTCTCCCCCCGGGGCAGGTTTCGGAGACGGTGGTTGTGACCGACGAGGTACCCCTGGTCGACAGCACCTCTTCGACATTGGGTGGAACGCTCAGCAATTCCGAGATTAACGACCTCCCGCTCAACGGCCGTAATTACGAGAATCTTCTGCAACTGCGGCCCGGCGTCGTCCGGTATCCTGGCGGAGGTTTCTCCACCACCAGCACGAACGGCCTACGAGCGGAAGACAATGCCTACTTTATTGAAGGCTTGTTCAACAGCGAACCGTACTCTGGGCAGGCGATCGTCAACGGCGCGGGAATCGCGGGCGATTCGGCGACCATCCTCCCCATCGATTCGATTCAGGAGTTCAACATTCAACAACTGCCACCGGCGGAATACGGCTGGAAACCGGGATCGGTCGTTAACGTCGGTCTGAAATCGGGAACCAATGCCATCCATGGGACGGCGTTTGCCTTCGGCCGCGATGGCGATGTCTTCGACGCGCGGAATTTCTTCAACACCGTGCCGAGTTCCAAGCTGCCACGCACTCTGGAGCAATACGGCGGCAGCGTGGGCGGCCCGATCATTAAGAACAAGGCATTCTTCTTCGGAGCCTACGAAGGGCAGATGTATAACGTTGGCAATTCGTTTGGAGGGATTACCAGCCCGTTCATGCCCGCCTCCCTGACTGATGCTACGAATTGTCTCGCGATTGCCGGCAATTGCGCCAACAGCATTACCGATGCCATCAATGATCTGACTGCTAAGGGGGTCACCATCAGCCCGGCAAGTTTGCAAGTTGCGGGTTGTACTACAACCGGTGGCACAGTTTCATGCAACGGCAAGGGCTTTCCTTTAAACAACACACAGTCCATCGATATTGCGAACGGATTCAGCAACGATGTGGGCGTCAAGAACGTAGTTACGAAGGTCGATTTCCGGATCAATGAGCGGCAAAGCATCAGCGGCATGTACTTTTTCGGAAACAACACAGGAACGGTGGAAGACTTCCCCGAACTGCAACAAAATTGGCTTTCCAGCATCCATACCCGCGCGCAGGTTGTTGGGGGGAGTTGGATTTGGACTCCAAGTTCGCGCTGGGTCAACGAAGCGCGCGCCGGCTACAACCGGTTGTACCAACCTACATTGCCGGGCGATCTGAACACGCCCGCCTCAAGCTACGGCTTGGACACGGGTGTAACTGGACCATTTACCGGGGGCCTGCCGCGTATTGGGTTTGGCGGCTACTTCTTTCCCGGCCTCGGTGGCTTCAAATGGCCGAAGTTCCAGGGTCCGGACGATGTGATTCAATTTTCTGATCACATCTCGTACGTCGCCGGAAAGCATTCGATCAAATTCGGCGCCGAGTTTCACCGCAACAACGTAACCAACGCGGCGTACGGCAATTCGCGAGGCAGTATCACGTTTCTTGGTGGCAATACACCCGACCCAAACAATCCCGGGCAGTTCTTGAATACGACGACGCTCGAAGATTTTTTCTCTGGCGCGCCCTTTAAGGCATCGGTCGAAATCGGAAATCCGACACTGAACCTGCACAACTGGGCGACTGGTTTGTTTCTGCAAGACGACTGGCGTATCGCGCGAAATGTCACCGTGAATCTCGGGGTGCGCTACGAGTTCAGCTCCGTACCGTCGGAAGACCACAATCACCTGGGCAACTTCGATCCGAATGTGGGACTCGTCCAGGTCAACACGGGAACCCATCCCATCAGCAGCCTCTACAATCCCGACCACAAGAATTTCAGTCCCCACGTTGGCTTTGCGTGGGACACGAATGGAACCGGAAAGACCGTCCTCCGCGGCGGCTTTGGGCTAACTTACGAAACCGTGAACTGGCAGTCGTTCGTCGCCTTCAACAACGCCTTTGGACCCGGCAGCGTTCCCACAGGCGCGATCATCGACGGGTCGGGAGACACCTCCGGCGGCAACATCACGACTGGCAATATCACGGTCTTCCCGAATTTCCCTTGGGACAACGGCCCCATTTACGGCAGCCCGACCGTCAATTGCTTTAATAGTCCTTGCCCGATCATGAGCGTGGATCGCAATCTGACCACTCCCTACGTATGGAACTGGACTTTCAGTATGCAGCACGCGTTCACGCCGAACATTACTCTGGAGATGGCATATGTGGGTAATCACGGTGGAAATCTAGTCGGCATTCGCGACATCAACCAGCCGCCGGTGGGATCGGGGTGGCCTGCTCAAAGCGTCGCTAACTGCGTCGCATCCGGGTACACGGACCAAACTTTCTGCGCTCCCGACAGCACTGGACTCGAAGAAGCGAACCGTCCCTTCGCCACCAAGTTCCCCTACCTGAGCAACGTCTTTCAAATGGCGAACGTCTATCGCTCGAATTACAACGGTCTGCAGGTTACGTTGAACTCGAGGAATTTTCACGGACTGAGCATGGTGGCTGGCTACACCTATGCCCACGCTCTCGATGACGTGGGTGCAAACTGGGATTTCGGCTACGGATCCGGCCTTCCGCAGAACGCACATAACGTCGCCGCCGAATACGGAAACAGCGACTTCGATGTGCGTCATCGCCTCACGGTATCGTTCACCTACGCCATCCCCGGCAAGAAAGGTTACGCGCAGTCCTTGGAGGGCTGGGAACTGAACTCAATCGTCACCGTCCAAAGCCCGCAATACTGGGGTCCGATGGACGAAGGAACGGATGCGTCCGGCGTCGGTCCGCTTCCGGTTAGTCCGCCAGCACAAAGCCCGATTCGTTGGAATTTCTTTGGAGATCCAAACGACTTCAAATCCAGCGCAACGGGAATTCCGTTCTTCCCGGGACAACAGATTCAAGGGGCTCCAACGACAAACGCGACTTGCAACGCGAAGGCATTGGCTCTGGACGGCGGCAATACGGCTGGCCCCGCCAGCACGGCGCTTAATTTGTTCGGATGCTATGCGAAAGGTAATTCCGTCATGATTCCGCCCGCCCTTGGGAGCTTTGGCAACATGGGCCGCAACACTTTCCCAGATACAGGCTTCCGAAACGTCGATTTCTCGGTTGCCAAGAATTGGCATTTTGGCGAGCGCCTACATGCCCAGTTCCGTGCGGAGTTCTTCAACATTTTCAACCACCCGAATCTCGCTAACCCCTACGGCGGACAGAATGGCTTCGGCTTCAACGATCCTTCCGTTCAGCCGTTCGGATGCGCGTGCGCTACTCCGGACGTCGCCGCTGCCAACCCAGTAGTCGGTTCCGGTGGCAGCCGCGCTGTGCAACTGGGACTGAAGCTCATTTTCTGATCTCGCGGGATTTGTAAGCGGGATTTCGCAAAATCGGGGTCGGATTTTTTTTCCGGCCCCATCTTTTTCTCACCAGAAAGGAATCAACCTGTGTTCCGACCGTTGAACTGTCTTCCCCAAGTTTTACAGTCTTTCCGGGTTCCCGCCGGTTTTTTCCCCATCATCCTGCTCTTCATAGTGACGGTGAGCTTCTCGTGCTTCGCGGAAGAACATGCCGAACGAACGATTGAGGAGATCAAGACTGAAGCGGTGCATCGCGCGGAGGTGGGCCAGTATCCGCTGATTGGGCTGAACGCGGACGATGTCCGCGAGGCCTTCAAGTCGGTTCACACCCGCGACAAAGATGAGTGGGCGAACGCGTTCATGGGCGTCGCCGACCGGTACATGAACGAGGCGAAGTCGCTGGAGAAGACCGATCCGACGAAGGCGAACGCCGATTACATTCGCGCGTGGCGCCTTTATTCTTTTGGCCGCTGGCCGATTCCCGCCTCTCCCGCCAAGCAGCGGTCGTATGAGAAAGCATTGGAGGCCTTTCGCGAACACGCGAAATTCTGGGATCCTCCGATGGAGATCGTGAAGATCCCGTTTGAAGGAAAAGAAATCATTGGCTACCTACGCCTGCCGAAAAATGCGACCGGCCCGGTGCCGCTCGTGCTCGCCGTCAATGGTCTGGACAGCCGCAAAGAAGATTTGGCGGAGAGTTTCAGCGCCATTCTTAACTTCGGCATCGGCTATCTCGCGGTGGATGGTCCAGGAACCGGGCAGAATCCGATCAAAGTCAGTGAGACTGCCGACCGCATGCTCTCGCGAGTGTTGGACTACATCGCCACACGTCCTGAGATCGATAAGAGTCGCGTCGCCATGCATGGTGTGAGTTGGGGCGCGTATTGGGCGGCGAAAATGGCGATCGTCGAGCGGGCGCGATTGAAGGGCGCGAGCGCGCAGTCTCCTCCGATTGATACGTTCTTTCAAAAAGAATTCCTGACGAATTCCTTGATCGGCAATCGTGAATATCTCTTCGACCAGGTCCCGGCGCTGATGGCGATATTCGACAACGTACACAGCATCGACGAGATGGCAGTCGAGTTGCCGAAGATGTCGCTCATCAAACAAGGCTTGCTCGGCAAACCGATGGCTCCGATGCTCATTCTGGCCGGAGTGAAAGACACGCAGGTGCCGATCTCAGATATTTATCTCCTGATGAGCAGCGGCGACGTGCCGAAGACGGCTTGGGTCAATCCCCTGGGCGGCCATTTGGGCCGACAAGTTGGCGTGTGGCCCGATCCGCGCATTTTCAAGGAAGTCATCATTCCGTGGCTGGTGCGCACGCTGGATCCGGAGACCGCAAAGTAGGTCAATTCACCTCCGTTGAACCGGGACGAGCGCGTCGCTCGTCCCCACACAATCTAGTCGGGCAAGACGCTCAGCCCTCCCCTAAGCTGAACCATTTGGAACAAGCGACGAAGGATAAGAGACCCTAATGGAGACCCTTACACCCAATAAAGCGACGAACGAGAGCGCGGTTCCGCCTCCCGGTAAAGAGCCTTTCTATCGCGTTCTCTGGGTGCAGGTGATGGTCGCGATGGCGCTCGCCATCGTGCTCGGTTATGTGGATCCCGCACGCGCGATCGCCATGAAGCCCTTGGGCGACGCGTTCATCCGCCTGATTTCGATGATCATCACTCTGATCATCTTCTGCACCGTCGTGACCGGTATCGCCGGGATGGAGAATCTGAAAAAAGTCGGCCGCGTCGGCGGCATGGCGTTGCTTTATTTCGAGGTTGTTTCGACGATCGCTCTGCTGATTGGACTGGTAGTGGGCAATGTGGTCAAGCCGGGCGGCGGCTTCAACGTGAACGTCTCGACGCTCGATGCAAAGTCAGTCGCGGATTATGCCGGGCAGGCCAAAGCGCAGAGCGTCACCGAATTTCTGATGCACATCATCCCGACGACCGTGGTGGATGCGTTTGCGAAAGGCGACATCCTGGAAGTGGTTTTCGTTGCGCTGCTTTTCGGCTTTGCCATGTCGGCCGCCGGAGCGCGCGCCAAACCCATGTTCGACTTTATCCAGTCGTTCACGCATGTCATCTTTTCGGTGACGCGCGTGTTGATGAAGTTCGCGCCGGTGGGCGCTTTTGGCGCGATGGCGTACACGGTGGGAAAGTTCGGGTTGGCCTCGCTCGGTCCACTGGCCAAATTGATTGGAACTTTCTGGTTCACGTCTGTGCTGTTTGTCGTCGTCGTGCTGGGAGCCATCGCATGGGCGGCGAGTTTCAATATTTTCCGTTTTCTTGCCTACATTAAAGAAGAGATTCTGCTGGTACTGGCAGTGAGTTCGTCCGAGATTGCGATTCCTAATCTCATGGCTAAGTTGGAAAGACTCGGTTGCTCGAAATCGCTCGTCGGCCTGGTGGTTCCTACCGGATTTACCTTCAACACCGACGGCACCAGCCTTTACATGACCATGGCTGCGCTCTTTGTGGCGCAGGCTACGAACACGCATTTAACACTGACGCAGCAAATCACCATTCTGGCCGTGGCCGTGCTTACGTCTAAGGGAGCGAGCGGCGTACAAGGCGCTTCGTTCATTGCGCTGGTCGGAACGCTTTCCGTCATCCCTACCATTCCCGTCGCCGGCATGGCGTTGATCCTCGGCATCGACCGCTTCCTAAGCATGTTTCGCGCCTTGGTTAACATGATCGGAAACGGCGTAGCCACGCTCGTCCTGGCGCGGTGGGAGGGCGAATTGACCAGCCAAGCCCTGCAGGAAAACCTGGTTCGCCCGCAATCGGGTGTTTGATTTTCGGTCTGGCCAACGTGGGCTCCCGCTGACTGCACTTCCGATTTTCCCTTACAGCAAACTCCGCGTCCGATTTCGCTAGAATCACAGCAATCGCCTTTCGTTTAGCGGTCCGGCAACAGCCGGGTCGAAATCCGACTCTAAGCTCCGAGGTGTGTCATGAAGCCAGCGAACTCTTCCCGCTTCGCACTTGTATCCGCTGCCGTCCTTTTTATAGCGATCGTTGCCGTGCTTATGGTCCGCGTCGACATGCAGGTCGGCGCTGCTCCGGCGTTCAAAGGTGTTCTGACTTGGCACAACGACAACATGCGGACGGGGCGCAACTCGAGCGAGACTGCGTTGACCCTCAAGAACGTCAACGTAAACACCTTTGGAAAGCTCTTCGTCCTCACCACCGATGGCAAAGTCGATGCCGAGCCTTTGTACGTGCCAAGCTTGAGCGTCGGGGGCACCACGCACAATGTTCTGTTTGTGGTGAGCGAGAACGACACGGTCTACGGTTATGACGCAGATAACGGAGCGGTACTCTGGCAGGTCAGTGTGCTGGGATCGGGTGAGACCGCTTCAGACGATCGCGGCTGCGGGCAGGTCGAGCCAGAAATTGGCGTGACTTCTACGCCGGTGATCGATCCCGCCGCCGGGCCGCACGGCACGATTTATCTGGTCGCGATGAGCAAAGATCCCAGCTCGAACTATTATCAGAGGCTGCATGCCCTCGACATTACGACCGGCGCGGAAGAGTTCGGCGGTCCTGTAACAGTCGTGGCGCAGTATCCCGGAACCGGCGACAACAGCCAGAACGGCAACGTAGTCTTCGATCCAAAACAATACAAAGAGCGAGCCGGGCTGCTATTGCTGAATCATATTGTTTACACAAGTTGGGCCTCGCATTGCGACGCCCGTCCTTACACGGGTTGGATCATCAGCTACGACGAAACCACGCTGGCGCAAAAGTCGGTCCTCAACGTGACACCGAACGGAAGTGAAGGCGCGATCTGGAACGCGGGCGCGGGACCAGCATCCGACTCGAGCGGCAATATCTACTTTCTCGATGCCAATGGAACCTTCGACACCACGCTGAATGGGAGTGGCTTTCCGGCGAATGGCGACTATGGGAACGCCATCATGAAGCTTTCCACGAAGAAAGGAAAACTCGCTGTTTCCGATTACTTCAACATGTACAACACGGTGAGCGAGTCGGATGCAGATCAGGATCTGGGCTCGGGCGGCGCGATGGTGGTACCGAACGTAAAAGACTCCAGCGGAGTTGTACATCAACTCGTGGTCGGAGCCGGCAAAGACTCGAATATCTATATCGCAAACCGCGCAAACATGGGAAAGTTTAATCCCAGCAACAACAGCCAGATTTATCAGGAGTTGACGGGAGCGCTGGCTGGTCCGGTGTTCTCGGCCCCGGCATTTGCGGACAATCGTATCTATTACGGCGCAGTCGATGACAACGTCAAAGAATTCTCTTTCAACTCGAACGCTCAGCTGAATTCCACGCCTACATCGTTGACGAAGACACAGTTCAACGATCCGGGCGCAACCCCGAGCATCTCGGGAAATTCGGCGAAGAACCTGATTCTCTGGGCCACCGAAAATACTTCTCCTGCGGTGCTGCATGCCTACAGCGCGAACAATCTCGCGGTTGAACTGTACAACTCGAGTCAGGCTTCAAATGGACGTGACACTTTCGGAAATGGCAACAAGTTCATTACGCCGATGATTGCAAATGGTAAGGTGTATGTGGGAACGACCACAGGAATCGGCGTATTGGGATTGCTGCCTTAGCAGTTGATTGCTCGCGTGGAGACGGGACAAGTACCCGTCTCTACCTACATGGATCAGCCTTGTTTCAGAAACTTGCCACGCTCTAATTCGTCGAAGGCCTGACGAAGTTGTTCCTGTGTGTTCATGACGATGGGGCCGTACCATGCCACCGGCTCTTCCAGTGGCTTTCCGGAAACCAGTAGAAACCGTATGCCGTCGTCGCTGGCTTGTACCGTAACTTCGTCGCCTCGGTCGAAGAGGACGAGCGACCGGTTGTCCGCTTCGGACGGCGGGTGCGTGTCCAGCCACTCCACGGCTTCGGTCGGCACAGCTAAGGGGCCAGAAGCGTTGCAGAACTTCCCTGCTCCCCCAAAAACGTAGGCGAAGGCATGGCGCGTGGTTTCGACGGGAAGCGTTTTTTTGCGTCCCGGCGCGACCGACACATCGATATAAATCGGATCGGCAGCGATTCCATCGACGGGACCTTTCTTACCCCAAAACTCGCCGCACACAACGCGAACGTGGGTGCCATCGTCATCTTTCACTTCGGGAATATCGCCCGTCTTCACCTCTTGATAGCGCGGGTCGGTCATTTTGAGAGACGCGGGCAGATTCGCCCACAACTGGAAACCATGCATGCGTCCCGCCGTATCGCCCTTCGGCATCTCCTGATGAATAATTCCGCTGCCCGCGGTCATCCACTGCACATCACCGGCGGCGATCGAGCCGTGATTCCCCATGCTGTCGCCGTGTTCTACGGTCCCGGCAAGAACATAGGTGATGGTTTCGATTCCCCGGTGCGGGTGCCATGGGAAGCCGGCGAGGTAATCTTCCGGCACGTCGTTGCGGAAGTCGTCGAGCAGAAGAAATGGATCGAACTCGGAGGTGTTTCCGAAGCCGAAGGCGCGTCGAAGATGGACACCGGCGCCTTCGCGAGTCGGTTTGGATTTAATCATCCGCTTAACGGGTCGAATCGACATAGGATCTCCGATGTGAAAACTATGCAGTCTGCTAGACCGATGTTTCGGACAGAGGGAGAAAGACCTGGAAACGGGTATCTCCCGGTTTTGAGGTGACTTGAATATTCCCCCGATGCTTCTTCACAATGCGCTGCACCGTGTCGAGACCGAGGCCCGTTCCCTGGCCCACTCCCTTGGTGGTGAAGAAAGGCTCAAAGATGTGCGCTTTGACTTCGTCGGAAATGCCGGGTCCGTTGTCTCCAATCTCGACCACCACGCAATCGTCTTCGCGATAGGTTCGAACGCGCAATTCGCCCTTGCCGGCCATGGCATCGATCGCATTGTCGATGATGTTCGTCCAGACCTGATTTAGTTCGCTGCCGAATGAATTTACCAGGAGGGGGATGCGCTGATAGTCGCGCTGCACGGTGATTCCTCGCTTGATCTTGTGGTTCAAGATGGTGAGCGTGGTCTCCAGGCTCTTTACGATGTCGACATTCTGAACCGGCGCCTGGTCCATGTAGGTGTATTCCTTGATGGCACAGACGAGGTCGGAAATACGCGATGCGCTGCTTTCGATTTCATTGAGCAGGTTGGCAATCTCGACCGACGCGGCGATGCGCACCAGAGCCGCCCGCGCGGTACCGGGCTCGAGCGCGGCGAACAACGATTCCAGCATCTCTGGCTTTACGTTCTTCTTCGCCAGATCTGCCGCTAATTGCCACAAATCGCTCTGACCGTGACTGCGCAGCAATGAATCGATCTGTTCCTCCAAGTCACTGGCGGTCAGGGGATCGGGCGGGGGTCCGTCCTGCTGGGTAAAGGCCGCTTCCATCCTTTCAATCTCGGCCCGCTGTTCCGGCGTTAGATTCCTGCGGCCGAGTTCCACGCTGGCCGCCTTAATCTTTAGGAGGATGTCGCGTAGCTGACTGGTCGCTCGCTTGGCCGCCGACGCGGGATTATTCAATTCATGAGCCAGGCCCGCCGAAAGCTTTCCCAAGCCGGCCAGCCGGTCCCGTTGTTGCTCGATACGCGTCGTCTCTCGTATGCGGTCCGACATCAGCCCAACGAGGCGCTGCGCGAGCTCTGGCATCTTCTGAACCAGATCTGGAAACATCGCTGCCGGAAAGCGCAAGACACGGGCGTCGGTTACGGCGCGTCCGTTGACCGAAAATTGCTTCATGCGCGAAAAAGGAAGCACCCCGGTGACATCGCCTTTATTTAGTCCAAATAGGATCGCCTCGCCACCCAACTCGCCGCGGATCTCAACTTCGCCGCCAAGGATCACGAACATGGCATTGGCGGGATCGCCCTGGCGCGAATAGTAATCGCCAGCTTTGAAGAGTAGTTCTTCCGATTGACTGATGAACCAGGCGATTTGATCGTCTGGCAAGCCGGCAAACGCCGGAGCCTCGAGTAACTCTGATTTTTCGATCATTGATTGGTTAGACCCTGAGATTCGTTAGACCCTGATTCGTTAGACCTTTGACAAATACTGATGGATGAACTGGACGGCGACCGATCCTTCACCGACTCCCGAAGCCACGCGCTTGACCGAACCGTGCCGCACGTCGCCCACGGCGAAAATTCCCGGAATATTTGTTTCCAACAGAAACGGATCCCGGTCGAGAGTCCAACCCTTGGGGCGTTTTCCGTTGCGAATCAGATCGGGACCGGCGAGGAGAAAACCACGTTCGTCTCGCTCCACGAGATCTCCCAGCCAGTCGGTGCGCGGCAAAGCTCCAATAAAAATGAACATCGAGCTTGCCGACACGCGCTCGATTTTGTTGGTATCCGAACACATCACCGAGATCTCTGCGAGATGCGTATCGCCGTGCGCTTCGACGAGGCTGGCGTTGGCCCACACCTGAATGTTCGGCGTCTCTTTGATCTGATCGATCAAATACTGCGACATCGTGCTGGCCAGAGAACTGCCGCGGACGAGCATTACCACGTGCTTCGCATACTTGGCGAAATTCATGGCCGCCTGCCCCGCCGAATTCGCTCCGCCGATCACGTAGACTTCTTCGCCTTTGCAAGACAACGCTTCCGTCGCGCCTCCGCCGTAGTAGACGCCGGCCCCTTGCAGGCGGTCGACTCCTGGCGCGTCAAGTTTGCGCCACTGCACTCCGCTGGCGATCATCAAAGCATGGCATGAAATCTCGCTGTCATCCGCCAGCTTGATGATTCGGTACGACCCTTCCAGCCGCACGCCGACTACTTCTTGTGGAGAGAGAATTTCGACTCCGAAGCGCTGCGCCTGGACGACGGCTCGCCGCGCGAGATCGTTGCCGCTGAGTCCGGTGGGAAATCCCAGATAGTTCTCGATGCGCGAACTCATACCAGCCTGGCCGCCGGGCGCTTCGCGTTCGATCATCACCGTGTGCAGGCCCTCGGATGCGCCATAAACCGCCGCGGCCAATCCCGCCGGGCCGCCGCCGACAATTGCCAAGTCATAAAAGCTGGTTTGCGCGCGTGTTCGCAAACCCACTTTTTGCGCGACATCGGCGGGCAGGCTTTCCAGAAGCTTGGTGCCATCCGGAAACAGCACCACGGGAAGGCTGCTGGCTTCGTCGCCCAGTGCTTCTACGAGCCGTTTCGTTTCCGGATCGTTGGCCGAGCCTTCCACGTCAATCCACTGATAAGGCACATGGTTGCGCGCGAGGAAATCGCGCAATTCATACGATTTGGGCGACCACCGCGTGCCGAGAACCCGTATGCCTTGGAACGCGGGCCGGTACGAGGCCTGCCAGTCTTCAAGCAGATCGTTGAGTTGCGGATACAGATGCTCGGCTGGCGGATCCCAGGGCTTCAGGAAGAAGTAGTTGATTCCCGCTTGATTGATGGCGCTGATGGCGGCGTTCGTGTCGGCGTAAGCGGTGAGCAGAGCACGCTTGGCTTCCGGATAGATGTGCGTCGCCTCCTGCAAAAATGCGATGCCATCCATCTTCGGCATTCGCTGATCGGCTAACAGCAGAGCTACGCTGTCGTTCCGCACCTTAAGCTGCTTCAGCAGGTCGAGTGCACCTTCGGGAGAATCGCTGCCTATCACGCGATAGTCAGCTCCGTATTGCGAACGCAAGTCTCGCTCAATGGCGCGCAAAACATCGGAGTCGTCATCAACACTCAACAAAATCGGTTTCGGCATAATCGATCTCTACCATGTTCATTTCCCAAGCTGAATGATGAAGGCTGGTTTGCGAACCGCAGGGCCCAAACGAAAACTGATCTGCAAACTTAGATATCCCACGTTACGCTTCGGTCGCATTTCCTGAAATGCTTGTGCTTCGGCGATTGCTTACGCTTCGATTTCTCCCGCCATGATCTCGTCGACGTAGCACCATATCCACAACTCTCCGGGCTCAATCGACCGCATTACCGGATGCTTTGTCTTGTGAAAATGCTTGGTGGCGTGTTTGTTTTTAGACGAGTCGCAGCAGGCCGCGTGTCCGCAGACAAGGCACATTCGCAGGTGAACCCACGTGTCGCCCGTCTTCACGCAGTCTTCGCAAACATGTTTTTTTGTTTCTCTGATTTGGATCTGGTCCAGGTGAGTGCATTCTTGCGCCATCGATTTCTCCTTAGGATCGCCGGTGAATAGCTATTGCGACACCTCTTCCCTGCCTGGGACATGAAAGTCGTGTACGGCCTGCGCGGCAGTCTCGTCTTCGCGACTTCGTCTTCGCAATTCGTCGCGTATGTGACCTTGGTTACCGATCTGCGACCCCACATCACAGACGGCAGAGTTCAGACAACCCACAATTGTCCCTACGGAGGTATTGTATTCGTGTTACGGCTCGACTATTTGTCCTGTGTACTGACAATTTCTTCCACCATTTTAGTAGGGCGGCGCTGTTGGGAAGGCTGGCTGCTGGCCACGGTAAATAGCTTTATCATGTGCGTTATCGGGATCAAAACCGCCCAACTCGGCTTCATTCCCGCAAATGTTTTCTGTATTGTGATGAGTGCGATTAACTTGCGCGCGTGGAGACGAGGGGCAATTTTACCCTAACCAAGAACTAAGAGTCGCGGCACCGGGCCGTTCTCATGGCAAGGCATTCAGACCGCGATCGTCTACACGGCAATCAGCAGATTTTCCGCAAACGGCCATTCTTCGTCAATCCACTGCGCCTCGCAAGAGAAGCCGGCCTGCCGAGCCATTTCAAAAACTTCCACGGCGCGAAACTTGTGGCTGCTCTCGGTCCATATGGTTTCGCCTTCCATGAATTCGACGGAAAGATTGGCCGCCGGAATGCGCACCGTCTGGCGTCGTTTGGATTGCAAATGCATCTCGACGCTGCGTGCCGCTGGATTGATTCTCGACAGATGCCGAAACTCGCCTAAATCAAAGTCTGCCTGGAGCTCCCGGTTGATGCGGGCCAGCAGGTTCAGATTAAAAGCCGCGGTCACTCCAATTTCGTCGTCGTACGCCTTGAGAAGCTGTCCAACGGGCTTCTCGAGATCGGTACCGAGAAGAAGCGAATCGCCCGGTTCGAGGATTCGGCGCACTTCCGACAGAAACTCTACGCCAGCGGTGCGGTCGAAATTTCCAATCGTGCTACCAAGAAAAAGTACGAATAGATGTTGGTTGCGCTGGCGATGGGCCGCTACTTCGAGCAATCCATCGAGGTATTCGCGCTCAAAACCGACTATGCTCAGCGATTCGATGTCGCTCAGTTCACGCTCGCACATGAGGAGGGCGGAGTGGGAAATCTCCACCGGATAATAAAATGTTCGCTGCCAACGCCCCAGTGCCTTCAGGATCCAGCGCGTCTTCTTGCCGCTGCCGCTGCCTAATTCAGCAACCGCAACCGGGGCGTCGAGACGGCTGACGATCTCATCCGCATGGCGCTGCAACAATCGTTCGTCGGCCCGTGTGAGGCCGTATTCGGGCAGATGGCTAATCACTTCAAAGAGCGCGGAGCCGACATCATCATAGAGATATTTCGAAGGCAGCTCTTTTTGTCCGGGACGGTCGAGGCCGGCTCGCACCTCGGAAGCGAAGCCTGAAGCAAACTCGAAGGCAGCATTGTGAATCGCATGAACCAGCATTTCTGAATCTCCTTCCGATCTTTCCCCCGACAGCAGGACGGAACATTCGCGACCCAACAGCAGTGGCCCGACATCTGTAGCGTGGCTATAAGCGGCTCACGCATCGAAATCCAACATACGCGTACTGGTAATGAGCCTGAAACCAATTGCGAAAAGTAGGACGCAGCATACACGCGGCGGTACGGGGCGATCCACCCTTCATGACGAAATGTTTCCCGTCAAAAAAATCGGCGGAATAGCCGCGGTAAAATGGGAAGGGCTCGAAAGCGGCAAAGGGAGCAAAGACGGTTGATGTCCACTCCCAGCCATTCCCAACCATCTCGTCAACTCCGAGGGCGCTTTGACTCGGCGGGAAAGACCCTACGGGCGACGGATCCCAGCGGAGGAAATCGGCGTTGCCGCTGCCCGCGCCCAGGGCGGCGCGCTGCCATTGCGCTTCCGTGGGTAGCGACTTCCCCGCCCACCGAGCAAAGGCGTTGGCTTCGGCATGACTGAGGTAGACCGGCCAATCCTGCGGCGAGGATTCAGAATCGAACGGAATCAGCTCGAACATGCCGCGCCATGACCAAGCGTCGCCGTCGTTTTCCCAAAACGCGGGATGGGAAATACCCTGTTCGTTTTTCCAGTTCCAGTCGTCTTCGCTCCACAGGGCCTTCTTCTCGTAGCCGCCGTCGGTCATAAATTCCAGATATTGCCGGTTCGTTACCTTGTACCGGTCGATCTGGAATGCGGGCACTTGCTCGCGGTGCTCCTCGTACTCGTTGTCCCAGCCGAAGTTGTTTCCATCGCGAGGCAGACCGAGTGTGACGACGCCTTCTGGAATGGAAATCATTTCGGGGATCGCAAGAGAATGAGGAGGAAGAGTTAATTCGCGCCTAAGATCGCTAGAAACTTTTCGATCGACCGGCAGGCGATGCAGCATGTAAGCCAAGGTCTCGACGTGCATCAGGCGGTGCTCAATCGCTACCTGCAACAAAGTAGACAGCGGCGTCCGCAGCGAAGCATCCATACGAGTCGCGTCGAGGTCCACTGTAGCGAGCGCCGCGTCTAGAGCGCTACGGACATCGCTTACATAGTTTCGAACCACATCCAGGGACGGCCAGTCGGAGCGCGCATCGCTGGGCAGTCCCCCGCCTACCGGGTCGATGCCGAAGGCAAAAAGCCGATCGAGTTCTGCATGCGATGAACTGGTTCTCGACATGCCGACGCCAAGCGCTTGCTGGAGCAGGTTCCAATCAAACGCTTCGAGATGCCCGACGTAGAAGATGATGCGGTGCCGCTCGGGGATCGGGCGGTCGTAAAGAGACTCGGATCGCACAATATCAAAGAGCGCATCGCTTCGGCGGCGGGCATCGACGACCCGCTCGATCATTTCCCGAGGCACTGCGTCGCGAGGAACTGCGACAGCTGTCTCCGCGGTCAGCATATGAGTCTCCTCCCGTTATTGGCGATATGTGACCAACTACCCCTCTCGCGGACGGCCCCACGCCGACTCCCGAGATTTTGGTTTAGATGTCCGGATGGTGGACACCGTCGCAACGGACTCAGTTTTATTTTGTGCCCTTAGACCACCTGTCCATCGGAACGGGCCAGAATACCACCGTGCTCCACAACTTCCCGCATTGATCAAGAAAACTGTAGAATTAGCGGGCTTGGAGCGTGTTTTCTACCACCCTAGGTTTGCGCTGGACGGTTTGAACATTCTTGTGAGGTTAAGATGAAGCTTGCTTTCGCCCTTGCCTGCGGTTCCCTGTTCCTGACTCTGTCTCTTGTGCGCGTTGCCCGCGCTTCGACGGCTACGCAGACGTTTCCAACGTCGGCGGGCGACGTGAAGATCACTCCTCTGAACCATGCCAGCACACTCATCGAGGCGGGAGGCAAGACTATCTACCTCGATCCTGCCAAGCCCACGAAATTTTCAGGCCTCGGAAAGGCCGACCTCATCCTGATCACTGACATTCACGGCGATCATATGGATCCCGAATCAATCGCCGCAATCCGCCAGACGGGGACGGAGATTCTCGCTTCACCAGCCGTGGTGGCCACGGTCACGACTGCGAAGCCGATCGCCAATGGGGAAACGAAACACTGGGGCGATTGGACCATCGAGGCGATCCCCGCGTACAACCTCGTGCGTGGACCCGCTCCCGGCAAGCTCTACCATGACAAGGGACGAGGCAATGGATACGTCCTTACTTATGGCGGCAAGCGCTTTTACTTTTCTGGCGACACCGAAGGCGTCCCGGAAATGCGTGCTCTCAAGAACATCGATGTGGCGTTTGTCTGCATGAATTTGCCCTACACCATGCCTCCCGAAGAAGCGGCGGAAGCGGTCACGGCATTTCACCCAAAGATCGTCATTCCTTATCACTATCGCGGTTCCGATCTCTCCGTATTCAAGAAGGCTCTCGAAGGCACGGGCATTGAAGTGCGCTTGCTGGACTGGTACCCGCAATAGAAGGAAAGGGAGCGGACTGGACGGGCGAGGTCGCCCGTCCCCACACTCCCTCGTTACTTCAAAGCTCGAAATTCTAGGAACTCCCTGCCTCGCCAAACCTCGATTTATGAATAGCTTGAGCTTTGTGACCCCGCTCACCAAGCCCGGTGCGTAAGCTCACAGGCTTTTGCATCCCTCGGCGCTTAAATAAGAAGGAAGTGGGAACCAAGGGGAAAAGACCGTAACAAGTCAAATGTTCGAGAGGTGGACCATGGCAGGGCAACCGCGCGGAAAAGTCACGGTCGATGTCGAAGAATGTAAGGGATGCGGACTGTGTGTTGACTCTTGCCCTCCGAAGTGTCTGGAACTCGGGCCTGAGCTGAATACCTACGGAGCTCATCCGGCGCACTACACCGGCGAGGACTGCACCGGCTGCGGTATCTGCTTTTATACCTGTCCCGAACCGGGCGCAATCACCGTCTATCGACTCAAAGCCAAACCCAAAGCAACTGTCGTCGATCTCGCGCAGGAGGCGAACCATGCGCCAGCTTTGTAAGGGAAATGTCGCAGTCATCAAGGGCGCGATCCTTGCCGGATGCCGTGGCTACTATGGATATCCCATCACCCCGGCCAGCGAAATCGCCGAAGCCGCGGCGCTCTACTTTCCGCAAGTTGGCGGAACATTTCTACAGGCAGAGAGCGAAACCGCTGCCATCAACATGGTCTACGGAGCGGCCGCAACTGGCGTTCGCGTCATGAGCGGATCCTCCGGCCCCGGCCTCAGCCTGATGCAGGAAGGCATGTCTTATCTCGCCGGCGCCGAATTGCCCTGCGTCATCGTTGACGTCATGCGCGGCGGGCCTGGACTCGGCAACATCGCTCCCGAACAGAGCGACTATTTCGCTATGGTTAAAGGCGGAGGCCACGGCAACTATCGCAACATCGTGCTGGCGCCCGCATCGGTGCAAGAGATGGCCGACCTCACGATGCTCGCCTTCGAACTTGCCGATAAGTACCGCAATCCCGCGGTCATTCTTACCGACGGCTACGTTGGGCAGATGATGGAGCCACTGGAACTTGGCTATCCCGATGCGGAACATGAAATCCATGCGCCGGAAAAACCGTGGGCGGTCAAAGGCACTCCTGAGACGCGCGCCAATCTCGTGAGCTCGATTTTTCTCGAAAGCGACGAACTGGAAAATCATCAGCGCAAGTTGGAAGCAAAGTACATCCGCGCCCAAAAGGCCGAGCCGCGCTTTGAAGTCTGCCACACCGACGACGCGGAGATTCTGCTGGTTGGCTACGGCATCGTCTCTCGCGTGTTGCTGTCGGCAGTTGAGGCGTTGCGAAAAGAAGGGGTAAAGGCTGGACTGTTCCGTCCTATTACGCTTTGGCCGTATCCGGCAGACGCGTTGCGGCGGGCGGCGGCGAAAGTGCAAAAAGTTCTTGTCGTCGAATTAAGTAACGGACAAATGCTGGAAGATGTGCGCCTGACACTGAACGGCAAAGTGCCGGTGGAGTTCTATGGCCGTGTAGGCGGCAACGTTCCATCGGTCAGGGAATTGCATGAACAAGTATTGTCACGCATGGCGGTGGCGGTCTGAAACCAGGTCAACGTCGACCTGGTGAAAGAGGACAGCGAAAATGGCAAACGAAAGCGGAATCAGCCTGGTGGACATCACAGTTAAACTGGAACCTGAACTTGAAAAGAAACTAGAGAGTGATCCGGAAAAGAGTCTTCCCGCAGCCATTCCGGTGGCGAACCCCTCAGAATATGAACCGACCCATTCCAAGTCTCCTCTCTTCTACGATCTCTACGAGCGCAAGTCAGAGCTGAAAAATCAGACTCATTATTGTCCTGGTTGCGGCCATGGCGTCGTCCACAAGCTGATCGCAGAAGCGCTGCAGGATCTGGGCGTGCAGGATAAGACAATCTTCGTCAGCCCAGTCGGCTGCTCGGTGTTTGCTTATTACTATTTCGATGTCGGCAATGTGCAGGTTGCCCACGGACGAGCTCCGGCCTCGGCTTCGGCCATCAAACGATCGTGCCCCGATAAGATCGTCATCTCGTATCAGGGAGACGGCGACCTCGCGGCGATCGGCACCGCAGAAATCGTCCACGCAGCCAACCGCGGCGAGAAGATCACTGTCTTCTTTGTGAACAATGGCATCTACGGCATGACAGGCGGGCAGATGGCTCCTACCACCATGGTTGGCGAGAGAAGTACAACGTCTCCATGGGGACGGCGGCCATCCAACGAAGGCTTCCCTCTTCACATGGCCGAACTGCTGGCCACGCTCGAAGCTCCTGTTTATATCGAGCGCGTGGCGCTTTCCGACAACAAGAACATCATGAAGGCACGCCGTGCCGTGCGCAAAGCGCTTGAACGGCAGCGCGATGGCGCTGGGTTTTCGTTCGTGGAGATTCTGTCGCCATGCCCGACGATCTGGAGCAAAGATCCGGTCGAAGCGCGGCGGTGGATTGCCGACAAGATGATTCCTGCATTCCCTCTCAACGTCTTCCGCGACCACCAGCCTGCACCGCTCGCAGTCAAGGAGAACGATCCTCCGCAACGTTCTGTAGCGGAGGTATTGGGAATTAAGCAGGCTAGCGCCGGCATTACCCACGTAAATCACGGCCATCGCTTCAAAGACGTGAAGATCAAGATCGCGGGCTTCGGCGGCCAAGGCGTTCTGCTGCTCGGTCAACTGCTCATCGAAATGGGCATGCGCGAAGGACTCGAAGTCAGTTGGCTGCCCTCGTACGGTCCGGAGATGCGCTCGGGCAGCGCACATTGTCACGTCTGCTTGTCCAAAGAACGCATCGGATCTCCGCTCGTATCGCATCCCGACGTGCTCGTCGCGATGAACGAATTTTCCCTGCGCAAGTTCGCTCACGAAGTCGCTAAGGGAGGCGTCATTCTCTACAACGGTGAAACGGTTCCCGCCGATTTCAGCGTCCCGGATGTGGAGATCGTTGCGATGCCCGCCGCCGAGATCGCGGACAGACTGGGCTCGACCAAAGCCACGAACATCGTCATGATGGGAGCGTTGCTCGAAGAAACTGAATGCCTCTCTCCTCGCACCGCCTTAAGCGTATTAGAAGACAAAGTCAAGAAACTCGACCTGCTTGAGATCGATCGCAGGGCGCTGCATGCGGGAAGACTCTTTATCGACGAGCAGGCGCATATTGGGGCAGTGAGTCAGCCTGACGGCTTCGCCTAGAATAGAGGCGAGGATATCCCATGAAGGCAATCGCTCTTCCCGCCATGTTACTGCTCTTCTCCGCGTTCGCATGGGCCGGACCACCGCCGAACCCTGCCGACTACACGACTAACGTCCACGTCAGCCGGACGCGCAACAGAGGCAGCCAGAGGCTCGATGCGGTTATAGAGGGTAGGAAGTATGAGTTGGAGTGCTACTGTGCGCAAGGGATATTGGCGCTTGGCAATTACAAAGCAAAACTGATCAGGGACGAGCACAAGAATCCATACGATTTCATTCAAGTGTATGAGTTTCTGCTTCCTGACCAAAAGACAAGGACATTCACGGTTGTCGGCGAGTCCGAGTGAGGTCGCGCGCTAGCGCCCGCACGCGTCATAATTTGCGACGATAACCCGATCACAAGCTCAGAGCCACGACGCTCTCGAGGAGCCTAACAATGTCGACTGCATGGACATCGCGTTACGCCGCCCGCACCAAGGGCCTCACCAGCTCCGCCATCCGCGACCTCCTGAAGGTTATCCAGAAGCCGGGCATGATCTCGTTCGCCGGAGGCCTTCCCGCGCCCGATGTATTCCCTGTCCAGCGCTTCAAAGAAGCCTGCCACAAAGTTCTAACCGAGCAGGCGTCAAATGCCCTGCAATACGGAGCCACCGAAGGATACGAACCGCTGCGCGAATTGATCGCCAACAACATGGCGCGCTATGGAATCAAAGCCCGGGTCGAAAATGTCCTGATCACTTCCGGCTCGCAGCAGGCCCTCGACCTGATTGGCAAGCTCTTCATTAACGCTGGAGATCACGTTCTAGTCGAAGCGCCCACCTATCTCGGTGCTCTCCAGGCTTTCAATATTTATGGCGCCGAGTATCTAGCGGTCCCCAGCGACGAAAACGGACTACGTACCGATCTGCTCGAAGCGCCGCTGCGTTCCGGCCCGAAGTTCATGTATGTGCTCCCTAACTTCCAGAATCCGGCGGGAACGACGTTATCCGAGGGCCGGCGTCACGAACTTGTGCTGCTCGCCGACCGTTACGGCATTCCGATTGTCGAGGACGATCCTTACGGCCAGTTACGCTATGAAGGGGAGCACCTTCCGCCGCTGGTCGTCCTCGACCGTGAGAACTTGCGCCGCGATAAGGGCTACTCAATCGGGAACGTGATCTATCTCAGCACCTTCTCGAAAACGCTCGCTCCCGGCTTGCGGCTGGGATGGATCGTTGCTCCTCCGGAGGTGATTGGCAAGCTCGCACAACTGAAGCAGGGCGCCGATCTGCACACTTCGACCTTCACCCAGTTTGTCGCCTACGAGGTCGCGCGCGACGGCTTCCTCGATTCGCACGTCAAGTTAATCCGGCAGGTCTATCGCGAACGGCGCGATGTGATGTTGCAGGCTTTGCAGGAGTTCTTCCCTCCTGCGGTCACATGGACGCATCCGCAAGGCGGACTTTTTCTCTGGGTCACGCTGCCGCAAAGCCTTGATATCCAGGCAATCTTCCGCTCTGCGCTGGAGCAGAACGTGGCCTTTGTTCCGGGAGATTCCTTCTACGCGAACGATAGTCGCGACAAAAACGAGTGCGAAGGCTGCCGCCACATGCGGTTAAATTTCTCGAACGCCACCCCGGAGCAGATTCGTGAGGGCATTCGTCGGCTGGCTGCGGCCGTGAAGAGCCATGTGATGGATGCGACGGTGCGAGCAGAATTGTCGATGGGAGTATAAGAGTTACAATTCTGATTCATGCCCATTGATCGCCCACGATCGGCGGATCCCGGGGAAGAACTCATTCGGGATCGACATCGTCGCGCGGCAGCGATCACAATCGCTTTCGCGAACGACTCGGATCGCGCAGAGCTTTATGCGGCTCGTCATGAGGTCTACGCGGTGGAACTTGGCCAGCACCCGCCAAATCCAACGGGCAGTCTCAGCGACTCACTCGACAACTTCAACGTTTACATTAAGGCCACCGTTGCCGACCGCATTGTCGGGTTCGTGAGCGTCACGCCTCCCGGACGTAAGTATTCTGTAGACAAGTATATTGCTCGCGAGGATTTTCCGTTTTCTTTCGACGCAACTCTTTATGAGGTGCGTCTCTTGACTGTTCTTCCCAGTCATCGCCGCGGGGTGGTTGCGAGTCTTTTGATGTATGCCGCTTTGCGCTGGATTGAAACGCAAGGCGGATCTCAGATCGTCGCGATCGGCCGTCAAGAAATACTCAGTCTCTATCGCAAAGCTGGACTTCGGTCGCTAGGCCGGATAGTAAAATCCGGCGCAGTTACCTACGAACTACTGACCGCTACAGTCTCTGAGATCCGCGAACGGGCGGAACACCTACAACATTCCCTGCGTTGGCTAGAAAGCCGCGCACAATGGAGACTCGATATTCCGTTTCAGCACAAACCAGCCTGTAGCCACGGTGGCGCATTCTTCGACGCCATAGGCAACGATTTTCGTCATCTCGAACGCATTCGAGAGGTCATCAGTGCTGATGTACTGGACGCGTGGTTCCCGCCCTCACCGCTTGTAATTTCGGCGGTCGGCGAACATCTTGCGTTTCTCTTACGTACTTCTCCTCCTACTGACTGCGCCGGGCTGATCGAAGCAATCGCCCGCGCGCGAAACATTCCTGCTGATTGCGTTGTTCCCGCTGCCGGGTCGTCGGAATTGATTTTCCTGGCTTTTCGCGAGTGGCTGACGCACAAGTCGCGGGTATTGATACTGGACCCCAGCTACGGCGAATATTTTCACGTCACCGAGCGCATTGTAGGTTGCCGCGTGGATCGGTTACCCCTCAGGCGTGACGAACTATACGCGTTATCACTCACCTCTCTTGAAGCCCAACTCAGCACTGAAGCTTATGACTTGGCTGTCATTGTGAACCCAAACAGCCCGACCGGCCGTCACGTTGCTCGCAGGAAACTCGAACGAGTACTGGCTCGGATTCCGATTCGGACCCGGATTTGGATCGACGAAACTTACGTCGAGTACGCTGGCCTCGGTGAGTCGCTGGAAGATATCGCCGCACAAAGTCAAAACATGGTTGTTTGCAAGTCCATGTCAAAGGTCTACGCCTTGTCCGGCGCTCGAGCCGCATACCTCTGTGCGCCGCCAACGATTGCCCGTTCTCTCCGAAGAGTCACGCCGCCTTGGGCGGTCAGCTTGCCTGCACAGGTGGCTGCCATTAAAGCCTTGGACGATCCTGACTACTATGGATTCCGCTATAAGGAAACTCACCAAATGCGCGAAGCGTTAGCTATATCCTTGCGCGCGCTTGGATTCGAAGTCTGCCCCGGGATGGCGAACTTCCTCCTTTGCCATCTGCCTGCAGGGGCGCCCAGCGCGACCGTCGTCAGCCAACGTAGTCGAGCGCACGGGCTTTATTTCCGCACAGGCCGCGACATTTCCCAATCGCTAGCAGAAGATGTCCTACGCATAGCGGTAAAAGACTCCGCAACAAACGTTAGAATCGCAGAAATTCTGGAACAGGTGATGAGGGGAAACCCGAGCCAGCCGAAACCGTACAGTGCCGCTTGACGACGCTTAGTCGCCAGTGCCAGTGACGGTATCTGACTATAGTAGAAGGGACAAAAATTGCCCCTTCCGAATTGTATTGCGGCCTTACTCCAGCACAAAAATATTCTTTCCCGCGCACATCTGTTTCAGGATTTTCGGCCACGCCGTGACACTGACTTCTCCGAGATGGGCTTTGCGGAGCAACAGCATCAGCATGCGCTACTGCCCGATCCCGCCACCGATGGAGAGCGCAAACGCTGTGACTCCAGTCACCGTTTGACGTGAAACCGCGGATTGTTGGCCCGGCCTTTGGAACCGGGGCAGGCCGTTGACCTCTAAAGCATAGTCACCATTCAGGGTGACCTGCATCACTGCGGGCTTTCCGCGCAACGTTGAAACTCTCTACTGGAAGCAACGGAATTGCTGAATTCTGTTACACCGGATTTGTCGAAGGTTTTATCGGCGGTTACTTTCGCAACGCAAAGCTGTGATGGAATTGATCTTTATATTGAACCGCAAAATTTGACGAGGAGAAGAAACGACATCATGAAGACGACAAAGCTTGTAGTGCTGGTAATGACAATTGCAATGGCCCTGTTCATCCTGATGCCCAGCCTGTCTTGGGCGGAGGACGGTGGCGCCATCTACAAAGCGAAGTGTGCCATGTGCCATGGAGCGGATGCAGCGGGCAAGCCGGCGATGAAGGCTCCGAGTTTGATTGGCGACGACGCCAAGAAGCTCTCCGATGCCGACCTGACCGCGGCGGTCACAGGGAAGGCGAAGCATCCGGCAGGAGTGAAGAGTCTCCCGGCGGACGACGTGAAGGCAGTCGTGACCTACGTTCGCAGCCTGCAGAAATAGTTGCCGGCCGTTGCCGTAGTTATGTCTATTCCTCTTTGCGCATCACCGCTGCCGCGAGACTGCGGCCAGCGACTGAGGGAAGAGTCAGGTAACCATGGGGGTGTCCGGCTCAATTCGGTGGATGGAATCAACCTCTGGCCCATCCATATTTAACCGAAGAGCTTGTTCCCCATTCGCTTGCCCTCGGAGAATACCCTCCCTACCGGGTACGGAGCATACATTGCTCAGTACCCGGTTTTCTATTTTGATCCCGCCCGATTGTCCCTCCACAAGTTGGCCCGAGACAGGATCTACAAGGAGCAATTTCCCATGAGCAAGGCTCTGCTTTATGACGCCACCATGTGCATCGGCTGCAAGCAGTGCGAGGGCGCGTGCGCGCAGCAGAACAAACTGCCCTACGACGACAAGGTCGCCGCCGAGTCGGTGCAATCGGAGCATAAGTACACGGTGGTCCTGAATAAGGACGACAAATTCATGCGGCGGCTGTGCATGCACTGCGAGCATCCCGCCTGCGCTTCGGTTTGTCCCGTGGGCGCCTTCCACAAGACGGCGGCGGGCCCGGTCGTCTATGACGTGTGGAAATGTATTGGCTGCCGCTATTGCATGGTGGCCTGCCCGTTTTCGCAACCCAAATACGAATGGCAGTCGCTGAATCCGCGAGTTCGAAAATGCATTATGTGTCCGGACCGGATCGCTGCCGGGAAGCAGACGGCGTGTGCTGAGATTTGTCCAACCGGCGCCACGAAATTTGGAGAGCGAGACGAACTCATCGCAGAAGCGCAGGAACGGATCCGGCAGAATCCCACGACCTACAAGCCTCACATCTACGGGTTGAAAGAGGTTGGCGGGACATCGGTGCTGCTTCTTTCCAGCGTCAACGTCGAAGAGTACGGATACCCGCCATCGGCCAAGCTGGGAGAAATCCCCATGCCGGAGTACACGGGCCGGGTCATGGAGAGAATTCCCGATTTCATCCCTGTTTGGACGTTGGTGTTAGGCGGCATCTATTGGGTATCGCATCGCCGCGAAGAGGTCGCCTCAGCGGAAGCTGAAGAAAAAGACAAGAAGAACGGGGGGGCGCGATGAAAATCAAGCTGACCTTCTGGAAGATTGTATTCCTGGTGATCATGGTGCTCGGCCTGTACTCAGCCTTCGTTCGCTATTGCTACGGACTGGGCGCGATTTCGAACATGACGGACCAATTTCCCTGGGGCCTATGGATCGGCTTCGACTGCCTCTGCGGCGTCATGCTGGCGGCAGGCGGCTTTTGCATCGTAGGTGCGGTTTACCTGTTCAACGTCGAGAGGCTGCACAGCGTTGTACGCCCCGCGGTATTGACCGCGTTCCTCGGGTATTTGCTGTTCATCGTTGGCCTTTTATTCGACCTCGGGCGGCCGTGGTTCATATGGCACCAGATGGTGTATATGAATCCGCACTCGGTGATGTTCGAGGTGGGCATGTGCGTGATGGCTTACACCACGGTGCTCTTCTTTGAATTTCTTCCCAACGTGCTGGAGCGGTTCAATCTGCACGCTCCAATTAAGTGGATCAAGAAAATTTACCCGGTGCTCATTGTCCTGGGGATTCTGCTGTCGACGCTGCACCAGAGTTCGCTCGGATCGCTCTATCTGATCATGCCGAGCAAGCTTCATCCTTTCTGGTACACGCCGGCGCTTCCCTTCCTCTTTTTCGGATCGGCAATTGCGGTTGGTTTGGCGATGACGATTTTCGAGTCGACACAGAGCGCGAAAGCCTTCGGCCGCCAGCTTGAACTTCCGGTTCTGGTTGAACTGGGCGGAGCCTTGCTGGTCGCCCTGTGGGTCAATGCCCTGCTCCGCTTCGAAGACTATTTCCATCGCGGCATGCTGGGACAAATTGTGAAACCCAGCTACGAATCTTACTTTCTGTGGCTGGAACTGACACTGGCTTTCATCATTCCGATCGGTATGCTGAGTTTCAAGAAGGTGAGGCTGTCACCGCAGGGGCTGTATCTCGCATCGATCTTCACCGTGCTCGGCTTCATCACGAACCGGCTGAATATCGCGCTCACAGGGTTCGAGACCTACGTCGGTCACCACTTCGTGCCCAAATGGACCGAATTCTCAGTAACACTAATGATCATCGCGATGGGATTCGCGCTCTTCGGAACGGCAGTCAAATACCTGCCCATCTATCCCGAAGAACACCGCGTCGAAAAGGCACGCCCACACACCGTAAGCGCAGCTGTGGTTTCCACTCCGGTATTAGGCCATGCGGGAGATTGATTCAAGCCGACGCGGTCCGCTATGGAAGCAGCTGACACAGCGCATCAGTACCAAGTTGATCGGCTCTTTGTTGGCGGCGATGGTTGTGATTTTTGCCTTGCTGGGATATCTGAATATCCGGCTACACCGCCAGGATCTGGAAGCGGCCACGCTGTCTAGCGCAGAGCGCGTCAGCGACGTCATCAGCCGAAGCACAACCTATTACATGCTGCGCAACGATCGCGAGGGACTGTATCACGCCATCCGCACCATGGCCGACGAACCCGGCATGGTCAAGGTGCGAATCCTTGACCAGGAGGGGCGCGTCAGCTACTCGACCGACTCGGCCGAGGTCAGCCACGTGCTCGATAAGACAGCCGAGGCCTGCTACGGATGCCACACGCAATCGCAGCCACTGGCGCGCCTGAACCGTCCTGACCGTTTTCGTATCTATCGCGCGAGCGGTCAGCGCGTGCTCGGCATTATTACGCCGATCGAAAATCAACCCAGTTGCTCAAACGCAGCCTGCCACGCGCATCCTTCGGACCAGCAGGTTCTGGGCGTCCTGGACACAAACATTTCCTTGGCAAAAGCCGATGCGCAGCTAAAAGCCACCAGCGCCCGCATGCTGGCCTGCACGGCGGCGGCCTTGCTGATTATCGCCGTTCTAAGCTGGCTCTTCGTCTGGCAGGTCGTCGACAAACCAATCAAAGCCCTAAAGCAGGGGACGAAGCATCTTGCGCAGGGCAATCTCGGCTACCAGATCGAGGTGCGATCGCAGGATGAAGTCGGCGCCCTGGCAGACTCATTCAACGGCATGAGCCTGCAATTGCGCGCCGCCAACGCGGAGATCGTCGAATGGGCTACCACTCTCGAAAGTCGGGTCGACGAAAAGACTAAAGAACTACAGCGCGCTCACGATCACATGCTCCACGTCGAGAAAATGGCTTCCCTGGGAAAGATGGCGGCCGTCGTGGCCCACGAAGTCAACAACCCGCTATCCGGCATTCTCACTTACGCCAAGTTGCTCCGAAAGTGGGTCGGGACCGGCCAGACATCCGGCGAAAAGCGAGAAGAGGCGATGCAGTGCCTGGAGCTGATTGCCGCCGAGAGCCGGCGGTGCGGCGACCTGATCAAAAACCTGCTGACGCTCTCCCGCACCGCGCCCATGAATGTCCAGACAACCGATCTGCATTCCGTAATCGAGCGGTCGCTCTTGCTGGTGCGCCATCAGTTGGAGTTGGGCGGCATCGAGTTCCAGCGCCAGCTCGCGAGCGACCTGCCGCCGCTGTCGTGCGATCCGGCGCAGATCGAACAAGTATTGCTGGTGCTGATCATGAATGCCAAGGATGCGATGCCCAAGGGCGGCAATCTCTGGATTGAGACACGGCTCACGCCTGACGATGCGGCGATCGAAATCCGTGTGCGCGACGACGGCGCTGGGATTGCTCCAGACATCCTGCCGCATATCTTTGAACCTTTCTTGACGACAAAGGAAACGGGCCGCGGAGTCGGATTGGGCCTGGCCATCAGTCGCGGCATCGTGGAGCGCCATAACGGGCGTATCGACGTCGCCTCCGAATTGGGCCACGGCACCACTTTCACAATCACTCTGCCCGTGCACGGCCCAGAGCCTTCATTAGGAGAAATGAACCGAAAACCGGCCCTGACCGCGCCGCGATGAAGATGAAAACGAGGTGACTGCAGTGAGCACACATGGAAAGTTGTTGATCGTAGACGACGAACTAAGCGTTCGCGATTCGCTGGGGAAATGGTTTCGCGAAGAAGGCTATGAGGTCGCGACCGTTGAGAACGCCAATGATGCGCTCACGCAACTGGCCGAACAGCGCTGGGACGCGGCTCTGGTCGATATCAAAATGCACGGCACCGACGGAATCGAGTTGCAGCGCCGCATGCACGAGGTCGACGCCGAACTCGTCGTCATTATGATGACCGGATACGCCTCGGTTGAGACGGCGGTTACCGCTCTGAAGAATGGCGCCTATGATTACGTGACCAAGCCCCTCGATCCGGACGAGATCGCACACCTGGTGAAGAATGCGCTGGCACACAAACATGCTAATCAAGAGAACGTCCTGCTCCGCGAAACGGTTGCCGAAGTCGCGCGACCGGGAGAGATCGTCGGGCAAAGCGGTCCGATGCGCAAGCTCTTTGACGCGATCGACACGGTTGGTCCGACGGATGCCACCGTTCTGATTACCGGCGAGAGCGGCACGGGCAAAGAGCTAGTGGCACGAGCGATTCATCACGCCAGCCCGCGAAGATTTCATCCCATGGTCGCGATTCACTGCGGCGCTCTGACGGAGACCCTGCTCGAAAGCGAACTCTTCGGGCACGAAAAAGGCGCTTTCACCGGCGCCCAGTACCGCAAGAAAGGCAAGTTCGAAATTGCAGAGGGCGGAACGGTTTTCCTCGACGAGATTGGCGATATCAGTCTCAAGACGCAGACCGATCTGCTGCGCGTGCTACAAGAGCGCGAAATCACGCGCGTCGGAGGCAACCAGACGATTAAGGTGGATTTCCGCTGCGTTGCGGCCACCAATAAGAACCTGGAAAAACTGATCGAGGAAGGCAAGTTTCGTCCCGATCTTTTCTACCGGCTGAATGTGTTCCGCATCGAGTTGCCGGCATTGCGCGAGCGCCGCGACGATATTCCTACGCTGGTGAATCATTTTGTGCACAAGTTCTCTCAGGCAATGAACAAGCGCATCACCCGCGTGGCTCCCGCCGCGATGAACCAACTGCAGCAGCAGCCCTGGATCGGCAATGTTCGCGAATTGGAGAACTCCGTCGAGCGGGCTATGGTGGTGGGACAGGAACCGGAACTCAATGAGCAGGATTTCATCTTCAAGCAAACCAGCGTCTCGACTTCAGCGGGCAAGACGCTAGACGAGATGGAGCGCGCACACATCCTGCAGGTGGTCGAGGAATGCGGCGGCAATCAGAGCCACGCCGCCGAAGTACTCGACATCGACCGGGTGACTCTTTATCACAAGCTGAAAAAATATGGCTGGACGCGAACTCCCGTCGAGACGAGATAGAATCACGTTTGTTCTCAGGTCTCAGTCATCAGTTCGTAACCTTAAAAAATGAGCTGAGACCTGACAACTGAGACCTGAGACCAGCTCCATGAAACTGCTACACCTGCTGCCGATCGGAAACGTCGAAGACGGGCTACTGAAAGATCTGCGCCCCGTCCTCGAAGAAACGTTCCGCGTCTCCTGCAAGGTGCTTCCCGTGCGGCTCGACCCGCAGTTCGCGTTCCATGGAGAGCGGCAGCAATACCATTCGTCCGAGATTCTGTTTCGCATGCAGGATCTCTTGGGCGTGGATTCCTGGCGGATGTTGGGCGTCGCCGCAGTCGATCTCTACATTCCGATTCTGACGTTTGTTTTTGGAGAAGCGCAGATGGGGGGACCGTGCGCGGTCGTCTCGGCTCATCGCCTGCATCAGGAGTTCTACGGCCTTCCTGGCGATGCGCAACTATTCCGCCAGCGAGTCACAAAAGAAGCGGTCCACGAACTGGGGCACACCGTAAGCCTGACTCACTGCGACGACTATCGCTGTGCGATGGCTCCGTCGCACGCCGTGGAGTGGATCGATCTGAAGGAACGTACGTTGTGCGAAGCATGCCAAATTGCGGCGGCCCCAGCCGTACAGGTCCCGTCTGCACCGTACTTCTGAAATCGGGTCCTCGCGACCTTCGCGGCCCGCTTCGTGCGTTCTTTAGTAAAAGGGGCACCCCCCTCCCCCGATCTTTTGGAATCATGGATTTAGGGAAAGACCTTCACCAAATATTTTAGGAAAAAGGAGTTATGCGGAAAATATTCCGGAATAAGGACTTAATCTGTCAAAGAGCGCCGAAAACGACTTTGGGGCAGCGCTTTGTGCCGTCTCTGGAGACGGGCACAAGTTCCGCTGCCCCAATTGCATAGGTATTCTTGCACGCTTGGAGGCGGGATGTCGGTGATTGCACGCACGGTTGATGGTGATGAAAAGCGGATGTCCCTCGAACATCGGGACCGGTCCATATCCGGGATGACAAAGGACCCGCCCAAGCGGAGCTTGGACAGGGCACCCTCCAGGTTTCCGATGATTGCGCTAGCCGGGCTACCCGCCCAACATGACCGAGCCGATGGCAGGGAGGGGGTTGAGTGCAATTTCTATTTTTGCTTGTGTGGGATCGGTGGATCGGCGGATCCTGATGGCGAGGGTGATGGCGGCGCGGCCGTAGTTCCATGCCCATCCTTGGAGGGTAATTTTGCGGCTTCGCTCACGATGACTGCGGCACGTTCTTTGCTCGTCTTGCATGCGGGATCGGAGATGCGGCATTGCGCGAGCGTATATTTGCATCCGCAATCGCAGGCTTCCGCGTTGAGTTGGTGCAACGCGGCCATGCGCTGTTCCTGGGTCAGTTTTGATGTGTCGATTCCCGGCAGCATGGTCGCGCGGTCCGCGTGCTTCAGAGACACTTCACCGGTGTCTTCAAAGGTTTCTACTCTCGCCGGAACCGGCATATTCAGCAGGGCGCGAACTTCGATCTCGTAGAGCGCCGGATCGAAGAGCCCCACATGCTTTTGCACCATCTTGCCTTCCGGATTGATGACAAAAAGCGTGGGCAGCGCACCGATGCCTCCGTATGCAATGCGCACCGGCACCGAGGTCATCGCCACCGGATAGTTGATGCCCTTGTCTTTCACGAACGCGCGTAGCCGCTCGGCGTCGTTATCATCGACATCCATGCCGATAATCTGCAAGCGGTCTTTATATGCCTCCTGAATTCGGATCAGGCCGGGAATCTCCGCGCGGCACGGCCCGCACCATGTGGCCCAGAAGTTCAGCAGCACCACTTTGCCTTTGAACGTCTGTAGGGTGAGTTCTCTTCCGTCGAGGTCTTTGATTTTGAGGTCGGGCGCAGAATCGGGATCGCGCACAAAGCGGACGACCGGTTGCGGTTGCTGCTGTTGTTCTGGTTGCAGTAGTTGCGCGGGCGCGTTGAGCGGAATCAGTGCCAGGCCCAGGCTCGCCAGCTGGCACATCCTCAGCGCGATTTGGAGACTCTTGCTGCCTGTGCGTGTTCTGCTCATGGGTTCCTACCTCGAGCGTATTTCATAAATACTCTTCCGCCCGGAAAGGACGTCCCTCAGGGGCTAAAGCCCGCATTCTATCGGGCCCTGAACGGCACGGCTGAAGCCGCGCCCTACCCAAAACCGATTTATGAAACACACTCTAGGAGATCATAATCGAGAATGGGAGCCGGCATTGTCATGGAATCAATGTCGAGCGTTAGCAAGGTGATGAGTGTGAAGGCGATATTACGGCAACAATGGCTTTGAACAAGATAAAATTACTGCCGAGATGGCGAGAAGATTGATCTGGGTTTCCGAAAAGACTCGCGGCTTTTATCGTCAACGGCCCGCGTGTTCCGATATGCGACTGGCTAGGCGAACCCCGTCAAATTGCACTAAAGAAGCCGATGGCTCGAAAACAATCTGCACGGGAAGAATTCAGCAGTCATGAATGTACTGATCTACCGAAGCCGTGAAAAAGGAACCGCGTTCGCCGTCGGCCGATTCTCCACTGCGTGTTCTTCAATTAGTGCGGTGTCGATGTTTCAACTGGTGACTTGAAGGATTTTAGAAGTAAGTCTTCAGTCCTCGCCATAATGGCATAGATCATCGAAGTTACCCCACCAGTTTTTGCCCCTCGTCCTTTTATGAGCCAGCAACTTACCCTTAAGACCTTTGCTGGTTTTAACCTGCACCCACCATTCCATTACACCGTCTTCGACAATGTCGATGTCGCATCCGCTGCGTCCAAAGCCCCCTCTGAAACCACACTGGCCCTTCTCCGCCACCGTTTCGATCCACTCCCCGAACCAGACCCCGTTCGACCAGAAGACGATAGTTTCGTCGGCATCGAGACCATAACCGAGTGCAACGTCTCCGACCTTCAGCGAATTAGAAGCATCTGGACTGACATATTTGATTACGGCTCGGTCAGGTTCGCGGATTACATTCACTCCCGCAAGCACGGTAACATCCTCCCCGGCCTTCAGGGTGCCAATAGATTTTTCATCACCTCGCCACGAACGATAGATTCGACCGTCCTGAGAGACTTTCACGCTCGGAACGCTCCGACCTTTACCGGGGCACGCGTACTCGTCGACGACAGGGAGTTCAGGTTTAGGAGTGTTTGATTGGCCGATTTTGGGATTCGAGGGTGCTTGCCCACTTGCCAGCGAAGTTAACATCAGCATTGAAATGAATCGAAGGGCGAACATGACACGAGTGTAAGTGCGTGGCTCCTTTTGTGAAATGTTACGCACGTACCCATCTCGAAATTATAGGACGGGCCACCCTCTATAACCTTGTCGGCGTTGTCAAGAGACACTTACGGTATCCGAGGTCAGCGATGCCCTCTCACGGCGCTGAGTCTCGCGGTTTTGTTTTTACTTATTAGAAAGCCTTTGCT
>JBEKPH010000042.1:0-100779 GCA_049520915.1 Terriglobales bacterium
CAGCGCGCTGGAGTGTGGCGCCGGCCCGTGATTACAGCAACGCAGATGCTCGAATCGATGACCGATAGTCCGCGCCCGACGCGGGCGGAGGCGAGCGACGTCGCGAACGCCATCTTTGACGGCACCGACGCTGTGATGCTCTCAGGAGAAACTGCGGTTGGAAAGTATCCGCGCGAAACAGTGGCGATGATGTCGCGCATCATTTTAGAAGCGGAGGCCAGCATCGCGCAGTTGCCGCAGGCGCGGCGACGACGCCGTGAAGAGCATCGTTACTCCGTCGCGGAGACCATTTGCGAGTCGATTGCCCATGCCGCGCAAGATCTGCCGATGCGGGCGATTGCCGTCTTTACCGAGAGCGGCAACACGGCGCGCATGCTCTCGAAGCATCGGCCGAAAGTGCCGGTCTACGCGTTCAGCCGGAAGCCGGAAGTCTGCAATCGCATGAATGCCTTGTGGGGCGTAATTCCCGTTCACAAGCCGGGTTGGGAGTCGGCCGAGGATATGCTCAAGACCGCCGAAGATGAACTGCTGCCGAAGGGCTTGCTGCATAACGGCGACGTCCTCGGACTGGTAGCTGGAACGAAGCTGACTTCGGGAGCGACGAACGTGATGCGCTTGCACACAGTGGGAGAGAGCGAGCGCCCGGTGCAGCAGACGACGCCGCGAAAGAAATAAGCACGTGATGGCAACCGCCGCTCCATTTTCGGACGATTCGCTGCAGCCATCTGTGCGCGGTTTTCTGCATTCGCCTGCGAGCCCGAACGGCAGTGCAATCGTCTTGACCCACGGCGCCGGCGCAGATTGCAATACGTCTCTCCTGGTCGCGGTCAGCGAGGCCTTTGCCGCCCAGGGATATCTCGTTCTACGCTGCGATCTTCCCTTTCGGCAAGAACGACGCGGGCCGCCGCATCCCGGGATTGCGGGCCGGGTCGCAGGCCAGATTTTCCTGGGCGGCCACTCCTATGGAGGGCGACAGGCGACGATGCTCTGCGCCGACGAGCCAGAATTGGTTTCAGGGTTGCTGCTACTTTCGTACCCGTTGCATCCTGTGCGCAAGCCCGAGCAACTCCGCGTTCAACATCTTCCCAACTTGCGAACTCCAGGCCTGTTCGTGCATGGCACGCGCGATCCGCTCGGGAGCGTTGAAGAAATGATCAAGGCTCTTCAACTCGTTCCCGCCAAAAAAGAATTAATGGAAGTTGTAGGCGCTGGTCACGACCTGGGGTTCAAAGGCAAGGCCCGCTCATGCCGTAGGTTCGTGGGAGGGTAGGTGCGTGTGGCGCGGACATTCTTGTCCGCGTGTGTGCGGCGCAACAATCTACGCGGACAAGAATGTCCGCGTCCACACAAGCATTTCTAATTCACCCACCCCGATTTCGATCCCCCATTCGTCTTGTCGTTGTCGTCGGGCGGAATGTAATTCCCATGCTCATCGAAGGTGACTTTCCGGTCGTGATCGCGCATGTAGACTTCGAATTTGCGCGCCGCGCGCTTGCGCTTCCACCGGTAATAGGAATTTCGGATGCCGAAGTAGCGCTCCGAGGCCACGAAGCCAACTCCCTTGGAGGGCATGAATTTAACCCACAAGAAGCCGAATAACAAGCCTCCCAAATGGGCGAACACGGCGATTCCACCTTGAGAAGGCTCGAAGACGCCGATGATGGTGATGATCACCAGAATCCCAACCATGTATTTGGCTTTGATCGAGAAGGGCAGGGGAAAGAGAAACATCTCCTGATCAGCGTAGAGAATTCCAAAGGCCATCATCAGGCCAAGGATGCCACCCGAAGCTCCTAACGTTGCGGTGCGCGGGCTTGTCCCGAGAAAGTGTGTAAACGAGACGGCTACCGTTACTAGCGCCGCACCCACGACGCAGAAAGAGTAGCACTCGATAAATCGCCGCGGTCCCCAATCGCGTTCCAGATAGGCGCCGATAAACCAGAGCATCAGCATGTTGAAAAACACGTGGCTCAAGTTCTCGTGCAGCAACGAATAGGTCGCCAGTTGCCAGATTTTGCCTTGCATCACTTCGACCGGAATCAGCGCGAACCACTCCCGCATCACTCCGACGACGTCGGGTGAGAAGCGGAGCATGATCACCTGAAACAAGTAAATGCCCGTGCACGTGAGGATGATGCGCTTCACCCATCCCGCAAACGGAGGGAAGCTGAACGAAATGGTTTGTCCGCGAGGCACTTTCTTTATCTTTCCGGCTCGGGCACGACTGGCAGGCTGCGATGTCCAGCCGCATCGACCGCGCGCACAGCGAATATCACATTATCCTTCGAAACGGGCAGCGTTGCACGCGTGCCCGACCCAACCGTTTGGACGTACTCCCAGTCGGCCGCATTCGTCGCCCGCCAGACAATCTCGTAGCTGGTAGCGCCAGTCGAGGATTCCCAAGTCAAAGTGCTGTTGTTATCGAGGTCTTTCGTCACAATCTTGACCTTGCTTGGCGCCGCAGGAGCAGACGCCAACGAGGCCAGGGTCGCGGCATTGAGGCGAGCGACGTGCGCGATGTAATCGAAATTCACGAACTTGAGCAGGTCTCCATACTCGATGCCGTTCTCAGTCCGTAAGGTTTGATGCTGGTGGTTGAAGTCTTCGCGAAACTCGGTCAAACGCACCGCAGTAAAGCCCTGCTGATTGAAAGAGTAGTGGTCACCCCCGCGCAAGAAACGATCGAGGCGGAAAATCAACAGTGGTTTCACCCCGGTATCGTAGGAGCGGCCGATGTCGGCGATATAGCGGGCCAGTTCCCGCGAATTCGAATCGCTCTCGCCGCCAAGCATGCGGATGCGCTTGATTTCAGCCTCGGTCGCGGTCACGGGCACGCCTTCGGAAAACACACGTACCTCGGTGGCATCCTGCCCCGCGCCCAGGTTGCCGCCAACAATGTCGTTGTTCAAGACAGCGTCGATCTTCCACCCCTGCTGCTTGGCCATTTGGGCGAAGTGTTTGCTGCCGTTGAGCCCCTGTTCTTCGCCAGCCACGGTTAGAAAAATAATCGTCGCGGGAAACTTCGCCTTAGCTGCCGCCTGGCTCAAAACGCGGGCACATTCGAGGCTTACCGCCGTGCCGCTGCCGTCATCGTTCGCCCCCGGCGCGGCATCCGTAACATTGAATGTGTCGCTGTTGCGCGAGTCATAGTGCCCGGTCACAAGCACAATGCGGTCGGCCTGTTTCGGATCGGAGCCGCGCAGCACCGCATAAACATTGGTGATTTCGGTTGCCTTCGGAATGCGGTCGGCCGGCTGCTCGGTGAAAGCGTCGGTCTTCACTTCCAGGCATCCGCCGCAATCTTTGGAGTAGCGCTCAAACTCGCCCTTGATCCACTCGCGGGCCGCGCCAATTCCCTTGCCCGCTTTGATCGATTCATCGTCCTGGGCCGAAATCGTCGAGCGGTTGTTGAAACTGACCAGTTTCTCGATCGTCGCCCGGACGTGATCCGCGGAAACGTGGCGAATCGCTTCGGCGATGCGCGGATCGGCATGCGGGTTGGAAGCCAAGCCAGGAGCGGCGTCCGGCGCCGTTTCTTGGGCCCGGCAGGGTAAAGTGCAGTATGCCAGCGCCAGCGACGCGGCCAGGGCCGCTGCCAGCCTCAGTCCGAGGCGAATTGGGACGAATTCGAGGGCAATTGGAGAATTTTCTTGGTTAGCCACTTGACCTTTTCCTCACGAAGAAACTAAATATAACAGGGTACCCCGAACGTGGAGGAAATCATGGTGTACTGTCCTGAATGCGAGACAGACCTCGACATCGACGAAGATGAGGTCGATGAAGGCGCGGTCGTCTCCTGCCCGGAGTGCGGTACGGACTTCGAGGTAATAACCGTCAATCCGGTGGAACTGAAAATAGTCGGCGAGGACGAGGTCGAAGAAGACGAAGATGACGAAAAAGAAACCGCCGACAAAGAGGATGATGACGAGGAATAGAATTCCTGAGAATCTCTGAACCGATCCGAACCATTCGAAGCTCCATCGCCATCATCGCGGTCGTGGTGTGCCTCGCCGCGTCGCCATGCTCGCTGAGCGCGCAAGGCAAGCCGGGTGAGAAGCCGAAGCCTTACGCTCTGATCTACGGAACCGTATGGGACCCAGATGGCCATCCCTTGTACGGAGTGAAGGTCAAGATTCGTCCAGCCGAAGAGAAGAAGGCTCGCTGGGAACAGTATTCCAACCATACCGGCGAGTTTGCGCAGCGCGTTCCGGTGGGCAAAGCCGACTACATCGTGTGGGCTGACACAAAAGGCTACAAACTGGAATCGGGCCGGAAGCTGAAGCCCGGAGCCGAAGTGACCGTCCATATCGATGATGATGAGCGCTCAGACATCGGTCTTCATTTAGACTGGCAGTAACCGCCTAGGGGTCGAGCGTCCGCGGAATCAGTAGCACGAGAAAACTCATGAAGAATGCGATCACTGCTTCGCTGCTGATTGTTCTGTCGGCGTCCGTCTTTCTCATTGCGCCACAGCCAGCGGCGGCGCAGTTGTTTGGCCGCGAACCGAAAAAAGAAGATAAGACCCGCCTGCTCACCGGCAAGGTACTGGACGACAGCGACACTCCTCTGCCGAACGCGGTCGTGTACCTCACCAACAGCCATACCCGCGCCGTCAAGACCTACATCGTGGGGCCCGATGGATCGTATCGTTTCCCCGGCCTTCTGCCGACTATCGACTACGAAGTGTATGCGCAGTACGATAAAAGCAAGAGTGGCACCAAGACGGTCAGCCAGTTCGACGATCGTTCTGAGGTGTACATCGATTTGAAGGTCAAGGGCAAACAAGGAAAATAATATGCCGGACCGTCGTGAGTTTCTCCGTTGGTCGATTGCTGCCGCTGGCGGGATGGCTGCCAGCCGAGTTTTGGCCGCAGAGCCGCGTTCCCCGCGTCTGGTGCGCGATGTGGGAGTGCAGTTGTACACCGTGCGCGACGATGCCGAGCGCGATCTGCCCTCGGTTCTCGCGGCCATCCGCAAGATTGGCTACAGCGAGGTTGAGACCTACTGGAATATCTATACCCATCCTGCGCCCGAGTTGCGCCGGATGATCGAAGACCATGGATTGAAGGCTCCCAGTGGCCACTTCAATTACGAAGGACTCGAAGGCAAACTCGACTACGCCAAGACGCTGGGTGTCGAATATGTGATTTGCCCGATGTTGCCCGAGACCATGTGGTTCACTCTCGACGGCTACAAGCGCGCGGCGGAGCAATTCAATATCTGGGGAGAAAAGATTCATCAGGCGGGTATGCAGTTTGGATTTCACGATCACAATTACGAGTTCCGCAAGTTTGGCGATACGACCGGCTTCGAAACTCT
Source organism: Terriglobales bacterium (assembly GCA_049520915.1). GTDB lineage: Bacteria > Acidobacteriota > Terriglobia > Terriglobales > Acidobacteriaceae > Acidiflorens. The sequence goes on from JBEKPH010000042.1 coordinate 5,320, forward strand.
GATGAAGCTTTCCGATCCGAAACTGGTTTGTCTCGAGATGGATTGCTACTGGATCACGCAAGCCGGAGGCGATCCGCTGCAGATGTTTGAAAAGTACGGCAGCCGCATCAAGCTGCTTCACCTGAAAGACCGCAAGCCCGGCTTCCCGACGAACCAAGTCATGGGCGAGAAGTCAGAGCATTTCACTGAAGTTGGAGCGGGCACGATTCACTGGCGCGAAGTGCTGGCGGCGGCCGAGAAAAACGGCGTGAAGCATGCATTCGTGGAACGGGATTCCGGCGACCTTCCCGCCATGGAAAGCCTGCGCGTGAGCTATCAGAATCTGCAGAAGATCTAGCCCCTCTCTTAGCACGAGAAAAAAGGCCACCGTTTCCCGGTGGCCTTAACTTTTGCCGAGCAGAACAACAGTCAGCTAGTTGCTATCCCCGCCCGCGCGCTTCCACGAAATCAAGTCGCCGATCGTCGTGCTCTTCGATGAGGACGAGGACGGCTGCTTGTAGCTTTCGACTTCCTGACGCGAAGCTTCTTCTCCGACCGCCTTGATGCTCAGGCCGACTTTCTTTTCTTCCTGATTCATCTTGATGATCTTGAAGTCAAACTCAGCGCCGGGTTCAAGGTGCATGGGCTGTCCGTTGCCATCGACCGCTTCGGAGTTGTGGCACAGACCTTCGATACCTTCAGCGATTTCGACGAAGGCTCCAAAGTTAGCCACGCGCAAGACCTTGCCGTGGACAATATCGCCAATGCGGTGCTGGGCGAAGAACGAATCCCAAACATCAGGCTGCATCTGCTTCACACCGAGAGATAGACGGCGCTTGTCAGGCTCAATGGCCAGAATTACGGCCTTCACCTTGTCGCCTTTCTTCAGAACTTCAGACGGATGCTTCACACGCGTCGTCCAGCTCAAGTTACTAACATGGACTAATCCGTCGATGCCATCTTCGATCTCAATGAAAGCACCGAACTCGGTTAGATTACGTACGCGGCCTTCCACTGTCGCTCCGACAGGATACTTATCGTGCAGAGAATCCCAGGGATTCGAGGCCAGCTGGCGCATGCCGAGAGAAATCCGCCGTTCAGTCGGATTCACGCTCAACACGACGCAATCGACTTCGTCGTTCACGTTAACCAGCTTCGACGGATGCTTCATCCGCTTCGACCAGGTCATTTCGCTGACGTGAACCAGGCCTTCGATGCCCTGTTCGAGTTCAACGAAGGCTCCGTAATCGGTAACGCTGATGACGCGGCCATGAACGTGTGCGCCCACTGGATAGCGATGCTCAGCGTCGAGCCAGGGATCAGGCGTTAGCTGCTTGAATCCGAGCGAAACGCGCTGCTTGTCTTTGTCGTATTTGAGCACCTTGACCTGAATCTGATCGCCGACGTTGACCAGGTCGCGCGGGTGCGTCAGGCGTCCCCACGACATGTCGGTGATGTGCAGCAAGCCGTCGAGTCCGCCCATATCGACGAACGCGCCGTATTCCGTCAGGTTCTTGACGATGCCGGTCAGGATGCTGCCTTCTTCGAGGTGTTCGAGCGTCTTGCCGCGCTTCTCGTTCTGCTCTTCTTCGAGAAGCTGCTTCCGCGAGACGACGATGTTGCCGCGCTTCTTGTTGAGCTTGATGATGGCGACTTCCATCGTCTGGCCCTTCATGCCATCCAGATTGCGGATGGGGCGCAGATCAACTTGCGAGCCCGGCAGGAAAGCGCGGGCGCCATTAATATCGATGGTCAGGCCGCCCTTGATGCGCTCGACAACGACGCCCTTAATCGGCTTCTTCTCGTTGAAGGCGCGTTCAATCTCATCCCAGGAACGCAGGCGCTGGGCTTTGAGGTGCGAGAGGTTGACGTAACCCTCTTCGGTCTCGCCCTTGTCGCGCATGACGTCGATCTCGTCGCCAGCCTTAAAGCGAGGGTTCCCCTCGTGATCGAGAATCTCCGCGATCGGGGCCATGCCCTCGGACTTCGCTCCGATATCGACGACAACATGGGTCGCGGTCAATTTAATGACGGTGCCCTTGATGACGTGGTCTTCGCCAACCGCGTCCTCGGTCTCGGTTTCGAAACTCTGCAGGGCGGCTGCGAAATCATCGCTGCCAGCCGAAGCATTTTCCTGGTTCGAACTTTCGCTCGAACTGTCACTCGAGCTCTCACTAGAGGTATCGTGCGATGTCGCGTGATCCTCGTGAGCGGGCTCGTCGTGATGCGAAGCCTCAAGCGAGTGCGTGGCCACGTGTTCCGTGGCGTCATGCTGGGTAGCGTCAGGGGCGGAGTTTGCTTCCGCGGAAGAAGGTTGCGCGAGTTCAGGAGCGTCTACTACGGCTGAACCGCCGGTGTGATTATCGTGTGCAGGTGTCATGGTTTTAAGGCTGGTTTCGGAAGTGGATTCAAGATTGCGGGCTGTACTATCGTCGAACAAATTCGTAGCCTCGATGTCGACGCGTTCGTGCGCGACTGGTGCGGGACGTGGTGTAGCGGACTGCTGGCGTGGTCTTTAGGTTGCGTTGAGGCCGACCTGGCGGACGACCCTAGGACAATTCCAGCTGGTTCGAAACCGCGTCCAATAGGGACTCTTTGACTATAGCAACCGCTTTGGAACAGTGTCAAACAGGATTCCGGCCAATACAAGAAATTAATCGGCGAGTCACAGTCGCCGCCTCAAGCCTAATTGGTAACAGTTACGCGCGTCTAGGAACCCCGCACTCGTAATCATCTTCGCAACGCTGTCACCTTCCCACCCCAGGCATCTTCCAATACTGTCATCTTCCCAACATTGTCATCTGTAGTCGAAAGACCCCTACTTCCTCACCGCTCAAACGTGCCTCGCACGCAGTTCTCCCATCGAACCCCAATCCTCCCCAAGAACCGAATTCGCGACCCACCGCCTCTTCTGCTACCCTCCCCCCATGGACCATCTCTGGACTCCGTGGCGCTATGCCTTCGTTACCGGCGCCGATCTGATCTCCGGATGCATTTTCTGCGACGCGGTGAAGCTGACCGACGAAAAGGCTCGCATCGTCCATCGCGGAACGCACTGCTTCGTCATTCTCAATACCTATCCCTATACCAATGGCCACGTCATGGTCGTGCCCTACGCGCACCTCGACGAGCTACGCAAGCTTCCAACCGATGCGGCGCAGGAGATGATGGCGCTGACCCAGAAGATGGAGACGGTTCTGCGCAAGCTCTACGTCCCCGACGGCATCAATCTCGGCATGAATATCGGCAAGGCGGCAGGCGCCGGAGTCGCCGGGCACATCCATATGCATGTCCTACCGCGCTGGGTCGCCGACGCAAATTTTATCAGCGTGATTGGCGAGACCCGCGTGCTGCCGGAGACGTTGGATATGACGTGGGAGCGGATCAGAAAAGCATTTGCAATTGATAATTTGTAATTTTATTTGCGCAAGCGTAGGGAGAAGGTCATCCACCTGCCACCACATCCCGTTTGGTTTTGGCTGATATTGGTATCTCCCTTTCTTATTTGGATATCCCTGTGGATTGTCGCGCAGAATCCCAAGGTGTCGCTGAAGCCGCTGCGGCCGTGGCTTGTGGCGGGTACCATCGTGTTCCTTATACCGTACCTCTTTCTTGATGTTTCCCCGACGGGCGGCAATAGGGCGGTGCGCCTCGTGATCCAAGCAGCCTTCTACACCTGTCTCTGTGTACAAGCCTGGCTCCAGAGACGCTACATGTTCGAAACGCTGCGCTCGCCCAACGCCAAGTGGTACTCGAAACGCAGAACGGCGGAGTTTTCCGTTCCCACCCCCAACTTGCGCATTCTGGTGCGCGATATCGATTCTGTGACGCCTTGGTACGTGGAAAAACTTGGGCTGCGCAAATTGGCCGCATCGTCGCCGTCTGAACCCTCCGCCGCGATTTTCAGGTTCAAAGCAGATGGGAACTCGGTCATACTGACCACCCGCGACGGCTTCCAAACTGGCAAGACTCCAATTCTGTTCGCAAGGAAAATCGACAGAATGAGAGACGTGATGTCGGCGCGCGGTGTTGACGTCGGAGCAATCGAGCTAGACCGTCAAGGCATTCATTATTTTCAGATACATGATCCCGAAGGAAACGCGATTGAAGTCGTCGAGGAACGATAAGGATCCCGTCTGAAGTTCCCCAGAAGGAGATTACAAATTACCAATCACCAATTACAAATCTCCTTACTTCATCTCTCTCCCAAAAAACTCCTCCGTCGCTCCGTACGCCTTGATCCAGCTCTTCCACATCAAGAACCCGTGAATCTCGTCCGGAAAGACCAACTCCTCGACATGCACTTTTTGTGCTCGTAGCCGCTGCAGCAAATCCACCGTCTGCGAGAACGGCACATTGCGATCGTCATCGCCCTGAATCAGCAGTACCGGTGATTTCCAGGTCGAGATCGCCGCATTCGGAGACGATTCGAAAGCCAGTTTCAAAAAGGCCTCGTGATCGGACGCGTCTGCCGGGATCTCTTCTTTGAGGTCGGACCAGTCATGGACGCCATGCAAGTCAACTCCCGCGACGAACAGATCCGAGTTGTGAGCCAGGCCCATCGCCGTGAGATAGCCGCCGTACGATCCTCCCCACAGCCCGATGCGCTTCGCATCGACACCGGGCAAGGTCTGCAGATACCTTCCGGCGGCGACGATGTCGCGATATTCGCCACCGCCGCGCGGGCCTCCGTCGACGGTTTCGCGAAAGTGTCGCCCGTACATGATGCCCGTGCGGTAGTTGACGGCTAGCACCACGTATCCGCGGCTGGCGAGGTACTGATTCATCGCGTAGGCATTGTGGTAGTAGTCCATGTAATGGAAGCCGAGCATCATCTGCCGGATCGACCCGCCATGTATGAAGATCAGCGCCGGACGCGGCGCACGGCTCGCATTTTTCGGCTCAAAGAGCTGGCCGTGAATCTCCCATCCATCGGCCGCCTTAAAAATAACCTGCTTCGGCGTGACTAATTGCGATGACGGGAACTCTGCGGGCAGCGCGCTCTTCGCAATCATCTCGAGACCCTGCAACCCCGACGAGACGACGTAGGGCATTGCCGGACTGGTTGCCGTCGATCCCAGGCAAACAACTTTGCCGGCGATTTCGAGTGGCGTCCATTCCATCGTCTCGCCGTGCGTGATCGGCTGCGGCGTGCCCCCTTGCACGCTGACGCGCCACAAGTGGCGGCGATCGATGTCTTGAGCGTCGCTCACCGCCTGATTGGACGAGTAAATAACGGCAGTCTTATCGCTGCTGAGTGCGACGTCCTCAGTCTCGAACTTGCCCGGAGTCAATAATTCAGCCCGACCGCCGGCCGTCGCGATGGAGTAAAGGTGATTCCATCCGTCTTGCTCCGACGAAAAAGTAATTCGATTCCCGGCCGCGAATTGAAAGGACGCATCCTCCGTCAACAAAGGCAGCGAATCATCGAGCGCCGGACCGCTCTTCCAAATCTCGTGCGCCGCATCCCCAGAGACGTCGTAAACAAAGATCGACCAGGGCAGCGGCAACAGTGGAATCAGCGGCTGCTTCATCTCTTTGCCGACGAGCCGCACGAAGACGATCTGGCTGCCATCCGGCGACCAGCGCGGAAAAAGATCGCGGTCGGCGCTCGGGGCGATGTACTGCAGCGTGTTGCGCCCGAATTCGTAGATCACGATAAAGCTGTGGTCGCCGCGATCACTGACGAAGGCGATCTTCTTTCCGTCGGGAGACCATTTCGGCTGCGAACTGCTGCCGCGCACGAAGGTCAACGCTTTGGCCTTGTCCTTCCCCGAGATCGGGGCGATCCAAATCTGTTTTTTCGCCGACCATAGGGCAAATTCACCGTTCGGCGAGATCTGGATGTCCTCACATCCCTCCTCGTCGCACCCCATGTCGCCAAGTAAACGCGGTTCTCCCTTGTCGACGTCCGCGGCCCACACTTGCTGCGTGCGCTTCTCGACGCCGCTGCTGGGGTCAGCTGTCTCGCCCGCGCTGTTCGCTTCGCTGCCGCGCGCGTAGACCACGGTACGCCCGTCCGGTGTCAACTTCAGCGCCGCGAGCGGCATCCCGTCGTCGCCCGTGTAGTGCGTGACCTGCCGCGCCTCGAAGTTGGGAGCATCGGCGATCCAGATGTTGCGCGCGCCCTTCGCCGCAAACACCCACGCGATGCGTCCTGTATGAGTGTCCCCGGGTTGGTCGGCCACAAGATTGGTCGGAAAGGGCGAACTCAGCACCTGTTCGAGCGAAAAAGACGGAGGCGCAGTCTGCGCGGAACAGATATGCGGGGAACCGAGAAATAGGAGCGAGCAGACCAGCGAGATAAATGCGGATGTGGAGGAACAAGAGCGAATACCCATGCGCGGCAGAGTACGTCAAACGTTCAGCGTTGACAACCCAGCCAGGCGCGTCCGAAGGTAACGAACGCAAACCCGCTCCTCGTGAAAACGAGGGCTGAGACCCGCTAAACTACAAAAGAAGCCCTAATGAAGCGATTCGCAGCAATTCTCGTGCTTTTTGTCTGGCCACTCTTCGGCCAGAGCAATCGCGGAGAATTGCGTCTCAAAGTGATCGATCCCGCCGGATTGGGCGTGAAAACCTCGGTGCTGGTCGTCAGTCAGGCGAATCAGTATCGCACCACCTTGGAAACCACCGACCAAGGCAGTCTTGACGTTCGGCGCATGCCGTACGGTATCTATCAACTCGAGATCCGGCAGCCGGGCTTTGCGCCGCTTTCGGAGCCGGTCGAAATCCATTCTTCAATTCCGACGGAACACACGATCCAGCTGAAACTCGGTTCGGTGAGCGAGTCTGTGACCGTAACCGCGCCTGATACTCTTATCGATCCCGATCAGGCAGGCTCGATCAGCGAGATTGGCTCCGACATTATCGAAAACCGTCTCAGTTCTGTACCGGGGCGCTCCATCCAAGATCTCGTCAACTCGCAGCCGGGATGGTTGTATGAAGGCAATGCCGTCCTGCATCCGCGCGGCTCGGAGTATCAGACGCAATTTGTGGTCGACGGCATCCCGCTCACCGACAACCGTTCGCCGAGCTTCGGCCCGACGATCGAAGCGGACGATGTGCAATCGATCAGCATCTACACCGCCGGAATTCCCGCCGAATATGGCCGCAAGATGGGCGGCGTGATCGAAGTCAATACGCTACAGGATCCGCAACCGGGCTTTCACGGGCAGCTTGCGCTCTCTGGGGGCAGCTTCGACACTGCGGGAGCGTTCGCGCAGGCGCAGTCCGTCTGGGGCAAAAACACGCTGGGAGCCAGCGTCAGCGGCAGCATGACCGACCACTATCTGAATCCCGTGGTTCCGCAGAATTATACGAATGCGGGTACCTTGGGTGATTTTTCAGTCAATTACGAGCGCGACCTGACGTCGAAAGATCGCCTGCGCTTGATCGTCCGGCACGAGTTGTCACGCTACGATATTCCGAACGAACAGGTGCAACAGGCGGCGGGGCAACGGCAAACGGCCGACAACATCGAGACGATGGGAATCGCCTCCTACACCCACTCGTTCTCATCGAACGCCCTGGCTGACTTTCGCACCATGGTTCGTGACAACGCCAACGATTTCAACTCAAATCCCAACTCCGATCCCATCGAGGTCTTCCAACAGAATTTCTTTCGAGAGGCATACTTCAAAGGCAGCGCCACCATCGATCACGGCCGCCATGAAGTGAAGTTCGGTTTCGAATCCGACAATACATTTCTTAACGAAAACTTCCGCTACCACATCACCGATCCCACTCAGTTCGTCCCCGACACTCCGCCCGATTTTTCTTTCCAGGCCAACCGCCCCGATCTCGAACAATCCGCATTCGTGCAAGACCAGATCCGGCTGAAGAACTGGACCATCAACGCCGGTCTCCGCTGGGATCACTACCAGCTCTTCTTGAACCGCCAGGCGGTGGATCCTCGGTTCGCAATTTCACGCTATTTCCCGGCGGCGGATCTCCTCGTGCATTTCTCCTACGACCGAGTTTTTCAAACGCCGTCTTTCGAGAACATATTGTTGTCGAATTCGACGGCGGTCCAGTCGATCGACCCGACAAGCTTCTTGCGGCTTCCGGTCGAACCCTCCGAAGGAAATTACTACGAAGCGGGCCTGACCAAAGTATTCGATGGAAAGATCAAGCTCGACACGAATTATTTCCGGCGTCTGGTCGCCAATTACGCGGACGACGATCAGATTGCCAATACCACGGTTAGTTTCCCGATTGCCTTTCGCAAGTCGGTGATCTACGGAGCAGAGGCGAAACTCGAACTGCCTGACTGGCATCGCTTTTCGGGTTTTGCCAGCTATTCCTACACAGTTGGCCAAGCTTGGTATCCGGTCACCGGAGGCTTATTTCTTGGCGGTGACGCGCAAGGTATACCAACCAGCGGACACTTCCCCGACTCGCAGGATCAGCGCAACACGGTTCGCGGACGTCTTCGTTATCAAGTCGCACCGCGGTTCTGGATCGCCGGTGGAATTCAATATGACACAGGACTGCCCTTCGAGTTCGACGGCGATCCAGCCGAGGTTCTCGCGGAATATGGCCAACAGGTTTTGAATCGCATCAACTTCGCCCGCGGCCGCATCGATCCCGCCTTTCAGGTCAACGCTTCAGCGGGTGCGGAGGTTTATAAATCCGACCACCTGACAATGCGCTTCCAGATCGACGGACAGAACCTTAACAACGTTCTTAACGTCATCGATTTCGGCGGACTCTTCTCGGGCAATGCCATCGGCCCTTCCCGCAGTGTCGCCTTGCGCTTGACTACCAACTTCTAGCTTGCAGTTGCCGCAAAGGTCAGCAATAATCGGCAGCCAGCAAACCAAAATAAGAAGGCCACGTTCACGGTTATGAACGTGGCCCACCGCGACTGCAAGATTAGTCGAGCTTTTGAATCCAAAAAGCTGGTAAAGAGCCAAGCGCCCCCGCGTGTTCTTTACCTTTGGATTCGTCCCACAGCCACGATACTGTTGCGCGCTGAGGCGGCCTCAGCGCGACGATCCTAAAAGCTATTATTTCGAATTTGTCTTCCGCGGCGGCAGGGCCGGAACAGCTGCGTTGCACCGGCGGAAATTGCCGGACCAACCAGACGAACCAATCGGTGGCGTGCTCTTTCCCGGGGGATTAGGTGAGCAATACTGCCTGAAATACGTTGCCAGCGCCGTGAAAATGCGCGGTCGGTCTAGTCCATGGGGCGTGGAATAGTCCGAAAAATCAACTTGGAAAGGGCTCGAACTCGGAGTTCAACAAAAAGCATTTTGTTGCCGCTTTTCTCTTAAATCCAGTGGTCGGATTCTAGGCGGTATTGTCCGGCCCGTCAAGCCCGTTTTATCGATTTGAGAAAATCGTCTGTCGCCTCATCACCAGGCCTGGACGACGTAACCGGCCGGCGAGCGCCAGCCGTAGTTTCAAACGCACTAGCCGAAGTGGCAGCCGAAGTTCCGACCGAATTCTTCCGCATCCACGCCCATGCGCTCGATACCATATCGTCCAGATTGCGCCGCGCCGTCCATCCCAGCGTCTGCCGCGCCTTCGCCGGATCGGCCACCAGCGCCGGAGGGTCGCCCGCGCGCCGTGCAACCAGGTTTCGGCGGACTGCACCTCCCGTAGCGCGTTCTGCTGCCTGAATCACTTCGAGCACCGAGTATCCTCGTCCCGTGCCAAGATTCACCGCCAGCGACCCCGCATCGTCGGCATAGGCGTTGCCAGTTTTTTCGTTGCCCGTCCGCTCCAGATATTGCAAAGCGCGCACGTGGGCGTCCGCAAGATCGTTGACGTGAATGTAGTCGCGAACGCAAGTGCCGTCCGGAGTCGCGTAATCCGAACCGTAAATTTGCAGCGCTGGCCCCTGTTCCCCGCAGGCCGCGAGCGCCAGCGGAATAAGATGCGTCTCCGGTTCGTGCAACTCGCCGCTCAATCCACCTTCGTCGGCTCCCGCGGCATTAAAGTAGCGCAGCCGCACCGAGCGCAATCCATACGCGCGGCTATACCCGGCGAGCGCGTGTTCGAAGAACAGCTTCGAGGCTCCATAAGGATTCACCGGCTCCCGCGCCGTCTGCTCCGTAATCGGCATCCGTTCCGGCACGCCATACACCGCGCAACTGGACGAAAACACAAACCGCCGAATCCCCGCGTCCACCACGGAGTTCAATAGACTCAGCGCAGCGACCACGTTATTGACAAAATATTTGCGCGGATCCGCGACCGATTCTCCGACATAAGCGTGCGCCGCAAAGTGGAGCACGGCATCCACCCGCGCCAACACCGGCCGCAGTCGCGACTCGTCGGCAATGTCGCCCTCAATCAGTTCGAAGCCCTTGGCCAGCGGCCGGAAGCCAGTCGACAGATTGTCGTAGACAATGACTTCGTACCCCGCCCGCCGCAGCGCATGTGCCGCATGACTGCCGATGTATCCCGCTCCGCCGGTGACTAAGATGGCCAAGACAAACTCGCTGGATTCGGATGGCCGAGAGTGGCCGCTCACCCGATCCGCCTATGGTGACGGAAGCAAGTCTGAAATGAGGTGACAGCTGTCACTCTCTATTTGTGACAATATGTTTCGATACCACCTAAGAGCCTTGTCATCCCGAGCAGCGCGAGGGATCCGCAGTTCTACCCCCGCCGCCGCGCGCCCATCCTCGCCCGGGGCTCGCCGACTGGTGTAGAATCTCTGAGTCGAACCCTACGCTGCTCTCTCGGCAGCGGTTCCATCGGGACGTAGCGCAGCCTGGTAGCGCACTTGCTTGGGGTGCAAGGGGTCGCGAGTTCAAATCTCGCCGTCCCGACCAATTTTCAGCCCGTTCAATTCTGGCAGCTCAGCAACTCCAAATTCTCCCAGCTCTCCAACTCCGCGTTCACCACTTGGCGCTGTGCTGCACCCACGCCGCAAAAGTCTGCCACGCATGGCTCGCTCCAATCGGCCCCCGAATAAGCTGCATACCCAGGAACCAGCCTCCGCCCCAGAGCGTCGCCCGATGAATTTTCCGCAGCGCGAAAAGATCGTACGCAATCAGCGCCAGCAGAAAAGCGTCGGTCGCCCATTCCGCGGGATGCAGTCCCCACCACGCCTTGGGAAGCGGCCAGCGCGCCGTCGCCGCGTCCAGAATCGCGATCGTCGCGATCAGGATCAACCGCTTGTGTGCTGCCGCATTCGAGCGATCTTTCCATGCAAAGAAAATAACCGGCACGAAGGCCAGAATGTCGAACGTTGGCACGGCAAAAAACGCACGCGCGCCGGGTCGGTCGACATGACGCACCAACGCATCGACCGCGGCCATGATCGCCAGCAGCGGCATCGTGCAAGCCAGGCCGAAGCCCACCAATCCAAGCCGGCGATGGATGTCCACCCGCCGCGCCGAGACCAGTAGCGTCTGCGTGAGCAGAAGAAGAATCCACGCCGTGAACACCGCTCCGTGTATATGGACCAGCCGATTCGGAAGCGGCGCCCCAAACACCCCAGCCAGGTAGTACGTCCGCGCGAAGCCCGCAAAAACGGTGAGCAGCATCAGCCACACCATCACCGAAAAGAAAACATGATCGTAGCGGCGTCCCGGACCGGCAGATCGAGCGTGAGCAGTCTGAACGACAGTAGTGGCCAACGTCCCTCCAAAAAGCGAGTGCGATTCAACAGCCTGCAAGGCGCTCTGGATTGTATATCGGAATAAGGACTCGGACCGCCTGCGCCGGGCCGTCCAGCCCCCCATACAAGCAAGTAAGAGCCGCCCGGGCATTCTCGAAGGGCGAAAAAATCCAAAGCAGCCAGCTCGCGGCATTCATTAATTTTTTAGTTCGTTGCTATTTGAAAAACGCCAGCTTGATCTGGGCAACTTCCCCTTGTTGCACACTAACTTTCTGAAGACGAAAAGCTTAGCCCGATCGAGGCTCGAGCCTCCGTTTTGGTTCTTCCGCTCCGATTTCCCAAAACCTTCGAAAATCGCCGCATCCTGTGATCCTCGCCCTTGCATTTTTTCTGCGATTGGAGCAACGTTTCCTCAGCGAAAGGAGTGTGCGCAATCATGACGGTCAGCCTGCTCATCCACCATGAAGTGGCCAGTTACACGGCTTGGAAAGCGGTATTTGATTCGACCCTCGACTGGCGTCGAAAGAACGGAGAATGCAGCTGCCGCATCTTCCAGAGCGCCGGCAAGGCCAATGACGTCAATCTTCTGCTGGAGTGGGAGAGCCTCGAAAAAGCGCGCGCCTTTATCGCTTCGGACGAACTGAAGGCCAAGATGGCGGTCGCTGGCGTCAAAGGTGCGCCGCGAGTCGATTTCCTGAATGAGGTTCATAGTGTCCGGCGCAGCTCCGCCGACTGACCACGATCGTTACAACAAAATATGGCTCTGGCTCGTCCGCCGCTTCGCTTCGCCCCCCTAGCCCCGGAGGCCTGGCTGTTCCGAGGAGAGGTCTGACCTTTAATTTCCTAACCACGGCATCGCTTTTCCCTGTTTGGCATCCAAAACAACTGAATTGGCAACCAGCTCTCGGACGGAAACACGTTCCGAACTTGTCTCGTTAATTCTGGATTGCCTCTAATTCGCACGGCAGGAGAAATTCATGGCTAAAAAACCAGTCTCTACAACCTCGCACAAAGCTTCCGCGCAACCCCGCTATCATCAATCCGCTCGTGAACTCCAGGCCTTCGGTACCGTAACCAGCACGCAGCCCCTGCAATTGGAAGAGCCGGTCCGGCTGGAAATGACGGAGCAGCTCAACCTGCTCTTGGCCGACACCATGACCCTTCGCGACCTCTACAAGAAGTCGCATTGGCAGGTATCGGGCGCCACCTTCTATCAACTTCATCTTCTTTTCGACAAGCACTATGAAGAACAGAGCGAACTCGTCGACACGATTGCCGAGCGCATCCAGTTGCTCGGAGGAATCAGCATCGCGATGGCCGCCGATGTCGCCGAGACGACCCGTATTCCGCGTCCGCCCAAAGGCCGCGAAGAGGTTCCCGTCCAACTGGGGCGCTTGCTCGACGCACACGAAATCATCGTTACCCATTGCCGCGAACTGGCTGAGCGGGCCGACAAACTTGGCGATGCCGGAACCAACGACATGGTGGTGAGCGATGTGTTGCGCACCAACGAACTGCAAATCTGGTTTGTCAGCGAGCATCTAGTCGACGCCCCGCTGGTCGAGGCCGAACCGATAAAGAAATCAGCGTAAGCGGTTCGCCACAAGCCGGTAACTTGAAAGATTTGTCATCTCGAACGAAGTGAGGGATCTGCAGTCTTTGTCACCACAAACCGAAGCGAGGGATTACAGTGTTTGTCATCCCGAACGAAGTGAGGGATCTGCAGTTTGCCGAAATGCAGGTCCCTTACCTCTTGATGTAAACCGGTTTGAAAATTGCTGGATGGAAATCAAACCCACGCGAGACGGTCAGCGCCGCGGCGAAAGAATCTGCAGGATCTGTTGCAACTCGCTGCGCAGATGAGCCACGTTAACGCTGGGAGGCATGGGGAACGGAAGCGCCGTCTGGCTTCGTTCTGACTTCGTCTCTTCGCGTAATTGCACCCGCGCGCCCGCGATCGTGAATCCGTCTTCGTAGAGCAGTTTCTTGATGCGCACCACGGATTCCACATCGCGCTTGCGGTACATGCGCTGCCCTGTGCTGCTCTTCACCGGCTTCAGCTGCGGAAACTCCGTCTCCCAGAACCGCAGCACGTAGGCCGGAAGACGACAGAGCGTCGCAACCTCACCAATACGGAAATAGAGCTTGTCCGGAATAATGATTTCGCTGTTGCGAGCCGCTTTCTTCGTCACTTTCTTGCGGACGCTCATTCCGGTCACGTTTCTACTCCCCTATACGCGTTTCTAGCACGAGCCGCGCCCCGCGACAACCCCCAAAAGTACGGATGTGCCGCCTGCCGCGAGATTTAGCGCTTCGGCGGCACCTATGCAGCATTAGACCGTCAATGCGGATTCCCCCTAGTTGCCCCTTACTCACGTGACAAGCGAAATGATCAGGCATCGGTGTCTAATCCTAAGAGTACCGAGCTCAGACTCTGAACCAAATATCGGAGGGTTGGATGCAAGATCAGCAGGTCGGTTGGGATCCGATCATTATCGATCACCAGATGCCTTGGCAATCGAGGTTCTTTCTTGTTTATTTGCTATTTGGCATCGGCATATCTCTAGTCAGGACTGCGAGCCTGGCACGGAATCTTTGGCTTTTAAGGAGCCTTTCATCGCGGGAGAAGGGAGGACCTGATGGCCCGGAACTGAGCACAAAGTTCCTCGCCGCGTACGATACGTGTTCGGCGAAAGTACGCTCCATTGAACGATCCGTCGTGCTGACATTTCTCCTCTGCGTGTTGACGGCGGCAGACCAAACACGCGCCGTGCTTGCAAGCGTTGCAGTCGAAAAATACACAAGTTTTGTATTTCTCAGTGCTTCTGCCGCGGAAGTGTTGACCGTATTTGTAATCGGAGTGCTGGTATGCGCATTGCTATATGCGCTCTGCGACCTCTTTCAAGGAACTCTAACTCGCAGAAGAGCTCGCTGGAAAGCACTTTCAGAAGGAACCCAGATTTCAGCGTAGGCGAGCAAATTCTCACAGAAGGAAAAGCCCCTCAAGGATGAGGTTTATGGCCGGCACGGACAGCGCGGGGATTTACACGACCGGGGCAGTCGTCGCGATCAAGAATAAGACTCCACGATTTCCACAAAATTGGGGGCACTGGCTCTAAGCGTGGCGAGGATTTCACTTCGCGTTCTACGGATATTTACAGCTTGAGCATCGAGTCTTTCAAGTACCAGGTACTGATTCAAATGGAATTGATGGATTAGAAAATCGTCTGCGGAATGACACAGAATGTCGAACTGTTTTAAATAGTCGCTAGGGAAATCCTTCAGGTTGTTGGTGACCATCACATGCGCTTGTCCCGTGATCGCAGCGGCGAGTACGTGTCTATCATTTTCATCGGGTATTCCGGTGAGGGCCGACGCCAAACCGGGTGGGAGACTGAACCAGAGCTTCCTTCACCGCTCGACTCTCACAACAAGAGTTTGCTTTTCTCGGCGCCCTCGGCGTCTCGGCGGTGAAAGAAGTCGCAATACGCAGGACGTCGACAGCCTCGACCAGATACAGGAAAAGCCCCTCAAGAGGTGCTTCTCTTGAAGGGCTTTGGGGATTTTCTGAACGAGCATCCGTCCGCTTAGTGTTTCTTTTTCTTGGCGGCTTTCTTCTTGGTTGCCATGAAGTATTTCCTCCGTTGAACGATTTGTTCTCCCAAGGTTCTCGACAGGGCACCTTGATGCCCAAGCTACTCAACTTGTGGTATGAGCAACTGTCCTACCACAAGATATTGCCACTAGTATGTAATTTGTCAATGAAAATATTCATGTAGAGTGCGATTTTGGTGCGAGGCGTGCTCAGATTGCTCCGCTATCGTTGTCCCAATTTCCGCGCTTGCTTCCGAGACACAAGCTCCGTCGTCTCCCGAGCCGCTGCCCCTATGCGATAATTTCAGAGGAAAATCTATGTCTGATCACAAAGTTTTTTGCGCCAAACTGAAACAGGACTTGCCTGGACTCCCCGAGCCTCCCTTCGACAGCGAGCTCGGAAAAAAGATTTACGACAACGTCTCGCAGCAAGCGTGGGGTCAGTGGATGGAGCACTGCAAGATGTTGCTCAACGAATATCGCTTGAACCCCGCCCGCAAGCAGGATCAGGAAGTCATCGTCAAACAGATGGAGCAGTTTTTCTTTGGCGAAGGCGCTTCGCGTCCCGCCGAATACGTTCCCCCCGCGCACTGAGAAATCGCCGGCGCCCTTGCCGGGCAAGCCTTCTGCGGCCATGAGGGAGTTTGCGATCTCTTCTCTTAGCCGGTTACCGACACGTTACCCCTGCCCCACATTTGGTGCATGATTCATCACCTCGTAACACGCACCCGCCACAATGGAAGCCGTGGGGACGCAGCTCTATGACACGCTGATCCTTTCGGATCTCCACCTCGGCGCCGACATGAGCCGCGCGCGTGAAGCGTTACGCGTCCTCCATGAAGTCCAATACCGCCGCCTGATTTTGCTCGGCGACATCTTTGCCGACCTCAATTTCGGACGCCTGAAAAAAGAGCACTGGAAATTTCTCGGCTACATTCGCAAGCTCTCCAATCCCAAGCGGCACGTTGAAGTGGTCTGGGTCGAAGGCAATCACGACCACGGCTTGGCGCAAATTATGTCGCATCTGGTGGGCGTGCGTGTGTACCAAGAATATCAATGGGAATTTCAAGGACTGCGTCACCTCGCGGTTCACGGACACCAGTTCGACGGCTTCGTCGTGAGCAACGTTCGCGTCAGTTATCTGATCGGAACGCTCCTCTACCTGCAACTCCAAAAATGGGATTCGAAGAACAAAACCCTCACTCGTTTTCTCGATCGCCTCAACACCCGCTGGCTCCGTCTGTCACCCAAAGTTGCCGACGGAGCGTTAGCCCACGCCGCTCACCACGGAGCAGCCCGCATCTTCTGCGGACACACTCATGCCGCCATGCACAAACACGATGTCGTCCACGGAGTCGACTACTACAACTGCGGTGCCTGGATCGACGCCCATCCGACCTACATCACCGTCGGCGAAGAGGGAGTCGAGATCCACGAATACGTTGAAGAAGCCGAGCGCGGCTCCGATGAAGATCAGCCGGTACCGAATGCCGAAGCAGAATTTGCGGATGACACGGGCCTGTTCGAAGAAGACGAATACCAGGGCGTAGCAACCTGAGTGACTTTACAGGGTGTCGATACAAAGCGCCGACACAAAGTTTCGACACAAATATCGATTCGATCCAACTGAGGTGCGTTAAACCTTGCGTAAACTAACCATTGTTTTCCACCACGCCGGCGGCGGACATCTCAGCGCCGCCACCGCCCTCAAAGCCACTCTCTCCACGCAAGAAAATCCCTGGGACGTCACCCTCCTCGACATCCAGGAACTCCTCGACCCTCTCGACCTGATTCGCCGCGCCACCGGCCTGCGCATTCAAGACACGTACAACATGATCCTCCGCAAGGGCTGGACCCGTTTCTCCATCCAACTGCTCGCCGTCCTGAAAGCGACGATTCGCCTCTACCATTCCCCCATCGTCAAACTGCTGCGCGACTACTGGAAGGACCATCCCGCCGACCTCGTCCTCTCCGTAATCCCGCACTTCAATCGCGAAATCGCCGAGAGCCTGCGCCCCGCGAGCGAAAATGTGGCAGGTGCGAACCGATCCGGCGCAAAAATTCCCTTCGTCACCCTCATCACCGACCTCGCCGACTACCCTTCCCACACAGGCGCTCGCCATCGGCCTTCCGTCCGATCACATTTTCCTGACCTCCGGCATGATCCTGAAGCCAAAATTCTACGAACCAACAAAAGTCGATCGCGTCGCCGAGCGCCAGAAACTGGGCTTGGAAGCTGCTTGCCCCACCGCCATCGTCCTCTTCGGAGGTCACGGCTCGCAGGTCATGGTCGACATCACGAAGCGCCTCAACGAGTCAGGCAGCGGCGTGCAGTTAATTCTGATTTGTGGACACAACGAGAAACTCGCCGCCGAGCTAAAAAAGCTGCCGACACAAAAACCGATCGCGGTCGTAGGATTCACGCAAAATGTCGAGTACTACATGGCTCTCGCCGATTTCTTCATCGGAAAGCCCGGACCCGGCTCCATCAGCGAAGCCCTGCAATTCAACTTGCCGGTGATCGTCGAGTGCAACGCGAAGACGCTCCCGCAAGAGCGCTACAACGCGCAGTGGGTCACCGAGAAGGGCTATGGCATCGTCGTCCCCAGCTTCAGCAAGATCGCTCCCGCAGTCCATCGCCTGCTGCAAACCCCGACCTTCGATGATTTCCGCCGCAAGGCAGCGGAGTATTCCAACCGCGCCTTGTTCGAAGTCCCCGAGATTCTAGAGCAATGCGCCGGACGCGCCACCGCTGTCCGCTCTCAGGCTCCGACGCCAGCCCTCTCAGTTGCAACCTCAGTGGAATAACGCCGAAAAAAATCCGCCAAGTCTTCTGAAGAATCCGCGTGACTGCGGTTTATTCGCCGCCGCAGCATCCGCGCTCGATGGCTTGGCCCCATCCTTCGCCGGAGGCGGCAGCCCCGCATCCACCGCAGGAGCTTCCCCCGAACGCGTCGCAACGGGAAGCGCGGCAATATCCGCCTTCGCGACCGGAGGCGGTCCATTCGCGTGGAAGACAAACGGCGCCTCAATCTGCACATGAAGGTCATTGGGTGCAGGAGACGCCTGTAGGGGCGTTGCAGGAGACGCCTGTAGCGGCGCCGCGCCGACCGCAGGCGCCGCTTCCGCAGTCGACGTCGTGCTAGGCGCAGCAGCTTGCGTCGTCGCGCTCAGGGCCGCTCCCGCCTGGCTCTGCGTCTGGATCGGCAACTCGCTCGTCACGGCAACTCGCTCGTCACTCGCGTCGTCGCATCATGCGGCGGAGGACATCCACACTCCAGCGGAACCGCCATATCGACTCGGTCGAGTTGCCCCTCGCGAAACACAAGCTGGTCGGTCGCCTTCACCTGATACGTACGATCCCCGATCAACTCCGACACGATCGCCGACGCCGTGTTTCCCGCCAGCGCGCGCACGCAGGTGTTGCCTTGCGCGTCCGCGCTGAAGGCGTAGTGGAATTCGCCCGGTCCGACGAGCTGTATGCGAAAGTCGGGCGTCATCACCGTATCCGACGACGCATCCAGCGCGAAGTGCGCTTCCATCGCTCCTGTGTTCATGCTGAGCATCAGGTTGTGGCGATTCTGCGACGGAGTCACCGACAGCGTCGTTCCAGGGCAGACGCGCACTTCGCCGCCACTCGACAACCGCACGATCGCCGTATCAGACGCGGCCGTGATGGTCGAGCCGACACTTCCCGCATTGCCCGCGAGCGACAGCGGACCCGCAGCTCGCACCGAAGCCACAACCGGCGTTGCCACCGACCGCAATCCCGTAACCGTCGGCGCAGCAACCGCACCAGCAACCTCGCCTGGACTCTTCCCCAGATGCACCACGAGCCGGTTTCCCGCCGCGTCCCATGTGTACGTTCGCGGCGCCTGCAGGTCGACGACGATGCGCGTGATCGCAGGGTTCGCCTGAAACTGGTTCGCGCGCAGCGCGGAGATCTGATCGGCATTCACCTCGACGCGTTGCTGCACGCCCTTCGCTTGCCCTTCCAGCGTCGCGTACGGCAGGTCGATCACGATCCGCGCCGGATCGCTGATTACCTGAATCGTCGGAACCAGCGGCTTAGTCGATAAGATCTCGACCGCCTGTCCATCTTTCTCTTGCACCAGCCGAAAGCTCTTCACCACGGCATTCGCGGACTTGCCAACCGTCGCAGCCTTGGGAGCAGTCTTCGGAGCGGCCTTGGGAGGGCTCTGCGCCGCGGCCGTGTTCGCCGCCTGCGCCAGAAGAGTTGGTACTTGCAGCAGCAGCGCTGCCAGCGCGATCCCGAGCGCGAGCGCTGCTCGCAAATCAGACGCAGCGCCGCCACGCACATATCTGCTTCGGAATGCGGAAATCCGCAAGAACTGTTTCACAGAAAACTCGAGTGTTAGGAAAAGATACCACTCGCGCCTTCCGCGAAGAAAGCAGAGGAGATGCAGATCGAACGCAGGGACACGACTACTTCGAGCTTACTTCCCGTCGGCCAAAAATTCGTATTCGTCAATCACCGCCGCGACAGCCATCTTCGCCGCCGGAGCTCCGCCTTCAACCCGCACCACGCGCCCCTTGCAGCGCACCCGTATGCTCTCCGTGAGCGTGATCTCAGGCGGCAAGGTCAGCGTGAAGTCGATCGGAGATCCCGCCTGTATGGCCGAGTCGACGAAGAAGCATATGCCGCGGGCGCTCACGTCGCGTGTCTGCGCATCGTGTTCTTTCTCTTCGGCGCCATAGCGCACGCTCACTGGCAGGCGCAGCGCGAACCGCCGTGTCGTGCGTTTATCCTGATCGTTCTCGTGCAGCGGAGCGGCCATTGAAACCTCCGGCAAATTTGCCTGTAAGCATGTCAAGTCGCACCCACCCTGTCAAGGCGCTGCCGAACCGACTGCCAAACCGATTGCCGAACGAAGCGGCTCCGCCCGCTGCCAGCCGCCGCCAATTACAATACCTCTGTGGTCTTCGTCCTCGACAACTACGATTCGTTCACTTACAACCTCGTCCAGTATCTCGGAGAACTGGGCGCTCACGTCGAGGTGCGCCGCAATAACGAGGTCTCAGTGGACGAAATCGCGGCCATGCATCCCGAGCGCATCGTCGTCTCGCCCGGCCCCTGCACTCCGCAGGACGCCGGCATCAGCATCGACGTCATCCGCCACTTCGCCGGCAAAGTTCCCGTGCTTGGCGTCTGCCTCGGACATCAAGCCATCGGCGCAGCTTTTGGCGGACAAGTCATCCGCGCCAAGAACCTGATGCACGGCAAGACCAGCGCCGTCGAGCACGACGGCCAAACCATCTTTCGCGGACTCGCCTCGCCCATGACCGCCACCCGCTATCACTCCCTAATCGTCGCCGAAAAAGATCTGCCGAGCGATCTCGCCGTCAGCGCATGGACTCACGATGCCGACGGCACCCGCGTCATCATGGCCCTGCGCCACCGCAAGTTCCCCGTAGAAGGAGTGCAGTTCCATCCCGAGAGCGTGTTGACCGATGAAGGGAAGAAGCTAGTAGCGAATTTTTTGAAGATTTAGCTTTTAGCTCCTGGCTGTTGGCTCTTAGCTTTTGGCTCAAAAAGATCAGCCGGGTGCCCCATCCTAATGGCGCGGATCCTTGCGACGTTAGGGTGGGATTCCACAAATCTCGCCCACTTAAGTTCTGTCGGGTGCCCCACACATCGCGTACTTTGCGATGTGTGGGTTTCTACGTGATCGGGATGCGGCGGGACCACAAACCAACTCCGTTTGCCGTGCTCTCGTTGCAGTCAGAAGCGATACGATTCCAGATGAGGAAGTACCGACCTCGGCAGCAGTCCCACACATTCGCAGAGTGCGCGAATGTGTGGGGCACCCGGCTAACCCTTTATTCCACAATATTTTGCGAATAAGTCCTTTAAACTCAGGGATCTAGCAAGGCTAACCCTCCTAAATCTTTGATTCTAAAAGATCAAAAGCCAAAAATCGTAAGCCGAGCGAAAGAGTTAGCGGAGGCGAAGGGAGACTAGGAGGATGAGAGCCATGCCCAAGGCGGCTAAGCTGTTGAGCCGGATCAGGCGATTGCTCGCGGCCCAGGGATACATCAGGATCGCGAAGATGGGCATCAGCTTCTCCGGGAAAAGGAGGCCGGCCAATCCGAACGTCAGGCAGACTTGGGCAATTACGCAGAGCAGAGCGGTGTCGGTGGCGAGAGGCATGAGTCGGAATCCAGAAGCTGTATGGAAACGGTGATTGTATTGAAACGTGAAGGCGGCTGAGTGGGAAGGTCACGGGGGTAACTTTGCGGCGATGGGGGCAAGGTGCAAAACCTAGCCGAGCGTTGCTCGGGCTGGGGCGGACGAATGCGTCCGCCCCTACGTGGACCGTCGGGCGTTACGTGGACCTGGCTAGTTCTACGGCGCGGAGGACGGCTTTGGCTTTGTTTTCGGTTTCTTCGTACTCGCGCTGGGGGTCGGAGTCGGCTACGATTCCGGCTCCGGCCTGGAGGTAGGCTTTTTTGCCTTTCATGAGCAGGGTGCGGATGGCGATGCAGGAGTCGAGATTGCCGGCGAAGTCGGCGTAGAGGACGGAGCCTCCGTAGACGCCGCGGCGGGTGGGCTCGAGTTCTTCGATGATCTGCATGGCGCGGACTTTGGGGGCTCCGCTGAGAGTGCCGGCGGGAAAGCAGGCGGCGAAGGCGTCCATGGCGCTGAGATCGGGGCGGAGCTGGCCTTCGAGGGCGGAGACGAGATGCATGACGTGGGAGTAGCGCTCGACGTACATCAGGTTGCGAACTTTGACGGAGCCGTAGTCGCTGACGCGGCCGAGATCGTTGCGTCCGAGGTCGACGAGCATGACGTGCTCGGCGCGTTCTTTCTCGTCGGAGAGCATCTTCTTTTCTAAAGCGGAATCTTCGGACTCGTCGCGGCCGCGGGGATGGGTTCCGGCGATGGGACGGTATTCGAGCTTGCGGCCTGCGGCCGCGGCGCGGACGAGCATTTCCGGAGAGGAGCCCACGACGTGGATTTCGGCGGAGCGCTGGGGAACTATTGCGGCTTTGCGAGCGCCGCGCTTTTTGGTCTCGGTGGTCTCGCGCGATGAAGGTTGCAGCATCGGTCCGAAGCGCAGGAAATACATGTACGGCGAGGGATTGACGGTGCGCAGGGAGCGGTAGAGATCGAGGGGAGCGACTTCGGGCTCGAAGTCCCAACGCTGCGAAAGAACGACCTGGAAGATGTCTCCGGCGGCGATGTAGTCCTTGGCTTTGCGCACGGCATCCAGAAACTTGGCCTTGGTGGTGCGCGGCTTGACCTTTAGCTTGCGGGTCAGCTTCGACTTGGCCGCGGATTTGCGCCAGTGCGAAGGATTCCATCCGGCGGCGAGCTTCTTTTCGATGCGGGCGATATCGCGGACGGCGCGGTCGTAGGCGGCTCTCGGGCTTTCGCGGGTCACGTCGGCCGAGGCGACGATGTGGATCTGGTGGCGCAGGTGATCGAAGGCTAGAAGGCGATCGAAGAACATGAGGATGCAGTCGGGAACGTCGAGGTCGTCGAGGGCGTGGTCTCCGATGTTCTCGAGGCGGCGGACGATGTCATAGGCGCAGTAGCCGACGGCTCCGGCGGTGAAGGGAGGGAGTCCGTCGATGGTGGCGGGACGGTATTGCTGGAGGAGCGTCTTGATGACGTCGAAGACGTTGCCGGTGCGATGCTCGAGGGTGCGTCCGCGCTCGATGGTGATGTTGGCGCCGCGCGACTGCAGGCGCAGGAACGGGCGGACGCCGAGGAAGGTGTAGCGTCCGATCTTTTCGCCGCCTTCGACGGATTCGAGAAGGAAGGCGTCGGGCTCGTGGTCGGCGATGGCGAGGAAGGCCGAGACGGGAGTGAGCAAGTCGGCCGAGATGGACTTCGCCACGGGCACGAGCGTCGCTTCGCGGGCGAGGCGCGCGAACTGCTTGTAGTCAGGACGGATCATAACTGCGTGCAAGTCATTATATGGAAGCTCCACCGCGAAGTTGTCAGCATACCGACCCGCCGGTACCGAGGTGCCGGATTCGTCACACCCTCGCTTGCCTAGCCTGTTAGGCGGCAATATACTTTGCGAGGCTCAGCAGAAAGCTGGAGAAGCCGGTAAAAGCAATCATACGGAGACTCTTATGACGGTAGTGGATCTTGAGCAGGAGACTAATCCATGGCAGGCACAAGCGGCGCGCTTTGATCTGGCGGCGCGCAAACTGAATCTGGATGACGGATTGTGGAAGGTGCTGCGCAGTCCAAGCCGGGAAATCATTGTCCATATCCCGGTGATGATGGACGACGGACACCTGGAGGTGTTCACGGGGTTTCGGGTGCAGCACTCGATCGCGCGTGGTCCGGCGAAGGGTGGGTTGCGGTATTCGCCGGATGTGAATCTGGATGAGGTGCGGGCGCTGGCGAGCTGGATGACGTGGAAATGCGCGGTGGTGAATATTCCGTTCGGCGGAGCGAAGGGCGGGATCATTTGCGATCCGCATAAGATGTCGCAGGGCGAGTTGGAGCGCATGACGCGGCGGTACACGGCGGAGTTGTTCGAGTTCATCGGGCCGGAGAAAGATGTGCCGGCTCCGGATGTGAATACGAACGAGCAAACGATGGCGTGGATCATGGATACGTACTCCATGCATATGCGGCAGACGGTGACGGCGGTGGTGACGGGGAAGCCGATCAACATTGGCGGGTCGCGCGGACGGCGCGAGGCTACGGGACGCGGCGTGCTGATGGTGTGCGAGCAGGCGATCAAGAAGCTGAAGCTGAACCGGGATACGACGCGCGTGATTGTGCAGGGATTTGGGAATGTGGGGTCGAATGCAGCGCGCCTGATGTCGGAAGCCGGCTACAAGGTGATTGGAATCGTGGAAGTGGGCGGCGGGTTGTACAAGAAGGAAGGGATCGACTGTGAAGCGCTGTGGGAGTTCCGGCAGCGGAACGGCGCGATTCATGGCTTTCCGGGAGCGGGGGCGTACGATCCGGCGGATTTGTTACTGATGGATTGCGACATTCTGATTCCGGCGGCGACGGAGAATGTGATTACGAGCCAGAATGCGGATCGGGTGAAGTGCAAGATTTTGGCGGAGGGGGCGAATGGTCCGACGACGGCGGCGGCGGATGACATTTTGGCGGAGAAGAAGGTTTTTGTGATTCCCGACATTCTCGCGAACGCGGGCGGGGTGACGACCTCTTATTTCGAGTGGGTGCAAGATCGCCAGGGATATTTCTGGAAAGAGTCGGAAGTGAATGAGCGCCTGTCGGACATCATGATCACGGCATTCGACGATGTGGTGCGGTATGCCGAGACGCATGCGGTGAATAACCGGATCGCGGCGTACATGCTAGCGATTGATCGCGTGGCGTATACGATCAAGCAGCGCGGAATTTACGCCTAGGAAATATTTGCGAGGAAATATGGATCAAGCTTCGCGACGACTTTGGTCGTGTTTATACGTTGTTTTGCTTGGGCTGGCAGTGGGCGTTTCGCCGGTTTTGGCGATGGCGCAGACTAGCACGAACAACATGGGTTCGGCTCCGGCGAAAGGGTCGGATAGTCCGAGCGCAGCTCCGCAGTCCGGGGCACCTTCCGGCAACATGGCGGCGCCTAAGTCTACTAGCAAGACGACAGGCGCGGCTTCCAGTCAGGACATTGCGGCGGCGAAAGCGAGCGGCAAGGTTTGGGTGAACACGGACAGCGGCGTGTATCACAAAGGCGGACGCTGGTATGGGAAGACGAAGGCGGGAAAGTTCATGACGGAAGCGGAGGCGAAGGCCGCCGGGTACAAAGCAGCTCATAAGGAATAGGGAGAGCCATGACAAAGAGAATCAGCTTTAAGTCGGTGATGTCCGCAATTGTCGTCGGCGTTTTTGCTTTGAGCTTGATGAGTGGAATCGCGGGGGCGCAGTCCGGCCAAACGATGGCGAAAAGCTCAACGGCTGCCAAAGCCGATTTGGTCGACATCAACTCGGCTACGAAAGATCAGCTGGAGGCGTTGCCGGGAATTGGACCGGCGTACTCGCAAAAGATTATTGATGGGCGCCCGTACGCGAACAAGAGCCAGCTATTGAGCAAGAAGATTGTTCCGGCAGCGACCTATAAGAAGATTTCGGACAAGGTCATCGCGAAGCAGAAGTAAAGCCCATTGGGGCGCTGATGCCAATGGCGCGTCATTCTCTAGCTAGTATTTTTCGACAATTCTGGTGGAGAGGAACATGGCGGCAGATCCACAACGTTTGGAGCAATTGAACGTCGCCGGGGCGTTTTGCCTGTTCGACAACAAGCTTCGGTCCAGTGGGAAAGGGAGCATCATTTGGGGCGCCTTGAATCTGCTGATCGGAGGCGTGCTCGTCGCTCGGAACGAGGATTTGGGATTTGTCAGCGTGGTCTTGGGGCTGGCTTTGATTATCGCGGGGATATACGAAAGAAGAGTGCGAGACCCTAAGGTGATCATCGTCTCCGCTGTCACTTTGGCAGTGCTGGCTATCTGGAATTTCACCTTAATTGGCTTAGCAGCCATGGGCAGAGTGGAACTGGCACTCGGAGGCAGGACGCTTTTTTGGGCAATTGCACAGACCTTTGGCGCATATGCGACGTGGAAAACATACAGCACTTATAAAATGCTGCTTGAAAAAGCAGATCCTCTGACCTTGCAACAGGTAAGAGAATATATTGAGGAACTCAATCGGGCTAAGGCGGAGCACTTGGACCTGATTCAATTCGAGGTGAACGCTGGATTTACGGAAGGGACGAAACGGTATCGGTTGAAGCCAATGGAGAATTTATATCTGGTGGCACGATACAAGTCGCAATTGGGTTCCTTGAAACTCGAAGACGTGAGTTTTGCGCCGCGCAGCGACGTCACCGTGATTGTGGAAGGCGAGAAATGGATGAGCAAGAAGATGAAGGCGACCGTGCAGCTGGGGTCGCAAAAATTGGACAAAGTAAGTATTACCCCGGACATGGTTTCGCGCATTAATCCGGCTACTAATTTGGCTTCATTCAGTAGTACATGATCCGTCGTTCGACTTTCCGCTAGTCACGCGTGATCGTAGGCACTCCTCGCACAGCTTTGGAAATCTTTCGGTTCTAAAACTGCCGTTCGGTTTTGTGTCCGTTGCCTTGGCCTCTGATGTAGAGGATAATCGAAATTGTCCGCCTGCTGCGGCCCTGGCCTATTCATCGCGTGAACCTTCCCAACTCAATCACGCTTACTCGCATTGCCGCCATACCTCTTCTGATATGGATTCTTTGCACTCCGCGGTTCGCGAACGAGCGGACGGGGGAGCGAGAGATTCTGGCGTCGGCGGTCTTTATTCTGGCTTCGATCACGGATGGGATTGATGGGTACCTGGCGCGCAAGCGCGGGCAGATCACGACGATGGGGATGCTGCTCGATCCGCTGGCGGACAAGTTGCTGGTAGCGGCGGCCTTCATCACGCTGGTGCAGTTCAATCCCGTGCTGGTGCCGGCGTGGATGGCGGTGGTGGTGATTGGGCGGGAATTTCTAGTAAGTGGCCTGCGGTCGATTGCGGCGTCGGAGGGTTTCACCATCCAGGCGAGCGAACTGGGCAAGTTCAAGATGCTGGTCCAGATTATTTCGGTGGTGGCGGTGATTCTGGCGCGGCGCTGGCATGAGTGGCCGGTATATGGCGCTTATATTTTCCCGGTGTATTGGATCGCGTGGGCTGCGATCTGGTTTATGATCCTGCTTTCGCTGGTATCGGCGGTCGACTACTTTATCGCTTTCTGGTCGCGGATCGATCGCAAGTCGGAAAAGCGACGGCGCCGGAGCTTCGTCCTTTCGCGACGGAGAAAGAGCGATGTTCAAGCGGTCTGAAACGACGGATGAAAAGGCTCTGACTCGCGCCGGAGTTGAAACGGAACGGACGGTTTCGTCCGACAGTGAATTTTCGGCAGAACAGCGGAGAACTTTGCTCGGGATTGCGCACGAGGCGATTCTGGCGGAGGCGGAGGGCAGGAGTGCTTCGGGGCTGTCGCCCGACATTACTCTCTCTTTGTCGGAGCCACGCGGTGTTTTCTCCACACTCTATCTTGAAGGAAAGCTTCGCGGATGCGTCGGTTATGCGATGCCGGTCGCGCCGTTGTATCGAGCCGTGGCCGAGACGGCGCGGGCCGCGGCCTTCGAGGATTCCCGGTTCTCGCCGGTGACGAAAGAGGAAGCTCACCAGCTCGGCATTTCTCTGAGCGTGCTCTCGCGGCTGGAGGCGATTCGTCCCGAGGACGTCGAGGTTGGGCGTCACGGGCTGGTTATCTCTGCTGGAGGTCGGCGCGGGTTGCTGTTGCCACAGGTTCCTGGGGAGTACGGATGGGATCGGGTCACTTTTCTAGAGCAAACGTGCCGCAAGGCGGGGCTTCCGATGGATGCCTGGCGTGAGAACGCGACGATTGAGGCCTTCACGGCGGAGGTTTTTTCAGATAGCGGCGTGCGGGACTGAGCGGAGCCTGACTAGCGCCCTTCCCGAAGAATCCGTACAAAGGCTCTCGGACTGACGGGCGGCTTTAGGAGGACCCAGGTTAGCGCCCAAAGGACGGGCGCGAACCTGGGGCACCGAGTTTTGAGACAGGGCTGGCCGTGAGTTCCCGAGAATTTTCAAGAAGGTGCAGGATTCTGCATCTGGGATCACAAAGGCATGTGACGTGGATGAGGGTTGGCGTGTAAGGGAAACACCCTAAAATCCTGATTTTGAACAGTTTCCCGAAATGGTCTAAGGACAGGGGAGTCAGTTACTAATTTGGTGCGGGAAATGCTCAGTTGGTAATTAAGGAAGAGGCCGCAACCGTTG
This sequence comes from Terriglobales bacterium, assembly GCA_049520915.1. GTDB lineage: Bacteria > Acidobacteriota > Terriglobia > Terriglobales > Acidobacteriaceae > Acidiflorens. Next base: position 33,252 of record JBEKPH010000042.1, read on the forward strand.
GAACAAACTTCACTCTCGATGTTCTCGACATCTCACTCTGTCCGCTCCCACTCCCCGGAGCGGCGCCAAAGCCGTTTCCTCTGATACCCGCCAATTCGCCTCTTTGAAAGGGTGGCCCCGAAAGGGGCCGCTTTTTTTGTTGGGTCCGGTCCTGTACACTCGCGTTTTCTAATGAAAATTCAAAAAGCTGTTGCCTGCCGCCTTCTTCTGGTCTTTCTTGTCTTGGTGGTTGTCCAGTTTGGGACGCCGTTGAGCGGTCAAAAGTCCAAAAATTCCGTCATATCCGCTGCACCCGCCTCATCTGACGATCTTCTTCTATCCACCATGGAGAAGGAGTTGCACCGGGGGCAATCCGAGCTGTCGAAGCTCGATCCGGCTCCCTACTTCGTGAGCTACGACGTGACGGAGGGGGAATCGCTGGCGATCTTGAGCGCGCAGGGGGCGATTTTGAGTTCATCGCTGACGAATCACCGGTCCGCCGACGTCAACATGCGGATCGGAACGGCGGCGCTCGACAACACACACGGGCAGGACCGTGCTTCGGGGATAACCTCGGGTGCGCTGCCGGAGAAAGACGATGCCGATGCGATTGCTCGCGTGTTATGGAAGCTGACCTACCAGGAGTATCGCAAGGCCCAGCAATCGTTTGCGAATGTGAAGACGAAGAGCGCAGTGAGGGCGAAGGACGAGGACGATTCCGCTGACTTTTCGCAAGAGAAGGCATCGAGCTATGTGGAGAAGGCCTCGCCGGTGAAGTTTCCGGAGCAGAAGGCCTGGGAAGAGCTGGCGCGGCGCTATTCGGCGTGTTTCCGGAAGTATCCGCAGGTGGAGGAGTCGCTGGTGTTCATGACGGCGACAAAAGGCAGCAGCTACCTGGCGTCGACGGAAGGAACGAAGGTTGTAACTTCCGACGTTATTTTTCGCGTGATGATTCAGGCGCAAACGTTGGCGAACGACGGGATGCAGTTGATGCGGGTGGAGACGTTCCAGTTTTCTGATCCCTCGAAGGTTCCGTCGCAGGCGGAGGTGGAAGCGAGCGTCAAGAAGATGGCGGACGATTTGAGCGCGCTGAAGGCGGCTCCGTTAGCCGAGCCGTATAGCGGGCCGGCGTTGCTTTCTGGGCGGGCTGCGGCGGTCTTCTTTCACGAAGTGTTGGGGCATCGCGTGGAAGGCCAGCGGCAGCGCGGGCGCGATGAAGGGCAGACATTTACGAAGAAGGTTAATGAAAAGATTCTGCCGGACTTCTTGAGCGTGACGGATGATCCCACGATGCGCAGTTTGGGCGGGACGGAGTTGTCGGGATTCTACCGGTACGACGATGAGGGGAGTCCTGCGTCGCGGGTCGAGGTGGTGAAGGACGGCATTCTGAAGAATTTTCTGATGGGACGGATGCCGGTGAAAAATTTCGGCAACTCGAACGGACACGGGCGGGCGCAAGAAGGAATGATGCCGGTGGGACGGCAAGGAAATCTGATCGTCACTTCTTCGAAGACGATTCCGGATGCGCAGTTGCGTTCGCGGTTCCTAGACGAGATCAAAAAACAGGGCAAGCCGTACGGACTGTACTTCGAAGACATTCAGGGCGGATTCACGTTGACGACGCGCGACCTGCCGCAGGCGTTTCAGGTGTTGCCGGTGATGGTGTGGCGTGTGTATGCGGATGGGCGTCCAGATGAGCTGGTGCGGGGCGTGGATATTGTGGGGACTCCGTTGACGGTGCTGACGCAGATTGCGGCGACGGGGGATACGACGAGCGTGTTCAACGGAATATGCGGAGCGGAGTCGGGGAGTGTTCCGGTGTCGGCTGCTTCTCCGGCGATGCTGTTTTCTGAGATGGAAGTGCAGAAGAGGAAATATGGAGATACGCGGCCTCCGATTTTGCCGCCTCCGCCGGGGGCGTTGGATGGAGTGGGAGGTGCGCGATGATCCGGAGGCTTTTGTTCGCGGCCATTTCTTGTTTCGTGTTGGTTTGTTCAATTTCGATGGTCGCGCGCGCGGCAGATGCGAACGCAGGCGATGTTGTCCTGCGGGCGATGCGGGAGGAAATGGACCGGTCGAAGGCGAAGCTGAAGCTGGATAATGTCGCGGCACCTTATTACATCGAGTACCGAGTGACAGAGATCGATCAGATGGAGGCCGCTGCGGTGTTTGGAGCGCTGCGCGCCCAACAACGAGATCACGGGCGACTGCTGCGGGTGGTCGTGCGCGTGGGCGATTACAAGCAGGACAGTTTTTACGGCACGGGTGAAGGGACGGTGGATCTGGTTGCGTCGGATGATGACGTGTTCGCGATCCGGCAGCGAATCTGGCTGGCGACTGACCGTGCTTATAAATCGGCGACCGAATCGTTGTCGGCGAAGCAGGCGGCGTTGAAGCAGTTGAAGGTGGATGTGCCGGTGGACGACTTTGCTAAGGCGGCTCCGGTAGAAGATATTGGGCCGCTGGCGCGTTTTTCGACGAATGACTTCTCGCCGTGGATTCGGTTGGTGGAAGAGGCTTCGGGAGAATATCGGAGCGATCCGGAGATCGAGAGCTTCGACTCTTCGCTGCGGTTTATGGTGGAGAACCGCTATTTCGTAAATTCGGAGGGGACGGTCTCGCGTTCGGGAAGCACGCATTATGTGATTTCGGTTTCGGGCTCGACGCAGGCGGCGGACGGAATGCTGTTGCAACGTTCGCACGCCGATCAGGGAAACGATCTGAAGGAATTGCCGACGCGGGCGGAATTTCTGAAGACCACGGACACTCTCCGCGATTCGCTAAAGCTGTTGCGGGACGCTCCGGTGGCGGATGAGGAGTACCGGGGGCCAGTGCTGTTTTCGAATGATGCGGCGGCGACGGTGGTCAGCGATCTGGTCGAGCCGAATGTGCTGGGGCGCAAGCCGAAGCTGGGCGAGAACGCGCGTACGACGGGGCTGTGGTCGAGCAGCTATAAGTCGCGGGTGTTGCCGGAATTTATCAACGTGGTGGACGATCCGACAATTGCGACGATCGCGGGGCAGCCGCTGTTCGGCAAGTACACGCTGGACGACGAAGGGGTTCAGGCGCAACGCGTTTCCTTGATCGAGAAGGGTCAACTGGTTTCGTATCTGATTGGGCGGCAGCCGATCCGCGACTTTCCGGCTTCGAATGGCCATGGACGGGCGGGTGCGGCGGGAACGCCGGGGCCGCATCCGGGGAACCTTATTTTGGAGTCGACGGATCCGCAGCCGGACGCGGGACTGAAGGAGCGGTTGATCGAGCTGTGCAAAAAGCGCGATCTGCCGTACGGGTTGTATGTGGCGACGATGGGTCCTAGATTCGAGCCGCGTCTTCTTTATCGTGTCTGGACGAAGGACGGGCACGAAGAGTTGGTGCGGGGCGGAGTGTTTGGCGATCTGGATGTGCGGTCGCTGCGCGGGGACCTGATCGCAGCGGGGACTGTTCCAGCAACTGATGACCGTTCGGAGCCGGTGTGGTTTAGCGTGGCGAGTCCGGCGCTGCTATTCGACGAATTGCAGGTGAAGCGGACACAGGCGGCGAAACAGAAGTTGCCGGAGTATCCGTCGCCGGCGCTGGGCGGGAACAAACCGTAAAGCTCTAACCACAGAGGACACGAAGGGGCACGCAGGAAACCGGCCCTACATGTGAGCCCATGGGACTTGAACGACTGCGGAACAAAGCCAACCATTTGACGCCTGATCTTGTTGGCGCTTACGATAATTGTTTGGCTTCAGGGTGATATTGGAGTCTGTGGGGCGCGACTTTGCATCTTAAGGTTCGCGTGGTCAGGGTGCTGATTTTGAGTGAGCAGGGTGTAGGTTGTGCAATCGTGGGTTCGCAATCGTGGGTTCGCAATCATGGATAAGAAGAAGCTTGAAGTTTTCAGAAAGAAACTAGAAACTCGGCGGAACGAGTTGCGGACGATGGTGGTGCGCAACCAGCAGGACGGGCGCACGGCGGACGATGAGGCGACTCAGGACGTCGCCGATCGCGCGGCTAGCTCGTACAACAAGGAATTCCTCTTCAGCCAAAGTAATAATGACCGGCAGTTGCTGAATATGGTCGATGGCGCGCTGGCGCGGATCCGCGAAGGTAGTTTTGGGGAGTGTGTTTCCTGCGGGAAAGAGATCAATGCCAAGCGGTTGGAGGCGGTGCCTTGGACTCGGCACTGCATTGAGTGCCAGGAAAAGGCCGAGCAGGGGTTGCTGGAAGCGGCACAGTAGCTTCTTGGTGGCTGCGAATCGCAGCGGTGGCCGGGGTCGAATTAGGTCGAAAACCAGGCTCTTAAGGCAGGCCGAAAAGCCAGTTCAAAAAGCGAAGTCAAACCCCGCGGGCGAGACGCCCGCGACCACACGACTACACGTTTTTCTTCTTCATCTTCTTCTGTTTTTATTCCCTTCGGTTTTGATGGGTTACAAGATGTTTACAAACCACTGACTTCCTCCTGACAAGTCATTCTGGCTCTCCGGCTAATGTTCTTGAGCCGCATGGATCGGACTTTTCTTCGATTCTGCGCGGGCAGGTGAGGCGCTCGGCCTTGCCGCCATTCAAATTCTGAGGAGAGCTTTTATGTCTCGATCTTTACGCAACCGACTATGCGCCGGTGCGTTTTTTGTGCTGGCCTTGTCGCTGGTGTCCGGAACCGCCATGGCGGTTTGCGGGCAATCGTATGAGGCAACCACGCTAGTGAAAAACACCGGCAAGACGGGCGATAAGCAACTTATCAATCCGTGGGGACTGGCCTACGGCCCGGGCGCTCCATTCTGGCTGAGCGATGAAGGCACGGGACTGTCAACGCTTTATACGGGGACGGGAGCCAAGCAAAGCCTGGTGGTGACGATTCCGACGGCTGCCGGTACGGGAGTGGGCACGCCGACCGGCATCGTCTACAACGGGTCAACGGAATTTCAAATCGACACTTGGACGTCGGCGTTTCTGTTCGCAACGCTGGATGGAACGATCAGCGGCTGGTCGCATTTTGATCCGAATAACGCTTTGATTGGGGTGAACAACTCCTCATCGGGCGCGGTTTATACGGGATTGGCGATTACGAGCCACTCCTCGGGCAACTTTTTGTATGCCGCGGATGTGGCCAACAATAAGGTCGACGTGTACGACGGCAAGTTTAACTTTGTGATGTCGTTCACCGATACGAAATTGCCTGCGGGCTTCGCCCCGTTTGGAATCCAGGATATCGGCGGCCAGGTATATGTTGCGTTCGCTTCAACGAGCGGCAAATCTGGTGGGTACATCGACATCTTTACGGAGGGCGGGGCGTTCGTGAAGACGCTGATTCATGGGAAGCCGCTCAATCAGCCATGGGGATTTGCGGTAGCGCCTTCGAACTTTGGACCGCTCAGCGGGACGCTGCTCATCAGCAACAACACCAACTCGGGAACGATCAATGGATTTAACCTGACGACCGGCGCTTTTGTGGGGACGGTAGTGACTTCGGCGAACAAGCCAATCCACATTAACCAGCTGTGGGGGATCGAGTTTGGTGGTGGGACGTCGTCGAACGGAAATACCAATCAGCTTTTCTATACGGCTGGACCAAAGAATAACCTCAACGGGATCTTTGGCGTCGTCAATACTCAGTAACGCCAGCCACCCTCCGCAGGGGCTGCGGAGGGTGAGCTTTTTCTAAGCTAATGATTTGATTAGGCTTTGAAGATCGGTGTGCGAACGTGTAAAAGGGCTGCACACTGCCCTAATGGGCCATGCCGGGAGCAAGATTCAGGAATGATTACAACCATCGCGGTGGTATCATTCTCTAACTCGACATGCCGCGCTCGTGGGCCCGGCACGTAAAGAAAATCTCGAACCTCAAGGTGAAGATCATGGCTTGGACCAGTCCGGTATTCGAAGAAGTTGTACTCTGCTGCGAAATCAATTCCTACGTGAGCGCAACACTCTAAACAGCTGAATGCGCATTCGGATCCTCGGTTCTGCGGCCGGGGGCAGGTTCCCGCAGTGGAATTGCGGCTGCGGAAACTGCGTAGCTGTGCGCCAAGGCGCGGACGCTGCCGCGGTCGCAGCGAACTCCGAAGAGAAATTTAGTGGCAAAGCGCGCACGCAAGCCCAACTTGCGGTCAGCGCGGATGGATCGTCCTGGTTTCTGGCCGGGGCGTCTCCTGACTTGGCTTTTCAGATCGAAAACTCCCCTGATCTTCATCCGCGTGGGCTGCGGGATTCTCCCATAGCTGGCGTTGTTTTAGGAAGCTGCGATCTCGACCATGTGGTTGGGTTGCTTCTGCTGCGTGAATTGCAACCGCTGCGGGTGTATGGCGCCGCTTCGGTGTTGCGCATTTTGCGGGACGAGAACAGCATGTTCGGGATGTTGAACCGGGTCGATCCGCAGGTGGAATGGACGGCGATGGAGGCGGGAACGCCATTCGCTTTGCTGGCGGCGAACGGGGCGGACTCGGGGCTGCGATGCGAGGTGCTCTACCTTTCGGGACGTTATCCCAAATATGTGAAAAGCGATCGGGCTGAGCTTGGGCGGGACGAAGGGACCGCTGCTTTGTTCTTTGATTCAAGGGGCAAGCGAGTCGCGTATGTTCCTGCGGTCGGCACTCTTAGCGACGCGCTGCTGGGAAAAATCCGCCAGGTTGATTTGCTTTTGTTCGATGGCACCTTTTGGAGCGACGATGAACTGCTACAGCTGCAAGGAAGCGGCGAGACAGCGCACCAGATGGGGCACATTCCGGTGGAAGAGAGTCTGCGGCTGCTGAAAGATATCGAAGTTAAGCGCAAAATGTTTATTCATCTCAACAATACGAATCCGCTGGTGAATGAGCTGAGTGCGGAACACCGGATTGTGCGCGAGGCGGGTTGGGAAGTGGCGGAGGACAATTGGCAGGTCGATCTGTGATCCCGCAAAGCACGTCGCGTGACGCGAAGCTTACGTTTGAGGAGTTGCGCGCGGCGTTGCGGAAAGTGGGCGAGGAGCGCTATCACCACAAGCATCCTTTTCATCTGCTGATGCATGAAGGCAAACTCTCGCGCGGACAATTGCAAGCTTGGGCGTTGAACCGGTACTACTACCAGTCGATTATTCCGATTAAAGATTCGATCATTCTTTCGCGAGCGACGGATCCGGCATTTCGGCGGGTGTGGCGCAAGCGAATTGTGGATCATGATGGAGACGGGACGCGCCAGGGCGGGATTTTGCGTTGGATCAAACTGGCCGAGGCTACGGGACTGGATAAAGATCGGGTGATCCGCGGAGAGGAAGTGCTTCCAGCGACGCGATTCATTGGCAACGAATATTTGAATCTGGTGCGGACGCGTCCGTTTACGGAGTGCGTGGCTTCTTCACTGACTGAGCTTTTTTCGCGCGACTTGATTACGCTGCGAATGGAGAAACTGCGGGAGCACTATCCGTGGCTGGCGTCGGGACTGGATTATTTCGAGGCGCGCTTGACGGAGGCTCCCGAGGACGCGGCGTTTGCGATCCAATACGCGTTTGACCATGCGGCCACGCGGGCGGAGCAGGACGGCGTGATTCAGGCGTTGCGGGATAAGTGCGACATCTTGTGGGCGCAACTCGACGCGCTTTACTTTGCGTATGTTTCGCCGGGATGGCCGCCGCCGGGGGCGTTTCGGATTCAGGATGGAGGCAAGGCTTAACGTGGCTGAACTGTTGGAGACGAGTGTTCCGAAGTTTGCGGCGGGATGCCGATGGGGCGGGACGACGGAGGCTCCGGTGGTGCTGTTTCCGGAAGGGGCGATTCGAGTCGAGGGCACGGGCCGGATTATTCTCGAGCTTTGCGACGGGCATTTTTCGCTGGCCGAGATTGTGCAGAAGTTGGAGACGCAGTTCATGCTGGCCCCGAAAGGAAAGATTCGAGCGGATGTGCTCACTTTTCTCGAGCAACTGCATGAGAAGCGGATCATTGACTATTGAGGGATTGAAACATTGAGGTATTGAATCATTTGATCTTCTTCAGTCATTCAATGTCTCAATCTCAATGTCTCAATGAATCAGCGATTCAATCTCCCCATGGCTCAATATCCCAATCCGCTGGCGCTGATTGCCGAGATTACGCATCGCTGTCCGCTGCATTGCGTGTATTGTTCGAATCCGCTGGAGCTGACTGCGCGTGCGGAAGAACTTGAGACTGCGGATTGGCTGCGGGTTTTTGGCGAGGCGGCGGCCCTGGGAGTCCTGCATCTTCATCTCACCGGCGGTGAGCCGCTGGCGCGCCCAGATTTGACGGAGTTGATCGCCGGAGCGTGCCAGGCACGTCTCTACACCAACCTGATCACTTCTGGAATCGGGCTTTCGCGAGAGCGGCTGGCCCAGCTCGTCGATGCAGGTCTCGATCACATCCAACTTAGTTTTCAGGATTCGAACGAGGGCCAGGCCAACTGGATTGCCGGGACCCGCGCGCATGCGCACAAGCTCGAACTGGCTGTGTGGATTCGCGAGCACCGAATTGCGTTCACGACCAATCTGGTTGTGCACCGGCAGAACATCGATCATCTGGAAGAGATGATCGCGGCGCTAGAGGCGCTCAATCCGGATCGAATGGAGGTTGCGCATGCCCAGTACTACGGGTGGGCGCTCGAGAACCGGTCGGCCTTGCTGCCGACGCGCTCGCAACTCGACCGCGCCGTAGAAGTCGTGGCCGCGGCTTCGGAGCGGCTGCGAGGCAAGATTCGCATCGACATGGTTGTGCCCGACTATCATGCACGCTTTCCGAAGGCGTGCATGGGCGGATGGGGACGGCAGTTGCTGCTGATCGATCCTGCGGGACGCGTGCTGCCTTGTCATGCTGCGGGAGTGATTCCGGGGATGAAGTTTGATAACGTACGCCAACAAGCGCTGGATTGGATCTGGACGAACTCGGAGGCGTTTCAGAAATTTCGCGGCGAGGCGTGGATGCCCGAGCCCTGCCGGTCATGCGATCGGCGTGGGGAAGATTTTGGAGGATGCCGGTGTCAGGCTTTTCTGCTAACGGGCGATGCGGGGGCGACGGATCCGGTGTGCGAACTGGCGCCGTTGCACCACTTGATTGAAGAAGCGGTGCGGGAGGATGCGGTTGCGGGGGCGGCTGCAGAAGTTCGGGAGGGGTCGTTTCACGTTTTGCAGGAGAAGATGGCGGGATTCTGGAAATACCGGACGGATGCGAAGTGAGGAGGGCTCGACTCCGACCAGCTCACAGTCGCTCAGTCGATGCCTTTTTATTTGTCAGTGCGTGGAGCTAGAGTAGGTGGAACTGGTCGGAAATCGAGTAGGTTTTGTAAAGCAGGTGGTAGCGTCTTCAGATCGCGTTCCGCGGCCATTCGAGGATCTGTAGCTGTGCAACTTTCTGCCGCCTTTCTATTCGGGAGCAACTTGAGTGCCCACTCTGGCGTAGTGGGACAAGGTGTCGCGTTCGTATAGGGGCCTCCGAAACCTATGTATTCCAGGGATTCGAACCGACCGTCTCCGTCCGCGTCGAAATACCAGAGGATGGTGAAGCCACAGCCGAGAATCCCTCCCGGCACCGTTTTCCGGGTCCCTTTAGTCTGCGTTCTGTGGGGAATCGACGATTGGGTCCTCTGCGACATCGGCGGTTCTGCTTTGCCTAAGCTGACTGTCAAAACCGTGTAAGCATAAGCGCGGTCTTGAACGCGATACTCGAGGATATCTGTCACGAGCTGTTCATACCCAGGAACAAACCGAAGCGATTGGCCATCCGGCGAGAGATCGAAGCCTTGCACGTCGACCTCAGCGTTAGTTGTTGGCTTGTAATTGACTACATTGCTTCCGGCTTCGTCAACGTATCGTCGAACTACCGAAGCAGCCGCCAATCCTGGAATCACCCAGCCTTTGTCATAGATAAATGTCTTGGGCACAAGTGAGTTGGGTGTGGACTGCGGGAGATTACACGCCCCGGCGGCAGGAATGAGCATTAGTAAAGCTGCTGCGAGCGCGCATCGCATGATCAACCTCCGTAGCGAGTTTAGTACCTGCAGAATGAGGCGAAAACATTACCTTTGTGAATGAGACTTGGCGCCTTTCCTGAATTCTTCCGTTTGTGGTTGTGGGTTTGCGCTGGTTAGCGGCAGGTCGTAGACTGGCCGAGGGTCTTTCACAGGAGGTTCAGTATGCGATTCTCGAAGAGTTGCCTTGTTTTCGCGTCTTTGCTCTTGGCTCCAATTCTGATTTGTGGACAGCAAACCAGGACTATGGAGGGTACATCCCTGCTTGTTCGCATGTCTTTCACAAGCTCTTGGGTGCCTCAAGGATTTGCAAGCTCCCCGCAAATTTGCTTTTCGGTAGACCGCGACGGCCATTACGAGATGCGGCGGCTGGCGATGAAAGTTGAGGCCGACTCTCCCCACGCGAATGCGGACGATAAATTGCTCCCTGGAACCCCGTACACGGAACTGCTGGAAGGAGCTCTGGCTGCGAACGAATTGGAGCAGTTGGAAAAATTTCTTGCAGATCCAGAATTTCGGAAGTTGGCTGCCTCTACGCCGAATATTCTGCGCAACGGTGCGGAAACCTTTGTGGCGGAGGTCCCGCGCGATGGTCAGGTTCAGCGCGTCGTAATCTCAAATGCGGACGGGGAGAAACCGTTTCCGCGTTCGGCCAACAGAATCGTGACATGGCTTGAGCATTTCAAGGCAGAAGGTGCGAAGAATATTGAGGTTTCCGCGGAGGATATTTGCCCGAGGGGAGCACTCCAGGCGGTAAATCCTGCTACCGCGTCGCTGGGACAGATACATTCGTCCGACGGTTGCGTCGCTCGGTAGAGATAACGAGGCCGTTACGTAGGATCCTCAAGCCTTTTATGGCCAGTCGCTCGATCCACTGTTGTGAGACCGCGCTTTGACGCTCCGGAAATTGGCCTGTTAGACTAGTTAATTGTCATCCTACCTTTAAGTTAAGAAGGACATTCGTGCGCGCAGAAACCCGGCATCAACTGAAACAGGACCGTTTCAGCAAAGTTACGTTCGAGGCAGCGGGAAACGCCGCCCATTGGAGCGAAGAGCACAAGGGGAAGCTTACCGTCATCGTGGTTGCGGTGATTGCGGTTGCGGCGATTGCTTTTGGCGGGTGGTATTACGTCAACACGCAGGATGAAAAGGCGAGCGCCGAGCTGTCGACGGCGGTACGAACGTTTGAGACGCCGATTCGTCCGGCGGGCACTCCGGCGCAGCCGGGCTATGACACTTTTGCTTCGCTGCAGGAGCGGGCTACGGCGGCGCGCAAGCAGTTTCAGGGGATTGTCGATAAGTATCCGCACACGCACACGGCCGATATGGCGAAGTATTTCGTGGGCTTGGCGTCGCTGCAGTTGAACGACAATGCGGCGGCGGAGCATAGTTTGCAGGAGGCGGCTGGCTCTTCGAACGCCGATTTGGCCGCGTTGGGGAAGCTGGCGCTGGCGTCGTTGTATCGGTCCGAGAATAAGGACTCGCAGGCGGCCGATCTTTACAAGCAGTTGATTGACAAGCCAACGCTCACGGTTAGCAAGGCGACGGCACAGATGGAGCTGGCAGGGTTCGATGAGTCACGGCAGAAGCCGGACGAGGCGAAGAAGCTCTACGAGCAGGTGCAAAAAGAGAATCCGTCGACCGAGGCGGCGTCGCTGGCGCAGCGCAAGGCTGCGGCGTTGAAGCAGTAGCATGATGATGGGCCGGTATCGACTGAGCCGGCAGAGTTCGATTCATTCCGTCCTTAAGCCTGGTCACACGCAGGATCGAAGGTTCGCTGAAGTAGCAGGGTTCGCCCTCAGCGCCTAAAGGCATGTCAAAGCAAAGCTGTTTTCGCAGCGCTTGAAGCTCTGCGCCACCCAAACGCTTCCAAGCAATCTCAGGCTCCGGCTCTAACGGCAAAGGGACGGAGGCTTGTGATCAGGCGATCGCAATCGTCTGGCGTGTTGTAGACGTTGGGAGTGACGCGGATGGAGCTTCCGCGGACGCTGACGAATACCTTCTCGCTCGCCAGCGCTACGGGAAGCTCTTTCGGGATCGCTTCTTTTCTTCGCAGACAGAGATAGTGGGAAGCGCGCAGAGGTTCGGCCGCGCTGAGAAATCCCAGGTCGGCGGCGGCGCTTGCCAATTGGCGATTGAGTGCGCCGGTAGTTTCTGAAATCTGCTCTACTTTCCATTCCTGCACTTGCTTCATCGCGTGCACGGCAGCGGGTAGCAGTCCGAAATTTGCGCGCTCTCCCATATCGAAGCGGCGCGCGCCGTGGTCGTAATGTTCGGTGTATAGAATGAGGCTCGAGAAATCGCGGGCGTTGGCGCGCTGAATCCAGTTCTCTTCCAGAGGCGTTCCACTTTGCCATTTCGGAGCGACATAAAGAACGCCGACGGAATAGGGGCCGAGGAGCCATTTGTAGCTGGCGGCCACGGCGAAATCGGGCTGCACTTCTTTCACGCTGAAGGGCAGCGCGCCGAGTGATTGGGTGAGGTCGAGGGCGAGCGCGGTTCCCTGTTTGCGGCAGGCTTCTGAGATGCGAACGAGGTCGAGCCGGCCGCCACTAGTCCATTGGACGTGAGGGAGAGCGGCGATGGCTACTTCGGGGGTGAGCGAGTCGAGGACGGCTGCGGTCCAATCCTGATTCTCGGGCCACGGGACTACTTTTAATGAGGCGCCAGTTTCGTCGGCCTTGCGCTGCCAGGAATAGTAGTTGGACGGGAACTGCTCGGCTAAGACGAGAATGCTCTGCCCTTTGTGGATCGGCAGATTACGCGCGGCGGTCGCGATTCCGAATCCAGCGGAGGGGACGATGGCGATGTCGTCGGGCGAGGCTTCGAGAAGCGGCGCGGCCGCAGAGCGAAATTCTTCGGCTCCGGTGAAAAACGTTTCGGGGGTCAATTCCCAGGGATGCGCTTTGCGGGCGAGGCCGGCGATTCCGGCGTCTAGCGCAGGTTTCATCAGCGGCGACATGTAGGCGCAGTTGAGGTAGGAGACGTCGGCGGGGATATCGAAGAGATGGCGCTGGTTGGGGAGCATGGTGGTCGTTGGTCGTTCGCTTTTCGTCGTTCGCGTTGGTTGTTCGCGAATAGTGTATCAATGGGGAAGGGATTGGTTGCGGAGAGTTGCGATGAAGATTGGGCTGGCGAAGTTCTGGGTTGGGCTGTTGGTGGGATTCGTTTCGTTGGCTGGTGGCGCGGATGGGCAGACGGGTCACGCTGGGGGCAGCGGTTCCGTGTATGCTCCGCCGCTGGCGTTCAAGAGGGCGGAAAAGCTGAAGCATGGGATTAATGCTAGCGGGTGGTTCGCGCAGGTGTATGACAAGCGCGGCTATACTGCTGAACATTTTCAGGCTTGGACTACGGCGGACGACATCGCGCTGATCAAGTCGATGGGATTCGATCATGTGCGGTTGAGTGTGAATCCGCAGCCGATGTTTAACGAGCGGGAGCCAAATCTTATTCCGGTGGATTACTTGGTTTCGCTGGACGCGGCGGTGAAGATGGTTCTCGATCACGGGTTGGCGGTAGTGATCGATTTGCATCCGGAGAGCGATTTTAAGGCGCGGATGGGGAAAGAGGATGAATTCGTGCAGCGCTTTGGGGATTTCTGGCGGGCGCTGGCCGCGCATTATTCGACGTGGGACGCGGACCGCGTGTTTCTCGAGGTGATGAATGAGCCTGAGTTCGGCGATCGCTACCGGTGGCTGGGAGTGCAGATGAAGCTGGTGGCGGCGATCCGGGAAGGTGCGCCGGGGCTGACGATTATTGCGGCGGGGGCGCGATGGTCGAACGACGACGAGTTGGTGTTTGAGGAGCCGCTGCGGGATCCGAACGTGATTTACAACTTCCACTTTTATGAGCCGTATATTTTTACGCACCAGGGAGCGACCTGGAGTGCTTATTACTGGCATTGGTTGCGAGGAGTGAGATATCCGTCGAGCGAGGAGTCGGCGGCGAAGGCGGCCGCGCTTGTGCCGGACGAAGTGGACCGGTTGCAGGTGATCCGGTACGGGCGGGAACACTGGGACGCGGGGCGGATTGAGGCGGAGATGAAGCAGGCGGCAGAGTGGGCGCGACGGCGCGGGGTTCCGCTGGTGTGCAACGAGTTCGGGGTGTATCGGGATTATGCTGATCCGGCGGATCGGGACGCGTGGTTGCACGATGTGCGGACGGCGCTGGAGCACAATGGAATTGGATGGACGATGTGGGATTATTCGGGATCGTTTGGGGTGGTGACGAAGAAGGATGGGAAGACGGTGGTGGATGATGGGGCGGTGCGGGCGCTGGGGATTAAGTAGTGAGGCGGAATCTCGCTGCACTGGGGAAGCAGAGAAATTAAGGAGTGCGTTCTGCAGCTTTCGTCCCGAAGCCGCCTGCCCTGCGACGAGGAAGGTCTTCGGATACTTTCCCTCTCCACATAGTTTGAACGAGCCGAAATCCTTGAACCACGGCCCGGCAGGGACTTCCGGCTTCGACTCCATCCAGAGGCGGAGTCGGTTGAGATCATCCAGGCTGATCTGGCGATCGTGCATCCGGTCGACCAGATGATCGCGGATGGCAGTGGGCAGGCGAGACCAAGTCTCGATTTGGGGCATTACTCTCCAAAGACGAAGCGGCCTAGCTGGTCGCCAAGCTTCTTGACGTCGTCCGGGTCCTTCGAAGAGCGGAAGCGCTCCGCGAGCTCGAAAAAGGCTTGCTCTTTCTGTTTAGCGGCCTCGATACCTTGCTCGATCAACTCGACCAAGACCCGGTTGTCGCTGAGACGACGGCGTTTGGCGAGGCGGTCTACCTGTTGCGCGACCTGAGCTGGAAGGGTAACGCTGCGACGGACCTGCTTCGTGGTGGGCATAGCACCAGTGTACACCAATATGGTGCAGACGATTAGAAGGCTCCGAGCCAGCGAACGGGGAAGCGGCTGCCGAGGGCGTTTACCAGACGCTCGTCGGCGGTGACGAGGTCGGTCTTGGTGGCGAGAGCCAGTGCGACATAGAGGGAATCGTAAAAGCTACGATCACAGCTGATCGTAATTTGCAACGACCGCTCGATCAAGCCGGAGGTGGGGACGATCTCGATTCCAAGTTCGCTGAAACGTTGCAACGAGGTTTCCGCGTCTGCTGAGCTAATCCGTTTGCGGCGCACTGCTTTCCAGAGGACATTGCCGATCTCGGCCTCGATCAGAGCCGGTGCCAACAGCTGCAAATCGCGCTTCACGTGCCGCTCGATCAGACGATTCGCCTGGTCGAGGAGTTCGTCGCCAGCTGCGGGCAGAACCCATTTGGCGGCGACACAGGCATCCACTACGCAGGTCGTCAACGCTCACGGTCCTCGCGGATCATCTCTTCTGCACTTTGAAAGGGCCCTGGGCCGGGAGGGATGTGAGTTTGAATCTTTCTCAGTTCTTCATACGCGCGCATACGGCGGCGCGATTCCGCAGCAGTGGGAACGAAGTGTTCGAGCAGTCCGATGATCTCGGCGGCGATGGAACTGCGGTTCTTGCGGGCGCGGGCGCGCAGGGCTTCGTAGAGGTCTTTGGGGACGTTTTCTACGTATAGGGTTGGCATAGGGATAGTCTAGCACACCCCTATAGGAGCATTGATGATGCTGAGCGAAACTGATCCATTTCGCGATCGTAATCTTTCGCTGCCTCTCTTCTATTGAGAGCCCGGCGCGGAAAGTTGGCGGTTTTTCTGAAACTTTAAAGTGCCGCAATTTGGCCGTAAACGCAAAGAAGACTAGAGCGCCAATGAAAGGCACGATTACTGGGAAGTTGATAGCCATGTTGTGTGCCCCGCCCACAGTTTGCCAGAAGAACGAAGGTTTCCCTTCCTTGACACTTAGTTTTTCGGGCTTTATTCTTAGATATTGCTCCCTGAGAGACTTTCGTCTCTGTGCGCACTTCCGCGGGCCTTTGCGGTAATTTGAGTGGGGGCGGCGGAGGTTCTGATGCTCATCGAACTGAAGGATCTGGAGATTAATCCTGTCGATTTCCGGGAGGAGTACGGCCCGGGTGTGATCGATTTGGGCACGGAAGTCGTGCAGCGGTCGCCACTTTTCGCCGAAGGGCGGGCGGATCTGGTCGAAGAGCATCACGGCAAGCACGAGATCGTGCAGGATATAAGGATCAAGGGCAAGCTGGAGACGAGCCTGGAAGTGGCTTGCGCACGCTGCCTGGATCCGGTGGTGCATGAGGTGGAACGCAGTTTCGATCTGCTGTATCGTCCGCTGGGAATTGATTCGGGACATGCCGAACTCTCGGTGACTGACGCGGAGGCCGAAATTGGGTACTACGAAGGCCAGGGATTGTTGCTGGAAGATACATTGCGCGAGCAGGTTTTGCTGGCGCTGCCGTTGAAGTCGGTTTGCCGTGAGGACTGTAAGGGGTTGTGTCCGCATTGCGGCAAGAACTTGAACCAAAATGAGTGTTCATGCGTGGACGAAGTTGAAGATCCGCGGTGGTCTGCGCTGAAAGAGATACGCACCAAGTTGAATCAATAGCGAGTTGTCAGTTCTCAGTCGTCAGTTTTCAGTGAAAGCGGATCTACTTAGAATTGACGACTCAGAGATAACGACAAAAGGAATAACATGCCTAATCCGAAACGTAGACATTCTCAGAAGCGCACGGCTACTCGCCGCGCTCACGACTCATTGTCGAAGCACTCGTTGTCCGAGTGTCCGAACTGCCATGAGCAGAAGATGCCGCACCGCGCTTGCCCCAAGTGCGGAACTTACAAGGGCCGTGAGATTTTAGAGGTCGCGGAGAAGTCGTAAAGGCGAGGGCGCAAGCGGCCTCATCCGGCTTGCACTCGCGCAATTGAAGCGGCACCCCTTTAAACCATTTTTCAAAGCACAATTTATGAAAAGTGCTCTCGTTTTCCGTCTCCCTTCATGCCTAGCATAATCGCGCTCGATGCGATGGGGTCTGACAAGGCGCCCAAGCCGGAGATTGAGGGCGCGTTGCAGGCGGCGCGTCATCACGGTGTGCGCGTGCTTCTGGTGGGTCCCGAAGAACAGTTGCGGGCGGAGTTGACGCGCTATCCCGGCGCGCGGCGACTGCCAATCGAGGTGGTGCACGCGAGCGAAGTCGTCACCATGGACGACAAAGTGGATGCGATTCGCGGCAAGCGCGATTCGTCGCTACGGGTTGGCTTGCGTCTGGTCCGCGAAGGACAGGCGGCGGGATTTGTGACGGCGGGGAATACGGGCGCGGCCATGGCCACGGCAAAAGTCGTGCTCGGCGCTCTGCCCGGTGTGGACCGTCCCGCGCTGGCCGCAGCGTTTCCGACGGTGCTGAATACGGCAGCGATTCTGCTTGATGTCGGCGCGAATGTCGATTGCACGGCGATCAATCTCGAGCAATTCGCGGTGATGGGCGATATTTATTGCCGGTCGATCTTCGGAAAGAAACATCCCCGGGTGGGGCTGCTTTCGATTGGGGAAGAAGAAGGCAAAGGGAACGACCTGACGCGCGAGGCGTTTCAGCTGCTGAAGCGGCTTCCGATAAATTTTATTGGCAATGTAGAGGGCCGCGATTTATATAACGGACACGTGGATGTGATCGTGGCCGATGGGTTTGTGGGTAACGTCGCGTTGAAGACTTCAGAAGGCGTCGCGCGACTGGTACGCGCTGTGTTGAAAGAAACCTTGAAGTCGACGATCACGCGACAGGTCGGCGCCTACATTTCGCGCAATGCTTTTACGGATTTCAAGAAGCGGCTGGATCACACGGAATATGGCGGCGCTCCGCTGCTGGGTATCAAAGGTGTTTGCATCATCACGCATGGATCGTCGAACACGAACGCGATCAAGAATGCGATACGAGTGGCGGACGAATTTGCCGAGGGCAAAGTGACTGAGACGATTGAGCGGGAGCTGGCCGGGTTGAGCGTCGCGGTAACGACGTAGCATCGGACCCTGACTTCTGACTTCGGAATTACGATCTCCTAATCTATGACAAACAATTCTTCTCCAATTGCTTTTCTTTTTCCGGGCCAAGGTTCGCAGGTGGTGGGCATGGGAAAGGAACTGGCAGACAACTACGCGGTGGCGCGGCAAACCTTTGAGGAAGCCGACGAGTGTTTGGGGTATAAGCTCTCCGAAATTTGCTGGGAAGGTCCGGAAGAAAAGTTGCGGCTGACGGAGATTACGCAGCCGGCGATTCTTGCGGTGTCGGTGGCAGCTTGGCGCGTGTTGCAGGAAAAAGGCCTCGAGCCGGACTATGTCGCGGGACACAGCCTGGGTGAGTATTCGGCGCATGTCGCTGCGGGAACGCTGACGTTTCCTGAGGCTGTGCGGGCGGTCCAGAAACGTGGCCGGTATATGCAGGAAGCGGTGCCGTTTGGTATCGGCGCAATGGCAGCCATTCTCGGCTTGCCGATTGAGAAGGTGCACAAAGTAGCGGACGATGCGGCACAGGGCGAGGTGTGCCAGGCGGCGAATATTAATTCGCCGGAGCAAATCGTCATCTCTGGACACGCTGGAGCGGTGGGACGTGCCGTTGAAATGGCAGCCGAACGCGGGGCGAAAAAAGCGGTGAACCTTCCGGTGAGCGCTCCTTTTCACAGCTCGCTGATGCAGCCCGCACAAGATCGTCTGGCGACGGATTTAGAAACGCTGAATTTTCTGGATCCGAAGTGTCCGGTGGTGGGGAATGTGGATGCGGCGGTGGTGGAGACTGCGGGGGCGGCGCGCGATGCGCTGATTCGCCAGGTTACCGGCACGGTGAAGTGGGAGCCATCGGTGCGGTTGTTGATTGCTGAGGGCGTGAAGTTGTTTATTGAAGTTGGTCCGGGGAGAGTTCTCTGGGGATTGATGCGGCAGATTGACCGCTCGCGGACTTCGGTGACGGTCGGAGATGAAGCGTCGCTGCAGAAGACGCTCACGCAGATCGACGATATGGCGGCCTAGATTTTTTCGGATTCGGCCGTCGGTCCATAGCAAATCTTAAAGGGTCAGGAGAAGTGGAATCCCAGGTTAGCGCCCAAAGGACGGGCGCGAACCTGGGGCACCCGACTGTTTGCTAGAACCTCCGAGCTCGGCTCGGGCGGGCGGGCGAGACACCCGCCCCACACTGAAACAACTTCCAACACTGAAACAGGCTCGAACAACCCAACAATTTAGAACGGATAGACGGTTATTGTCTTGTCGGATTTTTGGACGAACATTCGGGCGTGTTCGGAGCGTTCGTTGATTACGACTTCCACGACAACGCCGCCGCCGCCAAATTTCTTGGTGTCAGCCGTGCCGTAAATGCTGTGGGATTTGATGAGTCCCCACTCACCGCCGGGGCCCCAGTCGCGGTAGAAATCGGCGTAGGTGTATCTGGAATATTGCTGTTGATGCTGGCGCCAGCCGGGATCATGGAAATAAATTCCGTAGGCCGTTTCGTAATTCTGTTGCTGCAAGGCGTCGAAGAACTTGTTGACGGCGTGCTCTTCGGGCCAACTCCGCAAAAACCAACCGAGCGCAGCGAGAGCGATTACCAGGACGACGATTACAGTAATTTTGATTTTGCGGCGCCGAGCTTTCGCGGGATCGTAGAGTGGAGCGTCGAGCAGGGTCATAGGTCTCCATTCAGGATAACGGATTTCGACGGTACAGAGGTAGGGGCGGGGTGGTGCCGCGGCTGAGGGCCGCCCCCGCCGTACCTACGACTTGGATTTTCCCGACAATTTGCGATCGATTTGCGCGGCGATTTCCTGATATTTCAAATCGCCGTGGAGATTATTGAAGTCGGAATTGCGGGTGAGGTAGAGCAAGCCGGTGTCGCGTTTTTCGAGGGCGATTTGCAGATAGCGCAAAGCTTCTGGTTTGTTGCCCAATACGGAGTAGGTTGCGGATACATCGTAAGCCGACCCGGTACCTCGGTCGAAGGCGTCTTTTTGCAGGGGGAGCATGCGCTCCCGCATGGCCATCACGCCACCTGAATGGAATCCTTGCTCGGCGGCGTTGATCACGTCCAATCCCACCTCGTCATGACGAAGTTGCGCGGAGAGGCGGGACTCGGAGAAGAAGTCTTCATAGTCGTTGCGGTCGAGATAGATGGCAGATAAGTAGGTGTGGGTTGTGGCCAAAGATGGATCGGTGGTTTCGAGTTGCTTGAGCAGCGCGAAGGCCTCGTTCTTATGGCCAGAATTGTTGAGGATTAAACCCTTATCAGCCTGGATGGTAGTCGACGACGGGTCGAGTTTGCGAGCCTGTTCGATTTGTTCGAGGGCTTCGGGATAGCGTTGGTTCGCGAGCAGGAAAGTCGCATACCAATGATGTCCCTGGACGAAGTTGGGGTCGAGCTCCAGAGCACGTTTGTATTCCCGTTCGGCCGTGACCGGGTCCCAATTCCAATAGAAGGTGGCGAAAGCTAGAGAGTTGTGGGCTCCGGCGGAAGTGTCGTCGAGTTCAACGGCTTTTTGGGCGGCAGAGAGGGCGCGCGGATAAGCCTCTTCTGCAGGCATGACACTGAATTCGCGCAGCAGGTTGTAACAATCGGCTAGTCCAACGTACGCCTGGGCGTAATTGGAATCCTTCACAATCGCCTGCGTAAAGTAGTCGACGGCTTTGTTCAGATCTTCGGGGGTGCGCCTAGTCCAGTGGTACTCGCCCTTGAGATAAAGCTCTTGAGCCTCTGCATTGGGCGAGTGCGGCGCGGCGAGAGCGTGCTTATAACGAGTCTCGCGATGACTGAAAGAGAGGACGAGGATGAGTCCGGCCACGGCGAGAAGAGGTACGAGCCAGGCTAAATTTCTGGGAGTGGAGGTCTTCGCGGGCGGATCAATCGCCGGCCGGATTTCCAGAACGCGGGCGAGTTCGGACGAGTTCGTTGCGGGAGAGGCCGAGGCAGTCCCGGCGATAGTCCAGTTTTCGCTCGGTCGAACAGTGCTGGGGGTGGTGTCGGAGGATGGGCTCTCGAGCGACGCAGGGGCTGTTTCGGATGCGGGGCTGTCCAAATCGCTGGCTCGACCCTTAAGCCAGTCTTTCAATTCATTGGGATAGGCGTAGACGCCGCCTCGGCCTCCGCCGGGAACACGGTGGACGGGCAAGGCGCGCTCCTTCTCCCAGCGGCGAACGGTGCGTTCGTCGCGGTCAAAGAAGGCAGCAATCTCCTTCCAGGAATCAAGCTTCTGGGGGGTCAATTGGTGCGCGGAAGTGTCGCCCATCCTGTAATACCCACTAATGTCCGTTGTTGTCCGTTGCCGGGGAGGGCGTACTCCACCATTATACGCACAGTATCTGGCGGTCAAAACCCCCTTTTGACCGAGCCCGGGCCAAATCTATGCGCCAGCAGTAATGCGGAGACTGAGATCCCCGCGAATGGCGCCTGGAACGGTTCATTACCACGCTTCATTACCGAACAAGGAAATCAGCGATCTTACTTCCAGGAGACTATCGATGCAGTCCGTTCAGACTTTCCTACGCCGCATGATGGGGCCGGTGGCACCAGCCGTGATTTTTCTGGCCCTTATCGGAGCGACGATTCCGGCGCAAGCGCAGGCGAGCCCGGCAACTTTTGTGAACCCGTCCTTTTATCAGGCAGGGAACATTCTTGCGAATTACAGTCCGATCGGCGTACAGGAACTGGCGGCTGGGGACTTCAATAATGATGGATTTCAGGATGTTGTTGTCATCGATAGCAATGCCAACGTCAACGGCTTCGGGATTCTGCTGGGCGTCGGCGACGGGACTTTCCAAGTCGAGCAGTCCATCGCGGTAACCGGGTCTTACGGCAACGTGGACAGTATTGTGACCGGTGACTTCAACCGTGACGGGAATCTCGACTTCGCCGTGAGTTGGAGTGGGAGCACCAGCGTGGTTCAGATTTTTCTGGGCAACGGCGCGGGTGGATTTACGCAGGGCGCGACTTATACTCTGCCGGTTCCGAATTACTATGCCATGCCCAATGGACTGGCGACTGCTGATCTACGAGATAACGGACACCTCGATCTAATCGCGATCGATGGTCACAACGTGGAAGGGTCGATCGAGGTATTGCTGGGGAACGGGGATGGAACGTTTCAGGCTCCGGTGACAGTTGCGCCGAGCATTGGAAATCCGTTGGGCGGGGTTGCGATGGCGGATGTGAATCATGACGGAAAAATCGACATGGTGGTGGGGTCGGATGACCAACTCGACGGCATCTACGTGGTTCTTGGCAACGGCGACGGCACCTTCCAAACGCCGGTGTTTTACCAGGAGGGTGACAACTCGGGGGTGACCGGAATTGCGATCGGATCATTGACCACGAAGAAGAACGCAGACGTCGTGATCTCAACGGGCAATGGCGCGTACGTTTACCTCAACGATGGCAAGGGCGTGTTTGCGAAGCCGGTGCAATATGGTAGTTCAGCGAACGCGAGCTCGGTGGTGATTGCCGATGTGAACGGTGACAAGAAGAACGACCTAGTTGTTTCGTCGTCATCTTCGGGTGCGGTTTGGGTGCTGCTGGGCAAGGGCAATGGCACGTTTACGGCGGACGCAGCGGTTAATGTTGGCGGAGTTGCGCAAGCGGTTGTGGTGGCGGATTTCAATGGCGATAAGAAACTCGACTTGGCCACCGCTGCCAACGCTCAGCTTCTGACCGTGGTTCTTGGAAACGGGGACGGCACTTTCCGCAGCAGTTCGCAATATGGAGAGACCAATTCCACCATTCAGGCGATCGCCACCGCCGATTTAAATGGCGACGGCTATCCCGACATCGTGGAAGCGGGTGGCGGCACCGGGGTGGGAGTCACGATTTTGCTGGGCAGCGCGCACGGCGCGCTGGGAGCGCCTTTTTCCATCGCGGTCGGGTGCGGGGAAGCGAATCGCAGCGGGGTGAATTCGATTGCCCTGGGAGATGTGACTGGCGACGGCAAGATCGATATCGTCGCGACGAGTTACGACGATCCTTATAACTGCTACGAAAACGTAATTGGCGTGCTGGCTGGGCTGGGCACGGGCAAATTCAAAAAACCGGTGTACTACTCGACTGGAACCACGCAGCAGTCTTACAACATCACGTTGG
The DNA here is from genome assembly GCA_049520915.1 of Terriglobales bacterium. Classification (GTDB taxonomy): domain Bacteria; phylum Acidobacteriota; class Terriglobia; order Terriglobales; family Acidobacteriaceae; genus Acidiflorens. The sequence goes on from JBEKPH010000042.1 coordinate 56,152, forward strand.
GAGACTTCAACGGGGATGGCAAACCCGACATCATCGTCGAGAACTATGACGGCAGCGTCAGTGTGCTGCTCAATAAAGGGAAAGGCATCTTTGGAACCGCCATTCTCACCGCCGGGGCCAGCGGATATGTCGGCACTCTGGTGGTCGGCGACTTCAACCACGATGGCAAGCTGGACGTGGCTGTGACCGACTACGCGCAGCAAGAAGTCTTTGTGCTGCTGGGCAAGGGGGACGGAACTTTTGGCTCTCCGATTATCACACCTTCTCCGCTTCACGGAGACGCGATGACCGGCGGCGACTTTAACGGCGATGGAAAGATGGACTTGGCGGTTAGCAGTTATGAAGGCGGCGGCAGCGTCGTGATCTTGACGGGAAATGGCGATGGCACGTTCAACGTCGGTAATACGTATGTGATACCGGCGATTGGCTGCCAGTTCGGCGATAGCAATCCTTATTGGATGAGCGTGGGCGATCTCAACCAAGACGGAAAGTTGGACATAGCCGTCGCTTTGAACGAGAACAACTGCGCGACCGAATACAACGGCACGGAGTTTTTCGGAGACGCGGTTGTGCTGACGGGTAACGGGGACGGCACCTTCGACCTGGATGAGGGGCCGTGGATCGGCGCGGGCAATGGGGCGGTCGGCTCGGGAAACGGAACGAGTGGGATCGCGCTAGGGGACTTTAACGGCGATGGCATGACGGATATTGCTGTGGCCGCGTTTGGGAACTCGACGGAGCAGTGGGTGAGCGTCCTACAGAACAATACCCAGGCAATCAGCGTCTCGCCGCTGAACCTTACTTACCCGGCAGAAAAAGTAGGGTCGAGCAAAGTCGAAACCGTGGTGGTGACCAACGATCAAAAGACGTCTCTCGCCATTGAGAAGGCGGTGCTGGGGGGAGCGGACGCAGGGGACTTCATCCTGAAGAATGGATGCGGCAGCAGCCTGGCGGAGGGGGCGAATTGTACTTTGACGGTCACCTTCAAACCGACGGCCACGGGAAAACGGACAGCGACTTTGACGCTCACCGATAGTGATGGAACTCAGACCGTCTCCCTGACTGGCACGGGCAAGTAGCGAGACGGCACAAGGTTCGCTGAGAGCGGGAATCGCCGGGAGCGGGTTGGGGACTCTCTTCTGGGATCGGTTCCCGCACAGCGAGCGTGATGGAGTAACTGTGGATTGGATTTTATTGGATAGGGGTGGGATTCGAGAGCTACCGAGCGATGCCGGGCTCTTTCCTAAAGCGATGGTTTGGAGTGCCGATGTACATCAAGTCTGCTGGTCAATGGCGGCACGCTAAAGCGGACGGGACGGGCCAGTGATCAGTCGGGGAGCCGGGCGCCGCCGACTGGTCGGAAGAACACGTCCAACCGTGAGGTAAGGAAACCATGAGTACTGACAGCGCTTTTGCCAGACGAGTTCACGATGAAGACTGGCTGCCGACGCTTGAGCTTGCGATCCTGGAAGTGTTCGAGATCATGATGGGTTGCAAGGTGAAAGCGTCGACAGAATTGGCGCATCATCCGAAGGGCGGGTTTACGGCGATTGTGGGGCTGGCGGGAGCTTTATGCGGGGTGGTGACGGTTTGCTGTTCGGCGGAGACGGCCGGGCATCTTGCCAAGGCGATGTTGGGCGATGCGGCGAATTCCGAGGATGAGGTGGTGGACGCTCTGGGAGAAATTTGCAACATGATCGCGGGCAACTTCAAGAACAAGCTGGCGGGCACGGATGAGAAGTGCATGTTGAGTGTGCCGAGCGTGGTGAGCGGGGTGGAGTACAAATTTCACTCATTGGCCGACGGGACATCGCTGGAAAGAGTGGTGATGTTTGAGGAGGCTCCGGTGACGGTTCGATTGCAACTGCAAGCGTAAGGGCAGTCCTTTTCGTTTTCTATTTCTATCTTGCGATTTCAGTTTCTGATTTTCTGTTTCCCTCCCCCCAGCAAAATCTGCCGGGTGCACGAGATCGGCCCGGCAGAGTTTGCCACCCATCCGATTGCGTCTCTCACAAATAAGTCTCTTCCAATCCCGCGGTTCTGCCAGGCCCGCGTAAATGGCTTAGAACGGGGGTGATTGGCATAAGCACGGCGCTTTCGCGCATGGCTATCCGTTTGCACTGTCTCTATGGGACAAAGGAGCGCCTGTGGACAGTGGATTTTACGCGGCGTGTGCGGGGTTGCGGGCGCAGAGCGAGGCGCTGGAAGTTTCGGCGCACAATCTGGCGAATCTGAATACGGCGGGATTTTGTTGGGGCTGATTCAGGTGATGCAGCATCTGGACAAGATCGACGAGGTAGGAAGAGGAATCGCGGTCGCCTTTGTCGCAACGCTGTACGGCGTGGGAGCTGCCAACATTTTGCTGCTGCCGGCGGCGGGCAAGTTGAAGATTCGCCTTCGCGAGGAGCAGATCATCCGCGAAATGACGATTGAAGGCGTGGTGTCGATTCTCGAAGGGATGAATCCGCGAATTCTTGAAGAGAAGCTGCTTGGGTTTTTAACTGAGGCTCATTCGGCGGACCGCGTGGCGGAGGCCTCTTACCAATGAGTCGGCGCCGGCGGCGCGTCAACCGAGTGAGCCACGAACGCTGGCTGGTTTCGTATGCGGACTTCATTACTTTGTTGTTTGCGTTCTTCGTCGTGCTCTATGCTTCCTCGCAAGTCGATAAAAGAAAAGTTGGAATGTTGGCGTTGGCGATCCAAGTCGCTTTTCAGGAGATGGGAGTTTTTCAGGCCTCCACGACCGAAGTGCCGATCGATGTTGCCAAGCCGATGCCTTTTGCCACGGTGCAAGCGATCGAAAATACGGAGCGCACGGCGAGTTTGGGGCGAATCGCGTCGCATCCTGAAGGGGTCTTGGGGACCGGGGTCGAAAATGGAGACTTGGCGAAACTGCAGACGGAACTGGAAAGCACGCTTGCCGAAGAAATTGAGCGGAACGAAATCGCCTTGCATCGCGAGCCCGACGGACTGGTGATCAGCCTGCGCGAAGTCGGTTTTTTCGGCAGTGGCGAGGCTGGAATGAAATCCACCTCACAGGCCGCATTCGACCGCATCGCAACCATTCTTCAGCAGGGCGACTACCGCTTGCGGATAGAGGGCCACACCGACAACACTCCGATACACAACGCGCACTTTCCTTCGAACTGGGAGCTTTCAGCGGCGCGGGCTACGGAAATTGTGCGGCTCCTCATTGTGCGGGACGGGTTCGCGCCCGAACGCCTGAGTGCGGCGGGATACGCCGAATATCATCCGGTCGCGTCGAATCGCACCATCGAGGGGCGCGGTATTAACCGGAGGGTCGATATCGTTATTCTGGGACACGGTGTGCCGGAAGCCGGGTCGACTCCCGGCGTTTCGCCAAATCAGGCGCCGGAGCCAGGCACGAATCAGCTACCTGTCGACCAAACGGCCAAGCCCTCCGCGATTGTCGCGCCCACGCCCACCAACGCTCGCGGAGTGGACGGCCGGCTACAGCAGTAGCTCCATCCAGAGCGCGCCCTTGACTGGGACAGACGAATACGGCGGGATTTCTCTGAACCCCAACCTGCGATAGAGTGCGACCGCGTCTTGCATGGCCGATTCGATGGTATCGAGACGCATGCGCTCATAGCCGATGGTGCGCGCTTCGGCTATGAGCGCGTCCACCAGGAGCCGACCGAGACCCCGGCCGCGATCGGCGGGGCGCACGTAAAGGCGCTTCATCTCGCAGATGCCTGTGTCGAGTTTGCGCAGTGCGATGCATCCTGCCGCGTGACTCTCGGATTGTGCCAGCAACAACCTCCCGCTGGGCGGACCGTAGGCGCCCGGAAGACTTTTCAGCTCCTCGTCGAAACTCTGGAAACACAGGCTGAAGTTGAGGGACCCACCGTATTCCAGGAAAAGTTCGCGAGCCTGTGCAATCTGTTCCGGGAATGCGGCCTCGACTAAGTTAACGGGGCCGGGTTCGCTTTGGGAGGGAAGGTTGCGAGGCGATTGGTGGTTCGGCACTTGGTGCGATTGGGAAAGGGAGTCGTTTTTGCCGTGTGGCGACGTTGTCATAAATAAACCTGCCGTGCTTTCTTATGCATCGATAGTAGCGCTGCCTTCGCGATTGCGCAGGCGTCAGCCGACGATTAAGATTTCAGCACTCCCATGTCTGAAGTCATTGTGACCGATCCGATTGCCCCGCCCTCCGAGTCTACAAAAGCCACTCAACCTTCCGTCGAAGTATTCGCCGTGTATGGGGTTGAGCCCGAGATCCAGGCGTATGCGATGGCGAAGTATTCACGGTCTTCGCTGTCGATGAAAGAGTCGCTGAAGGAAATTACTCTGCAGAAGGCGGAGAAATTTCTTAACACCTTCTACTTTCAATATGGCCATCGGTCGATTGCGGATTTGGCTCACATTGCGCTGGCCATTGAACGGCTGTCGATTCTAGCGGCAATCGTCGTGGCCGACGAGCAGCGCTGGGACGGGCAGGAGCGATCAACGCGCTATCAGGATTTTCGGCGGAGCGGGTACTACACTCCTGGTTTTTCGGACGCCTCGGCAGAGACGCTCTATCGCGAAACGATCGAATCCTTGTTCGCGACCTACGAGACGATTTCGCAACGGACGTTTGAATATCTCGTCGGGATCACGCCTCGTCCAGCGGAAATGAAGCCGGACGCTTATGAGCGGACGCTGCGGGCGCGTGCCTTCGACATTTCTCGCTACCTGCTGCCGCTTTCAACGAACACTTCGTTGGGAGAGATTGTGAATGCACGCACGCTGGAAACGCAGGTGTCGCATCTGCTGGCGCAACCGCATAAAGAAGTTCGAGACCTGGGAGGGCTGCTGAAGCAGGCGGCTGTTTCTCCGGCGTACAACGCGAATGAGGAAGCGCTGCGGGCGCTGGTGGCCGAAATTCGGGAAGTGTCGCCAGGTATCGCCGATCGGGCGGAGCGGGAATTACTGCGCGCGGTTCGGGTTGCTCCCACGCTTGTGAAGTATGCGGATCCGAACACGTATGAAATCGAAACGCGTCGCGAACTGCAGCAGGGGGCTGCTGAGCTGATGGGGAACGCTCCGATCGAACCCGCGCCGTTGGTTGATTTGGTGGATAACGAGGCGGAGGGCAAGGCTTCGAGCAGTGGCTTGCTGGAGATCGAACTGGCTGCGACGCTGGTTTATGGGCACTGCCATTATTCGTATCGTCAGTTGCGGGGCACAATTGCGGCGGCGGGCGAGGCACGCCGGCGCGAAATTATTGATCTTGGGCTGCGGCATCGCGGCAAGCACGATGAATTGCCGCGGGTGTTTTCGGCGGGACAGCAGTTTCAGTTCGACATCTTGATGGATATCGGCGGCTTTCGCGACATGCACCGGCATCGGCGTTGCGTCCAGATCATGCAGGACTTTACGACGGCGCATGGCTTTGATACTCCACCGGAAGTGGAGGCGGCGGGAGTGCGCATGGAGTACGAAACGTCTATGAAACGCGTTGCGGGCGCGGTGCAGAAACTCTCTGCAAACGGTGGTGAAGAGGCTATGCAAAACGCGCAGTACGCGATTCCACTGGCCTTCCGCAAGCGCACGCTCTTCAAGATGGACTTCGCCGAGGCGGTCTATATTTCGGAGCTGCGTACAACTCCGGCGGGGCACACCTCATATCGCAACGTGGCCTATGCGATGTACGAAGCGGTGGCGGCGAAATATCCGGCGATGGCGAAATATTTTCGTGTGCACGATGTGCGCGAGCCGGTGGATTTGTTGAAAAGGTGAGCGTTCCAAGTTTTATACACTCGTCCAAATTGACGATAATGATTGCTCCCCTCTAGAATCAAGCGTACACATGCCTCTCTACGAATACCTGTGCAAGAAGTGCGGCCACCGCTTTGAAGAAATCAAGAAGTTCTCGGACAAACAACCCAAGAAGTGCCCGGAATGCGGGGGCGTCATTGAGCAACTGATCTCGGCTCCGACGGTGCAGTTCAAGGGCTCGGGCTGGTACGTGACGGATTATGCGAAGAAGGGCTCGGGCTCTTCCGGGTCGTCGTCTCAATCGTCGGGGTCTTCTTCGGAGGGCGGTGGCGGTGGCGGTGACGCGAAGGAATCGAAAGACTCGAAGGAGTCTAAGGACTCCAAAGAGTCTAAAGAGCCTAAAGATTCCAGGGACTCGAAAGAGAGCAAGAAAGACAGCAAGCCCAAGTCGGACAGTTCGTCGAAGAAGCAGAAGAAGAATTAACTGCTTTCATTCGAGATCCCGACGTCCGAGGTCCCAATTTTCTAACATCTCAGCTTCGAATCGTGCTCTCGGGCATACCGACAACCACGGCTCGACGGCGGGGTAGTTCGGTGTCTGGGATCTCGGCTTGGAATGGCAGGTGAAGGTCGAGACTTCCGCTGGCCTGGTAAGCCGCCTCGTTGAAGAAGTACACGATGTCTCCTCCGAAGCGATCCTTGAGGCGGCGGCGTTCTTCGAGGTCGAAGGGGCTGGCGGAATAAACCTTGATCCCCGGGTTTTCGCTCAGGACGGCGCTCAAGTCGCGCTGAAAGTTGAGCGCTCCCTGCCGCACCTGCGCCATCGTATAAGCAACAATCCGATAAGACATATTGAAGCCAGGGTGGACGGACGAGGTATCCCGTTGCTCCACTCGAGACGAAGCATAGCAGCTTTGTTGGCTGAAGAAGCGTAGCCCATGGCTGCCCGGCAACGACCGTCGCCGTTACTAAGTGCTTTGAATCCAACCCTGAATCCTTCCTTCTCGCTTCGCATCTAAATAGTCGTTATAACAAGTAAAAGGAGAGAAACCCTTATGATTACGATCCGTCCCAGTAATGAACGAGGCGGCGGCGACTACGGCTGGCTGAAAACTCGCCACACTTTTAGCTTTAACGATTACTCGGACTCGAAATGGATGGGCTTCCGGTCGCTGCGGGTGATTAACGAAGATTGGGTCGCGCCGGGTGGCGGATTCCCTACGCATCCGCACCGCGACATGGAGATCATCACCTACGTGCTCTCCGGCAAACTGGAGCACAAGGACAGTTTGGGGACTGGTTCTGTGATTCTGCCGGGCGATGGACAGCGGATGACCGCGGGCCGTGGCATACGCCACAGCGAGGCCAACGCGTCTCCCACGGAAGCGGTCCACCTGTTGCAGATTTGGATTTTGCCCGACAAATCGGGACATGAACCGGGGTATGAGCAGAAGAGCTTTCCGGAAAGCGAGAAGCGCGGCAAGTTTCGGTTGATTGCTTCGAACGAGGGAGCGGAGGGCTCGGTCAAGATCAATCAGGACGCGAAACTTTTCGTCACGTTGCTGGCTCCTGGAGAAGAAGTCACGCAGCCCCTTGCCGCTAAACGGAGTGCATGGCTGCAGGTGGCTAAGGGCGAAATCGAACTGAATGGCAAAAGACTGAAGCAAGGCGATGGCGCGGCGATCAGCGACGAAGCGAAGCTGAAGGTTAAAGCAATCGAAGAAGCGGAAGTCCTGCTGTTTGACCTCGCCTAAGAATTTTCGCGTTGGGGGCGGGCATCCTCGTCCGCCCCGATTGGGCGAAGTGACAGTCGATGATCAATAATCGGCAATCGAGACCTATGCCGGTTTGATCGCAACGGTGGCCATCATTCGTCCGGTGATTCCTTTTTCTGCACGATAGCTGAATAGCAGGTCCGTGTGGCACGCAGTGCAGGGGGCTGAAGCGTCGATATTTTTCGCGAGGACGCCTGCGTCGAGCAATTGCCGCCGGTTCGCCTCGACGAGATTCAAAAAAAGCTTGACGGGTAATTCGCTGTGCCCGGGAGCCCGGGCGGTGAGAAACAGCAAGGGGTATTTTTCGCGAACCGGGTCCGATTCCTTCACTTCGTGGAACAAAGTGTCCGCATAGGCAAACTGAGATTCGAAGCTGGTTCGGACTTCCTCGCCCACGTCGTAGCAACACTTCTGAACTCCGGGGCCGATCGCAGCCACGAGATTGCGCGGTTCGCTACCGAAGTGCATACGCATCTCACCCACACCTTTTTCCACGATCCTTTTTACTGTGCCGCGCCAACCGGCATGGAAGACGCCCACGGCCCGGCGCTTCGGGTCGGCCAGAATGATCGGCAGGCAATCGGCCGTCTGCACGGCGACCACGAGGCTGGGAGTGTTGGTGACGAGTCCATCCGCCGCCAGAGGCTGCTGGGAGACAGCATGAGCGTCAACCCGATGAATCAGGTCAGAGTGAATCTGGCGCAGCGAAACCAGAGGCCAGGTTTTGCGTCCAGTCACGGCGCCGAGCTCGGACAGGAAAAGCCCGCGGTTGCGCTCGACGGCCACCCGGGGGTCTTGTTTCGTGAAACCCAGATTGAGTGCGCTTCCGCCGTAAGCGCGCGAGACTCCGCCCTGCCGTGTGGAGAAGCCATGGGCAAGCCAATTCAGCTTGCCCAGTTTCTCAGAGTGCAAAAGTTTGAGTTTGTTTCTTGCGACGCTCTTTTTCACCACGGTCCGATCATACGGGAGAGGGAGAGACATTTAGGCATTGAAGCATTGAGGTATTGAATCATTCGGAGTCATTCGGCCTTTCAATCCTGCAATGCCTCAATGATTGAATGTCTCAATCGACTCGATTCAACACCTCAATCGACCTCACTTCTTCTTGACGATCTCCGCGTCGATTTGAATTTTAACGATATCCCCCACCGCCGCCTCACCGGTCTTGAGAAGGTTGTTGTAGAGGAGATTGAAGTCTTTTCGGTTGATGGTTGTAGTCGCCGAGATGCCACGGCGCGAGTTGCCCCAAGGGTCGGTTATCTCGGGCGTAGGACCATCGACATCGAGGGTGACCTCGCGGGTCGTTCCGTGAATGGTCAGGTCGCCAATCACTTGTAATTTTCCGTTGCCGCCTGAGACCCGTTTTGACTTGAATTCGATGGTCGGATATTTCTCCACGTCAAAAAAATGGGGACTCTTGAGATCCTTGTCGCGCATCTCGACTCGCGTATCGACGGAATTCACATCGATGGTGGCGGAAACCTGCGACTGCGTGATGTCTTTTTCATTCAGCACGACGCTTCCGGCAACCTTCGTGAAACTGCCCGTGACATTGGAGATTCCGAGGTGACGAACGGTGAATTGGGCGGTGGAGTGGGCGGGATCAATGTTCCAAGTTGTTTGAGCGACGGCAGCCAGAGTTGAAATGAGGCAGATCGTAAAAGTAGCGGCAATCTTCTTAGCGAGAGTTGGCATAACGATACAATTTCCTTTTGCGGCTAGATTTCGACGTCGAAAAAAATCTTAGTGGTGGCGCGGTATTGCAGGACTTGCGCTCCATCCAATTGCATGTCGAGCGAATCAACGTGAGCCCACTTGATTCCGCGGACGGTTTTGGCCGCTTCTTTGACGGCACTCTCTGCGGCTTTGGCGAAGCTTTCCTTGGACGTTCCGATTACTTCGATAATCTTCTGGGTCATTCGCTGCTCCTTTTTGACACCCGAAAATTGTACGCGATTTCAGGGCGGAAGCGGTCCCACAGGAAAAGGGCCACGCGACAGGCTCGCTTGGCCCCGATTGATTCTTCTTAAAGGTGCGAATTACTTCTTGCCGCTGGTGCTGCTGGTAGCGGCGCCAGTGCCGGCGGCGATAGGATCGACAACCTGTGCGACGGGTTCGGTCTGAGCGGGATTGACTTTGACCGTGGCGAGAATCTTCTCCAGTTTGGCAAAAACTTCGTCGCGGTTGATGTGCTTGACGTTGCCTTCGGTGGTGAATCCTTCCGTGCTCAGGCTCAGGCTGTATTCGTAGCAGGAGCTGTTTACGTAGTTGTGATAGTAATGCGTTTCCGCCTGCTTGATGGCGTTGGCGGTGAAGTCGGAAGTCATCTCCATATCGCTGTCGCCGATTTTGACTTTCTCGGCGTCCACAGGTTCGCCATCAGCGTTGCGCGTGTCGACGAATGCGAAGTGCGAGCACTCCTGCTGCGAGATGGCGCGATTGACGCTGACATTGAAGAAGCCGGACGCGAAGTCGGTACCGGGATAGGCGTTCGCGGGCAACGCTACGGTTGTGATGGCGACTCCGCCGGGCTGAACAAAGTTCATCGGCACGTCACCCACGGCGGCAAGGTCGGCCTGGGCGCTATCACCAGAGATCACCGAAAACTTGCGAGGGTAGAGGAACGAGACGCCTGAGTTCGCGTCACTGTATGTGACATCCGCGGGACGCTTTTTCGGCGTCTTCCTCGCGGGCTTGTGGGGTGGAGTTTGGGTGTCGGCGATTGTTGATGTAGCGGCTATTGGCGGAGCGGGCAGAGTCGGTGCTGGCGCGGGACTGGAAACGCTGACAAGCGCGGGCTTAGCCGATTGCTTTGAGCATGCGCACACGACGAGGGATAAGCCGAGCATCGCAAAGCCCGCGATCATGGCCAGTTTCTGTTGCTGCGACCAGGACGAAAGCGTCGTCCCGGAGATTGTGTTGTTTGTTGACTGGTTGTTGGGTTTCTTTTCACCGGATTTCCAAGTAGTTGTCATTGTGTCACCTCCTCTGCGGCTGGCGCAGTTGTACTTGCTATCGCAGGCGAGCGGCCAATGGCTTGGTTATTGATGGAACGAGACTTAGGGTCTCGCGCCCATTAGAGCCGTGTGTGGTGGCAGAGACGTTGTGTCGGAGGCAACACGGTGCTGGGTCAGGTCGACACGGTGGAGGCTGCCGAGCTTTGCTTGGCTTGGACGGGCAGGATGCCCGTCACCACACGGACCTGGGCCGCTTAGAATGCTGTTGTGAATCGGGACGCGACACATCAGAGCGGTTATCGGGGACGGCTGGCTCCTTCGCCTACCGGGCTCTTGCATGTCGGGCATGCACGAACGTTCTGGATCGCGGCGCAGCGGGCGATCGAGAAAAACGGAACGCTGATCCTGCGAAACGAGGATCTGGATCAGCAGCGCTCGCGGATGGAATTTGCGAGCGCCATGATCGAGGACCTGCACTGGCTGGGAATTCGTTGGAGCGAAGGGACGGATTGCGGCGGCCCGTACGGTCCTTATCTACAGAGTGAGCGGCGGGCGCACTACTTGGCCGCTTGGCGTCGGCTGCGCGACGGCGGGTCCTTGTATCCGTGCCATTGTTCGCGGAGAGATCTAGCGCAATCGGCGAACGCTCCGAATGATACGGATGATGAACCGGTTTATCCCGGGACTTGTCGTGGTCGCGCGGAAGCGGCAGTGTTCTCGGATCCTGCGGGCATGAACTGGCGGTTTCGCGTTCCGGACGGGGAGATCGTTGAGTTCTTGGATTTGAGCCTGGGCAGACAGCGGTACATAGCGGGAAAAGACTTCGGCGATTTTCTGGTCTGGCGACGCGACGATATTCCGGCTTATCAGTTGGCGGTTGTGGTTGACGACGCGGAAATGCGAATCAGTGAGGTGGTGCGGGGAGCGGATTTGCTCAAATCAACGGCGCGGCAACTGCTGTTGACGCGTGCTCTGGGATGGGATCCTCCGCAGTATTTTCACTGCGAACTGGTGCGAGATGAGGCGGGAGTGCGGCTGGCGAAACGGCACAATGCATTGAGTATCCGGCAATTGCGGGAAAGGGGACTGACGCCGGCGGAGGTTTTGCAGATGGCCGGTTGGCCATGATGGGCCGACACTTTCGTTTGCCGGAGTGATACCAAAGGAAGCCCCGGAGCGCTGGGAACAGGGTTAGCATTGATAGTCGGCATCGAGGCTGTGGTTTACAAAGACTTCGGGCCGTGCGCAGAGAGGCTTATGCAGCGAATGTCCTTGCGAATTCTGGCTATCGTGTTATTGACGAGTGCCGTTGGCTACGGTCAGTCGCTCGGCGACGTGGCGCGCGAGAATCGGGAGAAAAAAGCCGCTGATGCTGCTGCTGCGGCCTCGTCGAAGGTGATCACGAACAAAGATCTTCCGAAAGATCCGGCTGCCAGCCAGGATGCGTCGAAGACCCCGGCCGTCGCGCCGTCGAAACCGACTGAGGCAAACTCAGACCCGACTGCAGAGGAAAAGAGCCTCGCGGCGCGGCGAACGGCCGATAATCGTGCGGCGCATCGTTCCATGCAGCAACGGATGGCGGAGCAACGAACCGCGCAGCAGTGGAAGACGCAAATTCTGGCGCAGAAGGAAAAAATGGCGGCCCTGCAATCGCGCATCGATCAAATTCGGGCATCGATTCGCGCTGCGTACGGTAACGTGCAATACCAGGAACCTTACAACCGACCCGAGGCACGCCAACTGCAACGCATCGAGGAAATCCAGCAACAGCTTGATCAGCAGCAGCGAAGGCTCGATCAAATGCAGGAAGCAGCACGGCGCGCGGGCCTGCATTCAGCCGTATACGATCCCTAGAGGTCGGCCCGCGGCCATTAGCCGGCGGCTCAACCTCCTAATTGATCGCTTCTAGAAGTAGACGGACAAGCCCTACCGAAATGAATCAGCCCGAACGCCGCGGCCATCTTAAAGGTGTGGGCGATGAGCGCGTCTTTCTGTCCGCAGAGTGGCGGCACCTGGCCATGCTGAATTATGAAGTAGACGCTCGTCTGCTTCTTCCCTTCGTCCCCTCCGGTACAGAAATTGATCGCTGGCAGGGGAAAGTGTTTGTGAGCCTGGTTGGATTCCAGTTTCTGAAAACAAAAGTGTTTGGAATAGCGTCGATTCCGCTGCACGCCAATTTCGACGAAGTGAATTTGCGCTTTTATGTGCGCCGGCGAGAGGGGGACGAAGTTCGTCGCGGAGTGGTCTTTATTCGCGAGATCGTCCCGCGGCACGCGATCGCGTTTGTGGCGCGCACTTTATATCACGAGAATTATGTGTGTATGCCGATGGCGCATGAGATTCGACCGATCGGCGAAGATAATTGGAAGACCGAGTATCGCTGGCGATGCGACGGGCGCTGGGCTGGGATCAGTCTCGAAACCGAGGGGAGTGCTGCGTTACCTGACGAAGGCTCACGAGAGCAGTTCATTACTGAGCACTACTGGGGATACGCTGCTCAGCCAGAGGGCGGTTGTGTCGAATACCGCGTGGAGCATCCGTCGTGGAAGGTCTGGCAGGTCCGGCAATCGGCATTCGAGGGGGATGCGGAGAAACTTTACGGGAAAGAACTTGCGGCTGCGTTGCGCGGCAAGCCTGACTCTGCGTTTCTTGCGGAAGGATCGGCGGTGCGTGTAATGCGAGGACGCAGATTGTGAGCACTTCCGCGAACATTGGAGGTAGTGTCGTTCCTCCGGATGAGATGGCGGCTCGCAGCGTGATTCTCGACGTTATTCTTTATGACGGGCAGTGCGGGTTTTGCTCGCGATGGGTGAACTATTGGGCGGGGACGCTCAAGCGGTACGGATTTACGATTGGTTCGCTGGACGAGCCGTGGGTCGTGTCACAACTCAAGATGCCGTACGAAGAACTCGTCACTGACATTCGTCTGCTGACGGGCGATGGACGGTTGATTTCCGGTGCGGACGTTTACTTGTATGTGGCGAGACAAATCTGGTGGGCTTGGCCTTTTTATGCGGTCTTCAGTTTGCCGGGATTCAGCTGGCTGATCCGCACGGGATATCGATGGTTTGCGCGGAATCGATATTGGTTCTCGCGTTCCTGCAGGCTGCAGCCACGTTGAGTTTGAACGGCGTGAGCAGAGAGTTACCGAGCTCTGCCCGGCGGGGACGGACGAATGCGTCCGTCCCTGCGTAAACTCTCTAGAACAGAGCTGTCGGCCTTCTCTTCCAACTTTTGCCTTTTTCTTTGGATACGTTTTCGATGTCGTTCACATAAGCTCCAGTCTGCGTCAGGATGTGGTGCAGGTCGTTGCCCACGCTGACGAAGGTGAACCCTTTGTCGAGGAACTCGCCGACGCGCGCTGTGCCGAATAGGAAGATGCCGAGGATGACGTTGTTCTTGCGGGCGTGGTCGATCAGTTTCTGGGTAGCGGCATTCAGTTCGGGCGAAGTGTACATGTGCGGGAACTCGTACTTGTTGTACAGGCCCATCGACATGCAGAGATCGTTTTGTCCGAGAAAAAGAATGTCGACGCCGGGAACGGCGGCAATCTCTTCAATGTTTTCGATACACGATGCGGTTTCAACTTGCAGGGCGACGATGCCCTCGTTGTTCCAGTTGCCGGCATAACCGAGCAGTCCGCCTTTGTTCATGCTGCGCTGCGGGAAGTAAACGGAACGGGTTCCGACGGTCGGATACTTCATGCAACTGACGGCCTCGCGCGCTTCTTCGGCGGTGTTGATGTAGGGGACAAGAACTCCGTCAGCACCCAAGTCGAGGGACTGCTGAATGCCGGGACGGTCGTTATATCCGCCGACGCGAACCAGAGACTTTGCGCCGCCATTCGAGATGCCGCTGAGCATGGCGGAGAGTTTCTCGTAATTCATGGGGCCGTGCTGGCTATCGACGAGCAGCCAGTCGTATCCGCTGTGCGCGAGTTGCTCGGCAACGGTCGGGCTGTGCGAATTGAGAAATAAGCCCATCTTGGGCGCTCCGGCGCGCAATTGCTTCTTGAACTCGGAGCCAGTGAGTGCGGCGTCTGCCATGGATAAAATCCTCCTCGAAATCTTTCTTGATCGCTTCGGAAATGGTGTTCAGTGTAACCAAGGAACGCGGTGACTAGCTAGGGCGAACCTTACTTTTTTCTAGTAGGTGACTGGAGGGCAGTTGATGGCGTGGAGCTTTGAACCGTCGGCTCGAACTCTCCCCTGAAGACCGTTGCCGTGAGCCGAAAATGGAATCGACGCTGCATTCTTGCTCCATTTGGGCAATTTTCGGGGCGTCTGGTGGCAAAAGGCCCATTTTATGCCGATTTAGCTGGGGGTACCTTACTGGGAACCGCATAAAATCTGCATAAAATGCTTCTTTTCCACAGCACAGTGCGTTAGTATTCGCTCGATACAAGCAAATTAGTAGGTTCCTGAAGGAGGAATTCATGGCTTCTGGTATGACTAAAACGCAACTGACTCGGCATCTGGCCGAGAAGCTCGAACTCAACAACAAGACGGCCGCAGCTTTTCTAGAGAACCTGGCCGACACAGCGATCAAAGAAACGAAGAAGAACGGTGTATTCGTAGTGCCTGGTCTCGGCCGCCTGGTGAAGGCGCACCGCAAGGCCCGCATGGGACGCAATCCGCAGACCGGCGAACCGATTCAGATCAAGGCGAAGACGGTGGTGAAGTTCCGCGTGGCGAAGGCTGCGAAGGACGCGATCGCGCCGAAGAAGGCGTAGTTTGAAAGCACGTGTGGCGCGGACACTCCTGTCCGCGAAAAGTTAGCAGCGATGAAGAGGCCGGCTTTCGAGTCGGCCTTTTTTCTTTTCGATGTTTTACGTCACTAATTCGATTAGCTCCGCCCAAACTTTTCTTGATTGGATCATCAGCCGTCCGACGCTCACCGGCAAGTGAAAGCGCCGCGGCCCGGCGCTGCCAGGATTGAAGTACAAGACGCCGTTCTTCTCTTCGATCTTTGGTTTATGGCTGTGTCCGTAGATCACGACGCGGAACCCGGCACCTTCCGGCTTCAGGTCGAGTTGCCTGAGATTGTGCAGCATGTAGATCGAAATATTTCCGGCCTCAATAACCTCGGTCTCGGGCAGCGTGCCGGCCCACGGCTCGGTGTCGATGTTGCCGCGGATGGCGGTTACGGGCGCGATCCGCGCTAACGCTTCGAGAATCTTGGGATCGCCGACGTCGCCGGCGTGGAGGATGCGATCTGATCCACGCAGAGCTTCGACGGCCTCGGGACGCAGCGAGCCGTGAGTGTCGGAGATGACACCTACTGACAGATTTTCGTTTGTGACCTCAATCATCCTCTACCCGACCTGAAATTCCTGGGGGCGTGCGTTTCAACACGGCGATGCCGGGCGGACGAATGCGTCCGCCGCTACGTGAATTGTGGGGATTCATCACAGATCTGGCGTGATGCGCTCACACTTTTCCCGCGACTCTAAGGCTATACTGCCGAGAAGGGCTCCGCGAATAAAAACCGAACGCCGGGCGCCGTAACCTGCATGTCCCAATCGATGCCAAACTTGTCGGAGGTTTTGCGGCGCTACTGGGGATATCACGAGTTTCGTCCCAAACAAGAGAACGTAATCCGCAGCGTGCTGGCCGCTCACGACACTTGCGTCGTGATGCCGACCGGTGGAGGGAAGTCGCTCTGCTACCAGCTTCCGGCGGTGATTTCGGGGAAGACGGCGGTTGTGGTTTCTCCTCTGATTGCGCTGATGCAGGATCAGGCGGCGCAACTGGCGCAGATGGGAATTCCGGCGGCGGTGATCAACAGTACGCAGACTCCCGCGGAACGAAGAGCGGTGATGGAGAAGGCGGGTCGGGGCGAGTATCGTCTGCTTTATCTTTCTCCCGAACGTCTGGCCGTAGGAAATACTTTTGAGTGGCTCAGCCGAGTTCCCGTGGGCTTCTTTGCGGTCGATGAAGCGCATTGCATTTCAGAATGGGGGCACGAGTTTCGTCCGGAGTACCGGCAACTCAGCCGGTTGCGCACGAGTTTCCCGGGACTTCCGATCGCTGCGTTTACGGCGAGCGCCACGCGGCAGGTGCGACACGACATTCTGAAGCAATTGCAGATGCGCGAGCCTGATCTTTATATTGCGAGCTTCCATCGCAAGAATTTGAATTACGTGGTGCATGAATGCGAGGCGCGCACCCAACTGGAGTTGCTGGTGCGCGCTTTGCGGCAGTACTCCGGCGCGAGCGTGATCGTGTATTCGCCGACGATCAAACGTGTTGAAGAGACGGTGGAATACCTGGAGGAAAACGAAATCGCGGCGGTTCCCTATCACGCGAAAATGGAATCTCCGATGCGCCAGCAGAATCAGGAGCGCTGGATGTCGGACGAAGTCCGCGTGCTGGTCGGGACAATCGCATTTGGGCTGGGCATCAATAAACCCGCCGTGCGTGCGGTGATTCACCTGTCGCTGCCGAAATCGATCGAGCAGTATTACCAGGAAGCTGGTCGTGCCGGGAGGGATGGGCTTCCGGCAGATTGCGTCTTGCTCTGGCAGAAGCGCGATCACATTCTGCTCGACTATTTTATCGGGCAGATTACGGACGAAGCAGAGCGTGAACGTTCGCAGCAGCGCAAGCGCGTGATCAGCCGCTTTGTTGATTCGCATAGTTGCCGGCATCGGCAAATCTGTCTGCACTTTGGCGAGACTCCCAAATGGGAGAGCTGCGGAAGTTGTGACAACTGTGCCAGCAAGCCAGAGTGGCTGAGTAAGCAGATTGTCAGCGGGCGCCGGCCTGAGGTTGCCGCGCGGAAACGGGCGGTGCCGCAATCGGATCTGCCGGACATTTTCGATGCGCCGGTGTCGGGCGCTTCAACTCGGCGGCGCGGTCGCGAGGCCACGGAGGAAGCCGATCCGCTACTGGCGGAGTACCTGCGGGAATGGCGGCGCAACATGGCGCGGGAAAATAAAGTTCCCGCGTACATTATTTTGCATGACAGCACGCTGGAAGAGTTGTGCCGCAGGAAACCGATGAACCTGGGACAACTGAGGCAGGTTGCGGGAATCGGCGAGAAGAAGGCAGAAATTTACGGTGGCGAGATTTTGCAGGCGCTGCGAAATTTTGACTCCGGAGCGCGGGCCGCTCCAGTAACGGCAAAAGAGCCCGCTCCGGCGGAGCAGACCTTGCGGCTGCTGAATGAGGGGCGCAATTTTGAGGAGATCGCGCGCATTCGGGCAAGACAAGTTTCGACCGTAGTGTGTACGGTGGCTAGCCTGGTCGAAACGGCGCAGGTGAAACTGGATCCGAAGTGGATTTCTCCGGACGCGCAGCCTCTGATCGAGGCGGCTTGTTTAGAGCACGGCGTCGAGCGGCTCCGAGATATTAAGGACGCGGTGCCGCCGTATGTGAGTTTTGAAGATATCCGCTTGGTGGTGGCGCATCTGCGGGCGGAGAATCGGATTCCCGCGAAGACGGCGTAACAGGCCACAGCGTAGCAATGGGCAATCGACACCTTAATAAACTGTCATCCCGAGCGACGCGAGGATGCATTTTGCGGCGAACTGCAGATCCCTCGCGCTGCTCGGGATGACAAAATTCGGTTGCTACACGCCTTTGGCGGCGGGGTCCCAGATTAGTTTGTGAATTTGCAGGCTCAGGCGCGCGGGAACATTGTCTTCCAGAATCCACTCGGCGAGTTGTTGTGGATCGAGCAGGCAGTGAGTTGTGTCCCGCGAACCGGTCGCAGTCTTCGCGAACGCGGGAGAAAACAAAATCGCGTGCACACGTTCCGCGAGGTTGTTATTGATGACGAAGTCGCGCGCGAACTCGTAGTCGGCCCGATCGCTTAAGACGAACTTCAGTTCGTCGTGCGGGTGGAGCGCCTTGAGATTTTCGAGTGCGAATGTGCCGGGCTCGCCCGAGTGCGGACACTTCACATCAACGATTTTGATGACTTGCTTTGGTACCCGCGAGAGGACGCGTTCTCCGCTGGTCTCGAGCAGAACCTGATAGTCGGCTTCGAGAAGCTGTTCCATGAGCGGGATGACTTCGCGCTCCTGCAACATAGGCTCGCCGCCAGTGATTTCGACCAGGCCGCCCATCGGGCTCAGGCGCGCTACTTCACTCAGGACGTCCTGAATCGACATCTTACTTCCACCGTGAAAACTGAATTCACTGTCGCACCAGGAGCAGCGCAGATTGCATCCGGTCAGGCGCACGAAGACGCAGGCGAGTCCGGCGTGCGTCGATTCGCCTTGCAGCGACTTGTAGATTTCAGAGATCTGCACAGGAAAAATCTATTGAATCATTGATTCAGCGTTAATCCTCGCTATACCGGGCCGTCGTGATATCGGTTTCGAAGACGGTGGCGTCTTTCACTTTTACCCTGCCGTTGGTCACGGCAGCCAGGTGCTGGTTCGTCTCATCGTAAAAATACTTCGCCAGATTTTCCGCGGACGGATTAATTACGGTAAAGGGCTCGATTTCGTTGATCATCTGATGATCGAGACGTTCGATGGCGTGCTTCATTACGTCTTTCAAGTCTTTGAAATCGAGCAGCAAGCCGGCCTTGTCGAGCTCCGCTCCGGCGAGGGTCACACGGATCTTGTAGTTGTGGCCGTGCGGGTTCTCGCACTTGCCCTTATAGTTGCGCAGGTAGTGTCCGGCGGCGAATGTGTCTTCTACAGTTACTTCGTACATGAAATCGGATGGCCTCGGTCTTTGTTTATTGTACATTTTGAGAGCGCGGGGGACACGGCGTGCTCGGTGTTAGGGCGAACTGCAGATCCCTCGCTCCGCTCGGGATGACAATTCATAAAGTGGGTGCAAGTCATGGATGGGAAGCAATCTGAGATCACGATTCGCGAGGCCTTGGCGAGCGAGTCCGCGATTATTTTGCATCACCGGCGGTCGATGTTCCGCGATATGGCAGAAGGGACGGTCGAAGAGCTGGATCGCATGGTCGAGGTCGCCGGACCGTGGCTGGCACGGGCGCTGGCTGATGGTTCGTATCATCATTGGCTTGCCGTCGACGAGGCGGACCACGTCGCTGGAGGCGGGGGAGTGCTGTTGTGCCCGTGGCCAGCGAATCCGCACGATCCTTGCACGCAGCGGGCGGTGATCTTGAACGTCTACACGGAAATCGAATTTCGAAAGCGCGGGATAGCTCGTCAGATCATGCTGACGATTCTGGAATGGATCAAGGCGCAGGGGCTGCGAGGAGTCAATCTGCACGCCAGTGCCGACGGGCGTGGCTTGTATGAAAAGCTGGGGTTTGAGGCCACGAACGAAATGCGGCTGAAGTTCGATAAAACGAAATAAAGCCATCCAGATCGATTTACGCTCTAGCGAGCGCTTTGAAGATAGCGATTGGCCCTAGAATTCCCACAGCAATTCCATACCCCAGGTCGGCCCAAACCACCCGCGCAAAATTCAGCACGTAGAGCAGAGCAACCAGAGGCAGGCTGATGATGGCAAGCAGATTGCCCTTCTTCGCGAGGGATGGAGCCATCGCCCAAATGTGCGTGAGATCAACGGTGGAGGGGAAAGCGTGCATGCCAATCGACAAGCCCAACCAGTAGAAAAAGTAGGCCAAGGGGTCATCAATTTTTAATTCCCAGACAGGCAGGAAAGCGGCCGTGCAGAACAACACGCAAAGGAGAGTGTTGATGAAGAAAGGGCCCATACCCACAAAGAACATGGCGCGGAAGTTGTCGGTCGATTCGTGAATGACGTATCCCGCCGGATTGCCGACGCGAATAAAGCACACGTTGAAAACGGCGAGGCGAAATAGCTTGCAAAAGAAAAGGTGAGCCGTCTCGTGGACGATGACACCGGGAAACGTTGCCAGCGAGATTACAAAGCCGGGAATGAAAAACATGGAACCTCTATTCGTTTGCTAATTTTTGTCCGTGCTTTTGCGGAAGCGGCGGTCGTATTCTTGCTTGTCGATGATTTCGCGTGTGTCCATGCGGTGCTTGATCCGCTCGGAATATTCCTGGTAGTCCGTTTCGGCTTGCTTATCGCCTAGCGCGAGCTGACGTGATTTTTCTAACATTTCTTCTGAGCGGGTCCTGAAACTTTGATCGCCTGTCGCCGCATATTTGCAGGACAGGGCTCCGGCCAATGTACCCGCCGTTGTTGCAGAGGGAGCCGACTTCCAAAGGCCTTCGAAGATCGTCAACATTCGGTCGTAGTTGTGTTGATAAAAGGCGGTCGATCCCTCAAAGTATGGAATTGATGCGGCTAGCTGTGGCACCTCTGGATATTCCGCCGCAGCTTGGCGCATCAGCGACTCGGCCTCCTCTGCTTTATCAGGTTGGTTTACGAGCTCAGATGCCTTGTTGGCTTTTTCAACGGCGTCTGTAGCCCGATTCCACAGGGCCGATACTTCTTCGAACCGGCCACTCGTCTCGAAATGACCTGCCGCATGCGATTGAAGTGCTTTCTGTGCTGTTGTAATGTCTCCGATATGCAAGGCGGCCTTGGCTAGAAGCAGCGAAGCGTTATCCGATTGGGGAGCGATTTCATCGGCCTCTTTCAGCAACGGAACGGCTTGGGCGTATCGACCCTCATTGACCAACCGCTCGCCCGCGTACATCACTCTTCCGGCATGAAAATATTTACGTCCGTGGATCAGGGCGACGGCCAGAAGTATCAGCAGCCCTGCCAAAGAAGCTTTCAGCCAAACCGGATAAGGCCAGTCCTGGACCTGTTGGCAGCAATCGGGACAAAGCGGAACTCCTTTGAAGATCGGGAAGTCGGCAGAACCGGAATCCTGCGCCCTTGTCTTGCAGCGCGCGCAGAAGCTTCCATCGACGACAGAAATCTTCGCCAGCTTTTCCCCGCGTTCGGCGGCCGCGCGTTCTTCCTTCCAACTACAAGGTTCGCAGAAAAGCTTGTCGGCAATTTTATAGAAGGATCCGAAGGGCGCCGTCTGTCCGCAGCCTGTGCAGGTGCCTTCTCGCATGGCCGGCAATTGTAGCGCAGTAACACAAGTTTGCAAGTGACACGTGCCCTGGCTCGGTGAGGGGTTGTGAAAGGGCTGGAGACAGCCGCTGTTTCCCACTGTCAAGCAAACGAAGGGCCAACTCCTTATAATTTGCTAACGTTTAGGGGGCTGGCTCGTCTATTTCCTCGCAAGGCAAGAAGAGGGCTGAAACGCTTGTAGGGGATAGACAAAACATGCCGGCCGATTCACTCGTAGTAGCATTTCCGGTTGGCGGCGATTACCGTCCTAGTCACGCACAAAGACGGGCACAACAGGATAGCGGCATCCGGAACCCCACGTCGTACAGGAGTATGAGGGGCTCTTTGGCAGCACAGGGCAACCGCATTGACGATACCGGGCTGATCCGGGAGGCGCAGCAGGGCAACCGTGCCGCCTTCGAGGTATTGGTGCGTCATTACGATCAGTCGGTGCTGCGGCTTGCGCTGCATCTGACGGGATCGGAGTCCGATGCGCAGGACGTCTATCAGGAAGCCTTCCTCAAAGCCTACAAGAACCTCGGCAGCTTTCGATTTGAGTGTTCGTTCTACACATGGATCTACCGGATCGTTACCAATCTCTGTCTCGATCATCTGCGAAAACGGAATGTTCGGAAAGAAGACACGCCGGTCGCGGTGGATTCATCGGGCGAAGAGTACAGCCGGATTGAGCAGTTCGCGGATGCGCGTTCTGGGGCGAATCCTGAGCGGGATCTGATGCGGCGCGAACTGGGACGGAAGATCGGATCGGCGCTAACGCAACTTACGCCGCGTGAACGCATGGTGTTTGAGCTGAAGCACTATCACGGGCTCAAGCTGCGAACCGTCGGCGAGATGTTGAATACGACAGAAGAGACGGCCAAGAACACTTTGTTTCGCGCGACGCAAAAACTGCGAGCCGCGCTGTTGGAGATGCGATGAGCGGTGCTTTGATTTTGAATTCGATTTTGAAATTTGATCCCGCGAAGGGACACGAATATGAAATGTGATTGGGTACGACAAAATATTCTGTTTTACGTTTACAACGAGCTTGAGGACGACGCCCGGTACGAGGTCGAACAGCATCTTGGGCGGTGTCCGGAGTGTGCGACCGAGTTGAAGGCCACGCGCAAGTTCCACGCGACGCTTTCGGAGAATGTGCAGGAGCCAAGTCCGAATCTGCTGGCGTTGTCGCGCATGCGTTTGCAGGAAGCGCTCGAAACCACGCGTCAGGGTGGCCTGTGGCATCGCATGATTCTCGAGCCGGCAGCGTGGTTGCGGCAAATTCGCATGGCTCCCGCGTTGGCGGCCGTGATCTTTATCGTGGGTTTTGGCGGAGGGATTGGCGCGACTTATAACTTCCTGGCCGCGGGACACGAAAGCGACGGCACCATCACGAGTTCGGTTGGGGGCGGCAAGCAGGCTGCCAATCAGCCTCTGGAAGCTTCCACCATTACCGGCATCCGCTCGGTGACGCAAGAGCCAGGATCGAATCAAGTCAGCATCAAGTACGACACCGTTTCCACTCAGGAGGCGCAGGGGTCGTTGAATGATCAGCGCATCCAGCAGTTGCTCTTGTTCGCGGCGCACACCAACTACAACTCCGGAGTGCGGATGGATTCGGTGGATGTGCTGACGCAGGCTCCCGATGATTCGCGGGTGCGCGAGGCACTGCTCTATGCGTTGCAAAACGATACGAATGCGGGAGTCCGGCTGAAGGCTCTCGATGGGCTGAGCGGATTTGTGCGGCAGGATCCGACGGTGAGGGACGGCGTATTGCGCGCTCTGATCAGCGACGAAAATTCCGGAGTCCGCATGCAGGCTTTGCACCTGGTGGAACCGATGAAGGCGGATAGCAATGTGCGCTCGGTGCTGACGCGGTTGTCGCAGACGGATCAGAATCCTTCGATCCGTTCGCAGGCTAAAGCAATGCTGGCGCAGATGCCAGAGATGGATTGAGGAAGAGTCGCTGGTCTTTCGTCGTTGGTCGCTGGCGACCGCGCAGACCCACGATGATTTGCGAACGACGAACGACGAACGACGTAGTACTTGACGTACGACGGATTACTTAAGGAGAACATTCATTGAAGCACGCAATCAAATTCGCCGGCACTGTTGTACTAGTGATCGCGCTGGCATCCCTGGCAATCGGCCAGGAAACTCGGGTGTATCGCGAAGGCGGGAACTGGGTTCAGGAAATGACCGGGAACCTGGGTTCTGCCAAGAATCTTCGGGTCAAGCTAGCTGCGGGCTCTGTAAAGGTCATGGGAGGTTCCCAAACCGGAATCAGCTACGTCATTCATCGCCGGGCTTACACGTCTTCGGAAGAGCAGGCGCGGCGCGAATTTGAATCGTATCGAGTCAGCGCCCAAATCAAGGGAGACACGGCTTGGATCGTGGCGGAGTCAGGAGGACGGGATCGTCGCTGCTCCGACGACTTGGTAGTGAATGTGCCTCGCAATCTGGATGCAGCCAAAATCGAAACCGGCGGCGGCACCATTAATGCGTCCGGGATTTCCGGGCGAGTGGAGTTCGAGAGCGGCGGAGGCAGTCTGCAGTTAGACGATATCGGCGGCGAGATCTCAGCCGAGACAGGCGGCGGCTCGATTGAAGTTGGAAACGTTGGGGGCAACGTAAGCCTTCATACCGGCGGTGGGAGTATCAAGATTAAGTCGGCAAAGGGCGAGATCAAGGCCGAGAGCGGTGGAGGCAGCCTGGTTGTTCTTTCGGGCTTGCAGGGTGCGGTGCTGGAGACGGGAGCCGGGAGCATCCGTGTCGAGAAGTGCAGTGGGAACGTGAAGGCTACCACGGGCGGCGGCAGCGTTGAGCTCGGCGACATCGGAGGGCCCGCACAAATCGAAACGGGGGCGGGCAGCATCCGGCTGGCTTCGTCGAAGGGACGGGTTCAAGCACAGACAGGAGGCGGCACGATCCAATTGGATGGTGCGACCTCGGTGCGGGCGGAGACGGCGGCCGGTGGAATCGTCGTGAAACTGCTGAACGGCGCGGATCATCGCAGCGATTCCACGCTGGAGACGTCTGCCGGCGACATCACGGTGTATCTGGCGAGCGATCTGGCGATCTCCATTCGGGCGGAAATTGAAGCTGCGAGCGGCCACACGATTCATAGCGACTTCTCGGACATCCGAGTTTCGACGGCAGGTGGACAGTGGGGTCCAAAAACCGTGACGGCGGAAGGGCAGCTGAACGGTGGAGGCCCAGTCTTGAAAGTGCGCACAAATTCCGGCAACGTGAATTTTCGTCGCGTCAGCCAGTAAACAGTTTGCTATGCGTTAGTCGTTTTTGGTCAGTCGTTCCGGATCAGCTGCGCCTTACAGGGCGAGCGGCGACCGATGACGATCAATCAATTTTTATTCAGGAGGGGCTTATGCTGCATCGCTTCCTGCTTTGCCTATTTCTTTTTGCTCTAGTTGTTTCTCTCGCCTCGGTGGCGCAGCCAGCCGAAAGCCGCGCGGACGACAGTTGGAGTTGGAGCTCTAGTTCAGATGAAGGCACCGGTGGCTCGTCCTACATGGGAGTCGACATCGCCGACATTTCTGCGGAACGGCTAGGGGAATTGAAGCTCAAGGAAGAGCACGGGGCCGAGATCACGATGGTTGATCAGGACGCTCCCGCCGGGAAGGCCGGCCTGCATGAGCATGATGTCATCCTGAGCGTGAACGGCACAGCCGTAGAAAGTACGGCACAATTGCGCCGCATCATCAAAGAAACGCCACCGGGGCGCGTCGTCAGTCTAGGCATCAGTCGTGACGGTCAAGCCATGACGATCAAGGTCCAACTTGCCGACCGGCACAAGACGATGTCGTGGGAGCCGCAGGTTCATGTGGAGATCCCGCATATCCCAGAGATGCCAGCTCTTCCGGACTTTGACCTCCCCATCTCGGTGATGATTGTCCACCAGTCGGAGCGCAGCGGCCTGATGGTAGAGAACCTCTCTCCGCAACTGGGAGATTTCTTTGGGGCCAAAGATGGGAAAGGTGTGCTGGTGCGCTCGGTTGAAAAAGGAAGTCGCGGCGAGAAGGCGGGATTTCGTGCAGGCGACGTGGTCGTCAAAGTTGACAACCAGCCAGTGCACGATACTTCGGACTTCACTCATGCCCTGCGTTCGTCGTCGAGCGGATCAGTGGGTGTGACCGTCTTGCGCGAAAAAAAGGAACAGAATCTGAAGCTGCTGCTTCCAGAGAAAAAAGATTCCGGCACTTTACAGGAGAACACCTTCGATATTCACAACTTCACCGCCCAGACCGAGGAGGCGATGAGTCACGCCGATCAACTAGCCGAGCTTGATCCGGCGATCATGGAGAAGGCGGAGGGCTGGGCAGACCATTGGCAGGAAATGCAAGATAACTTGCAAGAACGACAGCAGGAATGGAAAGAGCGTGAGCAAGAAAGACAAGAAGAGATTCAGGACCGGATGCGGGATATGCAGCAGGAGCGGCAGGATCGAGAGCAGCAAATGAAAGAGCGCCAGGAAGAGTTTCAAAAGCAAAAGGAAGAGATGCGGGAGCGGCAGAAAGAATTGCAAAAGCGAAGCCAGGAAATGAGGGAACAACAGCGCCACGGTCTCTCCCGACAATGGGCTGAGATCTGACTGACGTTCGAATCCAGACTAGTAGTTACTTAAGTAACCAACCCCGGAGGGATCCCTCCACTTAAGAGGGGTGCCCGGATTCTACGGGCTGACTGCACGCTGGTTACCTGTCGTGGTGACGATAATCCCGATAATCTTACCGCGATGGCCTTCCGCGCCCTTCTGTTTTCAAAGAGTCCCGAGACGAGCACCACCATGACGACGGCCTGCGAAACTACGGGCATTCGCTGTGATGTTTGCTCTGACATCTTTGGCGCTATCGAAAAAGGGAAGACGCGAGCCTACTCCTGCGTGATTGTGGATTGGGCCGATCAACCTGAGGCAAGTTTCCTCCTCAAGCGGGCCCGCGAATCGACGCCGAACCGGGAAACGGTGGCGATCGCCATTGTCGATCGCGAACCGACGGCGCCGGAGATGAAGGACAATCGGCTCGGCTTTCTCATCTATCGACCCATTTCCGTCACGGAAGCCGAGGAAGTGCTCGGGAAAGCGTCTGAGAACATGCCGGCGGCGAGAACCGATGACTCTGCGGATTCGCCCCAGCAAACAGCGTCAATCGGCGCTGGTGCGGCCGCAAGCGAGGGCGCCGCTGAGCAAATTCAGCAGGAGCAAAACTCAGAGCCAGAGGACAACGGTTCTGAAAGTCCGCAAACCGAATACGAGGCGCCTGCACTGCAGAGTCACTCCGGTGGATTCCGGCAAGCTCTTGCCGTGGTGCTGGTACTGACAGCGGCCTTTTGCCTATGGAGATCGCGCGACGTGATCGAGTATCTCGCCCGCACTCCGGAGGGCAAAGTTCGCGTGTTGCGGGAGTCTTTTGCCGCCCTTTTTTACGTCAACCAAGGCGGGGCGTTGCCTGTCGGTTCCGCGGGAAGCGACGCCCAGCAGGATGCATATTTCAGCCGAAATGCGGGGACCGCAGGGACGCAAACTCCAACGCTAGGTGTAGCGGAGACGGAGTCGACACTGACAGAAACGCGTCTACCGACTCCGAAGGCATACGATTTTCCATTGCCGGTTCCGGTATTTGAGCAACAAGAAGCGCCGCCAGTTCGAGTGCAGCGCGCGGCCATCCCTGAGAGTATGAGAAATTCGCCGCCGATTGAACGGCCGGTTGTCGTGACGGTGAATCCGGCGCAAATGATGCCAGTTTCCACATCGCAGCCTCAGGGCACGACGCAGCAAAGCAACGAGCCGGTAGCCGTCAGCGAAGCGGCTGCCCGCGCGATGCTGACTCACACCGTGGATCCGATTTATCCGGCAGAAGGACTGGCGCAGAAACTCCAAGGGCCCGTTGTGCTCCAGGCTCTGGTGGGACGCGACGGCAGCGTTGAAGATCTCAAAATTGTTCGTGGCTATTTTGTTCTAGGCCGTGCGGCGATCGCCGCGGTCAAGCAATGGCGGTTTCAACCCAGCACGCTCAATGGCCACGCCGCATCCATGCAGACGGTCATTACGATCAATTTCAGCTATCCGCCCGGATAACGTTGCTCGAACTCCAACTGGGCCGCACGAGACGCTGTCTCATCCTTACTCTTGCTTGTGATCGTGATCGGCGTGACTCGCTTCTCCGCCGACCGGGGGCGCTATGCCGCTGGATTTCTTCCAATAGTCCTGCACGGCTGGCGGCAGTTTTTCCACCCGCACGAGAAAAGCAGTGACCTTCCAAATGTCCGCATCGGAGAGCGTTTTGTCCCAGGCAGGCATACCGGTATAGCGCACGCCGTTGCGGATCACGTAGAAAACATGCCATTCCTCATCGTCAGGGGGATGAAGAATCAGCGGAGGAGCGGGCGGATAGAACGATTTCTGGAGCGTCGAAGGTTGCCGGTCGATTCCGCCGTGACAGGTGGCACAGTTCATGGTGTAAATCTTCAAGCCATCGATAAGGTTCGCGTCCGTGGGGGGCACAGGATTATTCACACGGGGAGCATGGCGCTCCACCGAATTATCGAGGGCGCTCATGGCGAAGTGGACTTCCATTTCCGGGGGAGCGCTATTGGCGCGCGTCGGCAAGAAGCCAAGCAGGGCAAGGCCAACGCCGCCGATCAGCAGAATCAGAATGGTGACGACAATCCCCAGAACGAAGTTGCGCATTTCACATCCTTCAAGCAATTTGCGGCGAACTGCCGATGCCGAGTCGTTCTTCGATTCTATCCGGAAGAACAAGGAAACGGCTTAATAAGCGTGTAGACGACGGGCTTCGCGAACGAGGTCGGATACTTTCGGCAGGAAAAATTCTTCTTGCGGAGGAGAAAACGGGACTGGAGTATCGAGCGCGGTGAGGCGGACGATGGGGCCATCGAGATCGTCGAAGGCCTCTTCATTGATGATGGCGGAAATCTCTCCGGCAAGACCTCCGGTGCGGGCGTGTTCGTGAAGGATGATCACTTTGTTTGTCTTCTTCACGGTGGCGGCAATTGCGGCGCGATCGAGCGGCGAAACTGTACGCAGATCGAGCACTTCGATTTCGATTCCTTCTTTACCTAAGATCTCGGCGGCTTCGAGTGCGGTGTAGAGCATCGCGGCATAGGTGATCACACTGAGGTGATTCCCTTCGCGGGCGACGCGCGCTTTTCCGAGAGGGACGATGTAGTCGGCGTCGGGAGAATCGGGTCCGGGAATTTCTTCTTTGATTCGGCGATAGAGATATTTGTGTTCGAAGAAAATCACGGGATTGTGATCGCGAATCGCCGCTTTGATAAGTCCCTTGGCGTCGTACGCGGTCGCTGGGCAAACCACTTTCAAGCCGGGCGCGTGCACGAACCACATCTCCGGATTCTGCGAATGAAACGGACCCCCGTGAACATTGCCCCCGCTCGGGCCTCGTATGACGATGGGAGCTGGCGCTCCCCAACGGTAGTGCGACTTGGCGGCCATGTTGACGATCTGGTTGAAGGCGCACCCGATGAAGTCCATGAACTGGAACTCTGCCACAGGACGCAATCCGGTGAGAGCCGCGCCGAATGCCGCACCGACGATGGCTGACTCCGCGATGGGCGTGTCGATGACACGCTCGGGGCCGAAGCGGTTGATGAGGCCGTCGGTGACTTTGAAAGCGCCACCGTAGATACCGATATCTTCGCCGAGACAGAAGACGGTGGGGTCGCGCTCCATTTCTTCCCAGATTCCCTGGCGGATGGCTTCGAGATAGGTGACGAGGGCCATGAACTGGAAGTGTAGCAAGAGACGGCCACGGCATCACCATGTGGGGCCGGTCAACACATTCCCATCACCGCAGGCCAGTTACTGGCGATGGCTGGCAGCGCTCCGGAGACTATGAGCTTAGCGCTGGGCCTAGTAAACTCAAAGCAGAATGAAGCGCCTACAATCCAGCGTTTTCGTAATGATCTTTGGCTTACTGCTTGTGTGCGGCAGCCTTCGTGCCGCCGACCCACTCTGGCAATATGGGCGGATCGTGTCGGTCAAGAAGTCGGTGAACTCGACGACGAAAGCCTGGGTGGTGAACACTCCGCTCGAGGAAGAACACACGCAGTACACGATCGCGGTGCATGTGCAGGACCGAATTGTAGTCGGCAACTATGAGATGACTTCGACTACTTCGGAGCCGCCGGCGGAGTGGACGTCTGATTATCCGGTGCAGGTCGAAATCAGTGGCGATTCTCTCTACTTACGATCGCCGACGGGAAGTCTGCGCTTGCATGTCACCCAGCGCAAGTCGGCGGGCCCGATGCGGGCCATTACCGCGGACGAAAAGAAGCAGCTTGCGGCTCTCGACGCGGCGAAGAAAGCGGCCGAGCCTGAATCGATGATCGGCTTTTCGAAACCGAGTGACAGGGCCGAGACGCCGGAACCCGCGCCAGCTGCGGCCCCAGCGGCTGCGCCGACGACGGGCACGGTGACGGTGCGTTCGACTCCCTATCTTTCTGAGGTGTTCGTGGACGGCGACTCGATGGGATACACGCCGGCGAAGATTGCGCTCGTCCCCGGGAAACATATATTTCGGGTCGAGAAGCCGGGCTACACTCCGTGGACAAAAGTGATGACGATTACGGTGGGGTCGGAGTTGACGTTGGACGCGACGCTGAGTAGGAAGTAGGGCGATCGCTTCTTTCGAATGTCATCTTTTGATTTGAGGGCGGCTTGTACCCCCCCCCTCCCCCCACCCCCCCCTCCTATCGAGTTAGTGAGGGGGGGGGTATGAATAAGTACTTAAACACAATGTTTCAAAAATAAGGGAAACAGTGTCCCCTGGGTCGCTGATTTTTCGGTTGTCAATGAGCGGTGCGAATGGCGCAGTCTCTGGAGACAGGCACACTTTTTGATGTTGCACTGTAGGAATTCTCGCAGGGTTACAGTTCGAAGTCTGTGATGGCGGTACGAGGAAAATGTGATGAAAAGAGCAGCCGTCAGCTATCAGCCATCAGGAAAAAAAAGTCGATGTCAGCTTGAGCACGAGTGTGACGTCTCCCAATCGCTTGCTGCGTTGCCCAATCATATGAGATACAATGTATCTCAGCGAGGTTGACATGGCAACTACGGAAATGGTCCACGTTCGGATCGACAAGCGAGTCAAGGCGCGGGCTGCCAAAGCGCTCGCGAGCATGGGGCTGTCGGTTTCCGATGCGGTTCGCGTCCTGCTGACGCGGGTCGCGGTGGAGAAGGTGCTGCCCTTCGAAGTAAAGGCGCCCAATGCTGTCACGGCGGCTGCGATGCGGGAGGCGCGCAAGGGGGGACTGCCTTCGTTCAATAAGGTCTCCGACTTGATGGCTGACCTTAATGCGGAGGATTGAGCGAACCAATGCCTTTCGCCGCGACTTCAAGCGCGAGAAACGCGGGCAGCACCGGCGCGACGTAGAAGCCCTGCTAATGGTTGCTGTTTCGCTGCTGGCGGATGACTTGCCGCTGCCCGAAAAGAATCGCGACCATGCGCTGGCTGGCGAATGGCGCGATCTTCGGTAGTGCCAGCTCGGGAGTGCCACCTCAAACCCGATCTGATGTTGATTTACCGGAAACCGGAAGCTGACATTCTGCAACTTGTTGTTTGGGTTCGCACAGCGAGCTTTTCGATTAAGAACGTAGCCCCCGAAATTCGATACAATTCCACTTCCATGACAGTCGCGGTTCGTTCTTTTGCCAAGATCAATCTCGGGCTCTACATCGGGGGCGCGCGCGCGGATGGGTTTCATGATCTGCGAACGGTGTACCAGACGATCGCGCTGCATGACGTGATCCGGGTGAGCGTGGGGCGCGGGCGCGGGATTGAAATTCTGTGCCAAGACCCTCGGGTTCCGCTGGATTGTTCGAATACCTGCCATCGGATTGCTGAGCGCGTGATGTCTGAACTGGGTGCGACGGGGCGGGTTCGCATTGAGATCGAGAAACGGCTTCCGGTGCAGGGTGGGATGGGGGCGGCGTCTTCGAATGCCGTGGCGGCGATGGTTGCGCTGGAGACTGCGCTCAAGAAGAAGTTGTCTCCGGAGGCGCGACTGCGAATCGCGGCGGAAGTTGGTTCCGATTTACCTCTGTTTCTCGTGGGCGGGACGGCGCTCGGCGTGGGGCGCGGGGAAGAGGTGTATCCTCTGCCAGATATGGCTTCTGTTCCGGCGGTGATTGTTACTCCGGAGATTGGGGTTTCTACTCCCAAGGCTTTTGCTGATTGGGATGAGTTGGTGGCGATTGGAGAGACTCGCGGCAAAGAGCGCGGGGCGGAGCCCCGCCACCACACAGTCCAACGCCACGAGGGCGGCTACACAGGCTACTCCGCGAGTTTGACTCCTGTTAGTGGGTCCGATAGACTGTTGGAGGTCGGTCGCGTGCTTTCGGCGTGGCTGAGTGATTCACCAAAGGTTCTTGATTCACCCAAAGTTTTTGGTTTACCCAACACCGGTGCTCCTGCAAAAGGTGGGAGCCGGGCCGAGAAATTGCTTCTCGACCTTGTCCGTACCGGGATTGAAAACGACTTCGAGCGAGTCGTCTTTCCTAAATATCCCGAATTGCGAGACATCAAAGGTGAGTTGGAGCGAGCGGGTGCGGGCTATGCTTCGCTCTCCGGTTCAGGGTCGACCCTGTACGGGCTGTTTCGGTCGCGGGCCGAGGCTGCGAAGGCGGCAAGCCGTCTGCGCAAGCGGGGGCTGAAGGCGGTGGCGACACGGACGTTGACGCGCCGGCAGTATTGGAAAGAACTGGTCGTTCGTCGCTAGTCGTTCGTCGCCCGCGTTGGCTTAGTCGGAAAATTAGTTCGAGTTTGTTGTTTGCGGCGAGTGCAGACTTCGGCATACTTAGGATGAGTAAAACACTGGGCCGTCGACTAATGGTAGGTCAAGTGCCTTTGGAGCACTTTGTCTAGGTTCGAATCCTAGCGGCCCAGCCAAAGCAACCAGTTCTCAGTATCCAGTTCTCAGTTCTCAGAAAGAGAAACTGGAGCCCCAAATATTGAGAACCGAGAACCGAACTGAGAACTGAACCTATGGCCACAGTTGCGACGACCGCCGAGAAGACGACCGTAGAAAAAGCGTCCACGGAAAAGAAGCCGATCGTGGATGAAAAAACGGAACGCAAGCCGCAACGCGCCCGGGTCGATGATAGATTCAAGGTTTTTTGCGGAACCGCGAACGAGGCGCTCTGCGACGATGTTTGCAACTTTCTGGGGCTGACGCGCGGTCAGGCTCTGGTGACGCGCTTCAAGGATGGCGAAGCGTACGTACAGATCCAAGAGAACGTGCGCGGCGCTGATGTGTTCGTGATGCAGCCCACCTGCCAACCGGTGGACATGCATCTGATGGAACTGCTGTTGATGATGGACGCGCTCAAGCGAGCTTCGGCGCGACGCATCACGGCGGTGATTCCGTATTACGGTTATGCGCGGCAGGATCGGAAAGACAAGCCGCGGGTTCCGATCTCGTCGAAGCTGGTGGCGGATCTGCTGACGACGGCAGGGGCGGATCGGGCGCTGGTTGTCGATTTGCACGCGCCGCAGTTGCAGGGATTTTTTAATATTCCGGTGGATCATTTGTTCGCGTCGCCGGTGCTGGTGGATTACTTCAAGAAGTTGAGCCTGCCTGATCTGACGGTGGTCTCGCCGGATGCGGGCGGCGTGGAGCGGGCGCGCTTCTTCGCGAAGAAAGTGGATGCGGCGCTGGCGATTGTCGATAAGCGCCGCGTCGAGATGAACGTCGCGGAAGTGATGCACGTGATCGGCGATGTCAAAGGCCGCACGTGCTTGATCATTGACGATTTGATTGACACAGCGGGAACGCTGGTGAAGGTGGCGCAGGCTTTGGTGCAGAACGGCGCGGGCACGGTGTATGCGTGCTGTTCGCATCCGGTGCTGTCGGGGCCGGCGGTGGAGAATCTTGTGAACTCCCCCATCGTCGAGGTGGTGGTGACGAACACGATTCCGCTGAGTGAAGCGGCCAAGCAGGTATCGAAGATCAAGGTGTTATCGATTGCGGGGCTGATAGGAAGGGCGATCCAATCGATTCACGAAGAGACCTCGGTCAGCAGATTATTTATTTAGAAGCGCTGATCGCTGTTCGCCATTCGCTGTTCGCCCTTGAATTGGCGCGCAAAAAGCGATAGCGAACAACGAATCGCGAACGACGAGAAGCGAAAAGGACGGAAACGGAATTATGGCTACAGCAACGGATATCAGCATTCTGGAAGCGCAGAAGCGTGAACCAGGCACAAAGAACGCTGCTCGGCGCGTGCGCGTTGGCGGCAAAATTCCGGCGGTGGTGTATGGCGCGGGAAAAGATGCAGCTTCGGTCGCGGTCGATCCACGGCAGGTTCTGCGCATCCTCAAATCGGAGAGCGGCCACAACACGATTTTCGATCTGGCACTTGATAGTGATCGAGTGAAGGCCATGATCGTCGACTGGCAGTTCGAGCCCATCAAAGGAACGCTGCTCCACGTCGATTTGCAGCGCATCGCGATGGATAAGAAGTTGACGGTGACCGTTCCGGTCGTTCTCAAAGGCGAGGCCGTCGGCGTGAAGACCGAGGGCGGCATTCTCGAGCATCTGTTGCGCGAAATCGAGGTCGAGTGTCTGCCGGCGGACATTCCGAAAAACATTGAAGTGGACGTCAGCCATCTGGTGTTCGGCATCGAAGTGCGCGTAAAGGATCTGCCGCACAGCGACAAGCTGAAGTTCTTAACGGACGAGAACCAGATGATTGCGCACATCACCACGGTGAAAGAGGAAGTGGTTGCGGCTCCGGAAGCAGTGGCGGATGCGGCAGCGACTCCGGCTGAGCCTGAAGTTATTAAGAAGGGCAAGCAGGATGCCGAGGGTGAAGAGGCTGAGGGCGATGCCAAGGGCAAAGCTAAGCCTGAGAAGGCCGAGAAGAAAGAGAAGAAATAGCTTCGAGCAAGATCCCAGGTTAGCGCCCAAAGAACGGGCGCGAACCTGGGGCACCGGAGCAAGAGCGAATCTGAGTGAAACTGATCATCGGTTTGGGCAACCCTGGAATTGAGTACCAGTTCACGCCGCATAATCTTGGGTTCCTGACGATTGATCGGATCGCTGGGAACCTGGGGATCGAAGTCAGAAATCGCCAGTGCCGGGCGCTGACCGCGCGGGCAACGATTGCCGGGGAACCGGTGATCCTGGCCAAACCCGAAACCTACATGAACCTGAGTGGGCTTTCGGTGCTGGAGTTGGTGGCAGAACATCAGGCGGAAGTGAGCAAAGACCTGATTGTGATTTACGACGAACTGGACTTTCCGCTGGGAACGATTCGCATACGGCAGCGAGGGAGTTCGGCAGGGCATAACGGGATGGAGTCGATCCTCAGCGCTTTGGGTACAGACGAGTTCTTGCGGATTCGGCTGGGAATTGCGCCGGATCACAAGGTGGATGGCGTTAAGTACGTTCTGACGCCGTTCCGCAGAGCGCAGGAAAAGGTAGTCGACGAAATACTGGATACGGCAGCGCAGGCGGTCGATGTGATCTTGAAAGAAGGTCCGGCGGCTGCGATGAATCGGTTTAATCGGAAGAACGACGCGGCAGAGTGATTTTCAGTTGGCGGTCGTTGGTCGTCGGTCGTTAGTCGCTGGCAAATACCTGCGGCGGGAGATGAATCCCGAGCGACGAACGACTACCGACGAACGACGGTACTTAGAGATTTTGGAGATAACGAATGAATCGTAACTATGAATTGATGTTCATCGTCCGCCCTGACATGGTGGATGAGGAGTTGAGCAAACTGATTGCTACCTTGGAATCTGCGGCGACCGCTGCAGGTGGAACGGCGAAGACCGAGGTCTGGGGCAAGCGCCGTCTCGCGTACAAAGTGGGCAAATTCAACGACGGCATTTTTGTGCTGATGATCATTGATGCCGCTGGCTCGGTGATTCACGAAGTCGAACGCCGCTTGCGCGTGACCGAGCCGGTCATCAAGTTCCTGACCGTGCGTATGGACGAAGAGTTGAAGCGGCTGGATAAGATCAAGAAGCTTCGCGACTCCAAGAAGAAGGCCAGCGCACAGCCGGCTCCCGTGGCCGCGCCTGTAACGCCGGTAGCCCCGGCAACGCCGGAAGTTGCGGCAGAAACCCCGGCCTCGGCGCCGGTTTAGTCGCATCGGTTTCGTACAGGTATCGCTTGCGCGGTGCCGAAGAGTCATGAGATCAATTGCCCCTAAAGGGGATTGCGCCGGGCGGCGGTAGCGGCCCTCCGCGAACAAAATTATTAGAAAGCAGGAGCACTATGGCAGATGAAACGAAAGCACCCGTGGCAGCGTCGAGCCACGGCGAAAGCCGTCCAGAACGCAGTGCAGGCGATCGCCCCGAGCGGAGCGGTCCGCCGCGCGGTCCGCGTCCTGGCGGAGGTCCTGGTGGCCCACGTGAAGGCGGGCGCAAGTTTTTCCGGCGCAAGAAGGTCTGTAAGTTCTGCGTCGAGAAGATTGAGGCAGTCAATTACAAGGATGTGCGGCTGCTCGCGCAGTTCGTGGCGGAGAGTGGCAAGATCACTCCGCGACGCCTGACCGGTGTATGCACTCCGCACCAGCGCCGCTTGTCGCGAGCCATCAAGCAGGCACGGAACATTGCGCTGCTGCCGTTTGCCGGACGCGCGCTGTAAGTTTGCAAGGCGTCGTTGGTCGTTCGTCGCTGGTCGTTCGGAGTGCAGTGGTAGAACGACGCTGCCTGATCGACCGGGCGTTCCGAACGACTAACGACCAGCGACTAACGACGATTTCAAGGAGTCATCATGGAAGTTATCCTGAAAGAAGATGTGCCCAAACTGGGCAACCGTGGCGAAGTGGTGAAGGTCGCCGAGGGATACGGGCGCAATTTTCTGCTGCCCAAGAAATTGGCGATTCAGGCCACCGCAGCCAACAAAACAGTCATCGAGCAGATGAAGGCCGCGTCTGTGCGCCGCTCGGCCAAGGAAAAGACGGAAGCCGAGGCGTTGGCGAAGCAGTTTGACGGGCTGGAAGTGAAGTTCCTGCGCAAGTCGAGCGAAACCGACCAGCTCTTCGGCTCCGTTACCGCTGGCGATATTGCGGAAGCGCTCGAGAAGAAGAGCTTTCACATCGATCGCCGGAAGATCCAATTGCACGAACCGCTGAAGACCGTGGGCGAGTTCATCATCCCGATCAAGCTGCACAAGGATGTGACCACGCATCTGAAAGTTATTGTTGATAAGGAAGCAGTGGCTGAGTAATCCACTACTTGATTTGTTTGTTGTGTGGTGACGGGGATTTGCCCCGTTTCGCGGGGCGGAGCCCCGCCACCACACGATCCAACCCAATCACTTTAATCTGCGGCTCCCGCCCCGAAGAAGGCTTCTACTTTCTTCATGTCAGTTGTCCGGCTGTATTTGGGCAAGCTCTCCACAAAAATACGACCGTACTGCTTCTTCAGAATGCGGTTGTCGAGCAACGCCAGCAGGCCACGGTCATGCAGAGATCGAATCAGCCTTCCGAATCCCTGCTTCAGCGTAATCACCGCACTCGGCACCTGGTAGTCAAAGAAAGCGTTGCCGCCGCTGGCATCGATGGCCTTGACGCGGGCCGCGACAACGGGATCACTCGGCACCGCGAAGGGCAGGCGGTCGATGATCACGCAGCTGAGTTGTTCTCCCTGCACGTCGACTCCCTGCCAGAATGACGAGGTTCCGAAGAGGACGGCGTTGGGCGTGAGGCGAAACTCCTCGAGCAGCGCCGATTTCGGGGCGTCGCCCTGCTTTAGCATCGGATAGTCCAGGACGCCGAGCAGCCGCTCGTAAATATCGTTCATCTGTGCGTAGCTGGTGAAGAGGACGAAGGCGCGTCCGCGAGTAATTTCCAGCAGCCTGCGGATGACACCTGTTGCTTCTGCCGCAAATTGCGGGGTGCGTGGATCTGGCAAATTCGGAGGGACGTAGAGGATTGCCTGGCTCTCGTAATCGAAGTGCGAAGGGACGACCAATTCGCGCGCGTGATCGAGGCCAAGCCGCTGCTTTATGTATTCGAAGCCCCCGCCTACGGCCAACGTCGCGGAGGTTAGAACAGAGGTTTCAAGCTTCGACCAGAGACACTCGCGCAGGATCTGTCCGACTTCGATTGGAGTGGCCTGCAGAAAGACGTTGTTTCGTCCGGCTGCGGGTAATTCGGCGGAAGACTTGCGGCGTGGTCCTCCTGCGCCACGGAATCCGCGGCGTTCGATCCAGAAGACGGTGTTCGGGTCTTCGTTCTCCATCACGAAGCGAAGCTGGACTTGAAGCTGCTGAGCTCGGCGGGAGATCGCGAAGACTTCTTCTGGCTTCTGCGGCATTTGCTCCAGTTCCGCCCCTAGCCGGTTCAGCGACTGGTTGAGCGCGATAAATTCTTCGCCATTCTCTTCCAGGAACTCGCGGCGAGAGTCGAAGGCAAAACGGCCTTCGCTGGCGGGGAGGAGCGAGAAGAAAAGTTGCGAACGTTCGCGGACCGATTGAATCGCTCCTGAGATCTGCGGGGTGTAGAGTTTTTCCCGCTGCATCAGGTGCTCGACATCGCGCGTCAGTTCGTCTATACGCAAGTTGCTGACGGAGATTCCGAAGTAGTTGCCGGCGATGTCTTCGAGTTCGTGCGCTTCGTCGAAGATCACCGCTCCGGCCTCGGGAAGGACGCCAGCGTCAGGAGCGCCTTCCGCCTCAAGCTTGATGGCGAGGTCGGCGAAGAACAGATGGTGATTGACGATGACGATGTCGCTTTCGGCGGCTTTGCGACGCATCTCGGTGATGAAGCAGCGATCGTACTCTTTGCACTTCTGTCCGAGACAGGTGTCTGCGCGCGCATCGAGTTTGTGCCAAACGGCGCTCGCTTCGGGGAGTTCGGCGAGCTCGGCGCGATCTCCGGAGCGTGTGGTTTTTTCCCAAGCGGCGATGGCGCGATAGTGCTCGATCTCTTCCAGTCCGCTCAGGACGGGCTGATCGGTGAGATCGAACAGCTTCTTGCGGCAGAGATAGTTGTTGCGTCCCTTCATGTAAGAAACGCTGAGCCTGCGGTCTCCCTCGGGAAAGAGTGCTTTTTCGAGGGCTGGAACGTCTTTGAAGAAGAGCTGCTCTTGCAGATTCTTCGTGCCGGTCGAGATGATGACGCGTTTGCCCGAGCGAATCACGGGAAGCAGATAAGCCAGCGTTTTGCCGGTGCCTGTTCCCGCTTCGACGATCAGGTGGCGACGCTCTTCCAGCGCTTCTTCGACGGCTTGCGCCATCTGCAGTTGTCCGCGCCGGAACTCGTAAGCGGGATGCGTCTTCGACAGCAAACCCCCCGGCGCGAAGAACTGGTAGAGCGAAAATCCCGCAGGACGAGTGTCGGATGTTGCGGGATGGGATGAGGGGGGCACTGAGTCTCTATAATAGCTAAGAGTTCTAGTTCTCAGTTCCCGGTTCGCAGTCAGCGCCTTTCCTGAAGTCGGGATAAGAAAAGACATACCTTGAGCAAACGGAAGTTATTGCCTCTCGTTGCGATTGTCGGACGGCCGAACGTCGGCAAATCCACACTCTTCAATCATCTGACTGGATCGCGGCGCGCGATTGTGGGCGATGAACCGGGAATCACGCGCGACCGGCTTTATGGCGAAGTCGAATGGCTGGGACACGAGTTTCGCGTCGTCGATACGGGTGGAATTATTCCCGATGACAAGGACTTCATTCCGGCAGAGATTTTTCGTCAGGCGAAGGTTGCGTTCGAGGAATCGGCAGCGATCATCATGGTGGTCGATGCGCGGACGGAGATTGCGGGTCCGGATCGCGAACTGGCTCGGCTGCTGGCGCGAACCGGGAAGCCGCTCTTTCTGGCCGTTAACAAGATGGATTCCGATAAGCAGGACTCGCTGCTAGGCGAATTCCACGTGCTGGGCATGCGGAATATCTTCCCCATTTCGGCGGAGCATGGACGCGGAGTCGACGATTTGCTGGACGCGGTTCTCAAGGTGATTCCGAACGTCAAAAGCTCAACCACAGAGGACACTAAGGTCACGAAGGAAGGCGAAGAGAGAGAATCGGAGACGGCGGCGACCGAAGAGCCTCATGAAATCAGGGTTGCGATCATTGGACATCCGAATGTCGGCAAGTCGACATTGCTGAACCAGTTGGTGGGAAAGGATCGGGCAATTGTTTCTCCGATTGCGGGAACGACGCGCGATTCAATCGACGAGGTGATTCGCTATCACGGACGCGACATTCGGTTTGTCGATACTGCGGGAATCCGGCGCAAGGGCAAGACGCATTTGATGGCAGAAAAACTCTCTGTGGTTTTTTCGCGCAAAAATATTGAAGACGCGGACATCGTGCTTTTTATGGTCGATGCGACCGAAGGCGCGAGCGGACTCGATGCGAACATTGCGGGCTATGCGCATGAGAGTGGACGTTCGGTGATCATCCTGGTCAACAAGTGGGACCTGATTGCGAGCGGCGA
Source organism: Terriglobales bacterium (assembly GCA_049520915.1). Lineage (GTDB taxonomy): Bacteria > Acidobacteriota > Terriglobia > Terriglobales > Acidobacteriaceae > Acidiflorens. The sequence continues at coordinate 95,996 of JBEKPH010000042.1, forward strand.
AAAGCGCGCCATCAGCCAATCTCGAACGGCTCGCATCCAGGATGCGAAGCGTCCGCAAGATCGCGTGCTGTATGAAGAGCGCCTACGCTACGGGCTTAAATTTCTAAGCTACGCGCCGGTGTTGTTTCTTTCGGCGAGTACAGGTAAAGGAACGGAAAAAATTCTGCCGCTGATCGAGAAAGTTGCCGCCGAGCGCCGCAAGCGCATTCCTACTGGCGAAATGAACCGCTTCGTGAAGCGAGTTGATTTCGACCGCGCGTCGGTGCCGGTGAGCAAGCGTGTGAAGATTTACTACATGACGCAGGCGGGAATCGCGCCTCCCACGTTCGTGCTTTTTACCGACCGCGCGGTCAAACTGCACTTCTCGTACCAGCGCTTTCTTGAAAACCAGATTCGGGAGGCGTTCGGATTTATTGGTTCGCCGATCTGGATTAAGAACCGGGCGCGAGATTGAGCCTTTTCGCTTTTGGACATGGGAGCGAAAAAGCAAACACAAGGTCCCTCCACTCCGCTTCGCTCCGGTCGGGATGACAAGGTTGTTTCGAGTTCTCTTAGTTCAGAGGGCTCCTTCTGCTACAGGCAGGTGCTTTCCATCTTCTGTCAGCAGTCCCACCCGATCTACGCCCGCGGTGCGGGCGATGGCGATTACGTCGGCTAAGTCCTGAAATTCGATGTCATCGTCGGCTTTGAGATAGGCGACGCGCTCGATGCGGATGGCATAGATGTCGCGGAGACGGTCGTGAAGATGATCCCAATCGATGGCTTCGTCGTTGACCATCACCTGCGGATGCTCCGGTTGTAGAGGATTGGCTCCGGACTTCGCGTGATGGATCTGAATCACGATGGTCGCTTGCGGAGGTGGGATCCTGTTGTCGGTTGGCTTGGGCGGTTGCGGAAGTTCGGTCTGCAATCCGGTGGGCTTTTGCTGGATGACGACGATCATAAAAACGATGATGAGAACGAGCAGAACGTCAATCAGTGGAGTGACGTTCATCTTGGGTCCAGTCGAAAACGAGCCACCGCCTGCCGTGGAGAATCCCATACGAATTTCCTCTCTTCTTCGGAATCGGAAATGGAATCGGCACGCGCGTGTCTTGCATGCTTTGACACCTGCGTCGGGCGGGGAGTTCCCGGTGCTTGCATGTGCAGCGATCTGGAGGAGTTCGTGGGTGCCATTTCAGATGCATGAGGGCCTCGTTGGCGCAAAACGCAAGGTCCCTCCACTTCGCTTCGCTCCGGTCGGGATGACAGGCCGGTGGCGGGTTTCGACAAACCACGGATCTCCCGCTATGCTCGGAAGAAGATGTTTTTTTTTGCCGGGTAAGTATGCCGAATCATTTCTCGCGAGTTTCTCTCGGAACGATGGCCGTCCTGTTCAACCTGCTCTTATTCGCGCGACCCGCGCGGGCGCAAGACAACTACGAGATCCAGGTCTATAGCTCGGAAGCGACGCCAGCGAACTCGACGATGGTAGAGATCCATTCGAATTTCACAGTGGACGGCTCGAAGCAGGTGATCAATGGCGTTGTGCCCACCAATCATGCCGAGCACGAAACTCTGGAGATAACGCAAGGCTGGACGGACTGGTTTGAAACCGGATTTTATGTGTTCTCGAGCATTCAGCCGGGGAGTTCGAACGATGCGGGCTGGAACTGGGTGGGCGATCATATTCGTCCGCGGTTTACGGCGCCGAAATCGTGGCACTGGCCGGTGGGCGTGAGTATTTCGCAGGAGATCGGGTACCAGCGGCGGCAGTTTTCAGAAGATACGTGGAACTACGAACTGCGGCCCATCATCGACAAGCAGCTGGGGCGCTGGTATCTGGATTTCAATCCGGCGTTTGACAAATCACTGCACGGGCTGAATGCGGGCAAGGGGTGGGAGTTTTCTCCGAATGTGAAAATCAGTTTTGATTTCACAAAGAAAATCTCGGGTGGCGTGGAATATTACGGGGCGATTGGTCCAGTGTCGCAATTCGACCCGATCGATCAACAGTCGCAGCAGATTTTTCCGGTGATTGATTTGAATTTGTCTCCCAAGTGGGAGGTGAATTTCGGGGCGGGCGTGGACGTGTCGAACGCGTCCGACCATTTGATTGTGAAGGGGATTATTGGGCGGCGGTTCAGTTGGGGGAAGGGGCACAAGGATCCGGCGCAGTAACACGCGAGCGGGGCCGGGGTTGATCGTTTTGCGTGGCAGAGATTTGGGATGGACGGGCGGGGTCGCCCGTCCCCACACTAACAGCACACTGAACTAATGAAACAACTCACCCGATCGGCTCCAGGGATGGCGGCAGCGGCGGCGGTTCGAAGGGCGGAGGAGTCTCTGGGAGTGGTGGCGGTAGGGGCGCAGGTGGTGGAGCGGGATGCAAAATGGCGTCCAGCGCGGGATAACGGCCGGCCAGAAAGTACAGAGCGTAGGCCGGAAAGAAAACGGTGGCGGGCACAGACACCAACGCGATCAGGTAGATCAGCAAAAATAAGAGACAAGTTCCTACGACGATGAGCAGGCTGATCGTGGTCACGCTCCATCCCAGGCCGGCGGCTCTTGCGGCGAAAAATGCGATTACGGCCGGGACCGCGATCAGGAGCGCAGGAATGACTGCGAGAATGCTGAAGATGATTCCGGCCGCGATCGACAGAACTAATTTGAGTAGAAGATAAACGGCGAACGCTCCCTTCTCGCGGCCAAGGATGGCGAGCAGGCGATGCCATCCATCGGCGAAATCGAGATCCTCAAGAGCCATGATGGGAACGAGAAAATCTTTGGCCAATACCTGGACGACGATAGCGGCGACGATAAACACCACGAACAGGCCTAACAAAAGAATCACTCCGCCGATCATGCGTCCCACGTGTTGCTGGAAGTCGCTTGCCCACCCGGCGGCTAGAGCGAGGGCGAGCGGAATTCCGACCAAGACAGCGAGAAATAGAGAGACCGCGATTTGAAAGACGATTTGCCATAGAAAAAATCGTCCGCCGGCGCGACGCCATCTGTGCCAGCCCTCGCTGATTGAGCAACGCCGATGCAGAACGGAATCGAAGAGGATGAAGCGGAAGATACTGCTGATGTAAAGGAAGATGAATCCAAGAACGAAGATGGCAAACAAACCTACGATCATCAGTCCTAGAAATTGCGCGATGTGCTCGGATAAGTGCGCGGAGTTGAAAGGCGGCACGCCGAATGGAGATGCCGACGACGGAATAAGAGTGCTGCCGTCCTTGTGCGGAATATGTGGCCAGTGGCTGCCGAGGTTGCCGAAGCCACATCCGCCGACGTGAAGTTCAGCCGCGAGAATTCCGACCAGCGCCAACCGAGACCACTGTCCCCAACGAAAGGGCGAGAAGAGCTGTTGGCGTGTATGCTGCAGGGCGGGCTGAACGCAATCAACGGCCGAAACTGGCAATGGATTCCCTCGCGCTATTGCGTCAAGGTATCGTGCGGAGAGCGTGGCGTCAATCGTGCGAGTTGCTTCCGATTATCTAATACCAAGATTTTGTTATCCGGATGGCGCGACGATTTGTATGGCGCGGTGAAACTGCAGGTCCCTCACTTCGTTCGGGATGACAAGGGCAAGGGAGTGGGCCAGATGCCGGAGGCGACGGCATTATTCGTAGCGCAGAGCTTCGACAGGGTCGAGATTGGCGGCGCGGGATGCGGGAATGACGGCGCTGAGCACTCCGATGAAGAGCAGTACGACGGTGGAGATCATGACGGTGAAAAGCGAAATCTTGAGATGAATGTCGGCCTTGCCGGAATTGTCTTCGAAGAGCGGTCCCATCAGCGGGAGTGTGCCGACCGCGACCGCAACGAGATAGGAAACGATGATCCCGATGGCGCCGCCGAGCAGCATGATGAGCAGCGTCTCGGCGAGGAACTGGGCTTTGATGTGCCATTTACGGGCGCCCAGGGCGCGGCGCAATCCGATTTCTTTGATACGTTCGTCGACCGAAACCAGCATGATGTTCATCACGCCGACGCCGCCGATGCCCAGCGTCAGAATTCCGATAAAGATGAGCAGCACTTGCAGGCCGATGGTGATGCCGTTAATGACGGGCCGGAATTCTTCGCGTCCGAACATCTGAACCGCTTTTTTGTCGGTGGTGGAGAATTGCTGGCGCGTGCCGAGGGCGGAAAGCACCTGCGCTTCGGCACGGGCTTCGTATTGGGGTGCGATGGGCTCAAAGACGAGGACGCTGCCATATTTCGCATCCCACAGGTCGCTGGCGGCTGAGTAAGGAATCCAGGTCGATTCGTCGTCGCTGGAAAAATAGTTGCTGAGCTGGATCTTGCGATCCATGGTGCCGATGACTAACGATGGTTTCGCCGATGCAGGGGCGTCCGCCGAAGAGCTGTTCGCGCACGCGCGCGCCGAGGAACGCGACGCGGCGGCGTTCGAGTTGATCGAGAGAGTTGATCCAGCGACCCTCGGAGGGTTCTTCGTTGCGCATCTCGCCATACTCGGGGCAGACTCCGCGAACGGGCGCGGTGCCGACCATGCGGTCTTCGTAGGCGATGCCGGGACGGCGCACGGTTTCGAGACAGGCGAAGCGAACATAGTTGGCCGTCTCTTTTATCATGTCGATGTCCGCCTGCTCCAGCACAACTTTTTTCCCGGCGCGCTGGCCGCCAGGCTGTTCGCTGGTCTGCTGCGGCCATAGGATGACCGCGCCTTTGCCGAAAGCATCGAAGCCGCCCACGAGAATTTCGCGGAAACTGCCGCCGTACGCAATCAGCAGCGTGACGGTTGCGATGCCCCACACGATGCCGAGCATGGTGAGCGC
>JBEKPH010000043.1:0-41928 GCA_049520915.1 Terriglobales bacterium
GACTTTCCCTCCGAGCTTGGAAATCCCGCAAAGTACGCGGGATTCCCACTTTCCCACCGCCACGGCTACGGCTGCTGTCTAACTTAAACCGGACATATCGTGTGCTAAGAAAAGCGGACATTCTAACTTGCTACCGACACTTGCGCCATCGTGAGTTGCCATCGATAGTCCCGCCCATTTTCTTCTTGAACAATCGCATTCATCTGGCATCCGCGCTCTCTCTTGAGTATTCTCATTGCGATGGCCACTGTTTCACTGAGCGACTTGCTGGGTTTGACCGTCTATGACGCCTCGGGCGTTGCTAGCGGTCGTGTCCGCGAGGTGGCTATGGCGCCGCAGGAGGACCGTTCGCGCGTCGCTTCGCTCATTGTGAAAACGCCCGCCGGAAATCGCTTGCTCCCTTTGACCGCCGTTTCTTCGATCAATGCTGGCGTTCACGCCTCCTCCGCTGCCGCGGATTGGGGCTCATCCGACGGCCACGAAGGCTTATTCCTGCTGAGCCGCGACCTGCTCGATCAACAGGTCATTGACGTGCATGGCCGCAAGGTCGTTCGCGTCAACGACGTCGATTTTCACCACGATAGCGCCCAAAATCGTTCCATCTTGCGAGTTGGGGGCGTCGATGTAGGCGCCAGAGGCGCGGTTCGCCGACTGCTGAAGGGAGTTGTGCCCGCCGCCGCACTGCGAGCCCTTCTCCAGCGCGTTCCTCCCCGCGAGATCCCCTGGGATTTTGTCGACATCATCGAGACCGATCCCGCGCGCCGGGTCAAGCTCAAGATCTCGAACGAGCGCCTCGCAAAACTTCATCCCGCCGACATTGCCGACATTATCGAAAATCTTGCTCCCGACGAGCGGGAGGCGGTCTTTGAGACACTCGAAGAGGGTGTTGCCGCCGGCGCTCTCGAGGAACTCGAACCGAAGGTTCAGAAAGCTGTTCTGGAATCGCTCGATTCCGACCGCGCCGCCGATATCGTCGAAGAGATGGAACCGGACGCGGCAGCCGACCTCCTCGCCGACCTGTCCGACGAACGGACAGAAGAGATTCTGGTCCAGATGCATCCCGAGGAGCGCCAGGAAGTCACCGACCTGCTCGAGTTCAAAGAGAATTCGGCCGCCGGCCGCATGACTACCGAATTCATTGCGCTCCCCGTTACGGCCACCGCCAACGACGCCATCGAAACCATGCGCACTTTCGAAGGCCGCATGGAAAACATGAGCACCATCTACCTGACCGATTCGCATGGGACGCTGGCCGGCGCCGTACCTCTGGTGAAAATCGTTCTCGCGCCTCCCGCGACGCCACTTCTCGCCCTGGCCCAGGAACCTTTGATCTCCTGCCACGAAGACACCAAAGAAAAAGAGTTCGCCGAACTCTTTGACAAGTACAACCTGCTCACCCTCCCGGTAATCGACGATCAAAGTCATCTCATCGGCGTAATCACCCCCGACGATGTGATCGCCATGCTGCGCGCCAAGCTGTAATCGGCTCGACCAGCGCTTGGCGTCGTGATCTGCCCTACATTACTTCAAAGAAAAGTTTTGCGGATCGCAGTTTCGCCTATCCAGATCACGCGCTCTGCATTTATTCTGAACCGTCTGTTTTGCCATTTTGATTCGGTCTCTGCTCGCGCGCATGAAATTTCTGAGAAGTTGGAAATTCCGCCTCCTGCTGTTTTTCGCTGTCGTCGGCCCCGGCTTCATCACGGCCAACGTCGACAACGATTCTGGCGGAATCTTTACCTACTCGGCTGCCGGCGCGCAATTCGGCTACACGCTTCTCTGGACCATGATCCCCATCACGATCGCCCTGATCGTGGTGCAAGAGATGTCCGCTCGCATGGGAGCAGTCACCGGCAAGGGATTGAGCGATCTGATCCGCGAAGAATTCGGTCTGCGCATCACCTTCCTCATGGTGCTCGGCATCTTAATTACGAATTTCGGCAACGTCATCGCCGAGTTCGCCGGTATCGCCGGAAGCATGGAACTCTTCGGAGTCTCGAAATATATTTCGGTTCCAATCTGTGGAGTGATCGTCTGGCTGATCGTAGTCAAGGGCCAGTATAAGAGCGTCGAAAAAGTCTTTCTCGCCGCTTCCTTCTTCTATCTCACCTACATTTTCGCCGGCGTCATCGCCAAGCCCGCGTGGATCGAGGCCATGAAGGCCACCGTCAGGCCTCCCGAGTTGGCGGCCTTTAAACACAGCTCGTATCTATACATGGTCATCGGCGTCGTTGGGACGACCATCGCTCCCTGGATGCAGTTCTACCTGCAGTCTTCGATCGTCGAAAAGGGAGTCACGCGCCGCCAGTATAAGACCTCGAAATACGACGTCATTGTGGGATGCATCTTTACCGATGTCGTCGCCTGGTTCATCATCGTGGCGTGCGCGGCGACTCTCTACCTGCACGGTAATCGTGATATTCGCGACGCTGCCGACGCCGCCCAATCGCTGCGTCCACTGGCGGGGGATTGGGCCTACATCTTGTTCGCACTTGGACTCTTCAACGCCTCGCTCTTCGCGGCGTCGATCCTACCGCTTTCCACCGCCTACACCGTTTGCGAAGGATTGGGTTTTGAATCCGGCGTGGGACGCAAATTTTCCGAAGCTCCCGTCTTCTACTGGCTCTATACCGCGCTCATCGTGGCTGGCGGCGCCGTCATTCTGATCCCCGGAATCCCGCTGGTAAAGATCATCGTTTTCTCGCAAGTCGTCAACGGAGCAGTGCTACCCTTCGTCCTGATTTTTATGTTGCTGCTTATTAACAACAAAGAACTCATGGGCGAATTCGTGAACCGGCCTACCTTCAATGCAATCGCCTGGGCGACCACCGCAATCATGATCGGACTGACCGCTCTCTGGCTGTACGGCACCATGCGTGGTTCGGCCGGTTAGCGTCGCGGAGATGGGTAAGCTTTCCACTTAAAGAAGGTTTGTCATCCCGAACGAAGTGAGGGATCTGCAGTTGATGTTGATTCCGACCCCGAGCGAAGCCGAAGAAGGGATCTGCAGTTCCATCGTCACCCTTTGCCTTCAATCTTGTAAGTCCGCAATGACTTGAGTCAGAGGGCAAGCCCCGCAGACAAGCAGGGAATTCATTTCGGCAGAATTTTTCCCGCCGCCAGATCTTTCACCAGTCCCAAGTCGGCCTCCAGAAAATCCAGCCCGAGCAGCTCTTTTCGTGTCACCCACCGGATCTCTCGGAAGATGCGGTTCTCCATCTCTCCCTTATAGGAGCGCACTTCGAAAAAGCGCAGCTCCACCGATCCGCCCCCAGGGTATTCGTGGACGATGCGCGCGACCTCGGTGCCTACGTCGGCGGCGATGCCCAGTTCTTCTTCCAACTCGCGGCGCATCGCATCGCGCGGTTGCTCTCCCTCCTCGATCTTGCCTCCCGGGAATTCCCATTTCAGGGGCATGGGCTGGTGCCGCGTCCTCTGGCAGGCGAGGATCAGGTCATCCTTCAAAATGAGCGCCGCAACGACTCGTTTCATGTTTATTTGGAAAGGCTAGACTGCGAGGTGCAAGACTACTCGTTCTCCAACCGCTTGCTGACAAGCTGCGCGCAATATTCCACGAGTGCGCGATCGTCGGCACCGAACGCCGCGGGAAAGTGGCTGTCGATGTCGAGCTCTCCCGCGACCTGTCCCCGCACAAAAACGGGAACTACAATCTCTGACTTCGTCTCCAGTGAGCACGACAGATAACGCGGGTCGCTGTTTACGTCATCGACAACCACCGTTTCGCCAGTCGAAGCCGCTGCTCCACATATCCCTTCATTCAGCGGAATCCGGACATGCGGCGTCATCGCGCCCTGGTAATGGCCCAGAACCAGCACCGGCGGCTCGGTTCCGGCCTCGAGCATGTAAAACCCTACCCAGTTGTAATTCAGCATCTGCTGGTTGAGCAGCAGTGTGATGCCTTTCATCAACTCGTCAGCCGTCCGCGATTCGGAGTCGAGCCGCTCCAGCTCTTTGCGGACTACCTCGGTCTTTTGCATGTTCACCGTAGCCATGAATTCATCCTAAACCATGCCGCCGGTACTCATCGGCGCTCCAGTAATTGTTCACCCGGAACCTGCGTAATCGAGCGAAGGCCACGTTGTGGGCCGAACGTCGCCGGATGAATCGCGCTAGCCAATGCCCGCAACCCAAGAACTAAAGTAGGCGCGGGTGTGTTCAGCAACTCATCTGAGATGCAATACACCCGCGATTCCCGCACCGCCGTCGTGTCGCTCCATCCTCTGCCGTCGGCAATTGTTGCCAGTGGCACGCGATCCCCAGCCCCACACCACGCGGCGATGATCACCTCGGGATCCAGGCGCGCGATCTCCTCGGCGGAGCATTGCGCTCCAGGCTTGCCCAGAAATTCTCCTCCCGCCGCAGCGACTAGCTCGGCAACCCACGGCTGCGATGCGATGATGGGCTTACCCCACTCCTCGCAGAACACACGCTTTTTCGTAAGGCCGGCCGTTTGGCTGGCGATAACGTCGATCTCAGCCTGCATTTCGGAAATGACCTTTGCGCCTCGCTCCCCCGCTCCCACGCAGCCGGAGATCAGCGCGATGTCTCTGTAAATGTCGTCTAGACGGCGCGGCGCGAGGCCAAGAAAAGGAATCCCCGCTTTAAGGATCTCGACGACTGCCGCTTCCTGATACGGAACCGATGCGATAATCAGATCCGGCCCCGCCTCCAGAATCTCGCTTGCCTTCGACGTCCAGGAATCCGCGATGATTCGCCGCGCTCCGCCCACCGCGTCTCTTAGAACGTCCGGCACCACGTCGACGCAATACTTCGTGCACGCAATGACGCGGTCCAACTCGCCAATGCATGACAGGATGACCGTCGCGCTCGGCTGTAGGCAGGCAATTCGCCGAGGATGATGCGAGTCCGGCATATTTCTTATTGTAGGGGAGGGAAGCCGCGCGGCGGCCGCATTACAATCAGTTTGTGTATTCGGCAGAGTTGCTCGACCATTTTCAGAATCCAAGAAACACCGGAGAAGTCCAGTCTCCAGACTCCATCGTGAAGGTGGAGAACCCCGTCTGCGGTGACGTGCTCGAACTCACTCTCAAACTGGAAGGGAATCGCATCGCGGACATTCGTTTTCGCGCGAAAGGCTGCGTTCCCACGCTGGCTTGCGGATCGGCCATCACAGAGTTGGCGAAAGGCAAGACGACCGATGAGGCGAGGAAAATCAGCAGGCAAGAGCTGCTCCAGAGAGTCGGCGGAGTGCCCGAAGCGTCCAGTCACGCGAGTCATCTCGCGCTAGAAGCGCTGGCCGCACTATTAAACGGTCTCTAGCGAAATAGACCTTCCGCGCCCGCGTGCGGCTAACGCCCTGTGTCGTTCTTAATCGGCTGGTAAATCGTCCAGTTCTCGGCGATTGCGACTTCCTTTAGATCGGGATTGGGATTGATCACGAATGCATGTCGGGCCATCGCTAGCATCTCGCGGTCCCAGATCGCGTTGCCGAATGCGCAATCCGGCGCGGATTTGAAAACAGATCGAATCGCTTCCGGCTTTCCTCTACCGCTCGGAACGCGAATCAGGCGGTCTTCGACAATGCCGTTCTCGACCGCCGCTTCTGCCGCCAGAATGCGATCGTTCGGAACGCCAAAGCTGCGCATGCCCGATCGAATCACCCAATGGCTCGAAGAGGATACCGCCCACACTTCGCATCCCGCCTCGCGCAGCCGTTGCACTAGAGCAAGCATCTCCGGAAAAATGGTGGGCGCGATCTCTCGTGCAAAGTAGACATCACAAGCCTGCTGCACGACCTCCTCGCGCATGCCGCGATGGATCGTCACCATTTCTCCGCACATCACCTCTTCCGCAACCTTGCCCGCCTTATAATCGGCATAGCGCGACTGGATCCAGCGCGAAATCTCCTCCGGCAGCCACGCTTCTTTCAGTTCCCACTTGAAAAAACCTTCTCCAGCGTCTCCAGACCAAAGAGTGCCATCGCAGTCGAAGGTGGCAACCTTCGGTTTCAAGGTAAGTACACTTTCGATGAATTGATTTTGAGCCAGCGTTAGATTTGTCATGAAATATTTGTCGTGGAGGAGAAGAGCCTTGGCCAAAATTAACTCGTGGTCACAAGCTTGGCCTGAACGCCCGGCAGAGTCGGAGGGCGCAGGGCGGCATACTCCTCGGGCGTATTGATGTTCAGCGCCACCAGCGGATCATCGACAGGAACGTATTCGATTTCGCGTTTGTGCGCATGTTCAACGTCGCGCGCGTTGGAAGTTTCAGGGGCGCGTAGGAATGCCTCGATCAATTCGCGGCCAACCAGCATAGGATGCCCATGTTTTCCCTGATATTCCGGAACTACGGCCCATTTTCGGCGTGCCGTCGCGTCGGCGAACGCCGCTTCGAGCGTTTCAATCGTTTGCGTCTTTACGGGCGGACGGTCCACCAGCGTGATCATCGCAGCGTCACGTCCAAGATTGAGAACCTCGTGCAACGCGACCCTTAACGAACTGAACTGTCCGCGATCGGGATCGGGGTTGATCACCAGCGAAGCGCCGCTCGCGTAGATCACTGGCGTCAGAGCCGCTTCGTTCTTACCGACCACCACCAGCACTTCCTCTACGTGATACAGAAGCAGTCGAATCGCGGCCGAGAGAAACGTTTCGCCAGACGCTTCGCTTGCCGCAAGCAGGGGCCAGGGCAGCAGCGCTTTGTCGCGGCCCATGCGTGACGACTCACCGGCCGCCAGAATCACTCCGCAAAAAGCCGTAACCCCCATGCAGCGACGATAACAAACTGCGGTTACTCTGCCAAGGATGGCTGGATGTTCGCCGGATATAAGAACCGCGGACGTCGAACCACGACCCCGTCAATTGAAGGTCGGCAGCTTGATCAAATCGTCGTTGGGAACTCGCTCGACAGGATTTCCCGCCTTGCGCCACGCGCGCAAACCGCCGGAGATGACGAACACTTTGAATCCGAGATCCTGAAGTTGACGCGCCACACGGGCGCTGGTGGCTTCGCGTGCTCAAGTACAGTAGAGATAAATCTCTCTGTCCTTGGGCAGGTTCTTCACTTCTTCAATCAGGTTGTTGGGTTCAAGCCGGATCGATCCCGCGATGCGCTCCGAGTCGGCATCGTAATAGCCGTGACTCCGCACATCGGCGATGAGCATGTTGTGAGCCGCATCGGATGCATACTTCTTTGCCAGCTCCTCCGCGGGAATGCGGGGAATCACGTCCAACAGGCGATATTTTCTGTAGATCCAAATGCGATAGACGATATAGACCGCGAGCCCGACACCGAAAATGACCTCGGCGGCAAAGCCCGCCGATCGCAACCCACGCGTGATGGCGCGCAGGGCGTCGCTGAAAAGATAGCCAACCATGCTATAGGTGCCAACGTAGAACAGCGTTCCCAAAGCGTCGTACTGCAGAAAATCTCCGGGACGCATTTTCATGCTGCCCGCAAGAGGCGGTGACATGGTGTTGATGCCGGGAATGAATTTCGCGAACAGCAGTGTCTGCTTTCCCCGCCGGTAAAAGTATTCCGCGGAGCGCAGAATGCACGTCTCGGGGTTGGCCGAAAGTCGGCAGAGAAATCCCAGCAATGCCCATCCACTGACCCGTCCCATGTAATAAAGAAAGATGTCGCCGCAGACCATCGAAACCACGCCAACCATGATCACAAAATAAAGATGCAAGTCGCCGTAGGCGGTTACGGCCCCCGCCGTCAACATGGCGAGCGCGGCCGGGACCGGCAAGCCCACCGCTTCGGCCAGGCACACGATCGCCAGAAATAAATAGCCGTGGTGCGAAATGCTGTGGAAGAGGTCGTTCATGAAGAGGAGATGCTATTAAGTATAGCAACGACGCTATATTGAGTTTGCGGAATCGGTTCCCGAAAGATGGCTCCGCAATTCGCCACTATCCCCACGCGACGGGATTATGCCATCCACCCACATCCGCAACCAGGCGATCGGCCTCGGCCGGGCCCCAGGTTCCAGGCTTGTAGTACTGCAGCGGCACCGCGTCATTCAGAACGGGATCGACGATCGCCCACGCGGATTCGACGGCGTCTTCTCGAACGAACAGCAACTTGTCTCCCCGCATCGCGTCGGTAAGCAGGCGTTCGTAGGGCTTGACCTGAGCCGTGCCGCTTTCGCAGACCGCAAGCTCGGCTAGTTTCGAAATCATCTGCGAGCCGGGACGTTTCACCTGCGCGCCCAGATTTAACGAGAACTCCGGTCCCAGGCGGAAACGGAAGAAGTTGCTCTCCGAAATTTCTTCGCGAATGGGGGAACGCTTCAGTCTTACGATAACCTCGGTAGCATCGACGGGTAGGCATTTTCCCGCCCGTATAAAGAATGGAACGCCTTTCCAGCGCCAGGAATCGATGTGCAGGCGAATGGCGGTGTAGGTTTCCACCTGCGAATCGGGCGCGACTCCTTTTTCGTTACGGTAACCTTCGAATTGGCCGCGAACCGTCTCGCTGGTCGCGGTGGGCTTGATCGCGCGAAAGACTTTGGACTGTTCATCGTGGAGAGCCCGCGCGGTCAGTCCGTTGGGCGGTTCCATGGCGAGCAGGGCCACTACCTGAAGCAGGTGATTCTGGATCACGTCACGGGTCGCGCCGCTTTCATCGTAGACGTGGCCGCGCCCGGCGACACCGAAAGATTCGGCCATGGTGATCTGCACGTGATCGACGTATTGACGATTCCAGATCGGCTCAAGGAAGGTGTTGGCAAAGCGGAAAAAATAGAGATCTTCGACCGACTCTTTGCCCAGAAAATGATCGATGCGGAAGATTGCCGATTCCGGAAAGACGGCATGCAGCAGCGCATTGAGCTTCTTGGCCGATGCCAGATCGTGGCCGAAGGGTTTCTCGATAACCACGCGGGTGCGCGCCGCATGGCGTGACTTGCCGAGCGATTGCACGACTGATCCGAACAAATCGGGCGGAATTGCCAGGTAATTGAGCGGGCTACGGGCTTGGCCCAGGGCGTCATCCAACTTCTGAAAAGTCTGAGGATCCTGATAGTCTCCGTCGATATATTGCAGAAGTTGGACCAGTTGGGCGTATGCGCCCTCATCGATGCCGCCATTCTGGGTCAGGCTGTCCCGCATCCGGGCCTTCATCTGGTCTAGATTCCAGTCCGATTTGGCAACTCCAATGATCGGCAGGTTGAAATTGTCGCGCAAGACCATCTGCTGGAGCGCCGGGAAAATCTGCTTGTACGCCAGGTCCCCGGTGGCCCCAAAGAAGACCAAAGCGTCGGAATGGGAGCTGTCGGCCGTTTGCGTAGACGATGCGGGCTTCTGGGCATCCATTTTCATCAGAATTTAAGACTCCGCTTGCGTTGGATGGGTTGAGTCAAGATATCACGTGCCCAAGTTTGACGGATTGGGACGGAGTCCGAGCCTGAGGGGTAAGTTGGGCCCGAAAAGAGGGATTTCCGCCCGGAGCCCGAGTCGGTACCTCATCGGAAAATAACGGGTAACTTTATGAGGTCGCAAGGCGTCCAAGTAGTAGGAAAAGCTTACCGGTTCCCGACTTGCTATCGGGGGTATAATCGTTTCAACCGACCGGGTTCCCGCGGGGTGTTCCAATGTCGTACCGTAACTCGCTAATCTCCCTCTCTCTTCTGTCCTTGATTGCGCTGCCGGTTTTGGCGCAGAGTCAAGCTCCGCAGACGCCCACTTCGCAGCCTCAGACGCAGACCCAAACGCCGTCCTCCCAAACTCAAACCAGCCCCACTCCGACGCAGCAGCCATCTACCGCTCCGCCGTCCGCGTCTCCAACCGGCAATGCGCCTGGCACGACGACGCAGGATCCGGTTCCGACCGATACCCCTGCTCCGGATTCGACCTCCAGTGCCAATGGAGACCAGACGCCCAGTGGACCGACCCCGGTTCAGGAACCCGACGATAGCAAGGTCAAGCACGATGGCGGAAAAGACGATGTCGACGCCATCGGCAACCGAAAAGTTGGCGGGCGTGGCATGGGTGACTGGTATTCGCTCGAAACCGAAATCCGCATGGGCAAGCAGTACTCCATGCAGGTCGAGCAGAGCGTGAAACTGGTGCAGGATCCAGTCGTCAACGAATACGTCAACCGCATCGGACAGAACTTGGTTCGCAATTCCGACGCTCAGGTGCCGTTCACCATCAAGGTGATCGATTCCGATGAAGTGAACGCGTTCGCGCTGCCCGGCGGATTTTTCTACGTCAACTCGGGCTTGATTCTAGCGGCGGACGAAGAAGCGGAACTCGCTGGCGTGATGGCGCACGAGATCGCTCACGTCGCCGCCCGCCACGGCATGCGCCAGATGACCCGCGCCAACTGGGCGCAGATCGGCACCATCCCTCTCATCTTCGTTGGCGGCGGAATTGGCTACGGAATTTACGAAGCCAGCGGCTTGGCTCTGCCCCTGACCTTCATGAAGTTCCAGCGCAACTTCGAAGCGGAAGCCGACTATCTCGGCCTCCAATACATGTACAAGACGGGATACGATCCGCAGGCCTTCATCGCCTTCTTTGAAAAAATTCAGGCCAAAGAGAAGAAGAAGCCCGGGACGTTAGCCAAGGCCTTTGCTTCGCATCCCCAGACGCCCGATCGCATTCAGGAGTCGCAAAAAGAAATCGCGACAATTCTTCCCGCCAAGGCGCAGTACGTCGTTTCCACCTCCGAGTTTGATGACGTGAAATCGCGCCTGGCAACCATCGAGAACCGGCACAAGGTGATTGAAGAGAAAGACAGCAATCGCCCCAGCCTGCGCCGCGCCTCCACCGCCGATAAAACGGGATCCGATAAGGGCGGTAACAGCGATGACGATCGCCCCACGCTAAAGCGCCGCGACGATACTCCCGACCAAACCCAGCAGCAATAAAACTAAACAAGATTCAGAAATGAAAAACCGGCGACCAGTCGCCGGTTTTCTATTGCAACGAACTCGACCAAAGCTAGTGTGCTGTCTCGTAAATTTGCGGCGTATAAATAGCTCTGAAAGCGCGCGGCTTTGGGAAGGGCACGAGTTCCACTCGTGCCGCTAAGTTGTTCCAAATGTCACGCGCTTCAAGCGCCTGAGGGACGGGTCTTGCGCCCTCGACGACTTTTTCAGCAGTCCATTTAGCCCCCGTACGTCCGTCTCTCAACTCCGCCTACGATCCCGCGGCAACAGACTTCACGGTCACGGTCGTGCCGTCAACTTCTCCCGTCACCTTGGCCTTTTCTCCCGCCAGATCATTCAGCTTATCGAGGGCGGCTTTGTCGGAAGTTTCGAGCGTATAGACTTTGTCTCCCACCACCAGGGCGTACTTCGATCCATGTTTCATGCATCCGCGTGTGCAATCGGCCGCCTTGCCGGGCATCTCGTGCTTCGCCCCGCACATCGCGTCGCTGACTTCTCCCGTTAAGGTCTGGCTCTTGCCCGCAGCCAGCGCCGGAACCGCCGCCAATCCGATCAACATCTGCATTCCGAGAAACGCCGCTGCAATTCGATTTACGTTCATTTTGATTTCCTCTCCTTATTGTGGAACGGGGCGAGCGTTCACGAGCTGGCATTCCATCTCCCCGTGCTCATGATCTTACTATCGAATCGAAGCATTCTCCCACCGCGATAGTTCCTGGATAAGAACCGCGCTACTGCTGCTTGAAGTGAATCTCCACGTCAACGGTCTTGTCCCGCGAGTCCGGCGTCTCGTGGACCTCGACGGCCCACCCGACGCCGCGAGGAAGAAGTTGGTCCGTGTCCCGCAGAAACTTCTTGGGATACTCGGCGTTATACGGCTGTCCCACTTGCAGGGTCCAGGCCGCCACCATCTTCGAACGGGCTTGGGTGTCGAGGCCGGTGATTTCCAGTTCTCCCATCTTGTAGAGGTCGCCCTCGACTATGTTCAGGTCGTAATGTACGGTGCTTTTTTCCTCGTTGAGTCGGGCGTCGGGCTTGACCTGTACCATCATGTATCCGCGCCTGCGATACAGTTTGGTCACACTTTCAAGATCGCTCGCGAGACGGACAGCATTCGCTGGTTGGTCCAGCGGTAGGTGGAGCAACGCAGCGAGTTCTCCGGCGCCAATGGCCGATGCGCCTTTCCAATCCACGCCGGAGGTCGCGTATACCTTGCCGGGCGTCACTGGCAGGATCGCGTCGACTTCCAATTCGGCCGGCGCTTGCGCATCGCCGGACGACGATGCAGGCAGCACGTGCGCGTCGGACGGCGCAAACGTCGCCTTCAAATATCCTCGCTGCAGGTAGACAGGCAAGAAGTCAAATTTCGCCGCCGCAGCTAAATTCGTCCGTCCGTACTCGGCTCCCGCCAGTCGGCGAGCGACGGTTGCCAGCAGCGCGGTTTGCTCCGGCGAAGCGCCCGGGAATTCCACGTCGTGAATCCGAATACTGACTTCGTCTACGCGGAAAACAATCCCGCGCACCTCGTCGCCCGACTTTTCGCCCGATTCGTCGCCCTCGCCCTCGCGCAAGTAATCCACGCGCCCCGGCAGTTGCTTCTCCGTAAGCATCGACTGCAACGCCTCCGAGACGCGATCCGCGAGGTTTCCGGAAAGCGGCAGCAACTTCTTGAACAGAGGCACGCGCGCCTGCAAGGCCGATTCCAGTTCGTCGTCTGTAAACCAGACAATATTCTCAAAGTGTGCCGGAACCAGCTTTGCCTTCCCGTTGTCCGAGAGTTGCAGCTCCAGTTTTACGTTACTGCCCAACGACGTGTAGGAGTACGTCACATCGCTGAACAGGCCAGAATCGCCGAGACGCCGCACCCCTTCCTTGAAATCGCCTTCGGCTGCGTTCTGCCCGATCTGCAACCCGGTTGCGGCAACGATCTCTTTTTCGGTGTAGCGCGCTGTGCCGCTGACTTTGACCGCGACCAATTTGTAGCCGGTATCAACAACACTGTAATTCTTGGAAGACTTCTGCCCGGCCGCACCCGAGAGCATCAGCACAAAGCAGAGGACGACGCCGCTCATCCTGATCGCCAGCATCCTCATTTCGACCGCTTCCCAACGCCCGCCGCGGAGAAATTCTTCTGCTTTAATGCGATATCGATGAAGGCCTTAGCGGCCCGGCTCAACGATTTGTCTTTGCGGAAAACGATGGCCAGATCGCGCCGAATCTGCGCGTCGGCCAGCGTCAGCATCGCCAGGGCCTTGGCCCGTATATCTTCTTCAATATTCGAGCGCGCGATAAATCCCACGCCAACCCCCGCCGCAACGAATCGCTTCAGCAGTTCGCTGGAGTCGAGTTCCATCGCCAGATTCGGCTTCAAATGATGATCGTAGAAAAGCGCATCAAGCGCGTCCCGCGTATGCCCCACCTTCGGCACAACCAGCGGGTACTCCGAGACGTCGACAACCGAAACGCTTTTTTTCCCGGCCAGCGGATGGTTGGGCGCAGTGATCACGACCAGTTCGTCGCGATGAATCATCTGTGCTTCCAGTCGATTGTCATTCACCGGCAGCGATACCACACCGAGGTCCACCACGTTCTCTAGAATCGCCTCCAGAATCTTCGCGTAATCGGAACGTTGGATGCTTACCGAGACCTTCGGGTAGTCCCGCTTAAACTGCGCGAACACCTCTGGCAGGATGTGCAGGCACGTGCCTTCGTTCGCGCCGACGACAATTTCCCCGCGTGGCACCCGCTCGGTTTCGGCAATTTCATTGAGAATCGCTTTGCGGCGTTCCAGCGTCTCCTCGGCATACTTAAAAAACAACTTGCCGGACGCCGTGAGCGAGACGCGCCCACCCGATCGGTCGAGAAGCCGGGCACCGACTTCTTCTTCAAGCGCGCGGATTTGCGATGAGATTGCAGGCTGTGTGCGGAAGCGCTTTTCCGCAGCCCGCGAGAAGCTCGAGAGCCGCGCCACTTCCAGAAAAATTTCGAGCTGATCAAAATCCATCGGGGTTGAGCCTCAGACACTATAACGGGGCCAGGGGGATGATTCAATGTGCGTCGGCGGGTTCGGAAATCGGGGGCGCTGCCAATTTCTTGCGAGGCGCAGAGTTTCAATCTAAACTATCGAAAAGGGGACACTCATGGGAACCGACGCTACACCGGAACGCCAACAAGCTCATGAGTTGCTCGACATGCTCCCGCAGGAGAAGATCGCCGCCGTGCGGACCTCGCTCGAGGCGATGGTGGAACCGCTCTCGCGCTCCCTGGCTTCCGCTCCAGTAGAAGAGGAAGAAGTCACTCCGGAGACGGCTGCCGCGCTTGATCGCGCCCGCGCTTCGCTCGCTCGCGGAGAAGGAGTTGCGCATGAGGAGATTCTGCGCGAATTTGGTCTGGGTAAATGACCGAACCCCCTGCCGCTCAGCGGATCGGGATCGTCTGATCTTCCGAAGCTCGTGCCGACCTTCGTGACATCGCCCGCGAGATTGCGATGCTGATTCTCCGCTGCGTGGACCGCTACCTATCTAGCCGAACCGGCGATGTGAAGAAGCTTCGGCCGCCCCTCGCCGGGTTTCGGCTCCGTTGCGGAGACCACCGAGTGTTCTTCGATCAGAGGGACGAACACTCCATAAACATCACCGCAGTCCGCAACCGTCGCGAAGCCTACCGCTAAACAGATTGGACTCTTAGTTGCGCCGTCGTTATGTCCGCGAGGCGTGGCTTTTGTACTCCACCTTCAGCGTTTTCGCTGCGAGTAAACGTAGAGACCTAGACGTTGATCACCGCGATCAGTTCCTTCACCGCCGCCGCGCTCTTATCCAATGCCGTTTTCTCTTCCGCCGTCAACTTGATCTCGATAATCTGCTCGATCCCCTTGGCCCCGAGTTTCACCGGCACGCCGACAAAAAGCCCGTGGATGCCATACTCCCCATTCAAGTATGCCGCGCAGGGCAGAATCTTCTTCTTATCTTTAAGGATCGCCTCGACCATCTCCGTGGCCGCCGCGGACGGCGCGTAGTAAGCCGATCCAGTCTTCAGATGTTTGACAATCTCTGCACCACCGTCCCGCGTGCGCTGTACGATGCGGTCGAGAGTCGCCTGGTCCATCAACTCCGTAATCGGAATGCCCGCGACCGTAGAGTAGCGCGGAAGCGGCACCATCGTGTCGCCGTGTCCACCGAGCACAAAAGCATTGACGTTTTCGACACTGACTTTCAATTCCTGCGCGATAAATGTTCTGAAGCGCGCCGAATCGAGCACCCCGGCCATGCCAATCACGCGCTCGCGCGGGAATCCGCTCATTTTGTACGCGGCCTGCGCCATTGCATCGAGCGGGTTCGACACGATGATCAGAATGCAATTCGGCGAATGGTGGACGATCTTTCCCACCACATCGTTCATGATTTTGTGGTTCGTGTTGAGCAAATCGTCGCGGCTCATCCCCGGCTTGCGCGGAATTCCAGCCGTGATGACAACGATGTCGGAGTTGGCGGTGTCAGCGTAATCGTTCGTTCCAAGAATTGCCGAATCGCGCTTCTCAATCGGCATCGCCTCCAGCAGATCGAGACCTTTCCCTTGTGGAACGCCTTCTACAATGTCGATGAGCACAACGTCTGCGAGTTCTTTCGAAGCGATCCAGTGGGCCGCAGTAGCCCCAACATTGCCCGAACCAACGATCGTAACTTTATTGCGCATGAAATTTCCTTTCACAAATAAATCTCGTAGAGACACGGCTTGCCGCGCCTCACGCTGCGTTCTCTACGGAAAGAGCCCGTCTCGACGGCATCAGTCCGCTGCCACCGGCACCGTCATATTCTCAATCATGCAAGTAGCAAACTCGCTGGTCTTCACCTTCTTCGCGCCTTCCAACATGCGCTCGAAATCGTAGGTGACCTTCTTCTGTTCGATCGTCCGTTCGAGACTCTGCTCGATTAGGTCGGCAGCTTCGGTCCATCCCAGGAAGCGGAACATCATCACTCCCGAAAGAATCACCGACCCCGGATTGATCACGTCCTTATCGGCATACTTCGGTGCCGTGCCGTGAGTTGCCTCGAAAATCGCGTAACCGTCACCGATATTCGCCCCCGGAGCAATCCCAAGCCCGCCCACCTGCGCGGCGCACGCGTCCGAAATGTAATCGCCGTTCAGATTCGGAGTGGCCAGCACGGTGTATTCATCGGCCCGCGTCACCACTTGCTGAAAAATCGAATCGGCGATGCGATCATTAATCATCAACTTTTTCTTCCACGCGCCCTTGCCGTGCGTGGCATAGATCGAGTCGAGGCATCCCTTCACTTCTTTGTAAAGCGCCTGCCGAAAATCGTCGGTCGCAAACTCAAGTCCCGGCTCAATCGACAGAGCGTTCTCTTCGACGGTAAGGTTCGGATTCTTATCCTTATTATCCAGAATCCAGCTCTCGCGCTCCGTCACGACCTTGTCCCGAAATTCCTCGGTGGCCAGCTCGTATCCCCACTTACGGAAGGCCCCTTCGGTAAATTTCTGGATGTTGCCTTTATGTACAAGCGTCACCGATTTGCGTTTGCTGTCCAACGCGTGCTGGATGGCCATGCGCACCAGGCGCTTGGTTCCGGTAATCGAGATCGGCTTGATGCCAACGCCCGAGTCGAGGCGGACTTGCTTCTTGCCGCCCTTCAACATGTCTTTGTTCAAAAACTCGATCAGCCGCGCGCAATCGGGAGTGCCTTCCTCCCACTCGATTCCGATATAAACATCTTCCGTATTTTCGCGGAAGATTACGAGATCCATGCGCTCAGGATGTTTCACAGGCGACGGCACGCCCGCGTAGTACTTCACGGGACGAACGCACCCGTAAAGATCAAGAATCTGTCGCAGCGCAACATTCAGTGATCGAATGCCGCCCCCGACCGGTGTGGTCAGCGGTCCCTTGATAGCAACGCGAAATTCGCGGATGGCAGCGATCGTGTCATCCGGCAGCCAGTTCTGGAAGCGGGCCTTAGCCTTCTCGCCCGCAAATACCTCGTACCAAGCGACCGACCGCTTGCCCCGATACGCCTTTTCCACGGCCGCGTCGAAGACGCGAACGGACGCTTTCCAGATATCGCGCCCCGTTCCATCACCTTCTATAAAGGGAACGATCGGATGATCCGGCACGCGATACTTGCCGTTGCCATACTCAATTTTCTGTCCGTTAGCGGGGAGAGGAACTCCGTTGAACGCCATGCGACTTGCCTCCAGAGGCTGGAAAAGAACCAATCATTATAAATTGGGAGACCCGGTACTAGGCCGTCGATCACGGCAGGTTGTGACGGCACTCACACGGGTGCTTTGAAAGGGCATGGCTTCAGCCATGCCGTCAGAATCCGCTACACTCGCGGCTTTAGCCGCTGGGGACCTCCCACAATAAGGTCAGCAGACGCTGAGTCGCCGACCCTACCGTTCGATCTTCACCGATTTCACCACCACATCCTTGTTCGGTTTGTCCTGCCGGTTACGCGGGACCTTCGATATCTTCTCCACCACGTCGTAGCCCTCGACCACCTCGCCGAAAATCGTGTGCTTGCCAGTAAGCCAGTCGGTGTTCGCCACCGTGATAAAGAACTGCGATCCGTTCGTATTCGGACCGGAATTCGCCATCGCCAACTTGCCGCCCTTTTCAAAACGGTGCGGCGAACCCTTTGTCTCGTCTTCAAACTGGTAACCCGGGCCGCCGAATCCCGTGCCCATCGGGTCGCCGCCCTGAATCATGAAATCTGGAATCACCCGATGAAAAACCGTCCCGTGATAAAGAGGGTCTTTCGTCTTCTTGCGCGTCGTGGGATGCGTCCACTCGCGCTTACCTTCGGTGAGGTCGATGAAATTGGCAACCGTCTTCGGCGCTTCCTTCTCGAATAAGCGGCAAACAATGTTGCCCTCGCTGGTTTCAAACACGGCATAAGTTCCGGGTGTGCGGGTCATTCTTACTTTTCTCCTTCCAAATCTTGAGTCGACATTCGTAATAAGCGGCTGGACGCAATTCGGCCGGGTTTCGAGGGCGGTAGTTCGAAACTACTGTGTCGGCTTCTTCGCTGGGGCTGCGGCCTTCGGCGCAGTCGCAGCCTTCGCCACCGCTCCGCGATGAATTTCAATATGCGTGATCTTTACTGGACGCAGCGGCTTTTCGCCATCTGTAGCCATGCGGGCAATCTGCTTCACCAATTCCACCGCGGCGTCGTCGCACTGCCCGAAGATCGTGTATCCGCCATTCAGGCTGGGATAGGGAACTTCCGTGATAAAGAACTGCGAGCCGTTCGTGTCGGGCCCGGAATTTGCATACGCGAGCCGTCCCGGTCGGTCGAACGTGACAGTTGGCGAAGTTTCATTCTTGAATTTATATCCAGGATCGCCCATCCCGTTGCCGATCGGATCGCCGCCCTGAATCATGAACTCCGGAATCACACGGTGGAAAATCGTGCCGTCATACAGCGCCACGCCATGTTTCTTCGTGTGAGATTTGGGATTTGTCCAGTCTTTCGATCCGTTGGAGAGTCCGATAAAGTTTTCAACTCCAATCGGCGCCACCTTCGGAAACAACGTGCAATGCAAATCGCCCGCCGTGGTGTGGATGATCGCCGTCGGTTCAACGCTGGCGGCAGCGGCAGGCTTGTGTAAAGGCGGCGCCGGAGTGGCCGCCGTTTGCGCAGCGCTAAGCAGGGAAGTGAAGATAATACAAAAGACGAAGACTATGAGGACAAGCGTAGACAGTCGATTGCGCATGGATGCTCCTGTAAGTTGTTTTCGCAATCTTTAATTGTACGACAATCGGCGCACGGAGATCGATTAGGACAATCGATGGTAGGGGGCTATTTTGACCTGACTCGATAAAACTCCCAGAAGAATCCGATCAAGAAAATAACTAAGACCACCACGAGCCAAGTGAATGGCCTTGCAAGGGAAATTGGGTCCCATCCGATCGACCCAGACTGCGACGACTGCAATGATCGAGACGCAATCGAAATGCCGACTACTACAACGATGACGAGCAGGATAGCTGCGGCAAGTACAGCCAACAAACCTGCAAGGGTGCACTTAACGTAAATCACGCCCCTCTTTCCGCCCTCCGCTCTGAGGCCCCCAGAGAGCTACTAGATCGTTTACTTCCCAGAGTCGATCCGTCACACCAACGGCCATGGCTGGAGACATGCGAAGTGTACGATGGATTTTGATGAAGTTGTAGGCGAAATAATCTAGTGCCGTTGCTACCGCGTGATCCTCCAGCCTGCGCCGCCCACGAATTGTGTTCGCGAACGAAAGGGAAGGGTACGGCGTCAGCCGTGTTATTGACCGTCCCAAAATGATTTGCGGCTTTGACCGATCGGGACACCCTCGCCTTGACTTACCTTCGCGCGCGCCTCGATAATGTTTAGTTTTCCACATTGATCCGCGCAAGGAGCCGTTATCGTGGCATCGACCGCCAGTCCCGTCGCTCCCAGAGTCAAGTCAGGTGTTGCCCCGCTGCGCGCCGGACAGGGAACCTCCTTTCTGTTGCGGCGTTTGCATTCCCTGAGCGGCGTCGTTCCCATCGGAGCCTTCCTCCTCGAGCATTTCATCTCCAACGCCGAAGCCTTCAAAGGTCCCATCGCTTACGGAAAGCAAGTTGAATTTCTGAACAGCCTGCCCGGCGTTTTTCTCCTCGAACTGTTTTTCATCTGGATTCCGATTCTGTATCACGGCTTATACGGCATCTACATCTGGTATCAAGGTGAAACCAACGTTGCGGATTATCCCTGGACCGGCAACTGGCTCTTCACCACGCAGCGCTGGACGGGAATCATCGCGCTCATCTACATGGTGCAGCACACCTGGTTTCTGCGCTTCACCGGAGTGCATCTCGCGACGCATCCCGCGCAGTCTTTTGCAAAAGTTCAAGCCGAATTTCAGAATCCCTGGATGGTCGTCTTCTACTGCGTCGGCATCATCGCCGCGTCCTGGCACTTCAGCTACGGCCTATGGCTGTTCGCGGCGAAGTGGGGAATTACGACCGGAGAGGTGGCACGCCGCCGCTTTGGCTACGTCTGCCTCGCCCTGGCGCTCGGCCTGATCTTGCTTGGCGGCGTCAGCATGACCGGATTCCTACGCACGCCGCCGCAACCGTTAGATTCGAATTCTACGGACAACATCGTAATGCGTTGAGGGATTGACGGCAGGATTTTGGAATCGCATTTTAGAAACAGCAGGATTAGAAACGTTAGGTTTTCGGGAAGGGCACGACTTTAGTCGTGCCACCTTCGGCCATATAAGGACGGGCTTTAGCCCCTGAGGGCCCGGCAGATCGGATTCATACAGAATGGCAGCTCCAAAAATCATCGTAGTGGGCGGAGGTCTCGCAGGCCTCGCCGCCGTCATCAAGATCGCCGAAATGGGCGGAGAAGTTGACCTCTTCTCGATCGTCCCGGTCAAGCGCTCGCATTCCGTCTGCGCGCAGGGCGGAATCAATGCCGCCAAGAATCTGAAGGGTGAGGGCGATTCCACCTACAAGCACTTCGACGACACCATTTACGGTGGAGACTTCCTCGCCAATCAGCCTCCGGTCAAAGCCATGTGCGAGGCCGCTCCCGGAATCATCGATCTCCTCGACCGCATGGGCGTTCCCTTCAACCGCACTCCCGAAGGACTCCTCGATTTCCGTCGCTTCGGTGGCACGCTCTACAATCGCACCGCCTTCGCCGGCGCAACCACCGGACAGCAACTTCTCTACGCTCTCGACGAGCAAGTCCGCCGCTACGAGTCCGAAGGCAAAGTAAAGAAGTACGAGCATTGGGAGTTCCTCTCCGCCGTACTCGATGGAAGCCGTGTCGCTCGCGGCATCTGCGCCATGGATTTGCGGACGATGGAAATCCGCACCTTTCCCGCCGACGCCATCATCGTTGCCACCGGCGGCAACGGCGCAATCTTCGGCAAGTCCACCAACTCAGTCGTGTGCACCGGCTCTGCCCAGTCCGCCCTCTATCAGCAGGGTGCCTTCTACGCCAACGGAGAATTCATCCAGGTCCATCCCACCTGCATTCCAGGAGAAGACAAACTCCGCCTCATGTCCGAATCCGCCCGCGGCGAGGGTGGACGCGTCTGGGTTCCCAAAACCGCAGGCGATAAGCGCGATCCGAAATCCATCCCCGAGAGCGAGCGCTGGTACTTCCTAGAAGAGTGGTATCCCAAATACGGCAACCTGGTCCCGCGCGACGTAGCGACACGCGCCATTTTCAAAGTTGTCTATGAATACAAACTCGGCATCGACGGCCAGCCGATGGTCTACCTCGACCTCACGCACATCGACGCCAAGACTCTCGACCGCAAGCTCGAAGGCATCCTCGAAATCTACGAGAAGTTCGTCGGCGACGATCCGCGCGTCACGCCCATGAAGATTTTCCCCGGCATGCACTACACCATGGGCGGACTCTGGGTCGACTACAAGCAGCAAACAAACATTCCCGGCATCTTCGCCGCTGGAGAGGCCGAGTACCAATACCACGGCGCCAACCGTCTGGGCGCGAATTCCCTGATGTCGTGCATCTACGGTGGCTTCATCGCCGGACCGAACGCCGTGCAATATGCCAGGAACCTGGCCGCCGCTCCCGCCAACGGACACTTCGATGCCGAGCGCAAACGCCAGCAGGATATCAACGCCGGTCTGATGAAGGCCGACGGTAGCGAAAATCCGTTCCTGCTCTGGCGCGAACTCGGTGCGCTGATGACCGAAAGCTGCACCGTCATCCGCTACAACAAAAAATGCCTCGAGGCTGACGCCAAGATCGTCGACCTGCTGCACCGCTTCCAGAAGATCAACCTGAGCGACCGCTCGCAGTGGGCCAACACAACGATTGCCTTCGTGCGCCAGCTCTACAACATGTTGCAACTCTCGCGGGTCATCGCCCAGGGAGCAGCCATGCGCGACGAATCCCGCGGCTCGCACTACAAGCCCGATTTCCCCGAACGCGATGACAAAAACTGGATGAAGACCACCAAAGCCACCTTCGCCCCCGACTTGGACGAACCCAAATTCGAGTTCGAACCAGTAGACGCAAGCCTAATCCCCCCACGTCCAAGGAAGTATTGATGGACTTCAGACATCATCGCTGCGAATCGGGTTGCGAACCGGGAAGGGCACGAGTTCCACTCGTGCCGATTGAAGCGTTCCCCAAGACTGCGGCTTCAGCCGCTGGGGGCCAAGGGTCCAGCTTGAATCCCGGAAACGCGGAGCAGTACCGATATTCGGAGGCATTGAGAACCAAACGCGCGACCACAGGATTCTGATGAACGTAATTCCGATGATGACCGAAGTCCCGAGTATCGCGAATCCGATGATCCGTAAATCCCCGATGCCACACTTCCGATTTTCGCCCGATCAGGGTGCCGAGTGCATGCGAATACGCGCCCTTGATCAACTGGACGGCGCGCTCAATCGTCACATCCTGCGCGGGAGTGAGCACAAGATGTGATCGGGCATAACAACGAAGACGTGCAACGTGTAGCATCCTTCGCGACGGTAATGATAGAGAGTCTTGAGAAATGATCGGGCATAGTTTTCGACGACGAAAAGTCGCCGCCAGCGCCAAGTCGTAAGAGTTAAGAAATAAGTTCCGGGAGGAGAGATGAGTCGTCCAGGCTTCAAGAGTTCCCCCAGCGGCTGGAAGCCGCAGTTCTCTCTCAGGCTAAATCGGCACGAGTCGAACTCGTGCCCTTCCCGGTTGTTTTTCTTGCAGGATTTCTGTTTCGGGAAAATAGGATGACCAGAATTGATGCGACAATCGACGTTGGAAATAGCGCCATTGGTCGCCCCGCAAACTCCATTTCGACACGTTTGGGAAGGGCACGAGTTCCACTCGTGCCGATAGAGCCGTCCCAGAACCGCGGCTTTAGCCGCTGAGGGCCGAGTCGGTGAGTAGTTAGATAACACGGAGACCCGGGTTCAAGCCGTGGACGCGGCACTGCTGCCACCGCGCCCGAGGAAGCATTGAGAGATTGATGTCAGGAATGGATTCCATACGTTGTCATCCCGAGCCGCCCGCAGGCGAAAGCCGAGGACGAGGGAGGGATCTGCAGTTGGGCATTGTCCAAGAAGCCGCGAGAACGATCGATGCGGGTTGAGTTGGCAATATGATCTTAGTATTTATGCTCTATTACGCGATCGCGGTGGGGATATCTATATGGCTCCTCGTGCTCTTCGTTTTATTGTGCATTCGTGTCAAGGCAATCAAGGCGATGCTGATGACGGCATACGATCTGCAAGAATATAGAGGCGAACACGGCTTCGCGTACCGCAAGCGCACAACGCTCACAAAGAACTCGCGATTTGTAGCGAACAGCTAAAGGCCAAAAGCTAAAATGCCAAACACAAAAACCGTCCTAATCAAGATCAAACGCCAACTCACCCCCGAGGCCAAGCCCTCATGGGAAGAGTTCGAAATCCCTTACAAGCCGAACATGAACATCACTTCGGCCCTCATGGAGATCGCGGCCAACCCCGTCACGCGCGATGGCAAGCAGACCACGCCGATCACCTACGATTCCAGCTGCCTCGAAGAAATCTGCGGCTCCTGCGCCATGCTCATTAATGGACGCGCCCGC
The DNA here is from genome assembly GCA_049520915.1 of Terriglobales bacterium. GTDB lineage: Bacteria > Acidobacteriota > Terriglobia > Terriglobales > Acidobacteriaceae > Acidiflorens. Next base: position 23,459 of record JBEKPH010000043.1, read on the forward strand.
ATGGCCTGCTCGTCGCTCCTCGACCATCTCGAGAAGCCGATCAAACTCGAGCCGCTCTCCAAGTTTCCCGTGGTGCGCGACCTGGCCGTCGATCGCAGCGTGCTTTTCGAGAACCTCAAGAAGGTCAAAGCATGGGTGCCCGTCGACGGCACCTACGACCTCGGCCCCGGCCCGCGCGTCACCATGGAGGAGCAGGAAAAAGCCTATCCTCTCTCCAACTGCATCTCCTGCTGCTGCTGCATGGAAGCCTGTCCGCAATTCAACGAAGACACCGGATTCGTCGGCGCCGCTGCGATCTCCCAAGTCCGCCTCTTCAATACGCATCCCACCGGCGCGGCCCTGAAGCGAGAACGCCTCTCCGCTCTCATGGGCGACGGTGGCATCCAGGAATGCGGCTACGCTCAAAATTGCGTCGAGATCTGCCCGAAAGAAATTCCGCTGACCACTTCAATCGCCGTCGTGGGTGGCCAGGTCATGAAACAAGCTCTAGGAGACCTCCTGCGCAAGTAGCCTGCTCTCGAATTTCGTCCGCAATACCCGTAGGGACAGCCAGGCCAACTGTCCCTGCGTAACCCCGCTCCCCCCGTTCCCAAAGACGAAAACTCCCATTCTTGCATCCAATTCACTAGAGGTTGCTCACCAGTAACCATCGGTAACTCCCTTTGGTAAGGGGCTTTGGCGGAATTGCCTCTCGCAAAGATTCATCTGTGGTTTACAATTGCCCTTCCTCTCAGGAGTTTGGCCGTTTTCCTCTCCTGACGGGCGAGCCAATTTCAAGTGTAGAAACGAGTCCATGACGCACATCTTCTCAGAGCGAACCACGAAACGCTGCCCCCTACGCGGCGGATCTGCGGTTGTGCTGATGATGTTCGCGCTCCTGGTTACGGTGCTGGCCCCCAGTCCGGCGTACGCACTCCATCGCGTCAGCCACCATCATCGAATCTTGCACTCCATCGGCCGCCATCTCAAGGGCATCCTCTATAACCCGCTCTTCCGCCCCTCCCACGATTCTCTGCTTCGGCAGAACGAAGAAATTGACCGCCTCGATCTGCCTCGCATTCAGGATGACGATCAGCTCGAAGCCATGAAGGCCTCTCACGAACTGGTGCCGCTCGTCGCCAGCGATTCGCTGAAGATCGAACCCAGTCTCGATCCCTCGCGCCGCTATTGCCGTCCCTGGACGCGCGATTTTGTGCAGGACCTCTCCGAAGCCTATTACCACGAGTTTCACGCGCAAATCCAGGTAAACTCCGCCGTGCGGACCGTCGTGGTGCAGAAGAAACTTCGCCGCCACAATCGCAACGCAGCCCCCGCCGACGGAGACACAGCCTCCTCGCATCTCGCGGGCATCACCGTCGACCTACAGCGCCGTGGCCTGTCAAAAGACGAGATCCGCTTCGTCGAGCGCTACTTGTTTTATCTGAACGCCCTCGGCCTGGTCGAGCCAGAAGAGGAACGCCGTCACTGGTGCTTCCACGTGATGGTCGCCGAACGCTACTCCGATTGGCGCGAGACGCAAACCATCTTCCCCGTTCTTCCGGAAGAACAGCCTGCAATCACGCCGCAGCCCACCACGGTCACGGCCATGGGCGACTCCAACTAACGACTCCAACGAGCGACCCCCACCAACCCATTGAACCGCAAGTCCCTTCCGATACACTTTCCTCAGAATGATTGTTTTAATGGCTGGACTTCCCGGCACCGGCAAGACGACGCTTGCCCGTGAGTTGGTACGCGCAACCGACGGCGCCCTCATCAGCAAAGACGCAATCCGCTCCGCTTTATTTGCGCCAGAAGATATCGAATACTCGATCGCGCAAGATGATTTCGTAATGCAGGTGATGCTCGACACCGCCCGCTTCCTACTCCAGAAAGATCCGGTGCGCCACATCTTCCTCGATGGCCGCACCTTTTCCCGCCGCTACCAGATCGACCGCGTTCTCTCGTTCGCCCGCGAACTCGCCCAACCCTGGAAGATCATCGAATGCGTCTGTTCCGATGCATCGGCTCGCCGCCGTCTCGACCTCGAGCCCGACCTGAGCCATCCCGCCCGGAATCGATCGTATGCGATGTACCTGGAAGTGAAAGCCGCCTTCGAGCCCATCACCGATTCGAAAACCATCATCTCGACCGACCAACCGCTGGCGCGGTGCGTCGAATTGGCTCTCTCAGCACTACAGAATTAATGCAAATTTCTCGTTCCGCCGAAACTGATTAAAAATTGTCAGACAGGAGTTTCTGTTTCCTCTTCCGCATGCGCCGATTCCGCCGAAAGCTTCCTCAACGAAAGGCGTTCGTGATGCGACAACACCAACCCCACCGGAATCACCGCCGCAAACGTCACCAGCCACAACATGATGCCGCAACTGACCGTGAGTTCCCGTGGGACGATATGAAAAATGTGATCCATGGCGCTGATCGTGGCCAGCTGCGAGCCGCCGCCTACCCCCGGCAATTGCACCATCGATCCAATCATGCTCGAACCCATCAGCAGAAGAACCTTCGTCGTGCTCATCGCATCCATCGGTAAGCCATAGGCGTGTGTCACTTCTTTATACGAGAGCGCGATCACCCACCACATCAGCACCGACACGGCCGATAGCTGAATAAACTCCCACGGCCCATGAATTGTCTTGAGTCCCAGGGTGAATTCCCGAATTTTCAAAGCAATGCGATGGCCGAGATTCTCGGCGAGATGCGAGAACCGCATTTCCACCCATCCCGCAATGCGATTCCCGCGGTACGCAACGATCACCGCCCCCGTCAGCAGGCCGACGACGAGACCAATCAGGGCGTATCCAGTGAGATGAATCCAATGCCTCACATCCGGAGGCGCGGCATCAGTAAAGGCGCGCAGCTTCGAAGGCAGAAAAATGGCCCCCACCATCAGCACAGTAAAGCCGCCAACGTCAAAGATCCGTTCCACTGCCCACACCGCAACCTGCGAGGCGAAAGGTAGATTCGTCCGGCGTGCGATTAGATACGGACGAATCATTTCGCCGGCACGGCCCAGCAGCGCCAGCGCAGCGAATCCGATCATGGTCGGTGGAATCAGCCCCATGATCGTCGCTTCTTTGCGCACGGGACGCAGAAAGATCTTCCATCGCACCGCCCGCAAAATATAAGCGAGGTAAATCAGAAGCACTCCGTGGAGAATGTGCTTCCAATTCAGCCCGTACTGAAAGAGTTTGGCCCAGTCGAAGTTCTTATAAGTGCGGAACTGCAGGTAAACGAGTACCGCCAGTACAACGAACACACCCGCGTACATTGCGTATTTTTTATAGGCCATTCGTTGCTAGTTCATGGCGGGCACACCTTCGGTGAGCACAGCCCCAATTGAAGGTAAATGAGGAACTCCGCAGGGTCAACGCGAAGGCTCGGCGCCAGTGGCCTTGGCCGCAGGTTTCGTCGCAGTAGGAGGCCGGCTGGGTGGTTTTGCCGACGTCCGTTCCAGCCGCGCCGCTTTTTCTTCCGCGATCTTCTTCTTGTTGTACTCATGCACGATGCGCGCTACATAAGCGTGTGTTTCGCGAAAAGGAGGAACTCCCTGGTATTGCTCCACTCGTTGCGGGCCGGCGTTATAAGCGGCGAGTGCCTTCACCAGGTCGAAGTTGTACCTCTCCAAAAGCTCGCGCAGATACCGGCTTCCTCCCGTTACGTTCGCCTCGGGGTCGAACACGTCGTTTACGCCCAGTTGGCTCGCCGTTCCGGGCATCAACTGCATCAATCCCCGCGCGCCCTTTGGAGACACGGCGTGCACGTTAAATCCGCTCTCCGCGTGGATCACGCTATTCACCAGATCGGGATCGAGATGATAGGCGGCACTGGCCGAGTCAACAACCTGGTTCAAAGGAAGCGCCGGTTTAGTCGCGGCCGCCGCACCCAAACTCGAAACGACCGGCCCAGATGCAGACGACTCCGTAGGCACCGGCAGGGTGAGGTCTTTCTCAAATCCCGTAATCTCGATCGTCGGCACGTCCGTGAAACTGGAATCATCGGTCGATAAATAAAGTCGTGTCGTATCGCCGATCACAAGATGGTGATCGTGAGGGATGGCAAATCCATTCCGCAGCGTCGCGAGTTCTCCAGCGTTCGCCGCCGGAGTGAGCCACAAAACCGCCGCGCAGAAAAGCGCGCAAGCGGTTCCCGCAACTCCAGCCCTTCGATTTGTGCCAACCCATTTCATCTCAAAACCAATTCACAAACTGCTCAAAACCGTCTTCCCATCCCCCACTTCATCATTCTGACCCACAACCCCCGCGCTGATCGCCTTTCCGTACAAAACGTACTCCACCGCAGCACTGACCCCGCTCTCCGCATTGGATCGCGTCAGCCTCCAGCCCCGTCCCCTCAACTCTTCCGACGCATTTCCCATGATAAAGGGGTGTCCGGCAAAGGCTAGCATCTCAATATCATTGTAGTTGTCACCAATGGCCATGACCTGACCGGAAGTAATGCCCCTGTAATTGGCCCACCGCGCCAGCGCATGGCCCTTCGAACACTCCGCGTTGAGCACGTCAACAATCGAAAGATCGCGTCCCGGATACTCCGTACGCAACACCGTAATCGGCAGCCCGCACCCCGCCAAGGCTGCTTGTGCCCGCAACATATCGTCAACCGGACCGCAGAACATAGCCTGCACCGGGTCCGTCGTCAGCGATTTCTCGATCGGAACCACAAACTGGATGTACTGCATATTCTTCTCCAGCCAGCGCTGAATGCTTGCCTCCAGCTCGTCGAGTCGCTCGATAACGATGGTTCCCGCGCCGCCTCCGTCAAAGGTTAGAACGGTCTGGCCGCGAAATTCTTGCATCGCCTCGACCAGTTTCTCGCAGGTCGCCGCTGGCAGCAGATCGCGGTGGAACGTCTCGCCAGCGAGCGACCGCGTCACCGCACCGTTCGAACTGATCAACCACAGATCAAACCCCAAAAGTTGCGCAATCGGCAGGGCGAAAGCGTGGCGGCGCCCCGTAACGAGGATCACCTCGATCCCCTCAGCATGCGCGCGCCGGAGCGTCGCGAGGTCGGTTTCAGAAATACGGAATTCGGGGTTCAGCAGGGTGCCGTCAATATCGATGGCAATCAGGCGAAGGGAATTGGCGGTCACATGTAATTTTAGCATTGGGACGCGTCGGCCCGGCTCTACCCACCGGGCCCAACACGGCCTATTTAGCGAAGATTTTCAACGCAGCTTCCACCGCTATCACGGAATGACAATCGTAGTAGTAGTCCCAAACGGACCGGGCGACTGGAAGTCCGAGTCGCAGTCGGACCCATTGCCCGCCCCGCCAATCAAATTACATCCAGCGCCGTCCAGCGCCCGGAATTCCACTTTGTACGTTCCCGCCGCGATCGGCCCGATGGAGACGGCAAAGACGCCGTTGCCATTCAGGTCGGTCGTCACCACCCCCACCTCGGAGTAAGCCGCGCTCGCGGTCACGTTTTGGCGCGTAATCGTCGGACAATCATTCCCGTTGACCAGACCTTGCACGGGAAACTGGCCAAACGTACTGGCAAACGTCGAACAGAAAAACGCCAGATCGACCTGGTAAAGTTTCCCCGGGATCGCGCTCACCAGCGTATAGGTCACCGTCAATTTCTTGCTCGTCGCATTTACAGACCACGCTACTTTGCTTTTCGTATAGTTGAGCGGTTCGCCGAAGTTGTCCCAACCGGCTGTCCACTTCTGTGTGGTTGTCCCCGCAAAGCCCGCGCTCGCGGAAAGCAAGAATGCCATCATCAACATCTTTTTCATTGCGCATCTCCAGAATTAAAAATAGTAGAAAGTATCTCCGCCCCAGTGCCTGATCTTGCAGCTCCGAAAATCGCTACGGGATCGTGATCGTCGTCGTATCTCCAAACGTAGGGCCCGGAGATTGAAAATCATCCGCGCAGTCCGAGTTGCCGTCTCCGCCAATTAAATTGCAGCCCACACTGTCGCGTGTCTGAAATTCGAGCACGTAACTGCCAGCGGCGATGGGTCCAATGACCACAGCGAATGAGCCGTTCCCATGCTCATCCGTTGTCACCGCCCCTAATTCGACGCTCGTGACCGAAAGAGTCACTCCCTGGCGCGTGATCGTGTTGCAAGCGCCTCCGCCGCCATTTACCGGATAATTACCGAAAGTTGCAGGAAAGCTCGTGCAGAAAAAGTTGATTCCCACTTGGTAAAGCTTATTCGGCCTCGCCGCAGCCAGCTTGAAAGTCACCGACAAAGTCTTCTTCGCCGAATTCACCGACCAAGTGACCTTGCTCGTCTTGTAGTTCAGTGGCTCGCCGAAGTTGTCCCAACCCGCCGTCCACTTCTGAGCGGTGGCCCCTGCGAAAGCATGGGCAGCCGCAAGCAACAACACCGCGCTTATTAGGAAAGTTCTCTTCACATTATCCTCCTTTGAAAAAACCGCCGGTTGTAAATTTCTCGCCGCGTTCCCGGCTCTGCGCGGTTGATCCTTCTCCAACAACTTTCTCTACGGTTGATAAATCTGCACGTTGCCATACACGGTTGTGGCGAAGAGAGAGCCAGTATTAGCGCCACCGATGCAGTACAGTTGCTTCTTTGCGACTGCCGACGCCGGCGCCACCGTGGCTTGCGGAATCGAAGCCAGTCCCCCGGTCCACGATTTCGTTGCTCCGCCCGTATAAGCCTGCACCGCTGCATTCGGACCGCTGTTATCCGTCCCGCTGGCAACGTAGAACTTTCCAGTGATTGTTCCGAAGCAGGGGGCGTTCACAGCAGTCGGCATTGCAGCCAGAGTCGTCCAGGTATTTTTTGTTGTGTTGTACAGCTCCGTGTCGTTGGTGACGCCGCCGTTTCCCAGTCCGCCCGCCACGATCACGCCACCCAGCGAGCCCGTCGCCGGGTTCGACCTGGCAACTTTCATGGACGCTTCCTGCTTCCACTCGTTGTTCGCAGGATTGTAGCTATACAACGTCGGCACTCTTCCCGACCCCTGAACATATCCGCTGGCAACGTAAATAATGTTCTTCGACGCTTCGCCCCACTGCCGGCAACGAACGGTTGGCCGCGCTGAATACCACCTCTTATGGCTGGTAAATCTGGACGTTGTTGTAGACGGGGTTTGGAAAGTTGCCGCCTCCGAAGCAATACAGGCGCCCTCCTGCTACCGCGGCGGCATCACCTTGGCCGGTACCCTCTGGAATGGGAGCAAGGATCGTCCACGACTCCGTTTTTGGGTTGTAGGATTCATTGACGGTGATGTTGCTGGGGTTGGAGCCGCCTGCAACGTACAACTCCCCTTTGATGACTGCATAACATCCCACCGCGCGGGGCGTGGGGTCGGGGGTGAGTTTAGCCCAGGTATTCTTCTTTGGGTTGTAACCTTCGTTGTCGCCGAGGTAGGTGGAACTGTCGCTTCCGTCCGCCGCCACGACCGTCGCCCCCAGTAGGCCCACAGCTAACCAGCCTTTCGTGACCAGCAAGGGTGCCTCTTCCTTCCATGCGTTGGTAGTGGTGTTGTAGCTAACGACGTTCGGGATAAAGCCGCTGTTGTCTTGGCCGCCAATCAGGTAGATGACGTCTTTGTCGGCGACTGCTGAGGCGGTCTCCTGGACATATGGCATGGGGGCCAATGTGGTCCAGGAATTCGTGGCGGGATTGTAGGACTCGGAAACATCGAGAAGCTCAGAGCCGTTACTGCCTCCGAAGACGTAAAGGATTTTATTGACCACGGCATAAGCGGCAAAACCACGCGGGTTCGGGTCGGCCGCGCCCGTCGTCCAAGTGTTCTTCTTCGTGCTGTAGATTTCGTTGACACCAAGAAAACCGCCGGGGTTGTAGCCCCCAATCACATAGATGTTCGTCCCATCCGCGATAGCGGCAGCACTCATACGCGGGGTAGGCATGGCCGCGCCGGTCGTCCAAGTGTTGTGAGTAAGGTCGGGATTCTGCGCCTTCACTGCCGAGGCCGCTCCGATGATCAAAAGCGATAGCAAGGCCGCAACCATGCCAGTTTTCTTCTTCGTGCGGTCAATGGAAGTCATAGATCCACCTGGAAGTAGAATTCAACTTAGGGGAGTTCGAGTGGCCCAACCTTTGCGCATCTTGCGGGAAGCGCGGCGCCGGGTCAAGGGACAACACCGGGCATGAACGGACATCACAGGGTGCCCAGCCTCGCAGGCGCACAAAACGCTCGAATATCAGCAAGTTAGCGATTTCGGAACCGACTGATCGCACTTGTTTCCCAGACACTTCGGAGCCCTCTGTGCGAGAATGGCTACCCACGGAGGCCATCCTCAATGAAGTGCAGACTTCTGCTCTTGCTCCTGATCCTCTTTCCGCTAACTTTACCCGCCCAGCCCGCTCCCGAAACCGGCAAGCCCTTCGTCATCGAGTACTACTACAAGGCCAAGTGGGGACACGCCGACGAATTCCTCCAGCTCTTCAAGAAAAACCACTATCCGCTTCTAAAAAAAGAGGTTGAGATGGGACGCATGCTCAAAGTCTGGGTCGACCAGCCGCGCTATCACACCACCGAAGACGGACGCTGGGACTATCGCGTCACCATCGTTTTCAAGAACTCCACGGTCGCGAATGAGCCTTTCGAAGAAGATTCAATCAAGAAACAGCTCTGGCCCGATCAGGCCACCTATCTGAAAGAAGAGCAGCGCCGCTTCGAAATCCTCGACGCCCACTGGGACTTGCCCGTCAAGACCGTCGAATAAGACCACCGAGAAACTCCGCTTTAAGGGGTTTTGGGAAGGGCCCGAGTTCCACTCGGGCCGTAACGGCCTCGGAAGCAAGAGCGGCTTCTAGCCGCTGGGGGAATGCTGCCATCGCCCCGAGATTTCCCCTATACACCCCGGTTCCTCGCGCACGCTCTACAACCCCGAATCCTCGTCTCGCCCGCAGTCCCAAAACTCCGTTTACAAATTCCAAACAGCCCACAATATTCATAACAAAACAACCAATCTGGTATAACATTCCGCGACTCTTGGTCACCTAGGTTGGAGATGACACGGTGTCCAAGACTTCCATGTTGCGAACCCATGTTGTGAAATCTGGACAAGCGAGAGGATGAAAAAATGACAAAGAGAAGCTCTCCCCCAGGGTTGGCCGCGATTCTTTGCGCAGCCACGATGCTGTTATTCGTCATTGCCGGACAAGCCCAGGCGCAGTCCGTACTAACGCGCCACGTTCGTGAAGAGGTTGCCAGTGGCCAGGCCAAGCTCGTAGGCAAGCTCCCCGCAACTCAGTCTTTGCACTTCGACATTGTTCTGCCCTTGCGCGATCGCGCCGGCTTGCAAACCTTCCTGCAGGCGGCCTACGATCCCACATCCCCCTTCTTCCACCAGTTCCTCACTCCGCAAGAGTTCACGGCCCGCTTCGGCCCCAGCCCGGACGATTGGCAAGCCCTACTTGCCTTCGCCAAAGCCAACGGCTTTCAAATTGTCGGCGGAAGCCTCGACAGCCGAGACCTATGGCTCACCGGCACCGTCGCCAACATCGAGAAGGCCTTCCATCTGAACATCGGCGTCTATCAAGACCCCGCCGAGGATCGCACTTTCTACTCGCCAGATCGCGAACCAACCCACAACTTGCCATTCCAACTCTGGCACATCACCGGATTGGACAACAATTCCAAACCGCATCCGCTCTACATGAAGAAGGCCGACTACGCTAAGGCCCGTGGCATCGATCCCAGCAAAGTACACTCCAACACCACCGGATCCGGCCCTGGCGGCTCCTTCTTAGGCAGCGACATGCGCGCGGCCTATTACCAGGGCACGGCGCTCACCGGCTCCGGCCAGAACATCGGCCTGTTTGAACTCGCGGGCAGCGATTTAGCCGACCTGACGACGTATTACAACAACGTTGGCCAAACTGAACCCTACACCCCCACTCTCGTTTCCACCGGCGGATACGCTACCTCCTGCCTTGATAGCGGCGGCAGCAGCGCCTGTGACGATACCGAGCAAACCATCGACATGACGCAGGCCATGGGTTTCGCCCCCGGCTCCACCATGCTCTATATGTATGTCTGCGGCAACGTGAAGGCCAACGGGACAGGAAACTTCAGCGATACCGCCTGTATCAGCGCCATGGTCACCAACTCCGCCGCTCCCCTGAGCAAACAGATCAGCTGTTCCTGGGGATGGACACCAGCGGACCCCAGCACCCTCGATCCGTACTTCGAACAGATGGCGTCGCAAGGCCAGAACTTCTTCGTCGCCTCCGGAGATAGTTCCACCTGGTCTGCCTCAAACGAGGCCTGGCCAGCGGACGATGCCAACGTAGTTGGAGTCGGCGGCACCGATCTGACAACCTCCGGCGCCGGTGGCCCTTGGAGCGCCGAAACTGCCTGGACCGATAGCGGCGGCGGCATCTCGCCCGACGGAATTGCCATTCCCTCGTGGCAGCAGATCTCCGGCGTAATCAATTCGTCCAACAAAGGCTCGACGACCTTACGCAATGGCCCGGATGTCGCGGCCGAGGCGAACTTTGACTTCTACTACTGCGCCGACCAGTCCGGTTGCAGCACCGGATTAGGCGGCACCAGCTTCGCCGCGCCCATGTGGGCCGGCTATCTGGCTCTTGCCAATCAGCAGGCGGCCGCCAACGGCGAGTCGATCGGTTTCATCAACCCGATCATCTACCCGCAGGCTGCGACCGGCGGAACGACCTACGCCAACCTGTTCCACGACATCACCAGCGGCAAGTCCGGTACCTACTCGGCCGTCACTGGCTATGATCTCGTCACCGGATGGGGCAGTCCAAAAACCATCGGCCTCATTAACCTTCTGGCTCCCACCGGCGGCAGCGGAAGCTTCACGCTCTCCGATTCCCCCAGCAGCCTGACCATCACCCAAGGCGGAGCCGGTGGAACGAGCACCATCACCGTCACCGACTCCGGCGCATTCACCGGCAGCGTCACTCTCGCTGCCTCCGGATTGCCCACCGGCGTCACCGCCGTTTTCAGCCCGAATCCCACAGCCTCCACCAGCACGCTAACCCTCACGGCAAGCGCCACCGCGACCACTGGAACCGCCACCGTCACCATCACCGGCACATCCGGTTCGCTGGTTGCCACGACAACCCTTGCGCTCACCGTCAACGCCTCGGTAAGTCCGAACTTCACCATCAGCGCTTCTCCAGCGTCACTAACCGTAGTGCAGGGAACGAACGGAACCAGCACCATCACGATTGCCAGCCAGAACAGCTTCAGCTCCGCCACCACGCTGACCGCCACCGGTTTGCCCAGCGGCGTCACTGCTGCGTTCTCGGTGAATCCCGTCACTCCGCCGGCGAACAGCAGCGCGACCTCTGTGCTGACTTTCACCGCATCGGCGACAGCGACCACTGGAACGGCCACCGTCACCGTGACAGGAACCTCCGGCACGCTCACCCACAGCACGACGATTGCGTTAACCATCAGTTCTTCCACGGGAGCGCAAACCGCCGTCTACAGCTCCACCCTCAAAGCTCCGGAATGCGCCACCGTCGGCTCATCCTGTGATTCCGGTCCGTCTCTTCTTTTAGGACGCGATCACATGTCGGGCGGAGCCGAACCGAATCAACCGAACACCATCGCGAGTTCCTGCGCCGATGGAACCAGCGGCACCTTCCACTCCGATGAGTCCAACGACCGCATCGTAGTGACTTCCGCCAGCGGATCACTCACCCACGGCACCACCGCTACCGTAACGGCAACCGTCTGGGCATGGAGCGGATACACCTCCGACTCTCTCGACCTCTACTACGCCGCCAACGCCAACAGTCCTTCCTGGGTTTTTATCAAGACGATCAAACCCACCAAGGCCGGAGCCCAAACCTTGTCCACGACCTTCACCCTACCAACCGGCAGCCTGCAAGCCGTGCGTGCGCAATTCCGTTATCAGGGAAGCGCATCCTCGTGCACAACCGGTGCCTACAACGACCACGACGACCTGATCTTTGCCGTGCAATAAGCGTCGTTGATCCGCTTGCCGATCAAGTCGCTGCAAAAAACAATCGAGCCGACTTCGCAAGAAGCCGGCTCGATCTGTTTTTTCGATCAACTCGATTCGCGCGAACGAGGGGATTTCCTGAGACCGGCGACCTGAAACCTGAAACCTGAAACTATGAACATTCCGTGAATTTCCAGAAGAAATTCCTTATAGCTCCGATCAATATTTGGAGTTAGACATCCCCTTCATATGCCGATAGCTTAGGTCATGGAAAACTTATTAGCAGTTGAAGAATCATCCGTAGACCTTCTTCATGAGATTGGCGGCCGCCTGGCAACGGCGGACGGCTTTCACGAAGTCCTGAATCAGGTGGTCGAGTTCGCCTCCGGCCTCGTGAAATGCGATTCCTGCCTGATTTACGTGCTCGAGGGCGAGCACCTCGTTCTCCGCGCCTCGAAAAACGCGCATCCTGACGTCGTCGATCGCCTCAAACTTCGCGTAGGCGAGGGCCTCACCGGATGGGTCGCCGAACACCACGAGCCCGTCGCGATCTCCGAAAAAGCCGCGCACGACCCGCGCTTCCAGTTCTTCCACGAACTGCCGGAAGACAGCTACGAGGCCTTTCTCGCTGTTCCATTGATGTGCCGCGGTCGCGTCATGGGCACCATCAACCTGCAACACATTCGTCCCCACGTCTACAAGCGCAAAGAAATTCGCCTCATCTCCGCCATCGGATTCCTGGTCGGCGCCGAAATCGAACTGGCCCGTATGGAATCGCTCAACTCCAATCTCACCGATCAACTTCTGACCCGCAAAGTCGTCGAGCGCGCCAAAGGCATCCTGCAGCGCGAACTCGGACTGAGCGAAGAGCAAGCCTACCTCGCCCTGCAAAAACAGAGCCGTCAAAAACGCAAAGCCATGAAAGAAATCGCCGAAGCGATCATTCTGAGCGAAGAAGTCCGCGAGAACACCAAAGCCCCAAAGGTTTCGTAAGCATTTTCGAGAAAACGATTTCTCTAAACCACGATTCTCTAACGACGATTCGCAAAATAACGACTTGAACGAAGGGTGGGCCTCTAAACAAGGCCTGCCCTTTCCGCTTCCTGCTCGTATGCCGGCGGACATTCCCGTCCCGCGTGCGTCGCCAAGCGAGACTTCGGAAAAATGTCGAGTAGAGACGGGCCTTGCCCCCGTTTGCCGCCGCCACGAACTGAGTTTGAGCACGGACGGGAAGGGCACGGCTTCAGCCGTGCCGCGAATGCCGCGAAAATAAAAGCGGCTTCCAGCCGCTGCGGGACTGCTGCAATCGGAAAAAGCCTGGTTCCGAACGATCCCCAAACCTAACACTATGCCCGGTAGAAATGGGGACGCGCGGTAGGTTTCATCTGGGTACTGAGTACCGACCAAAAAAACCGGGAGCAGGCGATGAGGGCTGCTCCCGGCGGGTCAGCTGCGATGTGGTCCAAGAGCGGCTTGGCGCAGCTGAATCTTTGCGGATTGCGCTATTTCAGTTTTACGTCCGACGGCACGCTAAAGCGCAACGTCATGTCGTAATCGGCCAACGACATCGTGCTCGCGAAACTCTGTCCATCCCGCGAGACGAGCACCAGACGGCTGCCGCCTTTTGGCGCCGTAGCATCCACGTCGTTCACCACCAGCATGGCATCCGTTCCACCATTCGTTCCTCGCAACATCAGGAACTCGGATGCGCCCATCGTTTTCACCGAGAACGTGTAGTCTCCCGGATGCAGAACGATCTTCTGCAGGTGAACATCGTGCGATAAAGTGAACCTGCCATGGACTTCTTCTGCGGCGGCAGGGGTGGGCTGAGCGGCGAAAATGGTCAAGCTCAGAACGGCGGCATATGCGAATGTGCGGATCGAGTTCATACGGTCTCCTTGTCTTGGTCTAGAAAGCTCACGCCCAAAGAGAAAGCTGAGAACGTGCGCCTAGATTAAGTGGGAGATCAACGGGGTCAGCAGATTTGCAACGCAGCGTACAAGGCTGAACGCAAACATCGGGCTCGAGCAACCGCTGCCTAGCGGTTTCGAACTGGCTCAACTATGAGGCAATCGGCCGCGCCCGTCCAACGAAAAAAATCGATCTGCCGGATTGGCGCGAAGTAGTTACAACCGTAATCAATCGCGAGTTTGCGCCCCGTTTCCCCACGCTGGCCACAACCGACAAATGCGCCGTAGACGCCATTAAACTGGATTTCCTGCGGATTCAACCTCCTCTTGTTTGCAAAAGCCCGCCTGGTACGAGAACATACTTGGTTTGCATACATCCCACAGTTCTAATAAGGAAGCAGCCAAACTATGGCGAAGGTAAAGACTCCTGCCTCCAAAGCAGGAAACAAAGCAACCGTCGAAGTAAAATCTCCGAGTCAACCGCACAATACCGAGAGTCACACCATCGAACCCGCCAAAGGGAAGCTGGGCGTAATGATTCCCGGCATGGGCGCCGTGGCAACCACTTTTGTTGCCGGCGTCGAAGCCGTGCGGAAGGGAATCGCCCACCCCATCGGATCGCTCACCCAGATGGGTACCGTCCGCCTCGGCAAACGCACCGATGGCCGTTCTCCGAAGATCAACGAATTCGTTCCCCTCGCCGGCCTCAACGATCTCGTTTTCACCGGATGGGACATCTTCGAAGACAACATGTATGCCGCCGCCCGCAACGCCGGAGTCCTCGAGCGCGATCTCCTCGACAAAGTGAAAGGCCGCCTCAGCGCCATCACTCCCATGAAGGCCGTATTCGATCACAACTACGTCAAGAAAATTGACGGGCCGAACGTCAAGAAGGGTAAGAACAAGATGGATCTGGCCGAGCAACTTCGCCAGGACATCCGCGACTTCAAAAAATCGAGCAAGGCCAGCCGCCTGATTACCATCTGGTGCGCCTCGACCGAAAGCTTCATCAAGCCGACGGCCATCCATCAAAGCGTGAAGTCTCTAGAAAAAGCGATGCTCGCCAACGACAAGAACATCGCTCCCTCGATGCTCTACGCCTACGCCTCGCTCATGGAAGGTGTGCCCTTCGCCAACGGCGCGCCGAATCTCACCGTCGACATTCCCGCCATGCTCGAACTCGCCCGCGAACGCGAAGTTCCCATCTGCGGCAAAGACTTCAAGACCGGACAGACCCTGATCAAGACCGTGCTCGCTCCCGCCTTCAAAGCCCGCCTGCTTGGATTGAGCGGCTGGTACTCGACCAACATCCTCGGCAACCGCGACGGCGAAGTCCTCGACGATCCCGGCAGTTTCAAGACCAAAGAAGAATCAAAGCTCGGAGCCCTCGAACACATCCTGCAGCCCGCGCTTTATCCCGAGCTTTACGGCAATATCTTCCACAAAGTGCGCATTAACTACTACCCGCCGCGCGGCGACAACAAAGAAGGATGGGACAACATCGACATCTTCGGATGGCTCGGCTATCCCATGCAGATCAAAGTCGATTTCCTCTGTCGCGACTCGATCCTCGCCGCGCCCATCGTGCTCGACCTGATCCTCTTCCTCGATCTCGCGCAGCGCACCCCCGAACTCCGCCGCCTCGGAATTCAAGAGTGGCTCAGCTTCTACTTCAAGAGCCCCATGACCGCGCCCGGCCTCTATCCCGAGCACGATCTCTTCATCCAATTGATGAAGCTAAAAAACACTCTCCGCCACCTGAAAGGCGAAGAGCTCATCACGCACTTGGGCCTGGAATACTACGACTAGGGATTAATAGCGGAGGGACGGCGCACGCCTGTTCCTCCGCCGGATTGTGTCGTGTACCAAATCTTCGGAGTGCACAGGGACCAGTTTGACGAACGGGACCCATCGTCTTACACGGACAAGCCTTCACATCCTTTCCCAGCCCCAATCCCAACGTCAGCAACTGCTCATACAACGGACGCAACCCCGCCCGCGGCCCGACGCCATGTTGAAGAAGTACCATCCCGCTTCCCTAGCAGCAGAGACGAGCCCCGAAGAAACCCCACAAGATGCACAAACCCACGAAGAACAAGCGTCGACAGATCCGTCATCCGCCCCGCCCTCCAGCGACCTAACTCCTTATTCCGCAAGATTATCTATATAGCCCCTTTAAACCCAAAGATCTAGCAGGAGAGCAGCCTCTAAACCCATGATTCCAAAAGATCGAAAAACAAAAAAATCGAGAACTCCTCTGCTAAACCCAGGCCGGCGAGCCGTACGAGGTTGCCAGAAGCTAGTAGCCTTTAGCTAAAAGCCAAGAGCTAATAGCTAACAGCTGATTACCCTCGATGACTTTCGCTCGACTATCTAGCACCTTCGTGGACTGGACCGGCCGATATACCAGGGTTACTGTTATTTCACGACGGCACCTTCCGATCTCTCCCCTATAAGAGGTCCGGCGTGGGGAGCGATCTATGAAAATCTGGCATCTGGCTTATGCAGCGTTAGGCATTGCAGTGGCGCGCTGGGTCTTCAAGCGCCAACCCACTCAGGTCTCCGATCCCATCTCTCGTCTTCGTGCTTCTGGCCTGCTGTAAAGCAGTGGTAACAGGGGCAGGACGCGCCCCGTTGCGCGTTGCTTCGATCTGAGCGTGTCCGGCCCCGTTCCCATTCTTAGCCAGCGAAAGTGGAGAGATGACCACAAGTCCCAGACATAGCTCTCACCCGCAAGTGCTACGACCATCGTGTCCACCCGTAACTTCTCTTCCGTTTCATCTCGCCTAAACTGGCTATAGATACGCCGAGTGCCATCGTTCCCGGCGATTGCAACCATGCGCTCCACATCCCCCATCCTGTTCCTGCTTTTACTCGGCGCACTGCTGTACCCAGTGACCTCGGCAGCGCAAGACGACGCGGACGCGCAGCCCCTCGGCGACTTCGCTCGCACCTTGCGGCAGCAGAAACTCCAGCAACCCCCACCGCCGCCCGGTCCCGCCGACACCGTGATCGACAACGACAACCTCACGCAGGTAATGGACGACGCCAGGAACGCAAGGCCCATCAAGTCCGACAAGACCGTCTTCTCCATCGATCCCCTCACCAACACGCTCAAAGTCTCGTCGCCCGATGTAACCTGCAGCCTCTCGTTCAATTCCAAGTCGAGCGCGCTGCTCATCAAGCCCGTATTGATCGAAGACTTGCCACTAAACGAATTGGTCAAGATCGATGGACCCGGTTCTATTCAGGATGAGAGTCTTCAGCTCCAGGTCTTCAACGGAACGGACTGGGACATCCGCGAGATCACCGTCGGCCTTACCCTCGAACGCAAGCCCGGAGAGAGCGCCGAGCTAGCCGCGCGAGCCCGCATCATTCCCGCATCAGAGACCAGCACCGCCGTTACCGCCGAGCGACGATCCGACGTCACTCTTCTCTTTCATCTCAAAGCTCAGGCCAAGCCCTTCACCACGCAGTCCTTTCACGAGGAGATCGGAATCGCTCCCGGGCCCGATGAAGACTGGCGCTGGTCGATCGTCGAAGCGAAGGGAATCCGTCCCTCCCAAGCCGCCGCACCCGAGTCGCCCGAGTCGATGTCCGGGACGACCTCCGATCCACTCTTCGCTTCGCCATCGTCCTTGATCCCAGGAGTGAAGGAGTCGCAGAAGACGCCCAAGATTCCGCTAGCCCCCGACGAGTCCCCCAACGCCGCTCCCGAGCAGCACTAAGTTCCAAACCTCGCCTCAGATGGCAGCACAAGCAGGGTCCGAACATTGTCTTGAGTAAACAGGGATGGTAATCTACCGAAGTCGAGCGGGAGTAGTTCAGCGGTAGAACGCCAGCTTCCCAAGCTGGATGTCACGGGTTCGATCCCCGTCTCCCGCTCCATCATTGCAAGGACTTAGCCTAAACGCAGCGGGAACCGTGATCAGAATCGTGATCGATTGTGATCGGCGAATGAAGAAAATCCCCGCCGCTTTTCACTGGATTCTCCCGGTGAGCGCGATCGGCTCTTCGATAGCAGGTGCTTCGGCCGTCATCACATCTTGTGCGACAGCGTTGACCAACTTGCGAACGCTCTCTGGAACGGGCTGAGTGTACACATCGGCAGTGGTCGCGATATTGCTGTGCCGCAGATGGGCTTGCACGTCTTTCATGTTCCCGTAGCTCTGCGCATTGGTAGCGAACGTGCGCCGCAGAACCTGAAAGTTGACAGGGACATCGATCGTCAGTCGCGTGGCAATCGGGCGAATCTGGCGTCGCAGCCAGTTCTCGGGGCGCATCGGCGTCTTCTTCATGAGTCGCAGCAGGTGAGTTTCAGGAACCTGATCTTCCAGGCGGAAGTAATAGAACAGTGCTTCGGAGCGGTCGTGTTGCCCCATCATGGTCAGCAGGCCTCCGACGATGAGAATCAAACAGAGCATGGGTAGAATCATTCTCTTCTACCATGCTTCCGCTGAATCTCATCCCGCTAACCGCAGTGACTTTTTCAACACCCACGCCTGGTTACGTAAACTATCCGCGCCCGCCCGCTTAATAGTGTCAGTCAGCTTAAGTCCTTGTGGTGGGCGGAAACCTTCAGGCATCCTTGCGGGGCGATTCCGGTGCAGCCAAAAAAATGGCTTCGATTGGCTGCTGGAACAATCGCGAAATGTT
>JBEKPH010000044.1:0-40550 GCA_049520915.1 Terriglobales bacterium
TCTTGGTCCTCAACCTCTCTGGCGAAAAAAGCGGTGCCTCGGCATCGCCTAGGACCAGTTTGCCCTTGACAGAACCTTCTCTCTTATCGAGGGGCACCCGCATTGTCTTGGGCACCCGGCAGGAATCATGCATTAGGCTACGAGAGTGGACAATCGAGAGAAATATGGCGGATATGGTTCTAAGACGGAAGGAAGTTTCTGCAGCAGCAAAATGATGGAAACTCAAAATACTAGCTGGATGCGGGGTGTGAGCCTCGCTTGCGAAGAGGGTGGCCCTGAGGTGAATGTCGACTCACATGTGTTGCAGTTGAGGGAACTGTTGGGAAAGTACTGCCAAGGTCCATATAGCGACGAGGTAAAGGGGTTCGCTCTTGCTTTGCGGATTGACGGGTCCCTGAAGCAGTACCACGCGGAAGGCGTGGATCGAATGCGGCGAAACAAGAAAGACAAGTATATTGCCGCCGATATTTGCATTCCCGAAGCGCGGTGGAAAGGGGTGTCTGCACGGGAATTTTCGAGGTACCTATCTTCAGCCGTCAAAAGCGCTTTACAGACTTGTGTGGCCTACTTAAGAAAACAGAAGGTTGAGGTTGATGAGCATCGTCTGTTGCTCGACTATGGCGAGGTTGAAGCGCAGTTTCTTACTAGCTATCAGTAGGGAAGCTTCGGACCGCGATCCGACCCCCCAGCAGAAGCGATGTGGTTCTGATTATGACTCCTTTGCGGGGTGCCCAAGACAATGCGGGTGCCCCACACATCGCGCACTTTGCGATGTGTGGGTTTTGTCACCATCCAAATGTGTGTGGATCACCGTGATGCTCCAACCCTTGGGATTATTCTAACGGCGTGACCAAGCGCCTGCGCCGTTATTATGGCACGCACGATCTGCATTTCATCACCAGCAGTTGCTACTGCGGGCAACCCTAGTTAGGTTCGGCCGGAGACACACGCCACGCAGTCTTTTCTGCATCCGGGTTACTTCTGGCTGGGATAGATCAGGATTTTGCTGGCTTGGCCGGTCTTCAGGCGGTCCATGGCTTTGGAGAAGTCTTTCATCGGAAGGTGGTCGGTGATCACAGGATGGAGGTCGAGTCGTCCCGTCTTGAGCAGGGCGGTCATCTGGTACCAGGTCTGATACATGCGGCGTCCGTTGATGCCTTGAATGGTGATCCCTTTGAAGATGATGTCTTCCGAGAAATTCAGCGGGATCGGTTTTGAGGTGAGTCCGAGGAGAGAGATGCGGCCACCGCGGCGAACGATATCGAACGCAGTGCGAATGGCGTCGGGATGTCCAGCCATTTCGAGGACGACGTCTACGCCGAGGCCTCCCGTTTTTTCGGCAACGATGGCGCGCACATCTTCTTTGGACGGATCGAGCGCGTAGTCGGCGTGCATCTTGGTCGCGAGTTTGCGCCGGTGTTCATTGACTTCGATGGCGAAAATCGTGGACGCGCCGACGGCTCGCGCTACGGCGATGGAGAACAGGCCGATGGGGCCGCATCCGGTGACAGCCACGGTTTTGGCGGCGATTTCTCCGGCGAGAACGGTGTGGACGGCGTTGCCGAGCGGGTCGAGGATGGAAGCGTATTCTTCGGGGATGGCGGGATCGAGTTTCCAGATATTTGACTCGGGGATGACGACGTATTCGGCAAAGGCCCCGTCGGTATCGACGCCGATAATTTTTACGCTCTGGCAAATGTGAGCTTCGCCGGTGCGGCACTGCACGCACTTGCCACAGGCTACGTGCATTTCGGCGGAGACAAAGTCTCCTTCTTTGACGCTGGTGACTTCATCGCCGAAGGCGACGACCTCGCCGCAAAATTCGTGTCCGGGAATGAGCGGAGGATGAATGCGTCCCTGGGCCCAGCGGTCCCACTCGTAGATGTGGAGGTCGGTGCCGCAGATGGATGCGACTTTTACTTTAACCAGAACATCGGTGCGGCCATAGGTTGGAATCGGGACTTCGCGGATCTCCGCGCCCGGAGCGGCTTCGGGCTTGACCACGGCGAGCATGGTCTTGGACGTACTGGGCATGAAGCCCCCTTATGAGTGCGGAATGAGTAGCGCAAACGGTCTATTCTACACTGCGGTTTCGTGGTGTGGATCGATTTGCGAAGGGCGTTAACCACTAAGGGCACGAAGGTCCACGAAGGAAATCATGTTCAGCAAAAGGCGAAGGCAATCAGAAATTACTTTCCGATATCTGTAACCTGTTCGGCGACCATGAGCCACTGACCGTCGCGTTTCACGAAGACATCGGTTTGGCGCGTGACGCGACTTTTCACTTGTCCAGCCTCGCGCACGCGGATGGTGAACTTGGCGCTGGCAACGGCGGTGTCCCCATAAGTGTGGATGAGGAGATCGGCGGGCTCCATTTCCATGACAATGATCTTGCGCTTGAGGTCGCGCAGAGCGGCCATCGTTTCTTCCTTGTTCTCGACCTGACCGTTGTCCCGCGTGTGCAGAAAGTCGGAGGCGAGATGCTTGGCGTATTCGTCCCAATCGGCTTGGACGATTAGTTCAGGGAGCCTTAACTCCAAGGCTTTGATTTCGGATTCGGCGGAGGGAGTGGCGTCGGGGCGCGCGTCAGGCTGCTGCGCGGCGAGCGCGGCGCATAGGGCGAATAGAATCGTAATGGTGAAAATAGATCGCATGGATTAATCTCCGGAACTAAGGAGAAGGGGTCGCGAATGTTGGGCCAGAGCCGTCAGGTTTTAACTCCAACCGAATGCCGCCGATTTTTCGAGCGACCAAGTTATAAACCCACGCTGTGAAAGCTCCCATGAGAAAGCCCATGACTCCATAAATAATGGGTGCGAGAAGCGCCAGAAGTAACAGCGCGATCCCCGGCGCTTTTGCTGAGTTCTGGCCAAATAGCAGGCTGCCGAACCCGCCCAATATGGCAAGAAAATCAGTCCAAGACAACCGTAAATGGTGCCCATCATCTGGGCGCAGGACATGACATCGACTGAGCGCAGCGAGTACATAGATTCCTTTCGCGACGACGCTCCATAATCTACACGATTGTCGAATCGCAAGCGACGCGGAAGCCGTAGTCTGCGTACTGAAATGATGGGGGAATGCTGGAGCGGGCGGCGCAGCGGGACATTTTGATGTGGTGGCGCCAGGAGCCTCCGCGGGAGGCGCGCCGGACGCCGGTTTCGGGGCCGCGAGGATTGCGGTCGGGCGAGAGGGCGTAGTAGTCGGGAGCAAACCAGTCGCTGCACCACTCGTGTACGTTGTCGCACATATTGTAGAGACCGAATGGATTCGCAGCGGCGCGAGCGACGGGCTCGGGGCCGGTGGTCCAGGCGCGAGCGCAGCGATCAGCGTATAGGGGAAGAGATGACGGAGGGTCGTTGCCCCATGGGTAGAGCGCAACTTCTTCTTCGTGACCCGCGCGAGAGGCGCGCTCCCATTCGGCCTCGGTGGGCAGGCGAAAGTGCTGGCGGGAAATTGCGCTGAGCCAATCGCAGTAGGCGACGGCCTCGAACCACGACACTCCTACGACAGGCTGGTCGGGATGATTGAAGGCAGGGTCGCTCCAGAAGGACGGCGGTGGCGAGGCCGTGGCGCGCAGGAAATGGGAATAGAGGGCGTTCGTGATTTGGAACGGAGCGAGCAGGAATTCGTCCGTCCAAACGCGATGGACGGGCTTTTCGTTGTCCTGTCCGGAATCGCAGCCCATCAGGAACCAGGAGGCGGGGATACGGACGAGGGCCGGGATGCATTCTTCAACAGGGGACAGGGGATGGAGGATGGTTGGTTGCATGCGATCAAAGGGCGTGCAGGGCGCGGACTACGTCTTCGATTTTATTCTGCTGGAAGAGGCGGATGGCGGCGATTCCGGCGGCTCCGGCGCGAAGGCAGGATTCGGCGTTGTCGAGGGTGACGCCGCCGAGGGCGAGAACGGGGATCTGGGCGCGGCAGGCCTCCTGCAAAGTGGCGAGGCCAGCGGGCTTGGTTCCGGGGGATTGGTGCTTGCCGAAGACGGGAGCAAAGACGGCGAAGTCAGCTGCGTCGGACTGGGCGCGAAATACGTCTTCGATGGAATGGCAGGAGGCGGCTATGAAAAAGTGGCCGGTGGTCGGTGGTCGGTGGCCAGAAAGGGCCACGAGTTTGCGCGCGTCAGTGGGCGTGACGTCGTCTGTGCGGAGGTGGACTCCGTCGGCGTGGGAGGCCAGAGATACGTCGGTGCGGGAGTTGATTAGGAGGCGAGTTCGCCGGCTTGTTATTTTTTCTCGGTCGCCGGTTCTGGGTGTCAGGGAGCGCAGGGCGGCGACGGCCTCCTTCGCTAGCGCTTCGAGATCGCGTGCACTCAGATCTTTTTCGCGGAGTTGGATGTAGTCGACTCTGGAGTGGGCCGCCTCGGTAATTTTTTCGAGCAGAGCGCGGCGACGCTCATGTTCGTCGCCGCGAAACTGAGTGCGGTCGGTGATGTAGTAGAGCTGGCAGCGATTCGTCATCGCTCCCAGCGTACTACGGCAACCTCGTCACTTCTTGTCGACCGCTGCGGGTGTGTCTGCTGTCGATGCGGGTGAGCCTTCCGAAGTTTGGGGAAGACTGGGCTCGTTCGTTGCGAACAATTTCAGATTCTCGGCCTTCCAACGCATGGCGGCGAAGATGCGGTTGTGGCCGCTGGGGTGATCGAAGAAAACGAATTCTTCGAAAGGGCCGGGACTCATCTTGCGATATTCGCCAAGATGTATGGCTGCCTGCGCAAAGCCGTCGGGCTGTCGGCTGGTGTTGAGGCCGTACATGTCGGCCTCGTGTTCCTGCGCGCGGATAGCCGTGTTAAACACGGGAGTCGTAACGAAGCCTGCGATCGATAGCAACAGAATGACTAGAGGAAGAACAGCCGTATCTCCAACGCCCCGAATCTGCCATTTCTCGCCCCAGTGTCGCAGAGTCCAAGCGAGTCCCAAATTTAAGTAGGCGAAGGCAAGAACAGTCATGATCAAGAAAAACATGATGAGCTTGTAGATGTGATTCATCACGTAGTGGCCCATCTCGTGCCCCATGACTGCTTGAATTTCTTCGGGCGAGCCACGACGCAACAGGTTGTCATTGAGAGTGATGCGCATGGTACTGGCGAAGCCGCTGACGTTGGCGCTCATCTTCGTGGTTTGCTTGGAAGCGTCGATCTGATAGACGTTCTTCGCGGGGATGCCATTAGCCCGCGCCATGCTCAGAATCGGATCGACGACCTTGGGATCATTGAGAATCGTGGGCGTATTGAAGATGGGAATGATGTAGATAGGCGCAATCAGAATGCCGACTATCATGAAAACGACGGTTACACCTGCTCCCCAAATCCACCAGTTGCGAGAGAGGCGACGGACAACGCCAAACAGGAGCACCACTAATATGCCGCCTAGTACGAGGTTCACGCCAAGATTCTTTAACTGATCCAACATCCAGGGGCCGAAGGTCTGCGTGGCTAGACCATATTTGTGCTCGCGGAAGTAATCCTCGTAAACGCCCAGGGGAAACGCCAGGATCGTTGTCAATACCAGGTATTGCAGCCAGTAGACAAAGGTCTGGACGGGCTTGAGACGGGTGACGCGTTCGGACAGATCACGCATGCGGGCCGACCAACGAAGATTCAGCAGGAGCAACGCGATGGCGATTCCATAGAGGAAATCCCAAAGAATCAGCCAATATCCGCCTTCGAAATAGGCGTCGGAGCGAACGATCTTGTCCGCTGGAATCTGCGCGAGATAGGCATTGGTGGCGGCCGTGGCATCGAAGTGCGTGGACGGCTGCGCCTCGGGTGGTACCTGGACGACGGAGGGCATTTCGTTCGGTCCGGGGGGCTGAGCGACGGCGAAGGTTGCGAGGAAAATGATGCAAACAAAGGTTAGGCAGCAAAGGACTGCAACGAACGGGCGAGATCGCATCCTGATTGTCTCCGGAAAAGCTTGACCGTAAGTGTATACGGGGGCGAGCGGTAGAAGGTTCCGTCCGGGCTGGTGATCGGGAGGGCCTGTTGTTTCACTTTTTGGAGAGGGAAACGCGGGCGAGTCGCCCGCGTCCGCACGATTAGGGGCGGGTTTTGGCGATTTCGGGGACGGCGGCTTCTCCGCTGCGCTTGGGTTGTTGTGAACCGAGGTGATGGCGGGTAAGACCTTCTTTCAGGAACTCGAAGCTTTCTTCGGGAGAATCGGACATCTTGAAGAGATCGAGGTCGGAGGCCGAGATGACTCCCGAGTCGACGAGGGCATCGAAATTGATGATCTTCTTCCAATACTCGCTGCCATAGATAACGATGACAATTTTCTTGGCCAGTTTCTCGGTCTGGGCCAAGGTGACGATCTCGAAAAATTCGTCGAGCGTGCCGAAGCCGCCGGGAAAAATGACGAGCCCCTTGGCAAGATAGGCGAACCAGAACTTGCGCATGAAGAAATAGTGGAACTCGAAGTTGAGCGAGGGCGTGATGTAGGGATTCGGATTCTGCTCGAAGGGAAGATTGATATTGAGGCCGATGGTTTTGCCTCCCGCTTCGTGGGCTCCGAGATTGGCCGCTTCCATGATGCCGGGGCCGCCGCCGGTGGTGACGACGAAGCGGTGGCGCTTGGCGGGAATCTGCGTGGACCATTCGGTGAGCAGGCGAGCCAGGCGACGCGCGTCTTCGTAGTAGCGAGCCATATCGACGGCAGCTTCGGCGCGTTTCATATCCTGGGCCTGCTGGGACGCGGAAATATCGATATCGTTGCTGCTTCGCAATGCGGTGAGACGGCTGGCGGCGGTTTCCTGGCTGTGGATGCGGGCGGATCCGAAGAAGACGACCGTGTCCTGGATCTGCTCGCGGCGAAAGCGCGAGAGCGGCTCGCTGTACTCGGACATCAGGCGGAGAATTCTGCCGTCGGGGCTGTTAAGGAAAGCCTCATTCTGATACGCCAACGGAGCGGACTTGAGTTTTTCGTCAGCCATAATTATTGAGAGATTGAATCAGTGAGGTATTGAATCATTGGGATTTACGGCCGATGATTCAATACCTCAATGATTGAATGATTCAATTCAGATTCACTCTTCTCGATATTGAATCGCCTCCCAGAATCCGATCCAGACGTTGAGCACGCCGAGGCCCGTGGAAATGCCACGCGCGAAACCGCTGGCGACGAAGGCTCGAAGTGTGGGATAGGGCAGGAGCAATGGGTTGTCTGACCAGTCGGGACGCCAAGGCACGATCATCAGCATGACTCCGAGCGTGGCACAGAGGAAGACGAACAAGAGCACTCCGATGCGGCGAAGCCAGAGGCGAGCAAGCGAGAGCGGCGGATCGGAAACTAGAGCGGGACCGAGCGGGAGTGAGGCTTCCGCCGGAGATCGGAGATCCGGAACGCGGGTGGCGTCGCTGGCAAAGGGGAGCTTAGGGTCTGAAATCATTGCACGTGTCGTGTATTTGTAAGGCCGTGTCGATGTGGCCGTGGGAGGGGCGCGGGAGCAATCGCGTCCCGTGCACTAACTTCGAACCCACTTCGTGCATTCTACGACTTCAGAGCCTGTATGCGCTCGGAGACATCGCGATAGTCGATGTTTGCGCCGTAAACGCTGGTGAAATAACGCAGCGCCGCGGGCTTGTCATCGGCCGTTTCGCAGGCCGAACCCAACTCGTAGTTGATGGCGACCCGCGCTTCGTCGTCGAGGCCGGGGAGCGCGAGCGCTTTCTCGTACCAGGGAATGGCCGCGTTTGGAACTCCCTTATCGAGGAAACACTGAGCCAGCCAGGTATAAGTCTGAACCGGTTGCGCGAACGGTTTGCCACGTTCGATGGAATTGCAGACTTTCTGTAATTCGGCAATCGCCTCATCGAGCAGACCCATTTCGCGGAAGGCTACTCCCAGGTTGTAATGCGTTTCGGGATCGTCGTCACCTGCGGCAACATCTTCTTCAAGTTCCTGCTTCAACTCTCCGAACATCTCGGAAAGATCGACGCTGTCAGAGGCGTGCATGGCCTGTGCGCCAGCGCCCAGCGGACGTACCGTCGAAGGACTGTAGGTCATCGCCGGGGCTGCGGCGGCTGCCGTGCCTGTGGACGACGCTGCAATCACAGGTCGAGGAGCAGGTGGCTCGGGAATTTCAATGCGGGTCACGGGCTCGGCTACGGGTTCGCGCTTCTTTGCAGGCGGTGGAGCAGTGGAACGTTTCGGCGCGGCGGCTGGCCAACTTGGTAGAGGCTGGCTGATGGGCGCAGACGGCGCGGGTGCATGAGTTTTGGCAGGCACCGGTGGGGCTTGCGGGAAAGCATCTCCCAGCGAAGCCTCCAGATCGGCAACTAGTGAGTCGAGGTCACCGGGCTCGGCGTGCGCGAGCTCGGCGTGCGCTGGTTCCGCGTGCGCTGGTTCCGCGTGCGCTGGTTCCGGTTGCTGAACTTCATCGTAGCCCGTTTCGAGCGCGGCCTCGGCGGGAATTTCGTCCTGATGAATTTCGCCGCCCCCGGCGTGTTCATAACCACCCATGAGGTCCGGAGAAGAAGCGACCTCTGAGTCGTGCGTGCTATCCAGCTGGACTTCGAACTCGCTGGGCTCGTCGACGTGGGCGTGACTCGCATTGAGGTCCGCAGCACTAATTTCGTCGGCGCTGATCTCGTCCGCATTGATTTCGGCAATTTCGGGCTCGGGTTCAGCCGCGGGCTGGCCGGCAGTTTCGAGGGCGGCACGCAAGGGATCGAGAATCTGGGCATCGCTGGTGAGAGATTCGAGCTTTTCAATTCCGGCGCGAGCCTGGTCGATCATGAAGTGCTCGAGATAGAAGCGTACTTCTTCAGCTGTCTCGGCAATCTCAGGATTGTCCGAGGCACTGTGACCGGAGCTGGCGTTGCTGGAAACTGCAACGGGTGCGACTGGAACTGGCTCGTCGATGGAGAGCGAATCCTCCCACTCCGATGCCAGGTCGGTAGACGAATCGTGGGTAGGTGCGGAATCGGGTTGTATCGCAAAATCCTGCGTGTCGGAGGGTGCGTGTACGGTCATCTCCTCGACGGCAAACTCGGCAGGCGCGGACGGGACGTTGGAATGGGAGTCAGTGCCGGCAGCCGTTGGCCAGGGAGCAGCGGGTGCGGCGGCGCGCGGTGCAGGCTTAGCAGAAGCGGATGACGACGTAGTCGGTCGAGCGGGCTTCGGCGAGGGCGCGGGCGCAGCGGCTAACGACACCGGCGATGGCGTCGCTTCGGCAGCTTGTTCATAGCGTCCCGCTAGCTCTCCGTAGCGCAGCGCTTCATCGGGGTAACCGGCGTCGTGGTAGACGCCTTCCAAAGTGCGACAGCAAACAGCAGCTTCGGTAAAACGCTGGAATCGGGTATGAAGCGCGGCCAGCCGCTGATTCAGGCGGGCATCGCGAGGAGCAAGGGGCAGAGCGCCGAGCAGGGGCACGACCGCCTTGTCCGGCAGATTGTAAGACAGAAATAGGTCCGCATCGGTGACGGCCGAACGCACGGCGATGGCGACATGGTCGGGATAGAACTGATCGATGACGGGGGCGGTCGCCTCCAATTCATCGACGATCACCGCGCCTTCCTCGGCAGTGATACCGGTGGCTGGCGCATCGCCTGCCATACGCGCCACGACCTGCTGGTAGTTCTGCTGGTGCAGCTGATTCTGGGGTTCGGTGGTGGCCAGCATCTGGTAGAGGTCGCGAGCGCGAGCGAGGTTGCCATCCTTCACTGAGGCATGTGCCAGGAGCTCACTGACTTCGTTGACATGGGTGCTCTCGCCGGCTTTGTTGAGCAGCAGCAAAAGCGTATCGAGCGCACCCGCGTCGTCGCGCAGATGGGTGATCATGGAATGCAGGCTGGCCAGGAGTTTAGTGGAGTCGGTTGCCAGCAAGCGATCGGCGTGCCGGGTGTAGATATCGAGTGCTTCGTGATACTGACCAAGGCGCGAGCAGCCCTCCGCCATGGCGAACAGCCCCTCGGGATCGTTGTGAACGGTGAGCAGTTTTTCCGCGATCGGAGCGGCCTGGGTCAAGTTTCCGATCTGAAGGTAGGCTTTCAGTAAATCGCGCAGACCTTCGGGATGAGAATCGAGGTCGGCAGCCTTTTCCAGGTATTCGATGGCGCTCTTGGGATCGTCGGCCTCTACCGCGGCCTTCCCGCGCAGCAGTAAAACGTAGCTACTGCCGGGGTCGAGGACCAGCATCCGCTTCAAAACGTCTTCGGCGGCGGGGAGCGATCCGCGGGCGCGCAACGCCTCGGCAGCGGCGCTGAAAATCTCCCACGCCTCTTTCTTCTTTCCTAGCCGGACATAGACCTCGGCGAGTTTGATGCGCATGGGCACATTTTCCGGGTCCATTTCGAGGACTTTCTGGAAAAGGCGCACGGCTTGTTCGAGGTCGCCGTTCTTCATGAAGTCTTCGGCGACTTGCAGATACTGGGCGCGGGCGTCGTTAAACAGACCTTGCTGGGTGTAGAGTTCGGCGAGTTTCAGAGATCCATCGACGCTCGGGTGGAGCTTGGTGATCTTCTTGTACATCGCGATGCCCTTGACGGTGAAACCCTGGGCGGCATAGGCATCGCCAACCTTCTTGAAACTTTCGATGGCTTTGGCGCTGTCGCCGAGGCGGGCGTAGAGATCGCCGATCGTATTGTTGACGGTGAGATCGTTCTCGTCGTGTTTAAGGATCTTGTCGTACTCAGCAATGGCGTTCTGCAGTTTGCCCTGCTGGACAAACTTTTCCGCGGCGCTGAGCACCTTCTGTTTATTGAAGCCAAAACCAAACGCCATAAGGTTTGCGGACTCCAGCCTATTGCCGTCGGATACGTGCGGTTTCCGCAAGCGTTCCCGAGCGGGCCGATCTACGCCGGGAGATTCCCGGCGAAACCCCACAAAACCGCGCAAGCGGGATGGCGAGGTAATGTGATTGTAAGGCCCGGTACCCTCAGTCCGATGGTTACTGACGATTACCGGAGGTTATCGAAAGGGAGTGTACGTCCGGTTCAGGGAAAAATCCCGCCCTCCTCCCGGAAGCGAACTTGCCGAAGGTCGCCGAGCGCGTTCTCTCTTTTGTGGTGCTCGATCCGGAGTACTGATTTTCACGGAACCCCGGGCTGGTCCGGGAGCATCCATTAAGATCACAGAGTCGAAAATCAGCACATAGTTTAAGGAGGAGTCGATGGCGAACACAGTGAAATTTGGTCTTTGGGTGAGTTTGGAAGCGAAGCCGGGGAAGGAAAAGGAAGTTGAGGACTTCTTGCTCGGTGGACGTGCTCTCGTTGAGCAGGAACCCGCGACTGTCTCGTGGTTCGCGGTCCGTCTGGGACCGTCTAGCTTTGGTATTTTCGACGTTTTCGAGAGTGAAAATGGACGGCAAGCGCATCTTTCCGGTCGCGTGGCGGAAGCACTGAAAGCGAAAGCCTCCGAACTTTTCGCACGGGCACCCGCCATCGAAAAGATCGAGGTCCTGGCAGCGAAGCTTTCGCATCAGAAGGGCGAAAAAGCAGCCTGACCTCCGGGCCGGGCACGAGTGGGTTACTTCGTTTTCGACGGGCGAATTTTTTCCTTGGCAACAGATCGAGAGGCGGTGCTTTCCAGCCAGCGCTGCCGCACCCCTGCCAGGAACTCTTCTTTGTCGGCCTGCATCAGTTGGACCAGCGCCTGGTTGCCCGTCTCTTCGTGCGCCGCAGCCCAGAGGACCATCTCGGTTAGCACCGGAGCGAGATCGATTCCTTTAGCAGTGAGGGTGTAGATCAATTTTCGCCCGTCGGTTCGATCGGGAGTGGCTTCGATAACGCCATATTCCATAAGTTTGCGCAAGCGATCCGCGAGAATGTTCGTCGCGATTCCCTCATAACATTCCATGAACTGCGTGAAGGTTCGAAATCCTCGGAGCATCATGTCGCGGATGATTAGAAGGGACCAGCGATCGCCCAATATCTCAACCGAGGCGTTGAGGGGACATTCGGAGCGGCGTTTCACATTTTGTGCGGGCATGTCTTCGAAAATCACTTGCATTTTGCAATGTATCTCCTTCATAATCGCACGCGGGACAGAGTTTCTCAATGCGTTTGTGAACGCTGGGCGAACTGATTCGGGATCGAAGCTCTCCGGAGGTATCAATGAGGCGAAAGTTCGTCGGGATGATCGCACTCAAAAGCTTCGCGCTAGTTGCCTTGTTGAGCGTGGCGGCGAAAGGGCGAGCAGCGGACGCCAAAACGCCGTATTTAAGCATCGCGCCGATTGGTCAATATTTGATGGCGGACCGAAACGCTGAGATAGTCTTGGCGCGAAGCGCCGCCCCGGAGTCGATCTCACGCGACGCAGAGGTCCTGGTCCTGGGACCGCATGGCTACGAAACCGCAGCTAAAGGCAAGAACGGTTTCGTGTGTATTGTCGAACGTTCGTGGATGGCTCCCTTCGACGACCCTGAGTTTTTGAACCCTGATCAGCGCCTTCCGCTTTGCCTTAATGCGCCGGGGGCTCGATCCCATTTGCCACTCACGTTCAAGACGACAGAGTTGGCATTGGCTGCCCTATCCAAAGCTCAGATTTTCGACGGCATCAAGGCCGCATTTGACAAGAAAGAACTACCGCTGCCGGAGCCTGGCGCCATGTGCTACATGATGTCGAAGCAACAGTACTTTGGATCGAAGTACAAAAACGCCGATCCGCATCTGATGTTTTGGTTTCCAAAGACAGGAGATATCTTTTGGGGTGCGGGTCTCCCGGGTTCTCCCGTGTACGTCCATCAGTACACTCCGCAGCCGATCACCGAGTTCATTATTTCGGTCTCCAAGTGGTCGGATGGAACGGCTGCTCCCACGGAATGACTGCTGACTTTCGATAATGGTGAGCGAAGGTCGATATTGGATCAGGAAAACGCTATGCAAAAAATCACCCCATTCTTATGGTTCGACGGCAAGGCCGAAGAGGCTGCCAACTTTTACACATCTATCTTCAAAGACTCAAAGATTCTCAATGTCGCGCGGTACGGTGAAGCCGGGCCCGGACCCAAAGGAACCGTCATGACGGTGACGTTCCAACTCGAAGGGCAGCGATTCATGGCGTTGAACGGCGGTCCGCATTACAGCTTTACTCCTGCGATATCGTTCTTCGTGGACTGCGAGACGCAAGCGGAAGTAGACGAATTGTGGGACAAGCTGTCGGCAGGCGGCAGGCAGGAGCAATGCGCGTGGCTGCAAGACAAGTTTGGCGTGTCGTGGCAGATCGTGCCGAGAGCGCTGATTGAGTTGATGCAGGATAAAGATCCGGTGAAATCGCAAAGGGTTTTTAAAGCCATGCTGGAGATGAAGAAAATTGACATCGCTGGGCTGCAACGCGCGTATCGCGGGGAATGAAATTCATATGAGGAGTCAGGCATGAGCCAGGTACGAGTTTTGGTGGGCACGCGTAAGGGAGCCTTCGTTCTCACGGCGGATGGCAAGCGGGAGCAGTGGGAGGTGAGTGGCCCGCACTTTGCGGGCTGGGAGATGTATCACCTGAAAGGATCGCCCGCCGATCCCAACCGTATCTACGCTTCGCAGTCGAGCGGATGGTTTGGGCAACTCATCCAGCGTTCGAACGATGGCGGGAAGAGTTGGGAGCCGGTGGGAAACAAGTTCGCATATGACGGGGCTCCGGGGACGCACCAGTGGTACGACGGCACGGCGCACCCGTGGGAGTTCAAGCGCGTGTGGCATCTCGAACCGTCGCTGACCGACCCAGATGTGGTGTATGCGGGGGTCGAGGATGCTGCGCTGTTTCAGTCGTCGGATGGAGGACAAAACTGGCAGGAGCTATCGGGATTGCGGGGACATGGGTCGGGACCGGGATGGCAGCCGGGGGCGGGTGGGATGTGTTTGCACACTATTATTCTCGATCCGATCGATCCGGCGCGGATTTTCGTCGCGATCTCAGCGGCGGGAGCGTTTCGTACCGACGATGCTGGCGCGACTTGGCAACCGATCAACAAGGGGCTCTACTCCAAATACATTCCTAATCCGACGGCCGAGGTGGGGCATTGCGTGCACCACGTTGCGATGCATCCGTCGCGTCCGGGGGTGCTCTTTATGCAGAAGCACTGGGACGTGATGCGGAGCGACGACGCGGGAGATTCGTGGCAGAAGATCAGCGGGAATCTGCCGACGGACTTTGGATTCGTGATCGACGTTCATGCGCACGAACCGGAGACGATTTATGTGGTGCCGATCAAGAGCGATTCGGAACACTATGTGCATGAGGGGAAGCTGCGCGTCTTCCGGAGCCGGACGGGCGGGAACGAGTGGGAGCCGCTGACGAAAGGCTTGCCGCAAAGCAACTGTTACGTCAACGTGCTGCGGGATGCGATGGCGGTCGATGCAATGGAGGAGTGCGGCATCTATTTTGGGACAAGCGGCGGGCAGGTGTATGCGTCGGCTGACGCGGGGGATAGTTGGAATCCGATTGTGCGGGATCTGCCGGGAGTGCTGTCAGTTGAGGTGCAGACGCTGCGGTGAAAGGAGATTACTATTACCGCGAGTGTACGGACGCCTTCTATGAATCGACGGTTGACCATTGTTGCTCTCGCGCGGCTTCGAGGCTACCGATCAACTGATCGCGCTTCGCCCCAAAGCGAGCCGAGCAACGCTCTTGCTCAAGCGACGCGAAGGAGGTGGCGGAAGCTGCGGCGGGACATCCTTGGAACTCCAGAGCGCCAACTGATTTTATGATCCGAGTTGTCCTCCCCTATCACCTCCGAACGCTCGCGCAGGTTGGCACCGAGATCGGCCTCGAGGTAAACGGTGCACTCACGCAGCGCTCTGTCCTGGACGCCCTCGAAGCCCGCTATCCCATGCTCTGCGGGACCATTCGCGATCAAATCACCCACGAACGCCGCCCCTTCCTGCGCTTCTTCGCCTGCGAGGAGGACCTGTCGCACGAATCACCCGACGATCCGTTACCCGATCCGGTCGCGTCAGGAAAAGAGCCCTTCATCGTCATCGGGGCCATCGCTGGGGGCCGAAAGTAGACTTGCCCGCCTTTTTCGTCACATCTAATCTTTAGAAGACCAGAGGGTTGAGACCAGAGGATTTCAAAAAGCGCCCCCAAAGCGGCCAATACCAGATTCTGATCGCGTAAACTGCGCGGGCATCATCTAGAACACGGATTGCCGAAGCATCCAGAACTCGACAGGCCCTTAGGAGGCATAAGTCCTTATTTCAGAATACTTTCCATGTAAGTTGTTTACATTCAAGACTTTGGCGGAATCTTGTCGCTACGTTGATGATTCTAATAGACCGAGGGTTGGGGGGGGTACCCCCCACTAATGCAACCCCTTCGGGATGTCGTCCTGGCGAGACCCCGGATATCTATTTGCCCCGCTTGTCCATGGGCACGAATTCGCGCGTATCGTGGCCGATCCAGATTTGCCTGGGGCGCGCGATTTTTTGCTCGGGGTCCATCAGCAGTTCCTGCCACTGGGCCAGCCAGCCGATCGCACGGGGTATGGCGAACAGGACGGTAAACATTTCGGGCTTGAAGCCCATCGCCTGGTACATGATGCCCGAGTAGAAATCGACGTTGGGATAAAGTTTGCGCTGCACGAAATAATCGTCTTCGAGGGCGATGCGTTCGAGTTCCAACGCGATTTCGAGCTTCGCGTTGCGTCCCGTGACTTCGAAGACCTGGTCGGCGGCCCACTTGATGATTTTGGCGCGAGGATCGTAGTTCTTGTAAACGCGGTGGCCGAAACCCATCAGCTTGAATTTGCCGTCCTTGATTTTCTTGATGTAGGCGGGGACATTGTCTTTGGATCCAATCTCATCGAGCATGCGCAGCACTTCTTCGTTCGCTCCGCCATGTAAAGGTCCGGAAAGAGCGGAGGCTGCGGAGGCGACGGCCAGATATGGATCAGCCTGGGAACTGCCGACGGCGCGCATGGCGTTGGTGCTGCAGTTCTGCTCATGATCGGCATGCAGAACAAAAAGAACGTCGAGCGCACGGGCGATTACGGGATTTGCAGCGTACTTCGGCTCGACGATCTTCCACAGCATGTTCATGAAATTTTCGGGATAGGTAAGGTCGTTGTCGGGATAGACGTAGGGAAAACCGACATTGTGGCGATAGGACAAGGCGGCGATGGAAGGCATCTTGCCGATAAGCCGCTTGATCTGGAGCAAGCGAACTTCGGGGTCCAGCACATGCTTGGCATCGGGATAGACGGTGGAGAGCGCAGCCACGGTGCTGACGAGCATGGCCATCGGATGCGCGTCGTAACGGAAACCTTCCATGAACTTCTTGGTCGTTTCATGAAGCATGGTGTGGTGCGTGATCTCGTAGACCCAATCTTTCAGTTGGCTCGCGTTCGGCAGTTCGCCGAAGAGGAGCAGGTAGGCCACTTCAAGATAGGTACAGTGCTCGGCGAGAACCTCGATAGGGTATCCGCGATAGCGAAGGATTCCGCGATCGCCGTCGATATAGGTGATGGCGCTGCGGCATGAGGCGGTGTTGGTGAAAGCGGGATCGTAGGTCATCAAGCCGAAGTCTTCGGGGCCGGTCTTGATTTTGCGAAGTTCCATCGCGCGGATGGTTCCATCTTCAACGGGAACGGTGTAGCTCTTTCCGGTGCGGTTGTCGGTAATGGTCAACGTATCCTGAGGCATCGAGCCCTCCTGAGAGCAGTCGCGAGCGAGCGGTAAAAAGGCGGTAGCCAAAGCGGCGCCAACTGTAGCAAATGCCGACACCTGGCGATGTGATCGTCAGCACAACAGCATGTTCAGGACGATCGCCAAGCCGCAAGTCATGCTATCAGCAACGGGCGATCATTAGTGTATGCAGTAGCTTTTTCACATTATTGGCATCGGCCCCGGACATGCTGTAGGGTGTGGGGACGTTCCATGCCGCCATCCCTCGGTGGTAGGCCGCGCGGAGGCGAGGCGAAAACATGACCTGGATTCGGACCATTCCATTCACCGAAGGCGACGACGAATTACGGCAGGCGATGGAGGGGCAGAAGCCGCTTTATCCGCAGGAATATGCGATACCGGTCCATCCGAGCGAGGGCGGTGGGTCGCAGATCGTTGCCTCGCACTCGCTGATTCCCCAGGCGCTCTATCATGCTTTCTCGACGTTTGGCGCGCTCATGTCTCCCGACTTGCCGTTGCAGCGGCGCCATCACGAGATGATCGCCACCATGGTTTCGGTAACGAACCGGTGCGTGTATTGAATCGAATCTCACGCAGAGTTTCTGCGTCGAGTCACGCTGGACAAAGAGCTGGTCGAAGCGCTGGAGCGCGATTACACGACTGCGCCCATCACTCCCGAGGAGCGCGTCATGGTGGATTACGTGGTAAAGCTCACCAAGGACGCGACCAAGGTCTGGAAAGACGATCACGAGAAGTTGAGGGCTGCGGGCTTTGACGACAAAGCGATCCTACAGATCACTTTGATTGCGTCGTGGTTCAACTACATCAACCGGGTCGCGGACGCGCTGGGAGTGGGGCGAGAGTAGGAACCGCAGAGCTAGTCAAGCGGCTCGCGGAGGCGACCCGAAACTTACTCGTTGGCAATCCGGCGAGGGGGCTTGACTGCAAGACAGCGGGCGAAAATGGCGGAGACTTGCGGAATTTCCGCTTCCGTCAGCCGAATGGCGCTACCCAATTTCTTGAGGGCTGGATTTAGCGTAACGGGCTGGGCTCCGGCGAGATCGAGAAGTTGCTGCCACTCGCGGGCGACGGGAATCCGTTCGTCGGTATCGGCGTCTTCGCAGAACTGATCGGCCGCCTCGGGGGCCGTTCCGTACTCGTCGGCGACATCTTCGTGGAAGTAGCCGCGCAGAAAGGTATGCAGCGCGGGAAAGTTGGCGGCGGTAATTTCCGGTTTCGGGTTCATCAGCGACACTCCGGATACGAAGTCAGAACATAATAACGGTTGGGGCCGGCGTATTTGAGTACGACGACTGCATGTTGACACACGCGTGACTGGTTTTCGCCACGATTCATGGTGCGACCGATGGGATCGGGGCTGTCGTAGTCGAGCACGAGGTTGGGATGCCGCCCAGAACGATTCAACCAGCTCTGGATTTCACCCTGCGATTGGCCGATGGCTGCTCCCACGACGTGTTCGGCGGTAGAGAGATCGGTGTAGGTGGAAGCGCCGGTGATGTTGGGTTCGCGCTGGAGGCGTTCGCGCAACTGCTGCTCGGTCTGGCCGATGTGTTTGCGGATGATGTGGCCGCCGGCGGCTTCATCCCACCGCAAATCTCGGACTGGGCCGCTGGTGGCACGGGATGAGCTCTGCGCGGCCTTGGAATCCGCATAGGGCGAATGCGTCGTGTCGGCGCTGCTCGGGGACGTTGCGGTCTGACACGAAACCAGGCCGAGGATGCTGGCCGCGAGAACGAGGCGGATCAACCTGGGGAGAGCTGGCTCGCGAATTTCGACAGCATTCCACATAAATAAGGTTGTGCCGGATGCCGCGCCATGTAGTTCTTGATTCAAAGGCATTCCCCCGGTCGACCCCGTACACTTTCGCTTCTGCAACAGTTCGTCCCTGTAAAGTTGTGGGAATTGTGCTACTAAACAGGGTGTGCGGGCAAGTCTACTCGATACGCTGGACGATTTCGAACGCTGGGGGGACGAGTGCGCCTATGTATTTCCGCGAGGATACCGGCGTGAGCGCTGGAGCTACGGACGCGTCACAGGAGCCGCATACCAGTTTGCGCGCGAATTGCAGGCGCGCAAGATCGCGAAGGGAGACGCGGTTGTTTTGTGGAGCGAGAATTGCGCTGAGTGGGTCGCGGCCTTTCTCGGATCCGCACTGTGCGGAGTAATTGTTGTTCCGGTCGACGATGCTGCCACGCCGGACTTCGCACTCAAGGTGAGCGCGCAGGTAAATACGCGGCTGGTGATTTGTCGACGGGAGCGGGCGGCGAGTTTCGGAGAGGCGGGAATGAGCGGGGAACGCGGTGAGGGAATTTCGGTCATCGATCCGCGTGAGCTGGGCGGGGCGATTGCGCAGCGTTCGAGCGAGCGTTTCCGCCCGGCAGAGATTTCGCCTGCCGATCCGCTGGAGATTGTTTTCACCTCGGGCACCACGGGTGAGCCTAAGGGAGTGGTGCTCTCGCACGCTAATGTCGTCGGCAATTTGGCTCCGATTGAAACCGAGATCAAAAAATATCTTAAGTATGAACGGTTCGTGCATCCGATTCGATTTCTGAACCTGCTGCCATTGAGTCACGTCTTCGGACAATTTCTGGGAATCTTTCTTCCGCCCCTGCTGGGTGGCACGGTTGTGTTTGCCGACACGTTTAACCCGACCGAGGTGATGGCGACGATCGATAGGGAGCGGGTTTCGGTGCTGGTGGCCGTCCCGCGCATGATCGAGTCACTGAAGCAGAAAGTTGAAAGGGATTTGGAGGGGAGCTCGAGATCGGGTGGGAGAGAGTCGCATCTCCACAAGAGTTTGGCCGAGCGTCTGTCTGCATCAGAGGGGCAGCATTTCTTGCGACGCTGGTGGAGCTTCCGAGATGTACGCCGACGTTTTGGATGGAAGTTCTGGGCGATGATCAGCGGGGGCGCGGCGCTGGATCGGGAGACCGAAGAGTTCTGGCACCGGCTGGGATACGCGGTGGTGCAAGGGTACGGTTTGACGGAAACAACGTCGCTGATCAGCTTGAATCATCCTTTTCATACGAGTCGCGGATCGATTGGCAAAGTCTTGCCGGGGCGCGAGATGAAGCTGGCGGAGGATGGCGAGATTCTGGTGCGCGGCAGCGGGGTCGCGAGCGGGTACTGGAGTGGAAATGAGATGCGATCCGTAACGAACGAAGAGGACGACGGGTGGTATCGAACGGGCGATTTGGGCGCGCTCGACGAGCAGGGAAATCTCTTCTTCAAAGGGCGGAAGAAGGAAGTGATCGTCACGCCCGCGGGGATGAATATTTATCCGCAGGATCTGGAAGCGGCATTGCGAAAACAGGCGGAGGTGCGGGATTGCGTGGTGGTTGGTCTGGAACGGGGAGGGAATGCCGAAGCTTGTGCGGTGCTGATTCTGCGGGATGGTGGTGCGGTCGGGCCTTCTGGGCCGGAGGAGGCGGGTGCGGCGGCGGCGCAGGAGATCGTCGCGCGGGCGAATGCAACGCTGGCGGAATATCAGCGCATACGCACATGGTTCGTGTGGCCGGAGGAGGATTTTCCGCGGAGTGCCACGCAAAAACCTCGGAGAAATGCGATTGCGGCTGCGATCGAAGCGAGCCGGGCGGGACGACCGCAGGAGAATGCGGCGAGTCCGCTGCGGGAATTGCTGACGCGCATTACGGGACGCGCGCCGCAGAATCTTTCGCCGGAGGCGAATCTGGAGAGTGGGCTGGGTTTGAGTTCGCTGGAGCGGGTGGAGCTTTTGAGCGCGCTCGAGGACCGCTATCAGATTGATCTGAGCGAAACGAGTTTTGCCAATGCGGCGACGGTCGGCGATCTGGAAAAACTGCTGCAGGAGGAGCGGGGAAGCGGGTTGCTGGGGCAGGCTTCCGGTTCCGGTGGGCGCAGTGTGCAGGATGCGGCGGAGAGTCGCGGAGATGTGCAAGGCCGTGAGCGGGGGCGAAGTTTTCATTATCCGAGATGGGCGCTGCGATGGCCGATTCCGTGGCTGCGTTTGGTTGTGCATTATGG
Source organism: Terriglobales bacterium (assembly GCA_049520915.1). Classification (GTDB taxonomy): domain Bacteria; phylum Acidobacteriota; class Terriglobia; order Terriglobales; family Acidobacteriaceae; genus Acidiflorens. The sequence goes on from JBEKPH010000044.1 coordinate 20,582, forward strand.
GCTGGCGCGTCCGGCGATGTTTCTTCTGGGATGGCCGCGCGTGATTGGGCGAGAGAACCTGCGAGGAGTGCGCGGGCCGCTGCTCGTCGTATCGAATCATGTGGCCGATGTGGATATTGGATTCATACAGGCGGCGCTGCCGGCGCGGATACGGCACAAGCTGGCGACTGCGACTCGGGGCGAAGATTTGGAACGGCTGCGTTCGCCTGCCGCGGGCCGAGGCTTGTTGCGGGGATTTTACGATCGCTTGCAGTGGGTGCTGGGTGTTTCGTTGCTGAATTTGTTTCCGTTGCCGCGCGAGGCGGGATTCCGCAAGAGTTTTGGGTATGCGGGGGAGGCGGTGGATCGGGGGTACAGCATTCTGGTTTTTCCGGAGGGGAAGCACAGCAAAGACGGCACGATCTCGGCATTTCGCAGCGGGGTAGGGCTGCTGGCGAACAATCTGCGGGTGCCTGTTCTTCCGATGCGGATCGACGGATTGTTTGAAATCAAGAGGGCGGGAAAGAAGTTCGCGGCGCCGGGGAAAATTCAGGTGCGGATTGGGAAGCCGGTGCAGTTCGCGCCGGAGAGCGATCCGGAAGAGATTGCGCGCGCGTTGCAAGACGCAGTCGAAAAACTGGGGCCGTGAGTTTGTTGGTTCGCCCGGAATACAGGTGCGCGATTTTCATGCTGCGGGATAAATGAGCCGGACCAGCCAGAATGCGACCCCGGCGACGAGCGCGGCGGCTGGGATGGTTACTACCCAAGCCCAGACGATGCGAGCGGCGACTCCCCAGCGCACGGCGGAGAGACGATTGACAGCTCCGACTCCTACGATTGCGCCCGTAATGGTGTGCGTGGTGCTCACAGGTATTCCGGCGAGCGCAGTGGAAAAGAGGGTGATGGCTCCGGCGGCTTCGGCGCAGAATCCGCCGACGGGCTTGAGCTTGGTGATGCGCGATCCCATGGTGTGAACGATGCGCCAACCTCCAAAATATGTGCCGAGAGCGATCGAGACGTTAGCAGCCAGGATAATCGGCCAATGAAACTTTCCCCAGTTGCCGGCCAGTTCGGACGCGCTCAGGTAATGCGCTCCATACAATGCGCTGGCGACAATTCCCATCGTCTTCTGGGCGTCATTGCCGCCGTGGCCGAGGCTGTAGGCTGCTGCCGAGAGAAGTTGCAGCTTACGAAACCAGGCGTCGATTCGTCGCGGAGGCTTATTGCGGAGGAGCCAGAAAACGGCAACCATGAAGGAGAAGCCCAAGACCAGTCCCATGATGGGGGCGACGACAATAAAGATGAGAGTTTTGTACCAGCCTTCGGCGATGATGACATGCCATCCGGATCGCATGATGGCCGCGCCGGCGTAGCCGCCGATCAAGGCATGCGAGGACGAGGTCGGCAGGCCCCACCACCAGGTAAGCAAGTCCCAAACAATGGCACCGAACAATCCAGAAATCACGACGTACTGAGTGACCGAGTCGACTCGAATCATGCCACCACCGATGGTTTTGGCCACGGCAGTGCCGAGCAGGAAGGCTGCAGCGAAGTTGAAGAATGCGGCCCAGGCGACGGCAAGCTTTGGCGATAAGACTCGAGTCGAAACGACGGTGGCGATGCTGTTGGCGGCGTCGTGAAATCCATTGAGGAAATCGAAGATCAGCGCCACCAGAATGGTAATGATCAGCAGAAGCAGGTCAGGCTTCACCGGATTTCCTTCGTGGGTAGATTATCGAAGCCTCATGTGTTTTTCAGAACTACGGTTTCCAATACGTTGGCAACATCTTCTGCCTTGTCGGTGGCGCGTTCGAGAAATTCGAGCAGTTCTTTGATTTTGATGAGGTTGATGGGATCTTTCTCTCGTTCAAAGAGCTGGGCAATGGCCTGTTGGGAGACGAGGTCCGCTTCATTTTCGAGGCGGTTGATCTCGACGCAATGGGCCAGGATGTTGCCGTTTTTCTGCATGAGGGAGACGGCTTTTTGAAGCTCCTGGCATTGCTTGAGGATGATGGCCGATAGTTCTCCGGCGGCGGGCGGCGGAGTCGTGATGCGATACATCACGATGCGGGCGCCGGAGGCGTTGATGAAATCGAGGACGTCATCGAGCTTGGAGGCCAATTCGTGAATGTCTTCGCGGTCGAGGGGTGTGATGAAGGTCTGGTTGAGCTTCGTCAGAATGGCGTGAGTGAGTTCGTCGCCTTCACGCTCGATACGGTGAATCTGTTCGATCTTTTTGTCGACATCCTGGTAGTTGGCGAAGAGTTCGACGAGCGTGCGAGCGCCGGCGATGAGGTTGTCGGACATCGCCGAGAACATGGTGAAGAAGCTGTTATCTTTCGGAATGAGCTGAAACATTTTGGGAGCAAGGATCAATGCGCTTGCGCGTGCCCTGAGTTGAAGTGACCGGAGCAGGTCACTATCTCATGTGGCATCGGATTCAGTCAAACATCGGCGGCCAAACGTCGGGCGGCTCAATTTGCGAAAGCCTCCACCACCAAGGGTACGAAGCACGAAGGAAATTATGGAGGGTAAAAGGCTTCGTTGGGAACGCGGAGGGTTCAACACGTTCCAAGAGGTTCGGGGGCATCCGAAGTGTCTGGCTCGGGAAGCAGTTTGCGGAGAGGTCAGTCGGTTGTTCTACGGCTGATGACGATCGCCGCGCGGCGTGGCATGCGCAGGCCGACCGCCAGGAGCAGGGCGAAGACGGTAGCGGCCCCCACCGCGATTCGCTCGAGAAAGTCGAAAATCAGCAAATCCAATCCCATCAAGCTATTTTGCAACTGGCCGAAAGCCGGCGCGAGATAACGTTAGTAATGTTTTTTCCTGGACGATAAACGGGTGTACAATTGCGGCCATTTTCGACCCCAAAAAGTCTCGGCGATCTGTACGAGATCGTTTTGAGAGACCCATCCTAGAGGAGGCAATATGCGAGGAACGACGACCTGGAGCACGGGTGTTTTTCTGTCATTGGTTATCTGCTTAGTGTCCGCCGCCCTGGCGGGCGCTCAGCGGCGGGAAGCGGCGGTTGGGGGCAATCTCTTGCCCGACGGCTTCTACATCAGTCCTACAGCGGCTCCGGGCTCAATTTTTCAAGGATTGCCTACCGGACTACGCGCGGATGGCTCGGCCGACGCAAATGGGGCGGTGACGACGGCACTCAGCCCAGATGGCACGGCACTGCTGATCTTAACTACGGGATATAACACTGACTTCTACACGGAGGGCGCCGATGGAACTGCCATCTTGTGGCCCGCTCTCTATCCGCTGACCGGCCTGCCTTCGTCGACACTCACTCCCAATGCCGAGTGGGTTTTTGTGTATGACGTGCGCGGAGCGCAGCCCGTGCAGAAGCAAATGATCAACATTCCTAACACCTATGCGGGATTGGTGTGGGATCCGTCGGGCGCAACATTTTATGTCGCGGGAGGGATCGATGACCGCGTGGAGGTTTATTCCTCTCCGGGAGGGGGAGCGAGCGCCGATGGGACCTACACTCCGAGCGCTCCGTTCGTGCTGCTGAATCACAACCTGCCCGCGAATGTTCCTATACAGGAGTATCCGACTGGCGGCTTGTTCAGCACTACGCCGATCAACGACAACCCCATCGCGCAGTACATGTATATGCCGTTCAGCGCCTTGGCCGCGGGGTTGGCGATCAGTCCGGATGGCACGACGCTGTATGTGGCGAACTACCAGAACGATTCGCTCTCAGTCATTAGTACGGCGACGCGGCTGGTGACGAACGAAATTATTTTCTTTGCGCCCGGACAGACCACGGCGGTTGGCGAAATGCCCTACTGGCCGGTCGTGGTATCGAATGCGCAGGGTGCGCCGGTAAAGACTTACGTGAGCAGCCAGCGGGACGGACAGATCCTCGACGTGAGCGCATCGGGATCGGTGAAGATCATTAAAGTGGGGGGCGAGCCGAATCGACTGATTCTGTCGGCCGATCAGCATTGGCTGTATGTTGCGAACGGAGACCTGGATGAGATCGAGGTAATCGAAACGACGAAAGACGCGGTGACGAGCAGGATTTCGGTGGCTCGACCGGGGTACAAGTACAAAGGATCGAACCCGAACTCTTTGGTGCTCAGTCCGAATGGACGGAGTCTCTACGTCACGCTGGGCGGAGAGAATGCGGTCGCAGTGATTGACGTCGCGTCGCAAAAGCTGCTGGGGCGCATCCCCACGGGATGGTATCCGAGCTCGGTGTCCGTGAGCGCGGACGGCAAGACGTTGTATGTGGTGAACATGAAATCGAATGCGGGACCCAACCTCGAGTACCGGTCGGACTGCCCGGGCGAGGGCATTCCGCCGCAGTATTCTCAGCTTTTGTGTCCGCCGCCGAATCCCACGTCACGCAATGAATACATCCTGGCGTTGCTCAAGGCAGGGCTGGACACGATTCCCGTTCCCGACGCCAACACGCTCAGCTATTTGTCGCAAGTCGTAGACGCGAACAACGGGTTCAACAATCCGAAGCATGATCCGATGATGGCGTTCCTGCACGACCACATCAAACACGTTATTTACATTCAGAAGGAGAATCGCACCTACGATCAGATCCTTGGCGACATGCCGCAGGGCAATGGCGACCCGACCCGGGTGCAGTTTCCACAGCCGATTTCTCCCAACGAGCACTTGCTCGCCCAGCAATTCGCGCTGCTCGACAATTATTACGACGCGGGAGACGTCAGCGGCGATGGATGGAATTGGGATACGCAAGGCCACGCTAACGACGTGACGACGAAAAACGTGCTCGTCGGTTACGGCAACGCCAACTACAACATTCCGTTCGACTGGAATGGCAATCCTCGCAATATAGGCATCGCGCTACCCGATACAACGAGCGGAACGCCGAGCCCGAGCACGGTTCGTATCACGACCTTGTTCGATCCGACAGGCGGTTCGTCGATTGAGCCGGGCAGCAAGGACATCACCGCTGACGAAGGCGCGGATGACCTGGACGCCGATGCTCTTGGCGGCTACATATGGGACAGCGTGATGCGCGCCGGTAAAACGGTTCGTCATTACGGGCTCTACGCGGACGAGAATTACTATGTCGATCCGAGCGCTGGCGCTCCGTTCTACATTCCAATCGTTCGCGACGCTTTTAAGCAGAAGGTGGTGCAGGCGGTGCCAGTTCGCAAATCGCTGATAGGGAAGACCGACCTTTACTATCGGGGATGGGATCTCAACACTCCCGATGTCTACCGTTTTGAAGAGTGGAATCGCGAGTTCAACCTATATGTGAAAAGAGGCAATCTGCCGAATTTCGAGATGGTCGACATGATGAACGATCATTTCGGAAACTTCTCGTCGAACGTTGCAGGACTGGAAAACCCGTTATCGCAGATGGCGAGCAACGATTACTCGGTGGGCCGACTGGTCGAAGCGGTGACGAATTCTCCGTATTGGAAAGATACGGCGATCTTTGTTGTGGAGGACGACGCTCAGAACGGGCCGGACCACGTGGACGCCCACCGGTCGACTGTGTTCGTAATCTCTCCTTACACGCAAAGCGGCGCGGTGGTGCACACCATGTATAACTCAACCAACGTGCTCCGTACGATTGAGGACATTCTGGGTGTAGAACACCTGGGACTGAACGATGCGAACGCGCTTCCGATGTCTGACGTATTTATCAAGCAAGCGAACCTGCAACCGTATACGGCACCGATTCCGGGTATTTTGTGCGAGCCGCCGGTTGACCCGACCCTCGTTCCAGAATGCAGTAATCCTGGCAAACGGCCAATTACGGCGGCCGTCAAATCGCTGCACGACGGAAAGTGGTGGGCGCAAGCCACGAAAGGCTTCAACTTCAGCCATCCCGACATGGTGGATGCCGATGCATTCAACCGGATCCTGTGGAGAGGAATTATGGGTGACGACAAACCGTATCCTGAGCCTGGGGTGAAGCTAGCGAACCGCACGGAAGGAAACTGATGGTAATTTGATTCCGATCGAGGCTTCGATTGCTATCGATGGCTCGATCGGAGTTTGCAAAATCGAAATGGGGCTGCTGGCGACGATTATGCCATTCCGGCGGTAAGGCTTTTCGCTTGCAAGCCTGCGAGCCGCCGCATCTCTTGCACGATCCATTCGGCTTCGGGCTTTTCGCGTACAGCGCGTCCGAGGGTGATTTTTATTCCGTTGCGGAGGGTGAGTTCGATGTCGTAGTAAGGAGTGCCGGTCGCTCCGCCTTGCTGGGCACTGATTTTGTGGTTAATGGAAGCGATCTCTTGGAGCGGGATCTGGTGCGTTTTCCCGCTGCCCAGCCAGCCGGATTGCACAGCCACGCCGGCGCTCCCGACCACAACTCGCGTGGTGCTCAGCCATTGTTGAACGGTGCTATAGAAGAGAATCAGCGAGAACAAGCCGAAAAATATGGGAAAGATAACCGGTGCGTGGTGAATCATGGAGTAGGTGATGACGCCACAGATTGCCCAGGCCGCCGCCACCGAACTGGCGAGCTTCTTGTTGCGTGCTGCAGAAAAATAGAACTCGGTCTCATCGGCATTCTGGCGTACTTCGACGGTCATGATGGTGGGCCGCGTAAACGTTGGCGGGGCGGCTACAAACCTTCGCGCTTCCGGCTGCGCCGGAGTCTGTGGGGTGCGGAAAACCGGGACTTCGAAAATGTCGTGATAGTTGACGCCGGGCACATCGGCGAGCGCTTCCAGCACCCACACAAATTCATCGCGAGAATTGCGTTTTTCGGTAGGCTGCGCGTCCAGCGGAATATGGAACGCGACGGGGATCATGGTTCCGCTGGGTCCGGGGAAGAGTTGGGCTGAAGAAAGCTCGGCCTCATCGCGCCATAAAATTCTCTCGCTCGTGTTGCTGGAGTTGCCGGAGTTGGTGGTTACACGGTGGACGCACGAAAGGCGAAGATGAATGCCATGGTCGGGGGAGTGCGGGAATCGCGCCTGGATCTGGCCTCGCAGTTCGCGGCCGATCACTCCGGGCACGGAAGACATTTCGAAACAGGTCTTGCCAAACTCGAGGAGAGCGATGGTCTGCCGGATGGCACGGATGAGGAGACCCACTCCTATTACGGGGAAGACGAGGATCAAAAAGACAGCCGGGCCTTTCACTTTGGCCGGCTGAGTCAAGAAGAGATACGCCATGGGCATCGAGACGGCGTTCCAGAAAATTGTGAAGATCCAGCCGGCTATCGCACTGCCGCGCGTCTTGCTTTGGACCTTGCCCTGGGCCCAGTCTTCGCGCCAAAGCCAAGGCTCGGTGGGGTGTTCGACCTGAAGCCTTTGCTGCCGTTGCATCAGCTTTGTGCCATAGAAGGTGGCAAAAACCAGTCCGAAGCCGATCACCACGAAGAAGGTGCCGATGAGAAACAGCGGCCAGACCGAGGAATGGCCCTGGTCTGATTGCGCGATCTGGATTGCCTTCGAAATCGCCGCTAGTCCGCCAAAGGCGAAGGGCAGGGCAAACAGGCAGATTACGACGTTGCCGAATTTGGCAGAACGAGTCATTCGGAGCCTGTCTGGCAGATCATTTTTCTCTCAAGCTATTGTCTGGGAAACGAGGCCACCTGGTAAGAGACGGAAAGTGGGGCGACCAAAGTAATTGGGTGAACCGATAGCAAGGAACCTTTGCACGCAGTCCGTGTTAGAACTAGCGGGGAAGGTGTGTCCGCCATGAAAGCCGCATCTGCGAAAGCCAGACTGATGAAATGCGCCTGGATTTGCTGCCTTGCGATGGTCGTTGTTGCGCGCCCTGCAGTTGGGCAGCCGGCAGCAGGCTCGGCGTCCTCCCCCAAGTCGGCGGCCAGCCCCAAGCGCGCCAGCTCACCAAAGCGCGCAGCCACGTCCGCCACACTGACCGAAGAACAGCGGGCGCTGCATGCTTTGAACCGGCTGACTTTTGGACCGCGCCCGGGCGATTTGCAGAAGGTCATGAATATGGATGTGGACGACTGGGTCGAGCAGCAATTGCATCCGGAGGAGATTAGCGACAGCGTGCTGGACGGGAAACTGGGGCCGTTTCGGACGCTGCGAATGTCGACGCGAGATCTGGTGCAAACCTTCCCGAACAATAATCTGGTGAAGGGCGCGGCGGAGGGTAAGAATCCGCTGCCGACGGATCCGATGAAGAAGTCGATCTACGAGGTGCAAATCAGCATTCTTGCGGATCGGCAGAAGCAGGATCGATTGGCGCGGGACGGGAAGACCGCTGACGCAGAGACGAAGGCCAAGATCGACAAACAGAATCAGGATACGGTGACGGCGCAGGCGGATGGCATCCTGGCGCTTACGAAGGAAAAGCGGATGGAGGCGATTCTGGCTTTGCCTCCCGACGAGCGGAGGATTTTTGTTATCAATCTGCGCGGAGGGCAGCGGGATCGTTTGCTGGCGGACCTTCCTGCGGACCAGAGGGAGTTTTTTCTGGCGATGAACGGGCCGGTGGGCGTGGTGGATAGCGAGTTGCAGCAGTCGAAACTGCTGCGGGCGGTGTATGGCGAGCGGCAGTTGCAGGAGGTGATGACGGATTTCTGGTTCAATCACTTTAACATTTACCTGAATAAAGATGCAGATCAATATCTAGTGACTGCGTATGAGCGCGATGTGATCCGGGCGCACGCGCTAGGAAAATTCAAGGATCTGCTGGTGGCGACGGCGCAGAGTCCGGCGATGCTTTTCTATCTGGATAACTGGTTGAGCATGGGGCCGAAGTCTCCGCAAGCGGTCGCGGCGAACAAGGGCAAGCCTGGTCAGGCGGCGCCGGGACTCAACGAAAACTACGGGCGTGAACTGATGGAGTTGCATACGCTCGGCGTAAACGGCGGCTACACGCAGCATGACGTAACAGAAGTGGCGCGAGTGCTGACGGGATGGACGATTCAGCCGTTAGAGCAGGGAGCGGCTTTTCAGTTTGATGCGAAGAAGCATGAGCCGGGGGATAAGTTGGTGCTGGGGCAGACGATTCCAGAGAACGGGGTGAACGAGGGCATGCAGGTGCTGGACATGCTGGCCCATCACCCGAGTACGGCGAAGTTTATCTGCCGAAAACTGGCGATGCGGTTTGTGGCGGATGATCCTCCGCCGGCATTGATTGATCGCATGGCACAGAAATTTCTGGCGACGGACGGCGATATTCGCGAGGTGCTGCGTGCGATGTTTAAGTCGCCGGAGTTCTGGTCACCGAAGAGCTATCGCGCGAAGGTCAAGACTCCATTTGAATTTGCGGTCTCGTCCCTGCGGGCTACGGGAACGGATTTGAATAACGCGGGACCGCTGGTTGGTGTACTGAACCGGATGGGAATGCCGCTATATCAAATGGTGCCGCCGACTGGATATTCGATGACGGCGTCGACGTGGATGAATTCGGAGGCGCTCATTGACCGCATGAATTTTGCACTCGACCTGAGCAACGGAAGAGTTGGCGGCACGAACTTCGATGTGGGGCGCCTGCTGGCGCTGGGCACGTTGACGAGTCGCGGCTTTCCGCGAGCGAATCCCGCAGATTCGGATTCTGAACGCGGGCAGGAGACGGCTTTGCTCCTGCTGGAGAATGCGCTTCTAAACGGAGAAGTGTCGGCTACGACGCAGAAGGCGATCCGGCGCCAGTTGGATGATCCCCAGGTGGCGGCGCATGCGCTGGACGACACGAAGAAGACGCTGAATACGATGACGGCGCTGGTGATTGGATCGCCAGAGTTTCAGCACCGTTAGGCTGCGCAAAGCCGGGTGGATTACGTTTGGGAACTGGACAACAAAGCCGAGCTTCGATCGGCTTGGGCGGGCGGGACGCCCGTCCCCACACAACCCCCCAGCCCTAAAAAGCCAAAGGCCGGGCGATTAGGCCCGGCGCTTCGTACAGAGAGACTGTCGACGCTTTGTGAGCTGGATCAGTTCCCCGTTAACCTCGTTTTCAAACCACTAATTTATATGTATTAAGCAGAATCGCAGCCATCCATCCGGCTTTGCCGCGAAGATCACATTACGAGTGCAAGACCTTCCAGTTCACGCTCGAGGACAGGAAGAGAGCAACCTGCCATTTCGACGCGACCGGCTGCGTCGATGGCCGCCGTTTGCGAGACGCCATAACCCCGGCCCGCTAGAAAGACTTGGAGCAGTTCCGCCGCTTCGCGGGAATCTACCATGCCGCCCTGGATCAGGTCGTTTCGCAGGGCGCATAGCTCCGTCACCGTAAATCGCTCTTTCATCGCCATTCTCACCTTCGACCTCCCTACCGTTGCACAGTTAGATTCATCGGCAACCTGATTCGTTACATGCAATCGTGATGCCGTAACTTTGGGGCAACTGTAAAGGCGACTCTGCGATCACCTCAGGCATTTAGAACCCTAGAGTTTCCAAAAGGTTGTGAAGATATCATCGGCAGGGTGGCGAAAAACATAACAGCAGAATCTGTTGCCAGATTGACACTAAATGTCGTTTCGCAGTGGGATGAAACCGAACTTTGTCGGGAAGTCGGCCTGAGTGCTGATTCAGGCGGGGTCGATTTTGGCAGCATCGACGAGCATGATGGGGATATCGTCCTGAATGGGGTAAACGCGGCGGCAGTGGCCGCATTTGAGGCTCTTGCCGTCCTGATGCGACACAACTGGCAGCTTGCAAACCGGGCAGACCAGGATGTCGAGCAAATCTTGCGGGATCATGGTTCCGGTATTCTACAGCGAACTCCGTAGAGTTTGGCGGAAGTCCCAAGCCAAAGCGACAGGCAAAGGCGGAGCTCCCCTGTCCGGTTTTTGGAAAACGCACATTCGCTGTTTCGCGATGAGATAAAATCGCATTGCAATTTGAGCGAAAAAGTAGCGAGGTTGAATGCCGGCCAGAATTCTTGATGGGACGAAAATAGCGGGAGAAATTCGAGCGGAAGTCACGGCTCGGGCGAAGAGCCTGGTGGCGGAAGGTGTTCGCCCGGGACTGGCGGTGGTGCTGGTCGGCCACAATCCCGCCTCGGAAGTTTATGTTCGGGGCAAGGTAAAAAGTTCGCTGGAGGTGGGACTTTACAGCGAGCAACACACTCCTGCCGAGACGGCGACGACTGAGGATTTACTGGCGCTAATTGACGACCTGAACCGTCGCGACGAAATCGATGGAATCCTGGTGCAACTACCGCTACCTTCCCATGTCGATTCCAAGAGAGTGCTGCTGGCGGTGGATCCCGCGAAAGACGTGGACGGTTTTCACCCCATGAATGTCGGTTATCTTTCCACGCAGCGGCCCGGACTGGTGCCATGCACGCCAGCGGGCGTGATGGAAGTGCTGAAGAGAAGCGGGATTCCGGTCACTGGGCAAGAGGCGGTGGTCATTGGCCGCAGCGACATTGTGGGCAAACCGGTTGCGATGTTGCTGTTGAATGAGAACGCGACGGTGACGGTATGCCACTCGAAGACGCGAGATCTGGCGGAGGTCTGCCGACGCGCCGACATTCTGGTGGCGGCGATTGGACGCGCGGGCATGGTCACGCGCGATTACGTGAAACCGGGAGCGACTGTGATCGATGTGGGAATCAACCGGATTACCGACCCAAAAGAATTTGAGCGATTCTTTCCGGGAAGCAAGCCGGAAAATAGGAAACGGGAAGAGAATTTTTTGGCGAAGCGATCGACGCTGGTAGGGGATGTTCATCCGGAGGTTGCCGAGGTTGCGGGAGCCATTACTCCCGTGCCGGGTGGGGTGGGACCGCTCACGATCGCGATGCTGATGGCGAACACGGTGAAGGCGGCGATGCTACGGCGCGGGATGAAGCAGCCTGAGTTGACTCGGGCGTAGGCGCGCAGGGTGTAAGCCGGTTGGCAGCGGGAATTTTCTCTTCTCTGTTCAAAGTTTGTGTTCAACGCGGGGTTCAACGCGAACTGTTCAGCGCGAACAAGCATGCTAAGGGTCGGACTCACAGGCGGGATCGCGAGCGGCAAATCGTCAGTGGGAGCGATGTTTGTCGCGCAGGGAGCGCACTTGATTCAAGCGGATGCGGTTGCGCATTCGTTGATGCTGCCGGGGCGTCCCGTTTACGCGGAGGTGGTGCGCCGTTTCGGGACCGAAATTTTGAATAGCGACGGCACTATTGACCGTCCCAAACTCGCGGAAGCTGCGTTTGGCACGTCCGGCGGTGCGGCTCCGCGGGTGCAGGAGTTGAATGAAATTGTTCATCCAGCGGTGATTGCGGAAGAGAATGCCTGGATGGAGGAAGTCGGACGACGTGAGGCCGACTCGATCGCTATTGTGGAGGCGGCACTAATCCTCGAATCAAGGGCAACGGAGCGCTTTGATCGGCTGATCGTAGTGACGTGCCGTCCCGAACAACGCGTGCGGCGCTTTGCCACGCGACTGGGAATCTCGGAAGAGGCGGCTCGCGACGAAGTGAACCGGCGCATGGCGGCGCAGATTCCCGACGATGAAAAAATCAGGGCGGCCGATTTCGTGATCGACAACTCCGGATCGCTCGACGCCACCGAGCAGGAGGTCAAGCAAATATTTGCCGCACTGCGCCGAGATGGCACGTAGATTTCTTTGTCAACTTCCTTACTTCGCTTTGCGGCTCGGCATGAAGATCCACTGAAGCACGGAACTTACGAGGCTGAGCATGACCGCTCCAATCAACGCTGCGATGAAGTTTCGAACGTAGAAGCCCTGCACGAACATCGCAGCCAGCTCCAACATCACGGCGTTGATGACAAACCAGAACAGGCCGAGGGTGAGAATGGTCAGAGGGAAGGTCAGGATTTTGAGCACCAGACCAAGGGTCGCGTTGATAAGGCCGATGATCGCGGCGGCGATCAAAGCCGCGATGGGTCCGGTAACGTAAATACCGGGGACGATGTGAGCGACGATCCAGACGGCGATCGCGCTTAGGATCCAATGGATCAGAAGGCGCACGGCGAGACTCCTTTATAAAATAGCAATGACCCGATGATTGGACACTATACAACGTGAAGACGGCGCAGAAAACCAATGCGGCGCGTTTGCTCGACCAGATGGGAATTGTGTACGAACTGCGGGAGTATGACGTCGATCCCGAAGATCTGGCTGCGGAGACCGTGGCGGCGAAGATTGGAATGCCGCCCGAGCAGGTTTTCAAGACGTTGGTGGCGCGAGGCGATCGCAACGGAGTGGTGATGGCGGTGATTCCGGGCGATCAGGAGTTGAGCTTGAAGGCGCTGGCGGTGGCTGCCGGGGAGAAAAAGATCGAGCTTGTGCCCGTGAAGGAACTGCTTGGGCTTACGGGCTATATACGTGGAGGAGTGACCGCGCTGGCGGGCAAGCGCGAGTATCCGGTGTTCGTGGATGAGACGGTTGAGCTGTTTGATGTCGTTTCCATTTCGGCGGGAGTGCGCGGGACGCAAATTGTGATTGCGCCGGGGGATTACTTGCGCGCTACAAAGGGCGTGATCGCGGCGATTGGACAGGCGAAGAGCTAGGAGGACGAGAGATCATCGAAGTACCTAAGCCCGGCTTGGCCGATAGTCAGGTGTTTCGGTACACGTTTTCCAAAGTAAATCTTTTTAGTCACGTCGTCAGCCTCTTTGCCGACAAAACCCCATCTTTGATTCTTGTGAGTGGCAATCGCAGCCAGTTCGGGGAAGTTCTTTTGAGTTGCCTCGCCCGGGGAGGCGTCGAGCCACTTCGATGCCACATAGACGCCCACGACGACATCCTTGTTACAGCCTAGAACCAGTTCGACGTTCTCGGCCCTCTTGAGATTCACACGCCAAGCATAGCGAGCTGCGTCGTACGCACGCGGTCTGGTTCTTTCCATGCTTTTTCCAATCGAGACCAGAAGAAGACGATGCTTTGGAATAAAAGGATCCGTATCCTCACCCATGAAGTTCCTCCGGAAGCATCCTAGCTCGACCAAGGCTCAAAGAAACAGTGCATTTCTTGATAGCGGGTGAGCCAAGGCGAGGAGAGCGGTAAACTGGTTGGGTTTCATTTCTTATTTCATTTCTTGTACGAGGTCCCTATGCCCACTGCAACACGCGTTAATCCGCTTTCATTTCTCACCGATCAGCTCGACGAACTCAAAGCCAAGGGGACGCACTTCAAGTTGCGGGTGCTCGACGACGAGCAGGCTGCGCTGTGTACGTTCGACGGCAAGCGCGTTATTAACCTGGCGTCGAATAATTATTTGGGGTTTACGACGCATCCCAAACTGCGCGAAGCGGCGCTGGAGGCTACGCGAAAATACGGCGTCGGATCGGGCGCCGTGCGAACGATTGCCGGGACGATGAAGATCCACATGGAACTGGAAGAGAAGATTGCGCGCTTCAAGAATGTGGAGGCTTGCGTCGTTTTCCAGTCGGGCTTCACGGCGAATGCGGGAACGGTGTCGTCGTTCCTGGGGAAAGACGACTTCATTATTTCGGATGAGCTGAATCACGCGTCAATCATTGATGGATGCAGGCTTTCGCGGGCGAAGATTCTCGTTTTTCGACATAAAGATGTTGCGCATGCAGAGGAGCAGCTGGCGAGCGTCAAGAACCAGCCAGGGAAGAAACTGCTGATCACGGACGGCGTGTTCTCGATGGACGGCGATATCGGTCCGCTGCCGGGGCTGTGCGAGGCGGCGGAAAAGCATGGCGCGATCATGATGGTCGATGACGCGCATTCGTCCGGCGTGCTGGGGCGGCAAGGGCGAGGCACGATCGATCATTTTGGAATGCATGGGCGCGTCGATATTCAGGTGGGAACGTTGTCGAAGGCGATTGGGGCGCTGGGCGGATACGTGTGCGGAACGCGCGATTTGGTCGATTTTCTTTATCATCGGGCGCGGCCGTTTCTGTTTTCGACGTCGCATCCTCCGTCGGTGGCGGCGACTTGCATTGCGGCGTTCGATGTTCTGGAAAGCGAGCCGCAGTGGATGGAGCAGCTTTGGGAGAACACGCGTTTCTGGAAAAAAGAGCTTGGGCTGCTCGGGTTCAATATTGGAGGACAGACGACTCCGGCGAGCGAGACGCCGATTACTCCGATCATTATTGGCGAGGGACGGCTGACGATGGAGTTTTCGCGCGAGTTGTTCAAAGAAGGAGTCCTGGGGACGGGAATCGCGTTTCCTACGGTGCCGGAGGGGAAGGCGCGGGTGCGAACGATTATGACGGCGACGCATACGAAGGATGAACTGGAGCAGGCGCTGGATGTGCTGGGGCGGGTGGGGAAGAAGATGGGGATACTAGGGTAGTCCAACTGGCGAACCTTCGCGATGAGGCTGACGAATGACGGTCGATCCTTTCCAGCTACGCGCGCTTCTAGTTACACATGCTGACTGACCGAAAGTACGTTTCCGTCGGGATCTTTGAACCATGCGACTTTGTCGCCGGTGGGAGCCGTCCAGATGCCCAGTTCTTTGTCGGCGACCCACGGATATTTTTCAAACGCCACTCCGCGCTTCTGCAGCCAAGCCACTACCTCTTCGATGTTGGGAACTTCCCAGCCCAGGACGGTGAAGGGAGGCGGGGTGAAATCCTTCACTTTAGCCAGGCGGATCATCGTTTCACCGGCCCGCATGACCAAGGCAAACTGATCTTCGTTCAAGAATTGGAAGCCTAGCTTGCCTTCGTAGAAGGCGCGGGCTTGGGCGGATTCTTTTGTGGGAACGAAGCCGATGACTTTGCTGGATGCGAGCATGGAAGAGCCTCCGTGGGGACGTTTTGCGACGGAATGATAGCACTTGCGGCGTGGGGCATCCGGTGTATAATTCCGCCCGCTCCTCGAATGCCATGATTTCAGGCATTCTCCCCCCGCGAAGCTTTGGAGGATATCTTTGGGAGGAAATCAATGGGTCACTTCGTGCGTCTGCATTTGATTGGAAGAGTCACGTATTACGTGGGCTGGATCGCGCTATTGTGCGGCGGGCTGGATCATCTGCACATCGCGACCAATTTTTTTCTGGCGTTGCAACTCACGCAGCGGAATCTGTTTGAGGCGAGCGTGATCAGCTTTGTGATCTGCGTTGCATCGGAGCTTCGCGCCAGAGATGTGGCGGGCGTGGAGATAGTGAGCGGGTTGAAGAGAGCGGCGTAGAAGCGGCATTCAGGCGGACGGCGTATAGAGAATCCCAGGTTAGTGCCCTGAAGAACGGGCACGAACCTGGGGCACCAAGCCTTCGCGCGCACGAGCGGCGTAATCAAGGACGGGCGAAACGCCCGTCACCACCGCCAGTTCCCAGATCGCCCGTTACCACATCCCCGAAGTTTGTCTACTAGTGTGCTGGCGGGGCGTCTTCAACGATTGCCGTTACTAACTCGTCGATCGCGTCGGTGATTCGTTTGGAGGGGACGTTGAAATTGTTGGAGAGGATGGAGAAAACGACGGTCTGTCCGGTGTCGGTTGTGGCGTATCCGGAGAGGGCTTTCACGCCTCCGAGGGAGCCAGTTTTCGCCATGATGCGGTTCTGAAGGCGAGGAGTCGTGAGACGTTCCGTGAGCGAGCCGTCTTTGCCGGCGATTGGGAGCGTCGCTTTGTAGGAAGCGCCCCAGGGTTGCGCGGCGCAATAACGTAGCAATTCAACAACTGCATGCGGAGTGACAAGGTTCTGGCGGGAAAGTCCCGATCCGTCGTAGAAGACGTACTGGTCATTCGCGATTCCCGCTTGCGTCAAAAATCCACGGAGAACTTCTAAGCCGCCTTCGATGGTCCCGGCAGTGCCGCGCTCTCTTCCCAAGAGGCGCAGAAGGATTTCGGCGTGCAGGTTCTGACTGACCTTGTTGATGACGCGGAGATCTTGCAGGAGAGGCTTTGATTCGTAACTGGCCAACTGCAGGGGTTGATCGTTTTTCAGAGGACGCGACGGGCCGTCGGCGTCTCCGTGGGAGGGCGCGAGTGCGGTGACGCTGAAGGTGGAGAGAGTGGCGAGTTCGGTGTGATGGGTGCGCTGGTGGCCGTAGACGATGATGCCGCGCTTTTCGAGTAACTGGCGGAAGAGTCCGGCGGCGAACTCGGCGGGATCTTCGATGGCGAGGCCTTCGTTGGCTCCAGCGTCATCGAGCGGCATGTTGCCCCAGAGCGTGAGCACCATGGAGCCGGGCTGGCGATCAATGGAAAGCTTGCGTCCGGTGCCGGCGGGAGTGGTGATGATGCGATTGTCGATGCGGTAGTAATCCGAAAATGGTTTGACGCTGACGAAGGCTTTCTCGCCGGGGCGGTCGGCGGGAAGAATATTTACGAAGACGACGTTGTCATTGATGGTCAGAGCGGAAACCGGGGCGCCGTCGGCCCAGACGAGATCGTCCTGGCTCCAGCCTTCGCCGTAGCGTTCGAAGGCGAAGTAAGAGTCGTCGGCGACGATGTCGCCGTCGATGAACTTCACACCTTTTTGGACGAGAGCGTCGGCTAGAGATTCGAGGGCCTGGATGGGATCGTCATTGCGCTGGGTTTTGAGGTCGTAAGGCAGTTCGCGTCCGGAGAGATTGGGATCGCCGCGGCCGACGAGGATTAAATCTCCGTTGAGGCGGCCATAGCGGTCGAGAGTGCCGGTGGTTTCGACGGTGGTGCGAAATTTGTAATCGGGACCAATCAACGCCAAGGCGGCGGCGGTGGTGAAGAGTTTGGTATTGGAGGCGGGGGTAAAAAGCTTATCGGCGTTTTCGAGAAACAACGTTTTGCCGGTGGTGAGGGAGTCGACTTCAATCCCCCAGAAACCGCGGGCCAAGTCGGGAGAGCTGAGCACGGCGGCGATGCGATCAGGCAGAGGTTTAACCGGAGCGGCTTGGAGGGACGCGGCCAGCAGGGCGGCGAACAACGCAAGCGCAATTGGATGCCGGCGAAGCATGGAGTGGATTGTAGCGTAAGAGCGGGTTGCAGCATTTTTCGGAGCGGGTGGTTTCCGATTGCAAGCGTTCCCCCAGCGGCTCAAAGCCGCTCCTCATTTCGCGGCAGTGACGGCCCGAGTGGAACTCGGGCCCTTCCCAAAATCGCTGCGAATCGTAGTTTTTCGGCAAGGTGCCAGGCTAACTGCACAGGCATAGAATAGCGGCACCATGCGAGCTATTTTTCAGTGGCATTTAGGGTCGCGCTTTATTGAGTTGGGGCGGCGCACTTTGATCATGGGCATTGTGAACGTAACTCCCGATTCGTTCTCGGATGGAGGCGAGTATCTGGATGCGGAGAAGGCTGTGGTGCGGGCCGAGCAGTTGTTGGACGAAGGCGCGACGCTGATCGATGTGGGCGGGCAGTCCACGCGTCCGGGAGTTGCGGTGGATTCGGTGTCGGAAGAAGAGGAGCGAAGGCGGGTGCTGCCGGTGATTCGGGATTTGAAGAAGAGGCGTCCTGATGCGGTGGTGAGCGTTGACACACATAAGGCTGCGGTGGCACGGGCTGCGGTCGACATGGGCGCGGAGGTGGTCAACGATGTGAGCGGATTCCGGTGGGATCCGAAGATGGCGAAGACGGTGGCGGAATTGAAGGTGGGAGCGGTGTTGATGCACACGCGAGGGCGTCCGGAGGAGTGGAAGACGCTGCCGCCGATTGGCGATCCGGTGCTGATGGTGAAGCGGGATTTGCGGCAGTGGGCGGAGACGGCGACGCTGGCGGGAATCAAGCGGGATCGGCTGGTGCTGGATCCCGGGTTTGGATTCGGAAAACGGATGGAGGAGAATTATCCGCTGCTGGCGCATTTCGGGGAGTTGCAGCAAACGGGCTTTCCGCTGCTGGCCGGGGTGTCGCGAAAGTCATTTATTGGGCGAATGATGGCGGTCGGCGGAAAAGATGTGGAAGTGGCGGAGCGTATCTATGGAACTGTGGCCGCGGAAACAGCGCTGATTTTGAAGGGAGCGCACATTATCCGTACTCACGATGTGAAACTGGCGGTACAAGCGGCGCGCGTGGCGGATGCGATCGTGTCGAGCGGAGGCTAATGCGACGAGGCACGACAGTCCTGGTGAGTGGAATTACCTCCGGCGGGACGGGGCAGAGCCCCGTCACCACACGAGGCAGAGCCCCGTCACCACACACGAGGCAGAGGCCCGTCACCACACGAGACTCTGAAGGGCGGCGAGTTTTTCGCGCTACGCGGGCGGGAGGGGTGGCTTGAATAGGTCGGCTACTTCTTCGCGGGAGAGATTCCAGGCGACGATGACTCGCACGATGATTCCAAGGCCGCCGATGGCCAGGGCTTTGGGCTGAACCATAACGGTGGCGGAGGAGACGGATGGGACGAGCATGACGATTCCGGTGATGGCGATCACGGTGGCGGCGTGGCGGACGACATTGTTGAGTTTCAGCAGGCCCCAGGCGACTCCGGCGGCGATGGCGGCGGTTAAGAGGAACATGTAGGGGCCGGCGAGTTCGAGTCCGAAGAGGAGTGGGGCTCCGGCGGAGAGGGAGATGGCGTCGGGATTGATTAAGCGGATGACGCCGATGGCGCCGAGGTAAAGTGCGCACAAGGCGAAGAGGACAGCGACGGCGCGTACGGCGGCAGGGAGTAATTTGGACGAATTGTCGTGCATGGGTTCTGCAGGCTGCAGATTTGGCTATCTTATAGGGATTGGCGCCGCGGTGAATTGGCGGTCTTGTCTAAGCCCTGGACGACGGCCGAGAATCTGGTCGAGCAGGGTTTGCCTCGGTGTCGACCCCAATTACAGCGGCTGGGATGAAGGCGACCGGCTAGATACCGTAATTCACGCTGCGTAGGGCGTTTTTGTAGGCTTCGCGGGCCGCCGTGGCTTTTTCATGAGCGTCGTGTTCTTTGAAGTGGGCGGTATCCCAGTGTTCCATTGCAGTCATGGAATGGTCGGGAGTCGCTAAGGCTTCTTCGGCGCGAATTGCGTCGACCCACTCGTCGATGGCTTTCTTGTAATCGAGGCGCAGGTGATCAAGATCCTCTTTGCTCATAGCGCTGGAGGGTAATGCGGGGCATCGCGCTTGGTCAATCCAAGAGAAATGAATTGTCGGTAGCACATGATATGTCCGGTTGAGATAGCAAGTGATATGTCCGCTTTGCGGGCGGCGAGGGTAGGAGACCATGGGAAACATGGACTTCTACCCGAAGGCCGCGATGGAGCGGGCAA
>JBEKPH010000045.1:0-39931 GCA_049520915.1 Terriglobales bacterium
GGAAATCCCGCAAAGTACGCGGGATTCCCACTTTCCCACCGCCACGGCTACGGCTGCTGTCTAACTTAAACCGGACATATCGTGTGCTAAGAAAAGCGGACATTTTAACTTGCTACCGACAGGACGGGATGACACCTAACTTCGTCCACCACGAAGGACGCGAAGGTTCACGAAGGACTACCTTGAGCAGAGATGGAGGGCTGGCTTGAAGAAAGCGTTACTTATTTTGATCGCGGGGTTGATCGCAGAATGTGGTTTGTGTGACGGCGGATTTGCCTCGGAGGTTGGAGTGCCAGCGGCGGGCGTTTCGACGACTCGCGTGGTGGTACTGGGTACGGGGAATCCGAGCGCGGATCCGGAACGGTGGGGACCGGCGGTTGCGATCGTGGTGAATGATCGCGCTTATCTGGTGGACGCGGGCCCGGGAGTGGTGCGACGGGCGGCAGCGGCGGAGAAGAACGGGATTGCGGCGCTGAAGGCGAAAGAATTGAAGATCGTTTTCTTCACGCATTTGCATTCCGATCACACGCTGGGGTATCCCGACCTGATTTTTTCGCCGTGGGTGCTGGGGCGAAAAGAGGCGCTGGAGGCTTACGGTCCGCACGGGCTGAAGAGCATGACGGCGCATATTGAGAAGGCGTGGGTGGAAGACGTTCGCGTGCGGCGGAACGGGCTGGAGCAGGCGAACGCGACGGGATACAAGGTGAATGTGCACGAGATACGGCCGGGAGTGGTGTATCACGACGAGAATGTGACGGTGACCGCGTTTCCGGTGAAGCATGGAATCTGGAAGGAGGCGTATGGATATATTTTCCAGACGCGAGATCGGAAGATTGTGCTCTCGGGAGATACGGCTCCGACCGATGAGGTGGTGAGAGCTTGCGATGGATGCGATGTGTTGCTGCATGAAGTTTTCAATCCACATGGAGACGAGTTGAAGGACGCGCATTGGAAAGAATATTTCGCGACGTTTCATACTTCTCCAGCGGAGTTGGGGGAGATTGCGCGGCGGGCGCGTCCGAAGTTGCTGGTGGTCTATCACCAGTCGCTGGAGAAATTGCCGGAGGCGGATTTGGTGGAGCAGATGGGGAAGGAGTATTCGGGAGCGTGGGCGTCGGCTAAGGATTTGGGAGTGTATTGAGGTTAGAGGTTAGAGGTTAGATTGAAGAGGTGTAAGGGCGCCAAGAGGTGAGAAATGCATATGTTCAGGACGCGATTTGCCCGGGATGTTGTTACGGAGTTTTTGCCGCCGGCTCGCGCGCGAAAAATGCAACGGGTGATTGTGCTGTGCGACGGGATGCCTTCGATGCCGCGCAAACAGGGACTGGCAGAATTTTTGGCGGCGAAGGGATATTGGGCGTTTTATCCGCGGTATCGCGGGTCGTGGGAGAGTGGAGGGAAGTTTCTGGAGCGGTCTCCGGAGTTGGATATTTTGGATGTAGTGGATGGAATGGGCCGCGAATTTCGGGAGGCGGCGTTTGGGCGGCGATTTCGCGTGGAAGCCGATGAAGTGTTTGTGATTGGCGGAAGTTTTGGCGGAACGGCGGCGCTGCTCTGTTCGCTGGATGCGCGAGTGAAGAAAGTGGTGGCGAATTGTCCGGTGGTAGATTGGACGATTCTTGGCGGCGAGCAGAAGAAGGAGACTTCGAATCCGAGTTACGCGGCGTATATTCGGGCGGCGTTTGGCGAGGGATACCGGCTGTCGGCGAAGAACTGGGGGAAGCTGAAGGATGGGAAGTTTTATAGTCCTTTATTTCATGCCAAGGAAATCGACGCGGCGAAGGTGACGATGTTTCATGCCGAGGATGATCCTTATGTGGCGTATCGGACGGTCCAGAAATTTGCGCGGCTGACGGGAGCGCCGTTGAAGTTATTGAAACGCGGCGGGCATTTGAGTACGGATTGGATTGTGCGGCAGTATTGGGGGCGGATTGCAGAGTTTTTTGAAACGGACGTTTGAAATGGACGTTGAAATAAACGATGGGGACTTACTTTCGGGATTGCTGTAGGGGTCTTTCGACTGCGCAGGGACCTCACTTCGTGAAGTCCCTGCTCCGCTCAAGATGACAAGTTGCAACAAAATGACAACTTGTAACGACTACTTCTTGGTTGAGGCTGCGAAGCGCTTGTTGATTTCGTCCCAGTTCACTACGTTCCACCAGGCTTGCAGGTATTCGGGACGGCGGTTGTTGTATTTCAGGTAGTAGGCGTGCTCCCAGACGTCGTTGCCGAAGATGGGATGCAGGCCTTGCGAGATGGGATTGTCTTGATTCGGGGTGCTGACAATCTTGACTTCGCCTTTGCCGTCTCCGGCTAGCCAGACCCATCCGCTGCCGAATTGAGCGACGCCGGCGGCGTTGAATTTTTCCTGAAAAGTCTTGAAGTCCCCGAAGGTCTTCTTGATCGCGTCGGCGATAGGGCCGGTGGGATCGCCTCCGCCGTGCGGCTTCATGATGTTCCAGAACATGGTGTGGTTGACGTGGCCTCCGGCGTTGTTACGGACGGCGCCGCGGATGTCTTCGGGAATCGCGTTCAGGTCTTTGATCAGTTCTTCGGCGGATTTCTTGTGCAGTTCGGGATGCTTGTCGAGCGCCGCGTTCAGATTCTTGACGTAAGCGGCGTGATGCATGTCGTGATGCAGGTGCATCGTCTTTTCATCGATGGTGGGTTCGAGTGCCGTGTAGTCGTACGGCAGGGGTGGCAGTTCATGCGCCATTTTTACTTCCTCCAAAGTCTGTGCCATTTCTTGTCCTCCAAAGCGTTAAAGATGACAGGGTATGGAGGAAAGATTCAGGCGGGGCGGGAGTGGTTGTCCCGGCGACCCCTTATATTTGTAACACCCTGGAAGGCTAACGTGCTGCAAGCATAGAATAGCCTGCAAGAAGATCAGAGACACGGCACTCCCATGCCAATGACTCTCGAAATTTTGAGCATTGCGATTTATCTTGTCCCGCCCTTGCTGGTGGTTTGGGGATGGACTCGATGGGCACTGCGACCGAATCCGCGCACCTGGGCCTCAAATATATCCCTGCTCGGCTTCATCGCCGCTACCGCATCGGCCGCGCTTGCCGTTTTGACCATCGCATATGCTCAGGTTCACCACTTTCCGTATTACGATCCTCTCCTTCTCCGAATATTTGCATGGGGAGCGTTGCTTTCTGTTGCTGGAATCGTTCTTGGCATCGTCGGTATCTGGCGACCGAACGCTTTACGCTGGCACGCCCCCGCTTCCGGAGCAAGCATGCTCATTTTTTGGATCCTGATGGCATCGGGAGAGTAGAGCTCTAGAAACCCGCAGACTTGTATCCAATGCCCCAGCCCCTAAAGGGGCTTCTAAGTTTCGAGCTTGCGTGGCCCTGAAGGGCCACTCTTCCACGATGATCCACACATTTCTGATGACCCGCACGTTTATGAAAGCGTCCACCCTTATAATTTTGACTGCAGTGTAATCCGGGGAGGGTCTTTGAAGGTTTTATTGCTGGAGAATATCAGCGGGGTCGCGGCTTCGCAGTTTGAAGAGGCGGGGTTTTCGGTCGAGTCGTACAAGGGCGCGATGGAAGAGGCCGAGCTGATTGAGAAGGTGCGCGGGACTTCGATTCTGGGGGTGCGGTCGAAGACGCGGATAACGGCGGCGGTGCTGGATGCGGCTCCGGAGCTGGTTTCGGTGGGGGCATTTTGCATTGGCGTGGACAAGATTGATCGCGCGGCTTCGAGCGAGCGCGGGATTGCGGTGTTTAACGATCCGCATTCGAACTCGCGGTCGGTGGCCGAGCTGGCGATGGGGGAGATCATTCTGCTGATGCGGCGGACGTTCGAGGCGAGCACGCGACTGCATAAGGGGGAGTGGAATAAATCTGCGGCGGGATCGCACGAGGTGCGCGGGCTGACGCTGGGGATTGTGGGCTACGGGAAGATTGGGTCGCAGGTTTCGGATCTGGCCGAGGCGCTAGGGATGCGCGTGGTGTTTCATGATGTGGCGCATGTGCTGGCGCGAGGAAATGCGCGGGCGGTGAGCTTCCGCGAGTTGCTGGAGAATTCGGACGTAATCACGCTGCATGTCGACGGGAAGGCGTCGAATCAAGGCCTGTTTGGCGAAGAAGAAATTCTGGCGATGAAGCATGGGGCGTGCCTGATCAATTTGAGCCGCGGGTTTGTGATCGATCACGAGGCGTTGGCGCGGCATTTGAAGAGCGGCAAGCTGGGAGGAGCGGCGATTGATGTGTTTCCGGCGGAACCGGAGACGGGCGGGGAGTTTGTGAGTCCGCTGCGGGGATTGGGGAATGTGATTTTGACTCCTCATATTGGCGGGAGCACGGAGGAGGCGCAGCAGAATATCGGGCAATTTGTTTCGGCGAAGATGATCGATTATTTTGCCAGCGGAAATTCTCTGCTGAGCGTGAATCTGCCGCAGTGTCATCTGGACTTTGATCCGAATGCCGACCCGCATGCGGGAAATGGGCCGCACCGGTTGATGCACATCCACCATAATGTGCCGGGAATTTTGCGCGCGATCAATGACATCCTGGCGGATCGCGGAATCAATATTGAGCGGCAGGTGCTGGATACGCGTGGTCCGGTCGGCTATGCGATCTACGACATCAACCAGCAATGCGACGCGGCGCTGCTGGGGAAGTTGAGGGCGATTCCGCATACGATTCGGGTGAGGGTGCCGGGGGAGTGCAGAGGGTAGAGGGCAGATTGCAGAGGTCTGGCGAACTGCGCCGAATGTTGTTGGTGTTATCGCGAGTTAGCGCCATCTGTCGCCCGAAGACCCTCTTATGTAGTTCGCGACCGCCTTGAAGCCCGCTGTCTCCAGCCTCGAACTCAACGTCTTCAACGTCGCTTCGTCTCGAGCGTAGAAGGTTGTGTATTCATCGTGGTCGGTGTATATCGCAATAACTTCGGGCGAGGGAACGAAAACAAAATCTACCCAATCGCCCAGGGCAGCGCTAAGCAAGTTGGCTATTTCGGGCTTTCCCAAGGCTTCTATCTTCAAGTCGTAGTAGTTGTCCACCGACAACGACTGGTTTGCCAATAGACCTAAAAGATTCTGAGGTTCAAACACCACTTGGTCGGTGCTTAAAGCACCTTTTTCAAGTGAGAATTGCTCAAGGAAAGTCGAAACGAACCTGTTCAGGTCTTTCAATGGCGTCAAGAATGTTTGCTGGAACAGCCACGGGGTCGCGCGGAATCGTTTAATCTCCTCCGTTCGCTCAGTTAGAACAGCAAACATGGGCGGCTCCGCCAACGAAGCAATTAAAATGCTTCGTCGATATAGCTGATGTTAACAGCGTCAGCACCAAAGTTACTTCACGTTGATTTCGTATTCCTTCGAAGCGGCGCGCTTTAGGCGGTCGTGTACGGCTTCCCATTCGGGGGTGTCGGGTGGGAGGTCGACGGCGATCCAGGGGTGATGTTCGTTGTCGGCTTGATGGAGAACGTCGTAGAGTTTGGCGGCGTAGTCGGCGGCGGATTGCGGCATTTGAACGACCGTGATGTTGGTTCGGGTCGGTGGTTGCTGACGTTGCAGATAGATTCCCTGGCCCGGTTCGGGCACTTCTCCCTTTTGAATCAAATAAAGAGCGGTGCGCGGACTGTAGTGGCGGGCGTGCATGCCGGGGGCGGGATGGGCTCCGGCGGGTGCATCTTTGAGGGTGGCGATGGGGCCGAGGAGGGCTTCGAGTTGCTGGCGCGAGATTCCTCCGGGACGGAGGAGGACAGGATTGGGTCCGGCTAAGGAGAGAACGGTGGACTCGATGCCGACCGTGCAGGGGCCTCCGTCGAGGATGAGGTCGACCTCAGAGCCGAGGCTTTGGCGGACGTGGTCGGCGGTGGTGGGAGAGAGTTCGGTGAAGCGGTTGGCGCTGGGGGCGGCTAAGGGGAGGGCGGCGGCTTCGATGAGGGCTAGAGCGACGGGATGGTTGGGCATGCGCAGGCCTACGGTTGGCAGACCGGCGGTGACTATGGGGGGGATGATTCTTGTCGGGCGATCCGCCTCGCTTGGCTCGGCTGGGCGGACGAATGCGTCCGCCCCTACGTGGGCGGTGGCGGACGGCGGCGCGATGGCAACAGGTAGAACCAGGGTTAACGGGCCGGGCCAGAAATGTTTGGTTAGGAGGGTGGCGGCTTCGGGCCAGCCGGCGACCAGGGATTTCGCCATGTCGACCGAGGCTACGTGGACGATCAGTGGACTGGTGGCGGGGCGGCGTTTTACGGCGTAGATGCGGGCGACGGCTTCGGGGTCGAGAGCGTTGGCGCCGAGTCCATAGACGGTTTCGGTGGGGAAGGCGACGAGGCGTCCGGCGCGGAGGAGGGCGGCGGCGCGGGCGATCGCGGCTTCGGTTGCGTCAACCATCCTTTGATTCTATTGCGAGAAAAGGCTTTACCACAGAGGACACGGAGGGACGCGAAGGAAAACCATTGAGCGAAACGAGGGATCTGCATGGGCGGCGAACTGCAGATCCCTCGCTTCGCTCGGGATGACAACTCGTTAATCGATGACACCTCATTAATCGATATGAGAAATCATTGGAAGACCGCGTACAGCTATTTTTTCTTGTCGTCTTTCTTATCGGGTTCGTCGACTAGCAGGTTGTTGTCCACCGAAAATACGCCGGAAACGCCGTTGGCTTGCACTCCGGCGATTTGCTTGTCCATGGAGCGGGCTACGGCGCCTTCGAGAGTGACGTGTCCGTTCTTGACGATGATGTGAATGGGTGGGACGGCGCGCATCTGGTAGGGAGACAACACGCTGTTGCCGTAGATGGCGCGGTAGACATCACGACGGATACGGTCGTCGTTGAAGGAGGTGGGAAGGACCTCGATGTTGTTGACGACTTTCTCAACGCCTTCAATTTTCTTGACGACATTCTCGGAGTCGGACTTGAGGGTTGGGCGAGCGACCTGGCCGATGAGGGTAACGGTTCCGTCGGGATCGACTTTATAGGAAAGGTTGTCGAAGACGCCGTAATACGGGAGCATCACGAGCTCGTGACGGACTTCTTTGACGATACGCTCGTAGGCTTTCTGGTTGAGCGCGCCAGCGGGCTGGTTGTCCTGGGTGGTGGGACTGGCAGAAGCCACCATCGAGAAAATCGTTACGACGGAAAGCAGAGAAAGAGCGAGCACTGCGAACGATTTGTTTTTCATGTTGCTGGACCTCACGGAAATTTTTTCGCACATCGTGAAGTAAGGGCCTCACATCGGACTGAATTCGATTGATAGGACGCTGTAACGGCGGTGTTAGTTGCTTTTTTTGTGATCCGATTCGGGCCATTGGGATGCGCGCCGGGCTTTGCCGGCGGGGCGGACGAATGCGTCCGCCGCTACGTAGTTCGGTGGACGGGCGTTAGGATGCTTTGGGCTTGCGGCGGCGCTCTCGGAAGCCTTCAACCAACAAATAAAGAACCGGGATAAAGAACAGGTTCAGGATCGTGCTCATAATCATGCCTCCGAAGACCGTCGTGCCTACGGAGTGGCGTCCGTTTTCACCAGCGCCAGTTGCGAGGACCAGAGGAACGACGCCCATGATGAAGGCCAAAGACGTCATGAGGATGGGACGCAACCGGATGCGGGTTGCTTCAATGGCCGATTCAAGAATGGTCATGCCGCGTTGGCGGAGCTGCTCGGCGAATTCGACGATGAGGATGGCGTTCTTGGAGGCGAGACCAACGAGCATGACGAGGCCGACCTGACAGTAGACGTCGTTTTGTTGGCCGCGGATCCATTGCGCGCCGAGCGCACCGAGCAGGGCCATGGGAACTGCGAGCAGGATGATGAAGGGGAGCACAAAGCTTTCGTAGAGTGCCGCAAGCGTGAGATAGACGACGAGGGTTCCGAGACCGAAGAGAATGATGGTGGTCGAGCCCGCGGCTAACTCTTCGAGCGAAATGCCTGACCATTCATAGGTGTAGCCCTGCGGCAACTTGGCAGAGAGCTGCTGCATGGCGTTAATGGCTTGTCCCGAGCTGAATCCGGGCGCGGCAGAGCCATCGATTTCGGCAGAACGGAACAGGTTGTAGTGGTTGATGACCTGCGGCGCGGGACTTTGGGTGATGGTGACGAGATTCTGGAGCGGGACCATCGCGCCGGAATCGGAGCGCACGTAGTACTGGCCGATATCCTGCGGATGCGAGCGGAATTGTTTGTCGGCCTGTACGTACACGCGATAGGAACGATTATTGAAATCAAAATCATTGACGTAGGACGAACCCATGTAGACGCTGAGGGTGTCGGTAATCTGGCCGAGGGGGATGTGGAGGCTCTTGGCCTTTTCACGGTCGATGGTGACGACGTATTGCGGATCGTTCGCGGTGTAAGTGCTGAAGAGTCCAGTCAGGTCTTTTTCGGGACGCTGCATGGCGTCACGAATCAGCTTGTGAGTAGTTTGGTCGATGTCCTGCAAGGTGTGATTGCCCTGATCGAGCAGTTCGTATTGGAAGCCGCCGAACTGGCCAAGACCCTGGACGGCAGGGGGCTCGAAGGGGATTACGATAGCGCCGGAGATTCCGAAAAGCGGGCCGCGGAGGCGCTTCAAGACAGCAGCGGCGGTATGCTCTTCACCCTCGCGCTTCCCGTAAGGGCGCAGAGGCAGGAAGACGATTCCGGCGTTGGGAGTGGCTCCGCCGAAGCTGAAGCCGGCGACCGAGAAGGTGCCTCGAATTTCAGGGATGTTTTTTGTGATGGCCGAAACCTGGCGGCCGATATCGCGGGTGTAATCGAGCGAAGCTCCGGAGGGAGCCTGGACGGCAACGATGAGGTAACCCTGATCTTCGGTAGGCACGAAGCCTTGAGGGACCTTGCGGAAGACCAAGAAAGCGAGACCGAGGCCGAGGACGAAGAGAACAAGAGCGAGAGCTTCATAGCGGAGAAAGGCGCGCAGAGCGCGCTCGTAGCCCTTGGTTACAGAGTTCATTACACGATCGACGAATTTGGCGAACCAGTTCTTTTCTCCGTGCAACTGGCCAAGCAGAATTGCCGCGAGGGCAGGGGCAAGTGTCAGGGCGTTGAAGGCAGAAATCGAGATCGAAAAGGCGATCGTTAAAGCGAACTGCCGGAACAGGATGCCCGTGGTGCCCGGAAAGAATGCAACCGGCACAAAGACAGCCACCAGCACGAGCGAGGTGGCGATGACCGCGCCGGTAACTTCGCGCATGGCGTCGGAGGCGGCTTTGGCCGCGCTGGGCTCGCCTTCTTGTAAGTGGCGCTCGATGTTTTCAATCACAACGATCACGTCGTCGACAACCAGGCCGGTGGCGAGCGTAATGCCGAAGAGCGTCAGGGTATTGATGGAAAAGCCCAGCAGCTTAATGAAAGTAAACGTCCCGATGAGCGAAACCGGAGTGGCGATGAAGTGAATGACCGTGGTCCTCCAGTCGCCGAGGAAAACGAAGATCACAAGGATGACCAACAGAATCGCGGACCCCACTGTAAAAACGACGTCGCGTATGGATTCGCCGACGGCGTCGGTGGTGTCGAAGGCGATTTCATACTTCATGCCGGGCGGAAAGCGCTTGGAGAGACGGTCGAGTTCGGCGACGCACTTTTGATGGACGTCGAGAGCGTTGGCGGTGGAGAGCTGGGTGATGGCGATGCCGACCGCTTCGCGTCCGTTGTAATCGAGATCGGTGCTGTAGTCTTCGGCGCCAAGTTCGGCGTGACCTACGTCTTTGAGCCGAACCAGAGTTCCGTCGGGATTGCTTTTGAGAATGATGTTATCGAACTGATCGGCTTCCGAGAGACGGCCAACGACGCGGACGCTGATCTGGAAATTCTGCCCAGGGATCGCGGGCTGCGAGCCGACTTGTCCGGCGGCCACTTCAACGTTCTGCTCGGAGAGGGCATTGACGACGTCATCGGCGGTGAGGGAGCGGCCAGCGAGACGAACGGGGTCGAGCCACAGGCGCATGGAGTATTTGCGCTCCCCAAAGATGAGGACATCGGCGACGCCGGGGACGCGTTTGAGACTGTCGCGGACGTAGACGTCGAGATAATTGCTAATAAAGAGCGTGGTGAAACGACCTTCGGGAGCGAATACCGCGCCGCCAAAGACGAAGTTCTGCGAGGTTTTGGCGACCGTGATGCCAATCTGTTTGACGGCGGCGGGGAGACGTCCGGAAGCCGTGTTGACGCGGTTCTCGATGTCGACGGTGGCCAGGTCAGGATCGCGAGTGATATCGAAGGTCGCGGTCACCGTACTGACGCCGTTGCTGGTGCTGGAGGAAGTGATGTACTTCATCCCCTCGGCGCCGTTGATTTGCTGCTCGAGCGGCGTGGTGACGGCCGCTTCGACGGTTTGCGAACTGGCTCCGGTGTAGACGGCAGTGACACCGACTTGGGGAGGAGCGAGGTCGGGAAATTGCGAGATGGGCAGCGTGGGAATGCAGACTGCACCCGAAAGAATGATCAGCAGGGCGCAGACGGTGGAGAAGACGGGACGACTGATAAAAAAATCGACCATAGAAAACAGTTCTCAGTTCTCGGTTTTGCAGTTCTCAGTGTAGAGCTGTTCAGTAGAGCTGTTTGCCGACGTTCATTCCCTGCCATGGGATGTGAAATTTCTTTTCGGACTTAACTCGCTGCCGTTTCCTGCGGGATGACGGGTATACCATCGATCAAGAACTGCGTGCCGGTGACTATGACTTTATCGCCCGGCTTAATGCCGTCGAGGACAACATAGTTATTGCCCACGATTTCGCCGATCTGGAGCGGCTTCTGGCGAACGACGTATCCACCTTTCTGGTCGGGCTCGGCAACGAAGGCGAAGTACAGTCCGCCGAGTCGGGATACGGCTACGACAGGGACAACGGGTTTATCCTGGCTGCCCCAAACGAGGCGAGCCCGGATAAACTGAGCGGTCCGCAGACTGTCGTTGGAGTTGGTGATCGTCGCCTTGGCGAGAATCGTCTGAGTAGAATTGTCGACCTGCGGCGAGATGAAAGTGATACGGCTATGCGCCAGGAGGTTCCCTTCGCCGTCAACGATCTGGACAGGAAGATTCATCTTCAAGTCGGCCGACTTCTCGATGGGAACGTAAATGTAAGCTTCGAGGCTGCCGGGGCGATCGACGGTGGTGAGTTGGGTGGTGGTCACGACACGATCTCCAACGCGGACAGGAACATCTCCGACGATGCCGGCACGGGGTGCGACCACGCGATAGTAGTGCAACTGGACCTGCTGCTCGTTGACCTGCGCCTCGAGCGAAGTGAGCTGCGCCTGGGCCGCGTCGAGGGTGTTGCGTGCCTGGTCGAGATCCTGCTTACTGACCACACCGGCGGCGGCCAGGCCGCTTACGCGCTGGAAATTCTGCTTGGCCCATGTGAGCTGTGCGACTTGAGCGGCGCGAGCATTGTCTTGGCTCTTAAGCGTGGCCTCCTGCTTGGCGGGATCGATCTGCACCATTGGGGCTCCGGCAGCAACCGGTTCGCCCGAGTGCACAAAGATCTGGGTAATGATGCCCTCGACCTGCGGCATGACGACGGCGGAATCGCGCGACTTCAAAGTGGCGACGTAATCGGTGGTGTCGTTCACCTTTTCGGCCTGGGCGGTATGGACTTTCACCGGCATTGCCTGGGGAGCGGCGGCCTTAGCCTCGTTGCCTTTGCTACAGGCAGTGGTCAGCAAAAGGGCGGTCAGAAGCGCGGCGGCGGGAACGAGACACGATTTTCGAGCGAAGTTTGGATACATAGGCATTCGATTTGACCGTAAAACGAAGTTCGTCAAAATCACTACGATTTCTTCAAAAAGACTTGGATCCACAACAGACTTCTTAAACCCGGTACCGGGG
The DNA here is from genome assembly GCA_049520915.1 of Terriglobales bacterium. GTDB lineage: Bacteria > Acidobacteriota > Terriglobia > Terriglobales > Acidobacteriaceae > Acidiflorens. Next base: position 11,786 of record JBEKPH010000045.1, read on the forward strand.
ATTCCCTGCCGAATGCGGCAGGCACTGGGCACTTTTTCTGCGCACTCTCGCAGTGGCGACTTGGCCTTCGGCTAATAATAGAACAAAGATATAGATTCGCGGGGATGCGGGAAGGCTCCTAAGAATTTTCACTTCTGCTAGATTGTTTTGTCATGAAGCCGAGCCGCAGTTTTGCCAGCGATAACAATGCCGTGGTGCATCCGGAAGTGCTCGAGGCGATGCAACGGGCGAACCAGGGGCACGCCGTAGGATATGGGGACGACGTGCACACGGAGTCGGCGGTAGGGAAATTTCGGGAGGAGTTTGGCGATGACGTGGCCGTCTTCTTTGTATTCAACGGGACGGCGGCGAATGTGCTGAGTTTGCAGGCTCTGGCGCGCCCGTATCACGCTGTCCTGTGTCCCGAGCTGTCTCATATTTATACGGACGAATGCGGGGCTCCGGAAAGACTGACCGGGTGCAAGCTGGTGCCTTTGCCCGCGCCCCTAGGAAAGCTCACCGTGGAAGCGGTGGAGCAGGCCTATCACGGTATCGGCGACCAGCATCATGTACAGCCGCGGGTGATTTCGATTACGCAATCCACGGAGATGGGAACGGTCTACCGGACCAGCGAGATCGAACCGCTGGCGCGGTTCGCACACGAGCGCGGCATGTTCTTGCACATGGATGGAGCGCGAATCTCGAACGCGGTCGCTGCTCAGCGGCTTACTTTGCGGCAGGCAACTCGGGATTTGGGAGTGGATGTGCTCTCATTTGGAGGGACCAAGAACGGGTTGATGGGTGTGGAGGCTGTGGTCTTCTTTCGTCCGGAACTGGCGGATGATTTTCTATTTGTGCGGAAGCAAGGGATGCAGCTGGCATCGAAGATGCGCTACATGTCGGCCCAGATGGGGGCGCTGCTTACGAATGAGCTCTGGCGGCGGAACGCAGAGCACGCCAACCGAATGGCACGACTGCTGGAAGCGGAAGTGAAGAAGATTCCGGGCCTCAAGATTGTGTATCCGGTCGAGGCGAACGGGGTCTTCGTCCAAATTCCAAGAGTGGCTATCGAAAAAATACTGGAGCGTTACTTCTTTTATGTGTGGAGCGAGGAAGAATCGGTGGTGCGGTGGATGTGCTCGTTCGACACGACGGAAGCGGATGTTCTGGAGTTTGCCGAATTTGTGGGAGCAGTACTGGGGGAGGTGGCAAACGAACATCGCTTGCCCAAGCACTGATTTCGGGCCGACCCGATTTTCAGGGGATAGAAAAAGTTGGCACGCTCGCCGCTTACTCTTTTATCCAACAGTTATTTCTTGGCAGCCCTTACTTTTGCCCATCGTGCGCGCTGTGCGGCCGCAATTCGCTTGCGTCCGGCGGCAGAGATGAACCGTTTCTTCGGAGCAGCGCTCACAACGGTCTTGCTACCGCCCTGCATATAGACTTTTCCGAAGGTAGTTAGAGCAGCGGTGACGCGGTGGAGTTCATCTTCGAGCCGCGAACGTTCCTGCTGCAGTTGTTTGACGACGGTTTGAATAAGTGTTTTTGCCATGGCCAATTCTAGCACCTGCAAGTGGGACGGCAAGCAAATCCGGAGTGTAAAGAGTTGTAAGAAGGGTAAAATTCCCGATTTGGCCGAGATTCGGCTCTGGGCAGGGAATGTGGCTAAGTAGGCGCTCGAAAGTCGAACGGATCGCTAAGAAGCACAAAGTGCAGGGTTAGAGGGATCGAGGGTACGCTCTGCAAGCAACTTGACCCATGGTCTAAGTTGAAAACAGACTTACTTGCAGGGACCGAACCTGGCAGCCTTCTTAGGCCGACAATGTGCAAGAAGTTGCGATGAGCCCTCGCCGTTCGATAAGTGGGCTAAGATCGCACCGCACGGCAGTGTGGCGTTTGCGAATCTCAAGGTGATACGATCCCTACGCACAATGTCCCCGGCCCAACATGAGGAAACCCTGCTTGTCCTGGCTATCCCGTCCGAAGCTGCAAACCGTTTTCATAATGGCCGCGATTGGTGTACTTGCCCATGGACTGGCGAACCGCGGGAGAGTCGCGCAAGCGCAGGGTGGACGATCAGCCCAGAAATTTCGAACGCCTGCGATACTTCCCCTCACCAAGTTTTATGACGCAGCACACCCTTTGCCGCCTGGAAAACCGGGCGAATTGATACGTTCGGAATCGATTCGGCAATACAGCCTTCCCTTCGAATTGTCGGCATTGAGGATTCTTTACCACTCCCGGACAGCGAAGGGAGAGGATGTAGCCGTTTCGGGTGTGGTTCTCATTCCGGACGGAAAGCCGCCGGCGGGTGGATGGCCGGTGATTGCGTGGGCGCACGAATTCAGGGGCGCGGCGCGGCAATGCGCGCCCTCATTGATGAAGAATCTTGGCTCCGGGCCGATTCTTGCGATGTATGCCAATCTTGGGTATGTGGTGGTGGCGACGGATTATTCGGGATTGGGATCGGATTCGGGCAAGCCCGTCGAAGACATGCAGTCGAACGCGTTGGACGTGATGTACTCGGTTCCGGCGGCGCGCGCGGCCGTGCCAGAAATTGGAACAAAGTGGATCGCCCTGGGAACGTTTCAGGGAGCGCTCGCCGCTGTGGCCGTGGCCGAGAGCGATGTACACGTTCCGAACTATCTAGGGAGCGTGGCCGTTTCAGGGCTATCGGATGCGGCGGAGGCCTACGAACATTTTGCGAGGGAGTCGCCCGATCGCATGCTGGCGCTGGCATCGACGGTACAGACGCTTTATCCGGAATTTTCTGTGAGGAACATACTAACCAGCGAGGGCACGCTCGCGTACGAGCGCCTCACACAGAGCTGCGAAGAAGAGGTAGCCTCGGATTTGAAGAACACGATACTTAAATCCGGCTGGGAGAATGACCCGTTCGTGAAGCAGTTCTTTAGCGGAAACGCTCCGGGCCGGAGGGCGGTTCGCGGGCCAATCCTGGTAATTAGTGGCGGAGCGGACGCGGTTATCCCAGCGGAGTTGTCGGCGAAGACCGTTAGCCGCATGTGCAAGGCAGGACACCGAGTCGACTTCTTGCGCTACCCGGATGTTGATGCGAGTGGGGTGATGGGAGCGTCGGCCGCTGACCAGATCAGTTGGATAAAGGCGCGATTTGCGGGCGATGAAGCGCCGAGCAATTGCCGCTGAGAGAAGGATCAATCAACAGCTTCACCAACTGCGGTCGGAGTCGGGCGCGTCCTGATCGTCATCTTCCTGTCGGAACTGATTGCGTTTGCGGCCAATAATAAAGACCATACAGATCGACATGAAGGTGGGCGGAACGATAAGGATCAGGATTCCGCTGCGCAAGGCTTGAATCATGCGAACGCCAGCGGAAGCGGCTTGGGTATAGCACAGGGCGCAGCTTTGGGAGAAGGCTGGGGGAGGGCCGAGGAGGGCCAATCCCACAAGCGCAATCCCGACCAGCAGGACTGGCTTGCGGAACCCGATCTTGTTTCGCAACAACGCTTGCAGAAACCTGCTTCTCAACTCTTGACCTCGCACTTCTTACTTCGCACTTCTCACTGCTTACTTCAGATTCGAGAATGGAGCGCCGACCAACATACGCGTACTATCCGTCCAACCATACTGCATGCCGAGCAGGACGGAAATCGTAAAGACGACGACAAAAACGAGGAAGGCGCGTTTTTCTGTCCAAAGATGCATAAAGAAGAGAACAGCGAGGCTTGCCTCGATGCAAGCGACAGCCAGCATGCGCGTGAATTTCTGCGCGATGTCGATATTCTGGTAGGCGATGACGAATTGCACGCCCGCGAGAGCGAGCAGGCAAACATAGATAATGAGATCTTTTCCGATTCCACCGCTCTTGTGATCGTCGGCTAATGTCATGGCATTCGGCTCCCCGAGTTTTCGGTCTAATGGCTGAGATTCAAAAGGTAGACTAATGGAACGACAAACATCCAAACCAGATCCACGAAGTGCCAGTAAAGGCCAAGGATCTCGATATCATCGGAGTTGTAGCGGCCGGACCGGTAGCGCACACCGACCACAAGCAGCGCGATGATTCCGCTCACCACGTGAGTAAGATGCAAGCCGGTGATGCTGAAAAACGATGCTCCGAACAATCCCGTGCCCCACGGATTCTTGAACATGGTCATGCCTTCATCGATAAGGCCAAACCATTCGCGAATGTGCAGGAACGCGAAAGCAATGCCGAGGACGGCGGTAATCATGGTCCAGCGGAAAGCGCCGGCTTTGTCTCCAGCCTTCGCGGCGCGAAGTCCGATGAGCATGGTTAAGCTGCTGGTCAGGAGGATGAACGTCATGAGGGCGACGTTGGTAATGCTGTGGAATGGTCGCGGCCAGTCGGGAGCGCCGTTGCGCAAGAAGCCATAGGCCACCAGGCAGGCGGCAAAGGTCATGGTATCGGCGATGATGAACAGCCACATCGCGAGTTTCTTGGTAGGAATCGAAAAGGGTGGTTCGGTCACCACGCTTGTCGGATGTCCTCCCATGGTCAAATCGGCTTGGCTCACGGCGCCTCCTGTGTCGGTTAAAGTTTCATCCAAAGCAGCACGAGCAAGTAAACCCAGAGGGCGCCCATAAAATGCCAGTAGCGCGCGGTGGCAACCAGGGCGTTTCTCCGCAGGGTCGACCTATGCAACTTGCGTATGCAGTAAATTAGCCCGCCCAAACCGCCCAGCACATGCACGGCGTGGACCGCGGTCAGCAAATAGAAAAAAGAGCTGCTGGGGTTGGTGGCTAGATAAAGTCCCTGGGCGGCGAGCTGCTTCCATGCGAAATACTGGCCAGCGACGAAGAGCAATCCCAGAACCAAGGTTATGTACAGCCAGCGTGCTGGACTTGCGACGGGATTCTGCGCCTCGTGAGTTTTCAGGGCGCCCATAAACGCTGTCACGCGGCGGCGCGCAATTTCCAGGGTCACACTGCTGACGAGGAGCAAGATTGTGTTGAAGTACAGGATCGACGGCAAAGTAAAGGACTGCCAGTCTTGCGACGATCCTTTGCGGACAATGAGGGCGCTGGTAAACGCCGCAAACATCATGGTGACGGCGAAAAGCACCACCCAGATGGCCGTTGACGAAGGCGGCGGGGAGTAATCCATCACCGCGCGCAGGCTGCCATCGGCCGGAACGAGGTTCTTCCAATTGCCGTTGCCATTCCCGGTGTGACCGTGGTCTGGCAAGCGATCGATTTGCGGCGGTTCCGGTATTGTTGTTGCCATAACTGCTAACTTCCTTTTCTACTTCCGCCAGCGCAAAGCGCTGGGCTGCATCGGAGAACCCTTGTGAACCGGGGTGCTCAAAATTTCTGGTGAGTTACTTTTCTTCGTGCTCCGTCTGCACTTGCTCGGGCGAGGTCTGCATCACGTAATCGCCGACCGAACTCTTCACCCCGTACTGAAAGGGATCGTGATAAACGATGGGGTGCTTCCCGCCGAAATTGTCGAAGGGAGGCGGAGTCGGGGTGCTCCATTCGAGGGAGGTCGCTTCCCAAGGATTGTCGGGAGCGGGCGCGCCCCAGAAGCGGCTGTGAATCAAGTTGATGAGAAAAATCACTTGCGCGAGGCCCGTGAAGAGGGCGGCGTAGGTGATGAAACGGTGGACCGGAATCAGAGGCTGCAGGTAGTCATCGACGAAACTCGAGTAACGACGGACGTTCCCGGCCATGCCCAGATAGTGGAAGGGCATGAAGATGCAATAGGCTCCGACAAAGCTCATCCAGAAATGAATTTTGCCGAGCGTCTCGTTCATCATTCTTCCAACCATCTTGGGGAACCAGAAGTATGTTCCGGCAAAGATGCCGAACATGGCAGCGACACCCATGACGAGGTGGAAGTGACCCACCACGAAGTAGGTGGCGTGGAGCATGATGTCGATAGAGGGCTGGGCCAGAAAGAATCCGCTGACGCCGCCGCTGACGAACATCGAAATGAAACCGAGAGCGAACAAAGAAGCGGAGTTAATGCGCAGCTTGGAACCGTAGAGGCTGAAGGTCCAGATCAGCACCACGATGGTCGACGGGATGGTGATGACCAGAGTTGGGAACGAGAACGCCAGCGAAGAAAACGGATTCATGCCGCTGACAAACATGTGATGCCCGTAGACCATATAGCTCAGGATGGCGAGGGCGCCCATGGAATAGATGAGCACTCTCTGGCTCAACATGGGCCGGCGCATGTTGGCGAGCAAAACGTGCGAGACGATACCAAGGCCGGGCACGATGGCGATGTAAACCTCGGGATGTCCGAAGAACCAGAACAAGTGCTGCCAGAGGAGGGTTGAACCGCCGGAGTGGGGCAACATCTGGTCGTTGATCACGAGGCCCGAAGCAACGAAGAAACTGGTGCCCGCGACGTGATCGAGAATCACGAGAATGCATGCAGGCATTAGAACGGCGAAAGCGGTGAGCCCCATGCACGAGGTGATGAACCAAGCCCATGCGCTGAGCGGCAGACGCATCAGGCTCATGCCCTTAACGCGGAGGTCGAGGGTCGTCGTAATGAAGTTCAACGCACCTAACAACTGACCGACACAAAACAGTCCGATGGAAATCGCCCAGAGCACAACCCCGGCGCCTTGTCCCGGGCCACCGACAGAACCGATGGCGTTGAGCGGGGCATACTGAGTCCAACCGCCAAGGGTCGGTCCGTCACCTACAAAGAAGGATGACATCAGGACCAGGAACGCCATGAAGGTGACCCAGAACGACATCATGTTGAAGTGAGGGAACGGCATATCTTCGGCGCCCACCTGAATCGGCAGGAAATAATTGCCGAAGGCCGCGAAAGGCGCGGTGGTGAGCACAAAGAAGACCATGATGGTGCCGTGCATGGTCAGCAGTTGCAGGTAGTATTCCGGCGTCATGATTCCGCCGGGAGCTCCGGTCGAGGAAAGCAGTTGTAGACCGGGAATAGCCGCGTTGTTCCAGGCGAGGTGAATACGCATCAGCCAGGAAAGGAACATCCCAATAAAGGCGGCGACGAGGGCCAGAGCGTAATACTGTTTGCCGATCACTTTATGGTCGAGGCTAAAGACGTGCTTCCGAATAAACGTCGTCGGAGGAGCATGGTGTACCGCGTGCACTGACATATCGTGCATAAATCCCTCACCTCAGAGATAGGTCGAATGTTGCCAGCCGCGCCGAAACGCGATTGGGACGAAGCTACTTTCTTGAACTTTCTCTTGAACTTTTTCTTGAACTTTTTCTCGAACTATTGCCCTGCTTGCTGTTTCAACCAGGCGTCGAAATCCGATTGCGACATCACTTCGAGATACGCCTTCATGTTGTAATGCCCAAGACCGCATAGCTGCGTACAGACGATCTCGTACTTACCGACTTTAGTAGCCGTGAAGTGTAGAGAGACGTCCAACCCGGGAACAAAATCCTGCTGGACCCGCAGTTCACGTACGTAGAAAGAATGTCCCACGTCTTTGGAATGCATGAGCAGATGGACTTCCTTGTTGACGGGGATCGCCATTTCGGCAGCCACAATATCGTCTCTGGCGGCAACATCGTGCTCAGGGTCGAGACCAAAGATATTCTGCGTCCCTTCATTCACCATTTCGGGATGAATACCGCCGAATTTTCCATCGGGGCCCGGGTAACGGAAATAGAAGGCGAACTGTCCGGCTTGGACCTGAATCGGCATGGCATCGGCGGCCGGAGCGACGAGATAAACATCGGCCCAGGCTTTGACTCCAAAGACGCCTAGGGCCATGACTTCAATACCTACTACGAGGACGGCCGCGATCACCAAGCCCTTGGCGCCGCCGGGGAATTTCGTAATCTTCGCGTCAGCCGGACGGTTGGAGAACTTCCAGATGAAGATCGCCAAAATGAATTGGGCCGCGAGGAAGGAGATTCCCGCCTCGGCCATGGTCTCCGTCATCTGCTCGTCGATCAGGCGGCCATGGGTCGAGATGTCTTCGGGCGCGTCCCAAGTGTGGCGCAGAATGGGAATGGCTGAAAGAATCGCGATTACGATAATGGTGACAGCAAAAAGCTTCGCCATGTTGATTGGTCCTTTGGTTGTTGCATTACTGGCTTTCAGGGCCCGAAAAACTGCGGCGGAGTCGGGACTCCGCCGCGTTCTTTTTTTAACTAGTAAGCTTTCGCTTTGAAGGTAAAGTTGACTTCCTTACTCTCATTGCCGGTGATAGTGACATCGGCGGTTTGCGTGCCGTAGTCCTCTTGCCACGCGGTGATGGTGTACTTGCCGGGAGGCAGGTTGGGCAACTTGAAGTCGCCTCCACCCTTGCTGACGTCGTAATGGTTGGTGGTAAGAACCGCGAACTCGCCGTGCATCCAGGGATGGATGTTGCACTTCACCGAGATGAATTCCGGCTTATCGTACTTGGTGGTGATCGGCGGAGTTCCGGGGGGCTGCGACTTATTCCACTCTTGGTTCACTTTGGCTAGCGGGTGAATGTTGTGGGAAGTCTGATCGTCATTGGAGATCTTGAGCTCCTGGTCGGTGTGCATGACCAGAACGTGCGGAAGATACTGGCATCCCTTTTGATCGAAAGTAACAGCCTGCGCCGGAACCTGGCCATCGTCAGGCGCACCGGACGAGATATAGACCACAACATTCTCCAGAGCATTGTTCGGCCCCGTTACAACCGACTCGGTGGTAATCGGAGTGGCGTGCTGCTTCGCGCAACTGGGCTCCTTTGACATGTCAATCGTCTTCGGCTTCACGGGCGTGCCCGTATAAGTCACCTTGCCTGTGACCGTTCCCGCGAACATCAGAGACGAACTCGCGAGCAAGGTCAGAAAAACAAACTGCATTTTCTTGGTACGCATTCTAGTAACTCCCTCCTCGGGGTATTCGGCAATCGTTGAATTACTGACCGCCTCCGGGCGCCTTATCAGCGGGGGCAGGGGCGGCGGCTGGTGGGTTCTTATCCACATACGGAGGAATGACTCCGTGCGCAGCCATTAGAACATCATTCTCTTTACTATGACGGTGGATCTGGAGTGTGCGCAGGAAGTGGACGAGATCCCACGCGTCGTTCGGCTGGATGACATCGGCAAAAGAGGGCATCGGTGTGCCGTCAACGCCAGTCATGAAGATTTTGTAGACATCCTCATTGGTGACGCCGCACTTGAAGCGGGAATCGTCTTTTCCGAGAGCAAAGTTGTAGGGACGAATCGGGTTGTCTTTGCTGTCGGTGAGGGTCGAGGCCGAGGGTCCGTCGCCTTCGCCGTGCGGGCCGTGACACTTCCAGCATTCGAGCTTGGTAAAGAGCTCTTTGCCGTGGGCGATGCTCTCAAGAGTCACCGGTGTTTCTGCGGGGACATTAATGGGCGTTCCGGCTTTCTCTTTATCCCAACGCGGCGAGAAGATCTTGATATAGGCGACGAGATCGGCGCGCTGCTGGTTGGAGAAGGTGTTCCAGATCGGCATGTTTGAGTTGATGATGCCGCGCTTAAGGGTGTTGAACAGATCTTCATCGGTCGGCAGCGTTCCGGTGAGAGTAGAGCGGCACTTGAAGGTGGCGATGGTGAAGTCGCGGGGCTTCGGGTCAAGCCAAACCGCGTTCTCACCGTTGGCATCGCCGTAGTCGCCGTGACATCCGGCGCAATAGCGGCGGTAGTCGTACTTGGCGTCAGCGGCGTGGCCCGTGATATTGCCGATGTGGCTTTCCATGGGCTTGACGACCAGAGGGGGCTTGGGACCTACGTCCGGTGCATCCTGGGCGAAGGCCGGGGCGGTGAGGCAGACAGCGAAAACCGCTCCCAAAATTGCGGTGGAAAGAATCGCGCCGAAACAACGGATTAGCTTCGAACTGTTCATAGTCAGCACCTTGCACCGAAAGTCAGCGCTGGCGATCTGAGATCGCCAGCGGATGTCTGAATGGTTAGAAGTCAAAGTCGATACCCAGCAACAATTCGCTACTGGTCAGGTTGGTGGCGGAGACGGGTGAAGTTCCGTCCTGGTGCCACCAGTTGTATTCGGCGTGATAGGCCATGCCGGCACGGCTCGTCATGAATGGGTTGTAACGGAAGCCGGCGGTATAGGTCGAGACGTTGCCCAAGTTTGATGCATTGGTCGGCGTCGACTGCTGCGACATCCGGATCGTTTCGTAGCGCGCGAGCAGAATCATCTGTGGACTTACGACGTAGTGCGGTTCCACTAGGACGCCGTTCCAGGTTGGGTTCCGCGCATTGGCAGGCAACGCGGAAACGCCCGGAACGTAGTTGAACGGGGCGACGCCGTCGATATAATCTCCGTACCCTTGACCGAACCAGACGTTGTCCTCGCCGTGTTGCGTGACCACGGTGACATCCGCGTGATTGCCAAAGTAGAACTGCCCGACGAAGCCTTCGCGGCTGTAGCCCTTGTTGTTGCCGCCTGATCCTGCAATGGCGACACCACCGTTGGTTTGCCAGCTGATAGGCGCCTCTCCAGCCATGACGTAGAAGCCGACACGATCGACGCCGAGTTTGCCGACATCGAATGCCTGACTACCGGTAATAAACGTGGAGTAGGACTCAGCACCGTAAGGAAGTCCGACCGATCCGTCGTTGGAACTGAGTAGAGCCACCGAGTAGCGCGTACGATCGTTCGCCGAGTGTCCCATCACCTCGACACCGAGTTGATTGTCACCCATCTGCCCGAAGATGTTGCCATCGCCAGCCGGAATGAAGTGATAGAGCTGGTAAATTCCGCCGTTCCCGGTCAGGGTCAAGATACGTTTCTCGGAAAGCAGGTTGTCGAGTTCGAACTTTCCGAGTTTCACGTTCAGCCATGGGCTGCCTTTAATGTTGTCGAGGCGGGCCATGACGGTTTCAAAGTGGAAGGCGCCAGTGGCGTCAGAAGAAGGCAGCACGTAGAAAGAGAAGTTCTTCTCGAGGGTTCCGCCGGTGTGGAAGTCAAGGCCGCTGAGGTCAAAGCCAGAAGAAGTGATCTTCTGCTCGGCACCGCCGTCTCCATTGCCGGGAACGGTGTCGACCTGTTCCTTGTTGGTGCTAGTGCGATGCCAGATGGGCAAAATGCGGAAGGTGACTGGCCAATATCCAGGGTTTTGCCAGATCGGCGCGTCGCGATCGTTCATGAGCTGGTAGCCGTTGTCTTTGAATTTCTGTCCGAAGAAGTTGAGCATCGGCCAGCTTTCATGACAAGCGGAGCAGCGAAGACCGTATTTCCGGGCAAAGGCAGGAATCGCATTTGCCGATTGACTGGAAGCGAGGATCAGAAAAACCAAGGCGAAAGCAGCGGCGAGGACTGAATGTACCCGCTGCGCTTTCTGACAGAGATGAGATTGCGCCCACATACGCATGCTGCACTCCTCAGAGAAGCTCATATATTTTGGAAATACAAAACATCTACCGCATCGCAAACGACAGCCGCGCCGACGATCCGCTAAATCCTCGCCAGACAGCTGCCCTCCCCACAGAACGCAAAACTTTTCAGGGTGAAGTGGTCCTACCACTCACTCGCCGACGGATACTACTACCGACGTTAGCGAAGTGCAATAGGGTTTGAAGGATTTTTTTACAAATTGTTTACTCGTCGCGTTTAGTGTGACTCGGGGATGAGGCACGGAGAGCGGGACGACGCAAGTTGACAGCAAGCGCGAAGCGTATGAGACTCTTGCAACAGGAAGAGCGGAGTTGGTTGGGATGTGGGACAGGATTTATTGCGGTAGAAGTAGCAAAGCGCGCATCGAGCCCCATCAATTTCAGCTAGATCACAGGGTGTATCTCTCGCGTTATAGCGGTTTTGTGGCGATTTTGGTTTTGCTCGCCTCCGCAGTTTCCGCGCACGGCCGCGACAAGAACGTGCTGCAGTATGGCGAAGGCCTGATCGTAAACATCCCGATTCCCGAACCGGAAGTTGCGCAGGCTGTAGACGATGTGGCGCAAAACACCATCATCCGGGGAACCAAGGAATACAACAAAGACGAATACGTTGCCGCGGCCGTGGCGGCCACGTCTACTCCTGCATTTCGTCCTTGGACCGAAGGTGGAAAGGTTTTCTACAAAGTTCGAAAACAGGCGCTGGATCCGCTGAACTTCCAAAATAGCTCGGATGTGGGAACGCTGGCGGTGCGATACATCGTGCAGCCGCAGGGCGATAAGAACACGGTGCTACGGATTGACGCTGTGTTTGTGGAGGACTTTCGGCATATCGTGCATAAATCGAACGGCTCGGTAGAGGGCGCCGAGTACAAAGATATTCAGGACCGTCTGGCTTCCGTCGAACTGGTGAAAAAAGAAACGGAAGACGCGCTGGAAGCGAAGAAAGAACACCGGGCCAAACAAGCGTTCAGTTCAAGCCGCGACCCTGAGATGTCTGAGCCGCCCACGCCCAGCGCAGAAGTGCCCGCAAATCCAGATGCAAGCAATCGGGAGGTGCTTGGCACTCCGGCTGCGACGGCTTCGGATGTCGAAGGCGCTCGGGGCGGTGAGGCGACGGCGCAGGCATTCGGAAACGGGCCATCGTCGTTCGAGCAATCCGGAGAAACGCTGGAACAATACGTGACCGGCCTGCGCCGGCAAGCCGGACGCCGCGTGAAACAGCCAGGGGCACCTTTGAAATCCGCGCCCTTCCATACCGCGAGCACGATGAAGTCGCTGGAGCCGGGCACCGAGGTTTTGATACTGATCACAACCACGTACTGGTATGGGGTAGAGACCCACGGGGGCGATCACGGATGGCTTCGTCGCGATCAGTTGGAGCCGATGCCGTGATGAATCGAAATCGCTGGATTTGGAAAATAATCGCAGGCATAGCCTTGGCAAACGGACTCTTACCCGGCTTGGTTCCGACGACGGCGGCGCAAGTGGCTGGGGAATCGGGAGGGTACGAGCGCACCTATCGTCAGTCAAAGACCGTGGTCGAGAGCACTCTGAAGCAGTTACAACCGGCGATGAGTGGACATCTTCCAGCGCTCGAAGGCTTTGCTGTGGCAGGCGAGCATCCGCTGAATCACTATCAACGGGCCTTTTATCAATCCGCGGTGCAGGTGAGGTCTTCGCCTAACGGCGGATCGGTGGTACGGGTCACGACCAAGGTGACAGCGTGGTATGCGGACGTGAATTCGTCGCGATCGGGATACCAGCTGCTGAGTTCGAACGGCCGACTGGAGGCCGATCTATTGGACCAGTTAACGGATCTGCTGACGAATAGCGCCGGGCGCGCGACTCGGACTGACGCCTCGGAGCAGACTGGGGCGCCGGCTGGCAAGCGGACGGCTACCGACAAAACAAATGCCAGCAAGGAAAATGCGGAGCCGTCGATCTCTGCACCGATGCCAAGATCGCCCGACAGCGGGCGCCCGTTCTCGTCTTCGGAGCAAAAACTATCGGGACAGCAACTGGCAGAGACGCGAAATGTGCCGAAGAGTCCGGCTGATCATGCAGCCAACGAATTGCAGGCGGAAGCGAACAGTCTAGAAGAAGTTTTGCGGAGCCAGGCGCATCCCAAGAACCTGGTGGCGATCAAAAAGACAGGAACGCCGGTGGTGGAGAGCCCGAGTTTGACGGCGAAAACGCTGTTTCTGGCAAGCGCGCAGGATGAGTTCGAGATGCTGGATTACAGCACGGATTGGGTGCACGTGCGGATTTCAGGCTTGTCGCGGGGCTGGATCTGGCGCACCAGCCTGGAGATGCCGGAAGGCATTTCAGATGTTCCAACGAACAATCCAAATGCCAAGCCCGTGGCAGCGGATTTGTTTCAGGTGACGCGCGAAGAGACGGCGCCGTTTCCTGGAGACTGGCAGCCACTTCGGGGCAAGAACGTGAAGATCATCTCGGTGCAGAAGATCCAGGAGAGCGAAAAAGATAGCGGTGCGGAAGCGAAACTGGAATATGCCAAGTCTTTGTTCGACAAGAATTACGGCGAACTGGCGTCCAAAACGCACGAACTCGCGGGAGTGGTGTTGATTTTCGATTCGGTTGATGGCGGGATGATCGCGGCCACGGTTCCGACGGTTCGACAGTGGAAGGCAGGGACGCTGACCGACGCGGCGTTGTGGCACCAGTGTTATTTCGATCCTCCAGAAACCTTTACCGTGCCAGCACCGGCAGGTGGGCATTAGGCTTCGAGTGAGTGTGAGATGATAGTCGGAAATTGCCAGATTTAGCGTGGGCACCTGATAGTGGAAAATATCCGGTTCCAAATTTTGGCTTGACATTGAACGAGTCGCACGATACGAATGCTGTCTTTTGGCATTGCTGCCGAATTAGTAACTGCTGGTTTCAACTGAACCGCCGGATGAGGGCGGGAGGGGCAACTGGTTGAGTGTGGAGTCCATGCTACAAAAATTTGTTTCTCAGTTGCGCGACTACGCCGAACTGACCAAGGCTCGAATTACGACATTGATCGTTCTCACGGCGTGGTGTGGTTATTTTTTTGGCGCACACCGGATGGGAGTGCCATCGTGGTCGCTGGGCTTGTTCCACGCGCTGCTGGGGATTGCCCTTGTTTCGAGCGGAACGGCCGCGCTGAACGAGGTGATGGAATCGAAGGTTGACGCCCGCATGCGGCGCACCGCCATGCGCCCTCTGCCCGCGGGACGGATGACTCGACTGCACGCGGCAACGGTTGGGCTGGCCCTTACTCTGGGCGGATCCGCTTATCTGGCGATTTATGCCAACTTACTAACTGGGCTATTAGTGTTCTTGACCGCGCTAGTGTATCTCGCGGCTTACACGCCGCTGAAAAAAGTCTCCCCGGTGTGTACATTTATCGGCGCGTTCCCGGGAGCAATGCCGGTTGTATTGGGGTGGACGGCGGTACGAGGAAAACTCGAAATCGAGACGCTGATCCTTTTTGCCATCATGTTTGTCTGGCAGTTTCCACATTTCCTCTCCATCGCATGGCTCTATCGCGAAGACTATGCACAGGGTGATATCCGCATGTTGCCGGTGGTCGATTCTGACGGAAAATCCACTGTGTGGCGGATTTTGGCCTATTCCGCAGTCCTGATTCCCGTGAGCCTTATGCCGGTGGCGTTGGGAATGGCCGGGCGCTTTTATCTCGTCGGCGCTGTGCTGATGGGCGCGGCTCTGTTCCGGGTGTCGATGGGGATGGCGTATCCGCAACTGCCGGCTACGTCTGCGGCTTCGAAGGCTCCGGCACGAAAGCTGTTGCGCGCTACGATCATCTATCTGCCTGCGCTTTTTGCGCTGATGATGGCTAACTCTCTGGTAAGCCGGTAACAGTCGGTAATAACTTTAAGACCAGGATTTAGTATCCTCCACCTACTCGTTGTAACGCCCACGATAGCGGATGAGATATCCGATCTTTCAGGTTGACGCTTTTACCACTCGCAGGTTCGCGGGAAATCCGGCTGCGGTCGTGCCGATGAGCGTTTTCCCGGATGACGCGGCGATGCAATCGATTGCCGCCGAGAACAACCTGGCTGAAACGGCATTTCTGGTCGCAGCGGACGGCGACTATCGCCTACGTTGGTTCACTCCCCAGATTGAAGTTCCGCTCTGCGGCCACGCCACCTTGGCGAGCGCGGCGGTGGTCATGGAACGATTGGAGCCGGAACGAAACACCGTCGTGTTTCACACGGCGAGCGGCCCGTTAACGGTGAATCGACCGTCTGCCGGCTACGTCATGGACTTTCCAATGCGGCCATCCGAGATAGTGCCAGCGCCAACTGGATTGGCCGAAGCGCTAGGAGCGGTTCCGGACGAGGTCTCGGTGAACGCATTTAACTATATGGCGTTGCTGGATAGCGCAGCGGTCGTGCGCGAATTGGCTCCCGATATGGCGGCCCTTGCCCGCATGGATCGCGCCGGCGTGATCGTGACCGCGCCCGGCGATGAAAACTACGACTTCATCAGCCGCTACTTTGCTCCGTCCAAAGGTATTCCGGAAGATCCCGTGACCGGCGCGGCGCACTGCATGCTTGTGCCTTATTGGGCGAACCGATTGGGGAAGACGGCATTTCGCGCCTTCCAAGCTTCGCGACGCGGAGGAGAAATCATTTGCCGGCTCGTGGGCAATCGAGTGGAACTCGAAGGGGCGTGCGTCTTCTATCTCGAAGGCGAAATCGAAGTCTAAAACTTCGTGTCACGCCGCGCGGCGACGCGGCTACTACCCTATTTCAGTTCCAGGTCAATTTTCTTTTTCTCCGCGTCGAGTTTCGCGATGCGGAATTCGCGGACCTCGCCCGAACGCAGGGAATCGGGTGCCGCTTCGCTGGCGGGAGGGCCACTTTTCCAGCGTGCCTGGAGCATTGATCCGAGCGACGACAAATCGGGCTTGGACGAAGCCTGCGGCTCCGGGCTCTTCTCTTCTTTCGCCTTCTTCGAGCCTTCCGCCGGAAGACGGCAGGTCGCGAACACGCCCTCGCCAAGCTCCACGCGAGCGGTTCCACCCGAAATTTCCGTGATGCGGCCGGTCACGGTATCGCCTTCTTTATGATCGGCGAGATATTCATCCAGACCGGTGGGCACGAGCTGCTTCATGCTCAGGCGGATGAGGCGCTTTTCGGCGTCGAGCGCAAGCACCTGCGCCTTCACGATCTGACCCACGCGAAGCACATCCTGCGGATGATTGATGCGTTTTTCGGCGCTGATTTCGCTGACGTGAATCATGCCTTCGACACCTTCGGTTAGTTGAACAAAGGCTCCGAACTTTGTAATGCTCGTGACCGGACCTTCGATGACAGTGCCCGGCGCAAATTTCAGCGGCACTCCTACCCAGGGATCGCCCAGCGCTTGCTTCAAGCCCAGAGACAACCGGCGCTCCGCGGCGTTGACTCCGAGAATAACGGCTTCCACGGTCTCGCCCGTCTTGACCACGTCTGCAGGCGTGCGCACGCGTTTGGCCCACGACATTTCCGAGATGTGAATCAAACCTTCGATGCCCGGTTCGAGTTCGACGAAGGCGCCGAAATCCATCAGCCGCGTGACTGTGCCGCGCACGCGTTCTCCCGGCTTGAACTTTTCCGCGACAGCATCCCAGGGGTGCGGCTGCAGTTGCTTCATGCTGATCGCGATGCGGCGCTTCTCAGAGTCGATCTTGATGATCTTCGCTTCAATCTGCTGGCCGGTAGAAAGCACGTCGGACGGCTTGTTGACGCGATGCCACGAGATTTCGCCGACATGCAGCAAGGCATCCGCGCCGCCAATATCGACGAACGCCCCGTAGTCGGTGAGGCTGCGGACTTCGCCCTGCACAATGTCGCCTTCTTTGAGCTCGGAATAGCGACGCTCTTTGCCGGCACGCTCTTCGTCTTCGGCAATGGCGCGGCGGTCGACGACCACATCTTCGTCTTCGACATCGATTTTGATGATGCGGCAGCGAATTTCCTGCTCGACGAGTTTTGCCAGTTCGGCGGCATCGTGGGTTCCGCTGCGCGAGGCGGGCATGAAGGCTCGCACGCCAACATCCACGCTGACGCCGCCTTTGACGAGGCCGGTGACGGTGCCGATGATGGTGGATTTCTCGGCAAAGGCCTTTTCCAGCGAGGCCCAATCGGTGGGGCGCTCGACCTTGCCGCGCGTGAGTTCGTAATAGCCCTCGGGGTCGCGGCCCTTCACGGTAACCTGAATTTTATCTCCGGGTTTCGGCGGCTTGTCGGCGGGAAACGCGGTCAGGGGGAGAAGGCCTTCGGTCTTGAATCCAATGTCGAGAACGGCCGAGTCGGCCGTAACAGTGATTACCGTTCCTTCGCGCCTCGGTGTACCGGGCTCGGACTTGCGAGAATGTGTTTGCTCGTAGGCAGAGAAAATATCTTTAAACGACTCGGCCGGCTCGCTCAGAGTAACAGCTTCCGACGCGGCGGGAGTCGATAGGTTCGGTTCAGACACTTTGGTCTCAGGCTTCAGATCGGACGTTTCTAGATTGGACGTTTCTGGATTGGACATGAAAGGTGAAAGCCCCTGCGGCGTGATCCCGCTTAGGATAACACCGCCGGGCACTCGTCTGGAGGGCTCACCGGCCGTCTCAAAAGAATTCAAATGGCGGGGTGTAAACTATTTTCCATTTCCAAAGTCAAAGAGATTTGAAGATCTGGCTTTTATTCCGCGAAATTTGTTCGGAGGATTTGAGGATGCGCACAGCATTTGCAGTTCTGTTCCTTATACTCGGACTTATGGTCATCGGTTCCGCACAGACGGGTTCAGCGCAAACGGGTTCGGCACAAACGACAAAAGAGATCGACATTCCTTACGAGCGTTTCGTCCTCGATAACGGCCTGACGGTGATTGTGCATGAAGATCACAAAGCTCCGATAGTCGCGGTCAACATCTGGTATCACGTCGGATCGAAGAACGAGAAGCCGGGGAAGACAGGATTCGCGCACCTGTTCGAGCACCTGATGTTTGGCGGAAGCGAGCATTCCGCTGGACGCTACCTCGATTCTATGGAGAAAATCGGGGCGACGGATTTAAATGGCACGACCAATCCCGACCGCACCAATTACTTCCAGAATGTTCCGACACCCGCGCTCGACTTCACCTTATGGATGGAATCCGATCGCATGGGGCACCTGCTGGGCGCGCTTGATCAGAAGACGCTCGACTTGCAGCGCGGCGTGGTGCAGAACGAAAAACGGCAGGGTGAGAATCAGCCCTATGGCGTGACGCGGCAATTGTTGGCACAGAATACATATCCCGCGGGGCATCCATATTCGTGGACGACCATCGGGGATATGGCCGACCTCGACGCGGCTTCGATGAAAGACGTGCAAGATTGGTTCAAGACTTACTACGGTCCGTCGAATGTCGTGCTGGTGCTGGCTGGCGATATCGACGCCAAGACGGCGCGCGAAAAAGTGACGAAATATTTTGGCGACATTCCGTCGGGACCACCGGTGACGCATCAACTGGTGTGGATAGCGAAAATGACGGGCACCCACCGGCAAGTGGTGCAAGACCGCGTGCCGCAGGCGCGAATCTACAAAGTGTGGAACATTCCGGAATACGGCAGCGCGGAAGCGGATTATCTCGACCTGGTCAGCGATTGTTTGAGTTCGGGAAAGTCGTCGCGATTCTACAAGCGGCTTGTGTACGAGGACCAGGTTGCCACGGATGCTTTGGCCTATACCGACTCGCGCGAGATTGGCGGGCAGTTTTATGTGCGTGCGACGGTGCGCCAAGGGCAGAGCACTCCGCAGGTAGAAAAAGAGCTGGATGAAGAACTGGCTCGCTTCATGAAACAAGGCCCCACGCCGGCCGAGTTGCAACGTGTGAAGGCGCAGTATGAGGCAGACTTGGTTCGCGGCGCGGAGCGCATTGGCGGTTTCGGAGGAAAATCAGATCGGCTAGCCGAGAGCCAGGTGTACCGGGGGAGTCCCGATGCTTACAAGATTTCTCTGAAGCGCGTGCAACTGGCCACGGCCGAGGACCTGAGGGCGGCGGCACAGAAGTGGCTGTTGGATGGTGTCTACATTTTGCAGGTCGATCCCTTCCCGGAGTACAAGACGGCAGCCGCGGTTGATCGCAGCAAAGCGCCGGACACGGGCACTCCTCCTGAACTGAAATTGCCGAAGCTGCAGCGGGCGAAGCTGTCGAACGGGCTGAAGATCATTCTGGCGGAGCGCCATGAAGTTCCTCTCGTCAACTTCTCACTCGCTGCCGATGCCGGGTACGCGTCGGACGCAACTTCGGCGCCAGGCACGGCCAATCTCGCCATGCAGGTTCTAACCGATGGCACACGCACGCGCGACGCACTGCAAATCAGCGACGAACTGGAAATGCTCGGAGCTACGCTGAAGGGATCTTCGAATCTTGACTTGTCGTTCGTGTCGCTTTCGGCGCTGAAAACCAAGCTTGATCCGTCGCTCGATCTTTTTGCGGACGTTGTACTCCATCCGTCTTATCCAGAGAACGAGGTGAAGCGCGAACAGAAACTGGTTCTGGCGGGAATTGATCGCGAAGAAAATACGCCTGCGACCATGGCTTTACGGATCTTGCCCGGGCTCTTGTATGGACCTGGCCATCCTTATGGGAATCCGCTGACTGGCTCTGGAACCAAGGATAGCGTGGCGAAGCTCACACGAGAAGACCTCGTGAAGTTTCATGACACCTGGTTGCGTCCTAATAATTCGACGTTGATTGTGGTGGGCGACACGACGCTGGCCGAAGTGACTCCGAAGCTGGAGAAGCTTTTTGCCGGATGGAAGAGCGGTACGGTTCCTACGAAGGATCTGAAGACAGTTGCGGTCGCGTCGAAGTCGGCCGTCTATCTCATCGACAAACCGGGAGCGCTGCAATCCGTGATCATCGCAGGAGTCGTTGCGCCGCCGCGGGCGACTCCGCAGGATATCGCGATTGAAGCGATGAACAATAGCCTGGGCGGCATGTTTGGCGCACGGCTGAATATGAATCTGCGCGAGGACAAGCACTGGTCGTATGGCGCGCGAACCGTTCTGCGCGACGCGCGCTCGCAGCGGCCCTTCTATGCGTTCGCTCCAGTGCAAACCGACAAAACCAAGGAATCGCTGGTGGAGATGAACAAGGAGTTTCGCGGAATTACCGGCGATCATCCTGTGACGGTCGAGGAACTCACCAAAATTCAGGCGAACGAAACGCTGAAGTTGCCGGGATCGCGCGAGACGCTGGATTCGTTGGGACAGTCGATTATCGATTTGGTGCAATTCGGCCTGCCCGACGACTACTACGAGACTTATGCGGGCAAGGTCCGCGCCCTCAAAACAGGCGACGTCAACGATGCCGCCAAAGAGGTCGTACGTCCCGACAATTTGATCTGGATCGTGGTCGGGGATCGCGCCAAGATCGAAGCAGGCGTGCGTGAGTTGAACCTGGGCGAATTCCGGTTGATGGACGCGAATGGAAAAGTGCAATAGGCCGCGCGATCAGCGATGAGTTCACACATCCTCGCTTCGGGTGGACGCGGATCCGCTGCATTGACTATCTGGATATCTCTTTAGTGGAAGCCGACGGCGGCCATGGCAGCGGGGATCTCGGGATTTTTCATGAATGTGTTCCAAACAAAATTGGAACGATGATTCTCGGCCATCAACATCGTGACGCCGACGTCTATCCCAATCACGTCGGTAGCGTACCAGTCAGAAATTGGATTGAACGCGTCAACAAAGCCATAGCGCTGCCACGATCTCGGAAACCAATTCTTGATATTGCGCAGCACCGAGATGCAGTCGGCTGCGAGAAAGGGTATCGAGCCTCCGGTCGCGCAGGGAACGAGTGAGCCGTCGATCGGGCCCATGGGCGGAGGACCACCCCAAATTACGTAGCCATTCGCCGAATCGGATGCCGAGATTCCCCACAGATTGTCGGAGTAATCCGAAAACTGGCTGGCCAGCGACGTGGAACAGAAAATTTTGTGGGCCTGGGTGGCGACGACAGAATTCTGAAAGTAGTTTGTGTAAGCGTCTTGCTTATTACGAAAATCGACCCAGGCGTGCGAAAACTGGTGGGTGAACAGAGGCGCGCGGTCCGTGATATAAGTCAAATCCTCGTAGGTCAGCGTTGGCCGCGAGATGGCTTCCCATGAACTGGCTGGGATCGGATTGGTGGCGCCAATGGCGAGCAGGTAGAGCACCATCAGCTCGCAATAGGTATCCCAGCGGGCGTTCAAGAATCCGTTCTCGGGCGTCCAGCCCATCGAAAACGTAGTGCCCCCGTTCAACATCCAAGGCCAGTTGATGCGCTGATAAATTTGAGTCGCGAGCCTGGTGACTTGCGGATCCTGAAAATACTGGCGGCAAGTGAGCACGCCGCACAGCAGGAGCGCGGTATCGATGGAAGAGAGCTCGGACTTATACGCGCGCTGCGCGGTATTCATGTTGACGAAGTGATAGAAGAATCCATTTTGATTCGGCATCTGGTTCAGAAGAAAACTTAACGTTGTCTGCACCCGGGCGAGAATGTTGGCGGTGGGCAGGTAGCCGCGCTGGTCGGCGATGCAGAGAGCCGTGAGTCCAAAACCTGTGGCGGCAGTGCTGGCGACGGTACGGATATCGTTTCCCGCCGCCAAGGCGCGGTCTTTAACCAAGCCGGTGGTGGGGCTGGCTTGCTCCCAGAAAAAGAGAAAGATGGCGCGTTCGAGATCGTCGAGAAACTGATCGTCGGAGGACGAAGTCGTCTGCGAAGTGCCGGGCTGCGATCCGCCGCAGGAAGTGAGCAGGGCCACGTCGAGCGCGGCCGGCGCGATTAACATCGCCCCACCCAGTCGGGCAAGAAATTCCCGGCGAGTTAACGGCTTAGTTTGGATCGGACGACTCATCCACAGTATTCCGCGCTCCGGATGCAAAACTTCCGCGATTATAGCGTCATGGCACAACTAAAACGTGTTACCAGCGTTCAGCAAGTGCACGTTACCTGAATTCAGTCTTACTTCACTTCCATGACCACTAAGCCATCGGGAGGGATGTCCAGTGTCAGTTCGCCAGCGGTCAATTTGCGCGTTTCCGGCGGCGGGAGTTGTGCGGCATTGCGCAGCGTGTGAAGTTGTTCTTGGGTTGGGTAGGGAGGCTGTCCCATCTTTTCATAGGACGGGTGAATGTCCCCATGGTCGCGGTCCAAACGCGAAATGCGAACAGAATGTTTCTTGCCAAGATGTTCGAAATGCAGATGAATGGTTTTGCCTGGGGCGCTCCAGTTGGGAGTGGTTGCACCCCCGGGCGATTGATCAGGGTCAATCAAATTCCACGCCGCGATCACCAGCGTGCCGTCTTTGCGGCGCGTCGCCAAGACAGAGGAGGAATCAACCGCGATCCGCGCGCCCCCCAAATCGTGGAGCAATTTGAACGCATTATAGGCTGGTTTTGGAATGTCGCCGGCGGCAATCAGGCCAAAGCCGCCATAGAAGGGTTGTTTCACGACGCCCTGTTCTTCGAATACGTCGGAGAATGTCCAGTAGGACATCATTTGCGTCAGACCGTCGCACTGGCGAAGGGTATCGGCCATCCACGGGCCCATATAGACGGAATCGGTAATGGCAGGCTCGTTGAAATAGCTCGCGTTGTATTCGGTCCAGATCAGCGGAAGATTCGGCATCGCCGAGGACTGAATCTGATCGTGCACTTTTTTCACTGCACGGCAGACCATCTGATCGCGCGGAATCTTCTCATCGGTCGCGAAAATGTCCTGCGCCTTGTCGTTGCCATAGACGTGAGAAGAGACGAAATCGACGGGAATTTTGTTATCCGAGCAGTGCCGGATGAAGGCATCGGCCCAGGCTGCTTGCGCGGTCGCGGGGCCGCCGATGCGTAACCGCTCGTTGGTCCGCTTCACGGCGCGTGCGGCGTGGTCGTAGAGATCCCAATAGGTCGCCTGCCGCGGATCGCCGGCCCAGAAATCGAGATTCGGCTCGTTCCACACTTCGAAGTACCACTGCGAGACTTCGTCGATCCCATAGCGATCCACCAGATGCTTGGTAAATTGAGCGATCAGGTTGTCCCACTTCTCCCAGTCTTTGGGCGGAGAAACATTGGGTTTGTACCAGAAGGACTGAAGCACATCGCGCGCCGCGAGTTTCTTTGGCATGAAGCTCAGTTCGACGAACGGACGCACGCCGCTGGCGAGTAATCCGTCATAAATCTGATCGACGTAGGAGAAGTTGTAGATCGGATGGCCCGCGGCATCCTCGTCGTAGACCCCGACTTCGTCGTGGAAAATGGCGTGGAATCGCACGTATCCGAAGCCGGTAATCTGCTTCACGTCGCGGAGGTCCTGCCGATAGCCGTCTCGCAAGGCGAGCACGGCGCGCCCCGAACCAAACATTTGTTCCCAGAAATGAGGGAAAGGCCGGGCGGGTGCGGTGGCATCGACGACGACCTGGACTTCGTGGGAATCGGCCGGGTTTGGTTTCTGCCCCAGAGCCTGCGCTCCGGCGAATGCAAGCCACAGCGCGACGGATAAAACGAAGCTCACCTTGGTCCTGATCCTGATTTTCATGGACGTCCTGGTTCTCATGAATTCCGGTCCCTATTATAACGAATCAATTAACTAAATCGCTTTAGTCGAAGAAGAGGATATAGCACGGGGTCAGAGGCGTGTCAAGAATGGCCGGGGTTCAAGCCTCGTGCGACTGGGCACCGAAGTTCACGAGGGAAAACGCGAAAACGGCGATGGACTCAACCTACGATGAGCCAACTTACGACAGTTGTGTAGGCTCTCCGCTTGTGTGAGACTTCATCTTCACCGAATCGCCCGGCAGCTGGATGGAAACCGAGAAATGAGCATCAAGAAAAAGACGAAGAGGCTCAAGAAGACGCCCCTTCGCGCCGATCCGAAGCCCGGGCAAAAGATCAGCTTGCAGTTTCTCGCCGATTACCTGGGCTTTTCTCCGGCAACGGTGTCGCTGGTGATGAACCGGTCACAGGTGGCGGAATCGATTCCGAAAACGACGCAGGACCAGATTTTCGCCGCTGCCGAGAAGTTCAGCTACCGCCCGAACTTTCTGGCGCGGTCGTTGCGCACGCAGCGCACTTTCACGATTGGAGTGATCGTCCCCGAGGTCAGCGAAGGCTACGAAACGCTGGTCATGAGCGGCATTGAAGAACTGCTCCTCCGCGAAGGTTATTTTTACTTTGTGGCCAGCCATCATCATCGGGCTGACTTGATCGACGAATATCCGAACCTGCTGCTGGCGCGATCGGTCGAGGGGTTGATCGCCATCGACACGCCATGGCACCACGACCTGGCGATTCCGGTGGTTGCCGTCTCAGGGCACGGCAGCGTTCGAGGAGTGACGAACATCGTGCTCGATCACTATCTTGCCGCCGATCTAGCGCTCGATCACCTGTATAAGCTGGGGCATCGCCGCATCGCGTTCATCAAGGGGCAAGAGTTCAGTTCCGACACAGACGCGCGCTGGGACGGGATTATGCGAGCGGCCTCCCGCCTGGGTCTGACGATTTCGGCTAAGCTGACGACGCAACTCGAAGGCGGAGTTACGACCTCCGATCTGGGATATCAGGTGATGCGGCGAATGCTGCCGAAGGCCGACCCTTTTACCGCGATCTTCGCGTTTAACGATATTGCGGCGATCGGGGCGATCCGCGCGCTGCGGGAAAAAGGGCTGAGAGTGCCGGAAGACGTGTCGGTGGTGGGTTTCGATGACATCCACAGTGCCGCCTTCCAAAATCCCGCGCTTACCACGGTGCGGCAACCGCTGCGAAAAATGGGCAAGATCGCGGCCGAGACCGTTCTACGGCGAATCGCGCGGAGTCACTCCGACAGTTCGGCCGACCATCCACGGGAGATCGTCGTTGAGCCCGAATTGGTGGTGAGGGAGTCGACCTGCAAGGTAGGACCGGCGGAATCGGCGTAAGCCCATTCAACAGAGTTAGCCACGACAAAGCATTACTCCCTTGACCGTTTAGTCGTGTCCCTTAGGGAGATATACTGGTGGCGCACAAAAAAGCGGCCGAGGGCGCACCATGAAACGAAAACGCGTCATCTCCGGTGTCATCTACCTTTTCCTTTTCTTCAACTCATTTTCCATAATTCTTTCGGCGCAGACGACCGCAGCCGAAGAACTCAATCTTGGGGTCCAAGCCTTCCGAAATTCCAAGTTGGACGAAGCGGCCCAACACTTTCAGAGGTGTACGGTTCTCGATCCTGATAATTCGCTCGCTCACCTGTATCTGGCCACAACCTATCTCCAGCAATATATTCCGGGCGTCGAGACTCGCGAGAATACGGACCTAGCCGAGCATGCGATCGAGCAATATCAGGGGGTCCTTCACGGTGAGCCAACGGCGACGGCAAAAATCAACAGCACGAAAGGTATCGGGTACCTCTACCTGCAGATGAAGAGGTCCGACGACGCCAAGCAGTATTACCACATGGCGGCCGACTTGGATCTCGACGATCCCGAGAACTACTACAGCCTCGGTGTGATCGACTGGACTTTGACTTATGTTCCTCGTCAAGAGGCGCGCGCCAAGCTGGGCGTGAAGCCGGAAGGGTCTTTGCAGAAGAAATCGCCGAGCGTCTGCGCCGAGATTCGCGAGAAGAATGCCCGCAATGTTCAGGAGGGCATTGATAACCTGAACAAAGCGATCCAACTTCGTCCAGACTATGACGATGCCATGGCGTACTTGAACCTGATGTATCGCGAGAAAGCTGACATCGAATGCGACGATCCAGCGGCGCGAGAGAACGACTTGCGAACAGCGGACGACTGGGTAGACAAAACCATGGCGGTTAAGAAGGTGAAAGCGAACAAGGCTGCTGGAGCCGCCAGCCCGTCCGTAGCAAGCCCGCGGTGAGGCGGATCACAGCGTTCGGCTCGCGAGCTGATAAAATCTAAGCTAGTCATGTCTGCCTCTTCTCAGCTCATCCAGATTGATCTCGGACCCAAGGTTCTCACTCCCAAGCCGTCTTGGCTGAAGGCCAAGGCTCCTGTGGGCGATAACTTCCATAATTTGAAAAAACTGGCCCGGGGACTGGGGCTGCATACCGTATGCGAGTCGGCGCAGTGCCCCAATATTGGAGAATGCTGGAACCATCACACCGCGACCTTCATGCTGCTGGGCGACATTTGTACGCGCCGTTGCGGATTCTGCGCCGTGCCGAAGGGACGTCCCGAGGCTATCGATTGGGATGAGCCGCGGCGGGTGGCCGAGGCGGTCTCCACATTGGGCCTACGCCATGCGGTCGTCACCAGCGTCAACCGCGACGATGACAACGTGGGTGGAGCTCAGATTTTTGCCGAGACCATCCGGCAGATTCGCGAAGCTGTGCCGGAATGCCGTGTGGAAGTGCTGATTCCCGATTTTCAGGGGCTGGAAAAACCGCTGCGGATCGTGCTGGATGCCAAACCGAACGTGCTCAATCACAATACCGAGACGGTCCCGCGGTTGTATCGCGCGGTGCGCTCAGGCGCTCGATATAAGCGCACACTGGATCTGTTGTCGAATGCCAAGCAGTGGGATCCTTCCACAGTGACCAAGAGCGGCGTGATGGTGGGCATTGGCGAAGAGACGGCCGAACTGATTGAAGTTTTCCGCGACCTGGGCGAACGCGGCGTCGATATTCTAACGATTGGCCAATATCTGCGTCCGTCCAAAGATCATCTCCCGATGACGCGCTACTACACGCCGGACGAATTTGTCTCGCTCAAAGAGCAAGCGATGAAATTTGGATTCAAGCACGTTGAATCGGGTCCGCTGGTGCGGTCAAGCTATCACGCGCACGAGCAGGCGGACGTAGCGGCAGGGTGAGCCGTCGCTAGTCGTCGTTTGCTACTCGTCGTTCGCTGTTCGCGAACTACAGATCCGCTCCCCCATTCGGGACTGCAAGCCCACATTGTGATTTGCGAACGACGAACAGCGAACGACGTTTGTTCGCTTAGCAACTATCGACCAACGACCAACGACCGGATTGCTACCACACCCGACAAGCGTTCTGGTTCACCATCGGCGCGGTTGCGGCGCAGTGATAGGCCTCTTTGAACTCCGGCATGTTCGAGACGGTTCCATTCACACGATTCTTGCCAGGTGAGTGGGGATCCAGATTAACCAGCATTCTGGCGTAGGCGTCGGTGCGATTCTGGCACCAGACGTTGGCCCATCCCAAAAAGAAACGCTGCTCGGCTGAAAGGCTGTCGACGGGAGCCGGTTCCTTGCCCGCAAAGGTATTCAGCATCGCCATGTAGGCGATGCGCATACCGCCGTTGTCGGCCGTATTCTCGCCCAGCGTGAGTTTGCCATTCAGCTTCAGGTCGTCGACCGCGACGAAGCTCGCATACTGGTCTTTAACGCATCCCGTGCGTTCTTCGAACTGCTTCTTGTCGTTCGCCGTCCACCAGTCGCGGAGATTCCCCTCCGCGTCGAACTGGCTGCCCTGGTCGTCGAAGCCGTGAGTCAGTTCATGACCGATCACGGCGCCAATGCCACCAAAGTTCATCGCATCGTCGGCCTGATTGTCGTAGAACGGCGGCTGCAGGATTCCCGCCGGGAAGGTGATGTTGTTTTCCAACGGATTGTAGCTGGCGTTCACCGTCATCGGAGGATAGGGCCAATCGCGCTTGTCGAGAGGCTTGCCAATCTTGTTCAGACGGCGTTGCATGTCGTGTTGATTCGAGCGCTGCGAGTTGCCCAAGGCATCGCCACGAACGATTTGCAACGCCGAATAGTCACGCCATTTGTCGGTGTAACCGATCCGGTTCGTAATTGCCTGCAATTTCACTAAAGCCTGAGTCTTCGTATCGGCGCCCATCCAGGGAACATTCTTGATGTCGTCACCCAGCGATTTTTCGAG
>JBEKPH010000046.1:0-48749 GCA_049520915.1 Terriglobales bacterium
CGGGTCAGGAACATACCGAAATGACCGTCTCCCGCGCGCAGCGGGAATTCCATGTCGAAGGGCGTGCCATCCGCAATTGCCGTCTTCCATCGCTCGAGCACTAGGGGCAGAATTTCGGGATCGTGTACTTTCTGCCAATCCCAGCCCTTGCTCTGCTCCGCTGTGGTTCCGGTGTAGTCGTACCACCTCTGGTTGTACCAAAAGATGGACCCATCGGACTCGGCCGTCCAGGCGAGTTGAGGAATCCCGTCGAGCATCGCATGGAAACTGTGCTCGCTTTCGCGCAACTTTTCTTCCGCAGCCTTGCGATCTGTGATGTCCCTCGCAATTTTTGAAGCGCCCGTAATTACACCAGAGCTGTCCCTGATTGGAGAAATCGTCACCGAAACGTTAATCTTGCGGCCGTCCTTCCGCAGTCGGATCGTCTCATAATGGTTCACGCTCTCACCGCGTGTAATGCGTGCCAGAATGTCCGCTTCTTCCTCGGCACGGTTCGGGGGGAAAAGCAGCATCATCGTCCCACCTACTACCTCCGCCGCCGAATAGCCAAATACTTTCTCCGCCCCACGATTCCAGGCCGTGATCGTTCCCTCTAGCGTCTTGCTGATAATGGCATCGTCAGATGATTCCACTATCGCCGCCAAACGCTCCGTTAGTTCCTGGGCGCGCCGACGGTTGGCAATCTCCGATCGCAGCGCCGACGTGCGCTCTTTCACTCGCTGTTCCAATTCGGCGTTCAGGTTGCCAAGTTGTGACTGTGCGCGAGCACTGATGCTAATCTCGCGGATTATCACGAGAAAGGCTAGTGTCCACGACCCTACCTTGAAAAAGGCACCCACAATAGCAATGATCCTCGCCAATCGTTGTTCCGCTCCTGCTTTTTTGGTGCGCTGGCTCAATAGTCGTCTCTCCTCGGCATGCATGTCTCCGATCGTTGCGCGCACCGCATCGATGAGCCCCTCGATTTCTAGAGCGTCGCTGCCGCCCGCATATGCTCCCAGCTTCCGGCGTTTGGCGACGATGCTCTCAGCCAATTCGAGCGCCGTGCGCACTTGCGGCTCAAGCACATCGAATCGTCGCTGCTGACTCAGATTGTCCGCGGTCAAACCGCGCAACGTGTCCTCGTCTCGGTAGGCATTCGCACGAGCCGCCTGATAGTGGGCTAGCTGTCGTTCCTGCCCACTCAAGGCAAATGCCCGCGCGCTGGTTTCTGTTTCGAGCAGATCTCGGGACGTTTCCTGGATCGTCGCCATCACCTCATAGGTGTGGGATACCCAGTAGGCATCTTGTTCCGCACGCCGGGCGATGCGCCATGACACACAACTCAAGAGGATCGTTACAAGCACAGCTACGATAAAACCGCCGGTCACCCTGCGCCGGAGTACAGACTCAATCCGTGCTTCGAACATTTTCCGCTGCTCTGTCATAGGTATCCATGTTCCAGTTAACGGCGGCTTTCACGGAAGCCGTCCAATCTTCTATGACGATCTAGCTCTGCTGACTTACGAAGCCCCATCTTCACTTTAGTCTTTGTCTCTCTTATCGTTTTGGGCATTAGGTGCGCGTCGTTCGAATCAAGTGGCGACTCTGTCGTGCTATCGGCGGCGCGGACGGAGACAAGCAATCAACCGACGAGTCGAAGCGCCACCTTCACGGCTCGATTCCAGTGAACAGTCATGCTGACAACGAACACAAGCGAGGTTCCAGCGCATCGACTTGCTGCACGGGGACAGCCGAAGCGCTCCCGGTTCCTCAAGCTTCTACAACGCCGATTCCAAAGCTAAGAGTGAAACGCTAAAACCGATCACTGTGTTGATGCCGCGAGCTTCGTAACCTTGCCCTGCGAACAGCGCACCCTGACCGCCAGACTAGACTCGCCGGTAACTTATTGAATCTAATAGTTGTATTAAAGTGGGTTCAGTTTGTAGTCACCCGATTGTGCCTAGCGTGGACACGGATTTCCGGTTTGTGGACATTGAATGCTCCGCGGCGCTGGAACGACCACCAGGATCGAGACTTTACGCTTCTGGAGGTTTGCAGCAATTCGGAACAACAGCTAATGGGGGGCTCTTCGAGGGAGTAGCCAGGGCGGTAGCGCGCGAGATCAAACTCCGTTTGACCTCGCAGCAACAGGCAGAGTTATCTAGGCCGCACTCGGTCGATCCTGAAGCCTTCGATGCCTACTTACAGGGTTACCACTGCTTTGAACGGGACACCTCCAACGATACGGACGTCACTAACGGGCCGTCCCAATCCCGAGCTGATTTTTGAGAGATCCATTGCAAGAGCGTCCACGTTGCTTGCGGTCAAGCGGCCAGGTTGCATCAGCGGCAACGATGTCTCGTCAGCAAGGCTCTTGTCCGTGCCTCCGCTGGATCCTCGCTCACCGCTGGCGGCAATCTTGAGGCCGAGACTCTTCGCGGCTCCGAGTTCCACGATGGAGGGGTCGGCTCTGGTGTCGAGCATCATCGAAAACGGGCCGTTTCCGTTCACAGTCGCCTGCACAACAATCGCTCCCCAGATAAACTCAAACGGAATCCCAATGACTGTTTCTTCTACGCCGGGAGTTTGCGCCACCATCTGAGGGCGGCAAAGAACGGCGAAAACGAAATAGCGCTATGAACCAGCCAAACGATCGCTTCGTATCACCCGGACGGTCACGGAGTCTGCTAGGAAGTTCGCGAATGAGATCCAGATTCTGGACACCTCTAGTCGCGTACCAACATGGAACCGCCCCGCCTTGGGTCGATTACCGCAGGCCAACACACCCTGAAAGTACACTCCGGAAAGGAGGTTGTGTTATTCCGCACGACGCGACCTGGCCAGCGACGCTGGCACGGACTGAAAGAAGATCTGCATCGTCTCGGCGCGCCGGATGGTCGTCGTCCGGCAAGTCCACTGAGGCAAACATGGCAGCTTCGTGCGACCCCGACAATACTTTGTTCCTAAGTCACAACTCTTGTGAATCGCAGGTTAGCTATTAATTCCGCGGAGGCAGCAGATTCTGAGACTTCTGAACACATGGGGCCCAGCAGGTAAGCATCTGACCAACCCAGCAGCATCGCGACGATCGGAATGACCTGAGTGCCCATGTACACAGTGGCTAGAGTAAAAATAACGGCAACCAAAATCCCTGCCAAAGTGAACGCCAAGGATGGACGTGGGAAGCCCAAATCCGTTTCGCGCAGTCCTCGCCGGAACAGTCGGATGGTCGTCCCAAATAAGAGAAAGATCAGTAGTCCACTGGCGATGAAACCGTGCCAAAGAGACAACAGCAAGTAGTAGTTGTCAATCGAGGTCATTCCGGCCACGATCGGGAAATTGCTGCGACCGTAGCCGAACCACGCATGATCCTCGGCGATTGTTAAATACTTATCGACGAGCTCTTTTCTGTACGCGGCCGATTCCTGCGAAACCGATTTGGCGTTCGCTCTGCCTACCGAGACGTAAGAATAAAACGCAGTCCCGGTTGGAATCCCTATGGCTAGCACAATCAGACCGACGCGGACCGAGGCGCGCCGGGGATTGACAGAATTCCCGATGATGGCAAACGTGCCACCGAGGATGCCACCGATCCAAGGGCCACGCACCATGCTCATGAGCGAGCCCGCTAGAAGAGCGAGCCGAAGTAAGAAACCTTTATCGAAAGGCAGAGGAATCCGACGGAACCGATCTTCCCAGCCGTGGTGCCACTCCAGCCAGCGTTGCAAGCGGTAGGCGATCACAAAGATCAATCCACATAAAATGGCATGGCCATAGGGACCGGCAATCCTGGCAAATCCCCAGCGGAAGGTCGTCACCCAGCCTGTTCCTTGATAAGGAAAGAATCGGGCAAGCAGAAGCTGGAACGGCGTCATTCCCATGCGGAACTCGAACAGACTGATCACCGCAATGGCCGCCATCAGTTGGACCACCCGGCGCATGAATGCGACCCGTTGCTCCATAGGCTCAATGATTGCCTTGGCCACGATGTAGGGCAGCAAGAACCAGGTGAGCATGTCAAACGTTAGATTCTGAGACTCTTTGTACCCTTTGTTGACGTACTCGGAAATCGAAAAACTGGCGACGAAGCAGAAAACCAGGACGTCGGTCAGCGTGAATTTCCAGCGCTTGAATCCTCCGTGCGACCAGATGGCATAGGCCGTGATCAGGATGACCGGCTGGCTGAAGGTTACCTTAGGAATTCCCGGAACCGTCCAGCGATAATATTCGGGCAGCAGGAACAACGTCGGAAGATAGAAATTCAAAAAGACGCGGACGGGACCAAACCGCAGTCCCCATAATGCGGCAATTATGCCGGGGATGAGAACGATCGACTCCATGGTTTTGGATGTTGCCTGTCACCATACGAGAGGTTTGCGCAATGCCGAGTAAAAACTCTTCTTTACCTCAGCTGCTAGTCCGTATCAATGAGTGAAAAGCAATCTCCTCTCCGCGGAGCACGCCCCGATCGCGGAACCGGCCGGAGTCCCGTCATACCGATCCGGTCACAAAGCGAACCGCCAACGCCAAGTCGTGCCCAACCCCGTTGACGGCCGAGTAGTAGGCCTCCGATGAATAGAGTTCGTCTTCGGTCGCTTCCGATCCGTGAATGACAAACGCCTCGGTGACCAAACCCGCGCGCGATTGAAGATACAAAGCTCGCCAATCGTCGGGCATACTTTCAATCTCTGCTTCCGTCCGCGGATACACGCCGATGAAGTGCAGTTTTCCTGTCGCGATCTGCAGCAATGCAGGAAGAAAGTCCAGCAGAACACAACTCAACTTCGTGAACGGTAGCATCGCAGCAGGATTCCGAAAGCTATAGAGGTTAAACGTGCGCGAGGACTCACTCCCATCCATGGCAGGAATTCGCACTACGGATTTGCGATAAAAAAGGGGTTGCGAGCGAACAATTAAAAGAACAAGTGCTGTAGCTGCAGCCACGGGGAGCGTCACGATGAAAAGAAACGCCGCGAGGGAACGCGAGAGTATAGAACGCAACGAGTGTGTCGAATTCCTCGCTCGCAGACCGGTCAGGATAAAGGAGTCGGACACGTTGACTACGGTGCCGAGCCGGCTGCTTGCCAGCCGGTTCCGATCCACGATGACATGGTCCAATTCCAGGCGCTCACCGCAATAGGTGCCTGGCAGAACCGCGGAATCGACGATGAGCGTGTGTTGATCGATGATGGTATCGTGCCCGACCACAGCGTTAGGACCAACTTTCGCACCGGCCCCGATTCGTGAATTTTCGCCAACGAAAACGGGAGCTGTGAGTTGAGCCGTAGGATGGATCACTACATTGTGAGCGATCCAGATCCCCGGTTCTACCTCACGCGCAGACAAATGAGTATTGGCTGGCGAATTGTTGAGAATCTGTCGCTGCGCCACGAGAAATGTCTCAAAGCTGCGGAAGTCGAGAACATCCACGGCAGCCACCCCGGCAATCCTCAGCAAGTTCTCTTGGAGCTGAGTTTCAGTGACATCACTGGGAATCTCCTGCACAGCATCAGGCTGCAAGATCGCCGAACCCGTCCACGCTGCAACGTTTCCTTCATAGCTTTCCGGAGCCGTGTAGAAGAGAGTGTTGCGGCCCGCCCAGTCGTCGAGAATCTTCCCCTCGCGCAGAACCGGGATCCGATCAGCATGCACCAGCAGGATCGGCTGGCCATCCCTGGGCAAGAGTTTCAACGGTTCATAGGGCACATCCGGATCGCCAACGAGGTGGAAGGTGAAACGGCTTCCCCAGCGTGTTCCGTCGCCCAAGAAGTTCTCAGTCTCGCGGGGTGATTCGTGGAGAACAAAATCGAAGACCCCGATGCCACCGTCAACGAGAGATTCGACCAAATGCTGGAGAATAGGCCGGTCGACGCAAGGCACCAAGGCGGCGGGCCTATGCGAGGTCAGACCTCGCAGGACTGGAAAAGTACCGGCAACGATGATCAGAGCTCTCATCTTGATCTTCACCTCACTGCCTCTACGGAAGGCGCTGTTTCAGAGCGATGTAAAATCGCGCACACGATTACTCTGGAAAGAAAGACCGCATTGCCGACTAGGTAACGGCGCCACATGCGCCGCGGTTCCTGGTAGAGGCGGTAGATCCACTCCAAGCTGAGTTCCCGCATCCACTGCGGAGCGCGTGGTATGCGGCCGGAATAAAAATCGAACAGGCCACCCACTCCCATCGCGAGCCGCACACCGAGTTCCGGCAGATGGTCGCCTATCCACAGATCCTGGCGGGGAGACCCGAAGGCCACGAGAAGGATCGCCGCGTCAGACTCGCGAATCTCGCGCAGAACGGTCGCTTCCTGCGAAGCGTCAAAATAGCCGTCTCGGTATCCCTTCACGCGAACGCCGGGATAATTCGCATTCACCCAGCCAGCAAAGGCCTCTGCGATGCCGGGGCGCGCTCCCAGCAGGTAAAGCCCAAGATTTGAATCTTGCATCCGAGAACAGAGACGCGGGAACAGGTCCGTTCCATTGACGTTTTGGCGAAACTCGCGGCGCGTGATCTTGCCTGCGAGGCGAATCCCGATACCATCAGCCAATACGAGATCGGCCTTGCGAAGGTGCTGGCCGTATGACGGATCGCGTAGAGATTGGTTGACACAATCGGTATTAACAAAACACAGCTGTCGCGCGACCTTGCCAGTGGCGGCCTCCAGTATGTACTGCACCGATTCCTCCATGGTGAGGTTATCGATGGGAACGCCCAGCACATCGATCCTGGCCGGCGCGGTAGCCGATGAAGCGCCGTATAACATAGAAGGAATGGCACGCAATGCGATGCCAACATCGCCCGCAAAACTATGCCCATCGATATATTCCAGGTCGATATCAAGTTCGGAACCGAAATGGATGTTGGCCTTCTTGCGCAACCACCACAGCGAGAGCAGGCCAGGCCGCACGCTCGATCGCTTTCGGGCGGCGCGCTCCCGCGCATTCATCTCGTCCGGCCGTGCCGCACGAGGACCAATCAGCGACATGTCTCCGCGCGCGACGTTGATCAACGAGGGAAGAATGTGCAGACGAAGGCCCCGGATCGCGCCTCCGCATTTTCCGTCGGTACTGAATTCGACCAGCGCAAATGGAACAGCCCAGCGCCCCATCCTGCGCTCGGAGCGAAACACGGAACTCGCGCTCAGGCCAAGTAGCGAGGCGGTGACCAGCATCACCGGGGAAAAGAGAATCAGACAAAGCGACGCAGCCAAGACATCGACGAGACGTTTACCGCACGCGGAGACGACCAGTGCAATCTGCCACACTCGGGTCAAGGTGCGATGGCGAATCCTTCGATGAAGCAACGCAGTCCGCGAGAATTGCGCTTGTAGTGCAGCGATTTCTTCTGCCTCATCGACGGAAATAATTTTAGGATCTTGGGTCACGGCCATCGGCTCAATACGCACCCTTGCCCAGCAGAACGGCGGGCACGGTCATGAGCAGGATTCGGAGATCCGCAAGAAGTGATCGGCTCTGAATATATTGGACATCGAGCTCTACCTGTTGCGGAAACGGGATGTCGCCTCGTCCGCTGACTTGCCAGATGCAGGTCAGTCCAGGTGTTACATCCAACCTTCGGCGATCAGATAAAGTGTAGAGAGCGACTTCGCGAGGCACGGGAGGACGCGGTCCGACAACAGACATGTCCCCCTTAAGAACGCACCACAGTTGGGGTAGCTCATCGATGCTCAGCCTGCGGATCAGGCGGCCGATCCAGGTAACGCGAGGGTCGCTTTTCATTTTGAAAGTCTTCTGGTCTTCATGCTGGTTCTGTTGTAGCAGCGCGTCTTTCAGTTGTTCGGCATTTGCGACCATGGAACGGAATTTGGGAAACGGAAACTCCTGTCCCCATTTTCCGACTCGCTTTTGCCAGAAAAGAATGGGCCCTCGGTCAGTCACTTTGATCATCAAAGCCACCGCAAAGAAGAGTGGCGAGAGCATGCATAGCATAACCAGAGAGACGAGAATGTCGACGAAGCGCTTAAGTGCGCCGGCACCCCAAACCACCGCAGACCACGCATAGCGTTTGCGCAGCAGCCGAAATCGACGGGAACCCGGGATGCCCATGCTTTCCGCACTGTAGAGCCGGGTCAACTCGTCCATAAGATCGACGCGAGTCCTCGCCGGAGTGTGTATTCCCGGATAGACGGAGGGTGCCGACACTTACGTGGTTCTCCTGCGCGTGCGTGACCGGTTACTGAAACGCACGTACGGCCTCGTCGCGTGTGTTGTAAATGCTGAAAAGACGGTGCATTCGGACCAGTTCGAAAAGTGCGCGGACTTGCGCGCTAAGTCCATACAATTTCAGGTCTCCTCCGGCGGCGGTCACTTGGCGCAGGCACGCGATCAATACTCCCAGTCCGGAGCTATCCACAAAACCCACCTTCGAAAGATCAAGCACGACCCGCTTTCGTCCCTCAAGTTTGTCTTTAATCTCCTTCCGAAAGCTCTTACTCGTCCCGGCATCCAGCGCCTTACCTGAGACTTGCACGATCAGCGTGCCGCTGACCTCCTCTTCAAGTACGATCATGATTCAGTGCCTCTCCCGAACGAACAATCTTCCCGAGACGAATACAGTTCTTGTGATCCGCCGTCCTGCCATACCGCACATCGTCCATGAGTTCTCTGGGCAGCGCCAAGTCAAACATGCTAGAGCCGCTACGAAATTCACTCGAGTTCCTTCCACGATGCCCAAAAGGAACCAAGTCTCTGGGTTGGCCTTCGAAGTCGTTTTTTTGCTTTCATCAGTACCTGCTCCCAACCCAAAACCTCGGCGTGACTGCAATTAACGAGTGAACACCGTAAACCCGCACGAGAACGGGGCGCTGTTGGGGAGACTGCAAGTGGCCCTCCACTCGGAAGGTCCTCCGATTCAGTACGAAACGACCTGACCTGAATCTAGAACGCGTCTCGAATCCGGACGCGATTCCTAATAGCAGACGCGACCATTCCATCTTCTCGTTGCAGTCCCAGCATTTAGCGTGGCAGTGCGAATGCAGAAGGTACACAGTTATCCCTCAAGGTTCAGGGTGGATGCGACGGGGGAAGTTTTTGTTTCGGATCAGGGCAGCAGCGGCCGCATTGTCAACTCACGAGCAGGATGTCGCGAATGGCGACGACTTCCGGTTCCGTCGAAATCGCGTTTTCGCTGCTACAGACACATTCAGCGAACCCGCGAAGAAACAGCTCGCACAGGAGGCTAGGTAGTGACTGCCAGCCGAGTGCGCATGGCCTATTTGGTCAGCCAGTATCCCAGGATTTCGGAGTCTTTCATTCTCCGTGAAGTGCTCATCCTACGCCAACTGGGCTTTGACATCAAAGTGGCTTCGATTAACGCTCCCGACCGCGAACTAGAGAAACTTACAGCGGAGGAGCGCGAGGAATCTGTCCGGACTCTCTACGTCAAACGATCCTCCTGGCACAGTGTTCTCTCTGTGCATCTTCGGGCCGCCGCGACCAACCCTTCGGGCTACGCCAAAACTCTGGCTTTCGCGTTACGGCTCGGCCGCGCCGATCGCGAGCGCAGGCTGATGTTCTTTTTCTACTTCGTAGAGGCCGTCCTGATCGCGGATTGGATGCGGAGAAACACCTTAACCCACCTGCATGTGCACTTCGCAACGCCGGCCTCCACGGTCGGAATGATCACTTCGAAGCTGACAGGTGCTTCCCTCTCCATCACGGTCCACGGACCCGACGAATTCTACGATGTGACTCGCTATCAACTCTCCGAAAAGATCAATCGTTGTCAGTTTCTGTGCGTAATCAGCAAGTTCGCTCGCAGCCAACTGATGAAACTGTCTCCGGTGGAGCAGTGGAATAAATTCGAAGTCACCCCGCTCGGCGTCAACCCGGAAAACTTTCCCGCTCGACCCTCGGGCGGGCGTGACGGCTCCTTTGAAATTCTCTGCGTCGGCAGGCTGGCTCCCGCCAAAGGCCAGCACGTCTTGATCCAGGCGTTCGCCCAGTTAGCAAAAGACGGCCAGAACGTAACCCTACGAGTCGTTGGTGATGGCCCCGACCGGCAGTCCTTGCAGGCCATGGTCGAGAGGCTGGGTTTAACAGACCGCGTAAATTTTGAAGGAGCGGTCAACCAGGACAGGATTCAACAGTTTTACCGTCAGGCAGATGTGTTTGTTCTCGCGAGCTTCGCCGAAGGCGTTCCTGTGGTGCTGATGGAGGCGATGGCCATCCAGGTTCCCTGCATCACAACGCGAATCACCGGTATTCCGGAATTAATTCGCGATGGGATCGACGGTCTTCTAGTGACCCCGTCGGACGTGGAAGAACTCGCCAAAGCCATTAAGCGCCTCATCCAAGAGCCGGACCTTTGCCGCAAGTTAGGAGAAGCCGGCCGCCAGCGCGTGCTCGGCTGTTACGACTTGCGTGCGAACGTGGGGCATCTGGCCGATGTTTTCCGCAGGAGGCTGGAAGCGTGACCCTGCCTCTACGTTCTCTTCTGTTACTGGTCCTGTTGGTGAGAGGAGAAGCTCAGTCTGAGACGCGCAAAGCAACGCCGTCTTCTCCTTCTGCTGACAAGATGACCCTCGTCGTCTCTCCGAAGGTGCAAGTGTGGAACGTTCAGCGCATCGGAATGAACCTTGGCATCTGGACCGCGTGGGGTGCCGAGCAACTGGGCTCCAACATAATCAAGAACCCGGGTTTTGAGGGACTGGTCGACAGTGCTCTGGCCGCCGTCAAATCGAGCAACGGGACAACGCTCACTCTCGAAGGATATTCGATCCAGCGGGAAGATGGATTTTGGAACGACGCGGTCGCCGACTTCCGCACTGGATCATCCGCCGGAAAAACCGCCCGCATCAAAACTTTTCGCGGAGCCGGCAAAGGCCTCGCAACGATCCAGATCGACTCGAACATGAATGTTGCTGCGGGCGATATCGTAGCCCTCACCAGGGTGGACGACAGCGCTCCACCGACCCAGTGGTGGCTCTCCAAGGATCAGAAGCAATATTCGACTGGCCCACCACGTCCCGGCAGCGCAGGTCTGCGCTCGCTCGTCCTCTGTCCGAGAACTGCCTCGCCCGCCGAAGCAAGCTCCTATCTCGATGGAATCACGCCGCGTAGCGGGAAGCTGCTGCCGATCCAGGGAAAATGGCGGTTCTCATTCTGGTCAAGAACATTACGTGGCTCGCCCCGGCTTAGAGCGTCTTTTGGACGTTCGGGCTCCAAGCCATTCTTTAGCGACGAGCGAGAGTCAAGTCCGGCTTGGCGGCACGTCCAAGTCGACTTTGACGCGACCGACAACGGTCCCGACGGCCCACTGCAGTTGCAGTTTTCCGCAACCGGCGACGGCCAGGTTGCTCTCGATGACGTATCTCTCGCGCGCGCGGACGATGGCGCCTTCCCGTTTCGCCGCGAAGTTGTCGCCGCCCTCGAGGTGCTGCACCCGGCGTATCTGCGGGATTGGCAGGGGCAACTTGGCGACACCGTTAGCAATCGGCTCGCAGTCCCCTTCGCGCGCCGGGCGTCACGTTATCGTTCCGGAATTCTAGAGGACGCCAAGTACGGATACTCCATCCCTGAATTCCTTCAACTCTGCTCCCACCTAGGTGCGAGCCCGTGGCTGGTCTTGCCGACCACTGCTTCGGACCACGACTACCTTGAACTGGGAGAGTATCTCCT
The DNA here is from genome assembly GCA_049520915.1 of Terriglobales bacterium. Taxonomy (GTDB): domain Bacteria; phylum Acidobacteriota; class Terriglobia; order Terriglobales; family Acidobacteriaceae; genus Acidiflorens. The sequence goes on from JBEKPH010000046.1 coordinate 11,623, forward strand.
TCATCGCGAAAAGACGACGCACTTTCGAGAAATCCTGATTGAGTTCGGCAACGAGAACTGGAATCCGTTGTTCAGCGGCGCAGGCATTCAGGACGCCAAGCGTCATGGTGAAGCCGCGGCGCGAGCCTTCTTCTACGTTCGTCAAGGAGCAGGAAAAACCGTCCCGCTGCGCACCGTAATGAATGCACAGTTCGCCAATCCGTGGGCGGTCGCAAAACTGGCGGACGAACAATCGGCAGACATCATCGCCGTCGCTCCTTACTTCGCTTACGACTTACCTGCTGCCACCGATTCCGCACGCGCCGATGCTCTGCTTTTCGAACCGGCAACCGACTCGTTTGCAAAATTAGCCACCAGCACCGCCAGGAATCACGAGGATCTGGCTGTCTATGAAATCAATCTGCATACCGTACGCGGCAATGCAACCGAGCCAGAACGAGACCATTTTGTCCTCGACCCCGGAGCCGGAGCGGCTCTCGCAAAGAGGCTGATGGACGGCCTTTCCGCGGGATTTTTGCGGCAGTGCGTCTATACCCTCGCTCAATTCGATACCAACACCAGTGATGGCAGAGGATTGGTGCAGCTCTGGGGAGTGGTTCGAGATCTCGCGGGGCCTCCGCGACTCCGTGCGACCGGTTTAGCCGTCGCGATGCTGAATCGATCCGTTCAAGAAGAGTTGCATGACGTCGAACCGGCCACCGGCGCTGTTCCCGACCACGTCACCGCTGTTGCGTTCAAAGGCCGTCAAGGCTGGTCTGTGGCAATCGTCTCATGGCGAACAAGACCCATAGAAGTCACGCTCTCGTTCCCGACGACGGCCCTGCAAGATCTGCCGTCGGAGACACTCACGCTGGCACAAGACACCTCCGCCACGGCGCGGCCCGAGTCGCAAGGCTTGACTCCAACCCAGGGTCGCGCAGTCCTCGTTCACGATGGCGCGAATACCCAGGTTAGGGTGCAGATACCAGCCCACTCCTTCGTCGTCCTATTGCCAGCGACCGCCGGAACGCGACTCGCCTTCGGGGCCCGTTTTGGAGCCGTGCGATGATCGGCCTCCTTATATATGCGCTCGTCGTATTCGGCACTCTTCTCGCGCTCTGTACCCTGCCTGGAACCCTGGAACTCCTCTTTCTCACAATCGGAGGTGTGTTGCCCGCCGTCCGTCGTCGACCGCTGCAAGTGGCGGAGTCGGCAGTTCCAATTCGCACCGCCATCGTCGTACCGGCGCACGACGAAGAAATTTCGATCGCAGCATGCGTAAAGAGCCTGCTGGAATGCGACTCGAGCCAAGCTTCGTTCTCCGTATACGTGGTGGCCGATAACTGCACCGACCAGACCGTTCTTCGGGCGCAGGTCGCCGGGGCGCAGACACTCTTCCGCAACGACGCCTTTCGGCGTGGTAAGGGCTATGCACTCGACTTCGCATTCCGCGCTCTGATGGACGAGGGATTCGACCTTTTCATAGTCGTCGATGCCGACACATCCGTAACTTCCAATCTCGTGCGGGAATTTTCTACTGCAATTGCAAGTGGCGCCGACGCTCTGCAATGCCGGTACAAAGTACGGAATGCTGGCGATTCGGTTCGCACTCGCTGGATGAATATTGCGCTGATGGCATTTAACGTTCTGCGTCCTCGCGGACGGAATCGCTTCGGCCTGTCGGCCGGCGTCCTGGGAAACGGTTTTGCATTGACGCGAGCAACGCTAGAAAAAGTGCCTTACGACGCAGTTTCCGTGGTCGAAGATCTCGAGTATCACCTGCGCCTCGTGCGTGCCGGCCTGAAAGTGCAATTCGTGGACACGGTCACTGTATTCGGAGAAATGCCGTCCACTGGTAGCGCCGTCGTGACGCAGCGCTCCCGATGGGAGGGCGGCCGTTTTCGTATGATGGCGCACTTTGCTCCCGCGTTGTTCGGGGAAGTCTTACGCGGCCGAACCCGTTGCCTGGAGCCCTTGCTCGAACTGCTGCTCCTGCCCCTGGCTTTCCAAGTAGCGCTATTGACGATTGCTCTCGCCACTCCTGTCGAAGCAGTGCGAATCTATGCCGCCTGTTCTCTAGGGGTGGTGCTGTTGCACTTGCTCGCAGCGATTGCCGTCGGGGGAGGCGGGTGGCGCGATCTGCTGGCTCTCGCTTCCGCACCCTTTTACGTCATCTGGAAATTGAAAGTCGTGCCTCAATTGCTGGGCAGCGCCCGCAAAGGCGCGGCTTGGATCCGCACGGGCCGCGCTGATTCGAAAGGGGGCGTTCGGTGAAAACCGAGAACCCTCTGCTCTCCATTGTGATTGTCTCGTTCAACACTTGCGCACTACTGCGTGATTGTCTGCAAGTTCTATACCGGGAACTGGCAGACATCGATGCGGAAGTGTTCGTTGTCGACAATAATTCTTCGGACAGATCGACCAGCATGATCGAGCGTGAGTTTCCCTCGGTCCGGTTGATCAAAAGTCAATCCAACCTCGGCTTTGCCGCCGCCAACAATCAGGCTTTCCCGCTATGCCAGGGGCGATACGTAGTGCTCCTGAATTCGGACGCTTTTCTACAACCCGGCGCGCTCCAACTTGCGATCAAGCATATGGCGTCGCGACCCTCCGCGGGATTGGGCGGGGCAAAACTTGTGGGACGCGATGCTTCCTGGCAGCCGTCCGCTCGCCAGTTCCCTTCCCTGATGAATGAGTTTTTCAGCCTAAGCGGCTTGTCGGCTAAATTCGCCAGGTCACGACTCTTTGGACGTCAAGATCGCACTTGGGCGGATGACGCCAAAGCAGCACAGGTCGGCTGGGTGCCAGGAGCTTTCTCCATTATCCGACGCGACGTCCTCGAACAGGTTGGGTACTTCGACGAAGCTTTCTTCCTCTATTACGAAGAAGTTGACCTTTGCCATCGCATCCGCTCTGCCGGATATGAAGTCTGGTACTGGCCGGACATCTCAGTCGTGCATTTCGGCGGAGAGTCTTCCAAGACCGTCACCACCGCGGCCATATCCAATGCTGGTGCGCAGCTCACCCTCTGGCGCATGCGCAGCGAACTCCTCTATTACCGCAAACACCTTGGGATTTCGGCTTGGCTCGTGAAGAAGCAGGAGGAATGGTGGCACAGATTGCGTAATTGGAAGAACGCTCGCAACCCCGACCCAACCTGCAAGGCGAAAGCCGAGGACTCTCGCAAGATTGTTGCGCTACTCGATCGCGCCTGGACCGAAACTCGCGGGGGGAGATTCTCTCCCCAACGGCCCTGGTAAGGAGACGAATGTTCGAGAACCTAAAAGAAGACTGGCAGACCTACGAGCGCGACCCCGCTCGCCAGGGATTGTGGGTCATGGCCGTGTATCGCTTCGGGCGCTGGCGCTATCAGGTGCGCCCTGCGATCCTGCGCCGCATCTTCTCGTTCGCGTACCGCGTTTTGAAGGTTGTCTCACAAATTCTGACGGGAGTCGATCTGCCCTGCGAAACGGCTGTGGGTCATAGGTTCAAGATCGAGCATTTCGGGGGAATCGTGATCAGTGGCGACACCGTGATAGGCAACGACGTGATCGTGAGAAATGGCGTCACGCTGGGCCTGCGACGCACGGGGGTCGTAGGCGCTCCGATCATTGGAGATCGGGTCGATATCGGAGCGGGTGCCAAGATCCTCGGCCCGGTGCACATCGGCGACGATGTCGCGATTGGCGCCAATGCCGTCGTGCTTTCCGATGTGCCCGCCAACTCCATTGCGGTGGGTATTCCCGCAGTCGTTCGCCCCCGGAAAAACACGCCCACGAAGAAGGAGGCATCGGCAGAAGAACTCCCAGTTCTTGCCAATTAGTCATGTCTCGCCCACGCACTATTTCCAGTGGATCGATTCTCATCGGGATGTTCTGCGCGCTTGCGTTTGGGTTGCGGGCCGCCGCCCAATCTCCCGTTCAGTCCCCCTCGCAGTCTGAGGCAGCTGCGCTGCCTGACGCCGTTCTCACAATCCAACAACCTCATCATCCCTTCTCGACCCTCGACGTCCTCAAAGAATTCGAGCGGCGCTCGCCCGCTACATATGTCTTCGGCGAAGGCGATGAAATTACGGTTGATGTGTTCGGTCATCCGGAGCTCTCCGGAAGACAGGTCATTGGCCCGGACGGCCTGATTAGCCTGCCGATCGCTGGAAGCGTTTCCCTCGCCAATCTTTCTCGCGAAGACGGTCACCGCGTAGTCGCGGAGGCCTTCGGCAAATACTACACGGGTTTGTCGATTGCATTACGAGTCGAGGTCTACGCTTCCAATCGCATCTTTGTCCTCGGCCGAGTGTCCTCGCCGGGAGTCTTGCATTTTGAAAATGCGCCCACGTTGCTTGAGGCGATTACGCGTGCCGGAAGCTTGCCGGTAGGCGGCGTTGGCGCTGACAAGGCGGCGATGAACCGCTGTGTCATCTTTCGCGGACGCGACGCGGTCGTCTGGGTCGATCTCAAGCCCCTGCTGAAGGATGGCAACCTCGCCTATAACATCCAGCTGCAACGCAACGACGTGCTTTACATCCCCGATTCGGATGACCAGTCGGTTTATGTATTGGGCGAAGTGCAGCATCCAGGAGCTTACCGCCTTCGCCCCGACATGACGTTCATGGATGCTTACACTGCCGCCGGTGGCACGACGAAAGACGGCGTACCCAACCATATCCAGTTGATCCGCCCATCACGAGAACTGAACCAGCGCGTATCGATGCGCGACATCATGCGTCCCGACCCCAGGCTCAATTACACACTCGCCGATGGCGACATTATCTATGTGCCGAAACGCGGCCTCGCCAAGTTTGGCTATTTCATGGAGCAATTTGGCTCGGCTTCCGCACTGGCCATCGTGGGAGATCAACTCATCCCATGAGTTCTCCTGCGCAAAATTTCGCCCCTGCCGGAGCGTCAGCCGTCCGGCCGGTGCCAGGACGCAAGATCGACCCGTTGCGCAGTCTTCGCGCGCACGCCGGTCTGGCAATTCTCATTTTCGCCGCAATTCTCTTGGCTGGATTTTCTCTCGCTTTGAAAAAAGGAAAACACTCGTACTCCACACAGGCTGTCATCTACATTTCCCCTCGGTTTCTCAAGAACCTTGACGACGACAAAGAATTTGAGCTCCAGTCCAACAGCCAGTATCGGGAGTTCGTCCAGCAGAACGTCCGCACCATCGACCGTTACGACATCGTCGAAGAGGCGGTCAAACGGCTGGGAAAAGAGAAACACCTCTGGCAGCGTCCAACGGAAACCATCGAGCAAGCAACGTTAAGGCTGCAGGGCGACTTGAAGATCTTGCCCGTGCCCGACACTTACCAGATCGCGGTGCGCCTCGAAGGCGACCAACCGAACGGGCTGGCAGAGACCGTGAATGTATTGGTCTCCGTCTTCCTTGAGAAAAGCAAGGAGGAAGATTTCTATGGAAGAGACCAGCGATTGGAGAGCTTGCAAGAAGAGGCTAAAGGCCTGCGCGCCACGCTCGCTGACGAGATGCAGGAGAAAGACCGAATCGCGCAACAGTTAGCGGTCAGCGTGTTCAGCGAGAGTTTCTCCAACCCCTTCGATCAACTACTCGTTGGGAGTAAGGAAGCGCTCGCAGCCGCGACCCAGAAACGCATTATCAGCGAAGCCCAATTAGCCTCGTTGAAGGAAAAGACCACCTCCGACGGCACCACCGGTTTGCAGGCTTATGCGAGCGAAATGGCTTGGAAAGATGCCGACATCACCACGCTGCAATCGAATTTCAATCTACGCCGCAGTGAACTGCTCGCGAAACTCGATGGAATGTTGCCCACCCACCCGGAGCGCCTTGCTATCGAGGCGGAGTTACACACTCTCGACCTGTCTATGCAGTCCAAGCGAGAGGAACTTCAACGAAACTATGCCTCGATCCTATTAGCGCAACGGGAAGCTGAGGCTACTTCCGACACTCGCGCCGAACAGGAAATCCAAAAGCAAGTGGCCCGGCAGGCCGCTCAGGCGATCTGGTACTCGCACAACTATCAGAGCGGAATCAATATTCGTTACGAGATGGAGCGCGCCCGGAAACGGCTCGAAGCCATCGAAGACCGCGTAGGGTTTGTCGAGCAAGAGGGACGCGCACCAGGTTTCGCCCGCCTGTTTTCGCTGGCCCGGCGGCCGATTGTGCCCCAAAGCGGCGGTCGCAAGAAGCCACTTCTCATACTCTTGATCGTCGCGGCTGCGCTCTCGTTGGCAGGTCCGCTTGCGATCGATTTCCTGAACCCGCGTCTGCTTTCCCCAAACGAAGTTGAAAAACTATTAGGGTTCTCGCCGATCGGCTTCACTTGCCTTTCGACTGCAAGTCGAGCGCCCCATGACAGCGTCGACCGGCTCGCTGCCGCAATCGAACGCGAATTCACAAGAAATGGCAGCCGCTCGTTCGTCTTCGCGCCCGTCAATCTAGCTTGCTCGGTCGCGGAACCGGTGGCTGACATCGCCCGCGAACTGGAGGCACTGGGGCACGTTGTGCAAACCATTCGCAGCAACAACGAGGTGCCTTTGGCCCACGCAGCCGCAGCAGGCGGAGCGGAAGACGCGGCGTTTTCGCGTACAGTTTCCGCTGCATCGTCCTTTGGCTGCGTGCGCGATCAAATGCAGTCGATGGCGCGGGCCGGTTCGATCGTGCTGGTCTCCGCGTCACCTCTTTCCGCAGCCGCTGAGACCGAACTTCTGGCGTCCGCCTGCGACGTGCTCGTACTCGCGCTCAGATGCGCGCAAACCACAAAAAAAGAGCTTTTGGCTGCGACGCGAACGCTGGACCACATTCGGCCGAAAGCAATGGCCGTCATGATTACGGATTACGACCCCGATCCCCCAACGCCAAAAGTGAATCTTGGCTTCCGCTATGCGGGAACAGCACGGTCGTCGCTGACCACGTCCCGAGCGGAAAGCGAGCCGATCGAATGAGACGCATCCCGTTGCTCTACGCCTTGCATAGTGGCAATCTCTACGGCACGGAACGGATGGCTTTAGCCACGGCCGCTGGCCTGGCGGATCAGTTCGACCCGCTGATTCTGGCGCCACAGGGACCGGCGCTAGCGGAAGCGCAAAGGATGGGCATGAAAGCGCAGGCGTTCTCCTCAACGCGTGAATTTGCCCGGTTGATTCGGCCGCTGTTTTCTAGTTCCACTAACATCGCATTCATCGCTACCGGAGTCGTCCACTCCTTTTGCGCTTTTGCCGTGAACGCCGTGTACCGGCGACGCCTGTCCCATTTGCACGTTGTGCATGGAGGAACCGATGAACGCCTTAGCTATGGCAGAAAACGATTGCTCAATCGCTCTTCCGCTGTTCTGGTTGCTGTGTCGGAATTCGTCCGCGAACGGCTGATCGCGAATGGAGCGCGCAGTCGAAACATTCACGTCATCGAAAACTTTCTCCCCACAACTCGCACCAGCGGATGTCTCCATCGGTTGCCGTTCAATGGCTCCCCAATTACACGAGCGGTGGTGATTTCCCGCATCGATCCCATCAAGCGCGTGGACCTTTTGCTCGACGTTCTCGATCGCGAACCCGCGCTGAACCCATTGCAAATTCGCGTCCTCGGTACTGGTTGGGACTTGGAGACACTGCGCGCGCGCGCGAAGCAGACCCATCCCAACGTGACCTTTGTCGGTTTCGTGAATGACATCGAGAGTGAACTCGCAAACTCCGATCTTCTCATCCATCTTTGCCCCGCTGAACCCTTTGGATTGGCCATCATTGAAGCCATGGCGGCCGACGTTCCTGTGCTCGTGCCCGACCGCGGAGGGGCGGGATCGCTCGTCGAAAAGACAACGGGCTATCGTTTCCACGCCGATGACCCAGCTTCCCTCGCCGAAAGCCTACTGAACATCATGCGAGCCACTCCCGCCGAACTCAACGGAATCGTCACGCAGGCACGGGGTCTGCTCCAGTCGCGTTTCTCGCCCGAGGCTCGCATCAATGACTACCGCAATCTGCTGGAAGAAGGTTTGGCATGAGCAAACAAGGTTCACCAGTTGCATCACTCGCCGTCGTCGTCATCGGCAGGAACGAGGGCGCCCGCTTGACTGGCTGCCTGAATTCGCTCAATGCGTTGAAGCAAGCGTTCGAAGGCTTCGAAGTGATCTACGTCGATTCGAATTCAAGCGACGACAGCATTACCCGTGCCCGTTCGGACGGAGCCCGCGTGCTCGTTCTTCCACCCGGACCCACGACCGCCGCCCGTGGCCGAAATCTCGGATGGCGCGCCTCCCATGCCACTTTCGTTCTTTTTTTGGACGGCGATACCGTCCTGCACCCGTCATTTGTGGCTGCGGCGCTCGAACAATTTCAGGATCCGCAGACCGCCGTCGTGTGGGGGCACCGGCGGGAGTTGGCCCCGCGCGCCTCTGTCTACAACCGCGTTCTCGATCTCGATTGGATCTACGCTCCCGGCGTCTCTCAGTTCTGCGGAGGAGACGCCCTCATGCGACGCGATGTTCTCCTGGAAATCGGCGGCTATGACGAAACCCTCATCGCCGGCGAAGAGCCCGAGATGTGCCACCGCATGACCAGCCTCGGCTACCGCATTATGCACATCGACTGCCCGATGACCGAGCACGACCTGGCCATCACTTCATTTCACCAATATTGGAAGCGCGCCATGCGCGCCGGATTCGCCTACGCTTCCGTCTCCGAGCGTCTTCGCGGCAGCAAGTCCCCGCTCTGGCGGTCCGAAACACGCCGCAACCTGGTGCAAAGCATCACCATGCTGACTGCGCCGCTGCTCGCAATTATCCTCTCACTCGTCCTTCGATCCTTCCTGCCCGTAGCCGTAATGACATTTTGTGTGCTGCTCTTGATCCTCCGCACCGCACGGCGTTGCTCGTGGAAATGCCCAGGCGATCAGTTGACTGCTTTTCTCTATGCCGTACATTCCCACTTGCAGCAGATCCCGATTTTATTTGGACAGTTGAAGTTTTATCGCGAGCGCCATGGCGAACACCAGCTCATCGAATACAAAGAGGTCACGCGATGAGTGGACTTGGCAAGCGTCTCTCTGTCGCCCTGTTGACGCCTGTCGCGGCCGTGACTGAAAAACTGCGAACGCCTTGCGTACGTGCGTGGTCGCATGCCTGCCTCGCCGCTCGCATTACTCCGCAACTCGATCCAACCGTCGTCGTGCAAGGCAGAGTCGAGGTTCACGGCACCGGAGAAATTCATCTCGGCAAACACCTCTTCCTTTATCCCGGCCTCTATCTAGAAACGCGCGACGCCGGCCGCATCACCGTCGGTGACGGCGTTGTAATCTCGCGCGGAGTCCACTTGGTTTCGTACGACGCAATCTTCATTGGCGAAGGAACTGGAATCGGCGAATACACAAGCATCCGCGACGCCAACCATACACGTGGAGACGGCACCTCCATTCGCAACTCGCGCCACTCGGGTCGAGCAATCTCCATCGGCCGCAACGCCTGGATCGGACGCGGCGTAGCCATTTTGCCGGGTGTCACAATCGGCGACGATGCGGTAATTGGCGCTAACGCCGTGGTCACTCGTGACGTCCCGGCAGGTGCCACCGTCGCAGGTGTGCCAGCGCGACCGCTTCATCGTGAGGTGACACAGTGACGGCTCGACGTCGCGTACTCCTGTCCGCCTACCAGTGTGGTCCCGGTGAGGGATCCGTATCGCAAATCGGATGGGAATGGTTCTCCAGGTTGGCCGAACATTCCGCGGTCACACTTGTCACTCATATTCGCAACCAGCAAGTCTTGTCTGCCCAGCGGCTACCCGCAGCCGACGCACAAATCGTTTACGTCGATACAGAAGCCTTCGCGGGACCGCTCTATCGCTTGGCCTCGCGCTTGTTCCCACGCAGCCAGCACGCCGTGTTCCTGATCTCTTCCCTCGACTTCTTCGTTTTTGATCGTCAAGCGGTTCGACTGCTTGTGCGTATGCAGAAACAAGGCCGCCAGTGGGATCTCGTCCATTGTGTTACACCCGTCTCCCCCATTGCTTCCCCCACCCTTCACCGTCTTGGATTACCCGTGCTCTTGGGTCCATGGAACGGCGGTCTACCGTCTCCCTCGACCTTTCCTGAGTTCATGAAGCAGGATTCGGCCTGGCTTTACCCGGTTCGAAACCTGGGCAGAATCGCTGAATTCGTGAACCGCGGAATAGCTGACTCAGCCATGATTCTCACCGCCACCGATGCCACCCGGAATTCGATTCCCGAGCCCTACCGCAATAAGTGCCACCGAATGCTCGAGAACGGAGTCGACCTGTCTGTTTTTCGCGCCATGCCCTGGCCATCTCCCCCGAAAGTCGAGAATCTGCTGCGCGTCGTGTTTGTCGGACGCCTGGTTCCTTTCAAAGGCGTGTCGATGTTGCTCGACGCAGTCAAAACAATCTCCGGCTCCATCCCCGTTGAGCTCGTCATCATTGGCGAGGGTCCGGAACGCGCTCAATTGGAAGCCCACGCTGCCGCACTCGAACTTTCACCACCGGTTCGCTTTCAAGGCAACCGAACGTTGAGTGACGTATCGGCGGCGATACGCGCCGCCCACATTTTCTGTCTGCCGTCCGTCCGTGAATCGGGAGGTGCCGTGCTGCTTGAAGCGATGGCCAGCGGTCGTCCGGTCGTAGCGGTCAGGTACGGCGGACCAGCGGAACTGGTCACGGATGATGTGGGACGCGCCATCGCGCCAGTCGGCCGAGAGTACGTGATCCAAGAGCTTTCGAAGACTCTGCGCGACGTGGCCGAACGTCCCGAGGTCTGGAGACTGAAAGGGCTTGCGGGAAGAAAGCGCTCGGAACAGGAATTCAGTTGGGACGCCAAGATTGCCCAGGCTTTACTCCTCTACGAACGATTGATTCACCAGAACCAACCGTTGCCGGGCACCCAGCCGACAGGAAGCTTGACCATCGTCGAACCGGCTGAATCAGATTTGCAAATCCAGTGAGGAGTTGAGAATTGAAAATGAATGACACGATCCTTGTAACCGGCGGCGCGGGCTTCATCGGCTCCAACTTTGTTTTGCAGTGGTTGACGGAGGAGCAATCGGCGCTCGTCAACCTCGACAAACTTACCTACGCGGGGAACATGAAAAACCTAGCCTCGGTCGCCGACAATCCGCGTTTCGAATTTGTTCATGCGGATATTGCGGACGCAACCACGGTTCACGATCTTCTGTCCCGGCGCGGGGTAAAGGCAGTCGTTCATTTTGCCGCGGAGAGCCATGTAGACCGTTCGATCAGTGGACCCGCAGAGTTCATCCAGAACAATATCAACGGCACGTTCTCACTGCTAGAGGCCGTCAAGCGCTATTGGGAGGACCTCGAAGACAAAGATCGCGAAGACTTTCGGTTCCTGCATATTTCCACCGATGAGGTGTATGGCTCGCTCGGTCCCGAAGACGCACCCTTTACCGAATTGACCGCGTACGCTCCCAATAGTCCCTACGCTGCCTCCAAAGCTAGTTCCGATCATTTGGTGCGGGCCTACCATCACACCTACGGATTGCCCACTTTAACCACGAACTGCTCCAACAACTACGGGCCTTTTCAGTTTCCCGAGAAACTCATTCCACTCGTGATTTTGAACGCTCTGCAACGAAAATCTCTGCCCATCTATGGCGACGGCCGCAACGTCCGCGATTGGCTGTTCGTGGAAGATCATTGCGAGGCCATCCGCGTCGTTCTGCGCGCAGGAAGACCGGGCGAGACCTACAACATCGGCGGCGTCTGCGAAAAAACCAACCTCGATGTGGTTGATGCGATCTGCAAGAACCTGGACGACCTCTGTCCGCGGAAGGACGGCCAGCCCTATAGCTCTCAAAAAGCCTTCGTGAAAGATCGTCCCGGACATGACCACCGCTACGCCGTCGATTCGATAAAACTTCAATCGGAGCTGAAGTGGAAACCGCGGGAGACCTTTCACAGCGGGCTTCGCCGCACCATTCAGTGGTATCTCGCGCATGGCGATTGGATTCGAGATGTTATCAGCGGTGAATACAAAACGTGGATGACCGCGCAATATTCTGCCCGGCTCGACGGTCTTGCGACTCCAGCAGCAGGAGGGAAAGGTTAATTATGAACAACAGCGACTTGCAACGTGGACGCAGCTTCAAGGGAATTGTGCTGGCGGGAGGATCGGGCACTCGCCTGCATCCCGTCACTCGTGCCGTATCGAAACCTCTGCTGCCCGTGTATGACAAGCCCATGGTGTATTACCCGCTTTCCGCACTGATGTTGGCCGGCATACGGGAAGTATTGATCATCTCCACCCCGCACGACATTGGCTCCTACAAGCTTCTGCTGGGCGACGGCAAAGATCTCGGCATGAGCTTCTCCTACTGCGTTCAGCCCAATCCGGAAGGAATCGCTCACGCTTTCATTCTTGCCGAGGAGTTCCTCGATGGCCATTGCTGTGCCCTAGTGCTAGGCGACAACATCTTCTACGGCCACGATTTTTCGAAGAACCTGATGCAGGCCACGCTCAAGACGACGGGAGCGAGAGTGTTTGCCTATCCCGTGACCGATCCCGAGCGTTACGGCGTAGTCGAATTCGATCCGTCAGGAACGGCAATCAGTATTGAAGAAAAACCTGCGAAGCCGAAATCGAAATACGCGGTTACGGGGCTTTATTTTTACGACAGCCGCGTCGTCGATATCGCCAAATCACTCAAGCCGTCGGCGCGCGGCGAACTGGAAATTACAGACGTCAACAAAGTGTATATGCAGTCCGGAGAATTGGAGGTGGTAGTGATGGGCCGCGGGATGGCGTGGCTTGACACCGGAACCCACGAATCGCTGATGGACGCCTCACTCTTCATCTCGACCATCGAACGCCGCCAGGGTCTCAAAGTCGCCTGTCTCGAAGAAATTGCCTTTCGCTACGGCTACATCAATTCGGACCAACTCGAAGCGATGGGCCGCTCGATGGAAAAGACCGATTACGGACAATACTTGCTCCGCATTGTCGACGAACGCGTATTTTGACCGAACGATCGCTAAACGCAGGAGCCCTATGAAAACAATGCAAACTTCGCTGAAAGACGTGCTGTTATTCGAACCCGACGTCTTTCGCGACGAACGCGGCTTCTTTTTCGAAAGTTATAACAGCAAGACGATGGAGGCACTCGGCCTCTCCCAAGAATTCGTCCAGGATAACCGCTCCTTTTCTGTCGAACGGGTCTTGCGCGGCCTGCACTACCAGATCGTTCAACCCCAGGGCAAACTCGTCCATGTCGTAGTGGGAGAGGTTCTGGACGTCGCCGTGGACCTGCGCCGTTCTTCTCCAACTTTCGGCAAGTGGGAGTCCTTCACGATTTCCGATGCCAACTTGCGCTTGTTATGGATTCCTCCGGGATTCGCTCATGGCTTCCATGTGCGCTCGCGAGAAGCGCAGTTTGTATACAAAACAACCGCGTATTACAAACCCGAACTTGAGCGGACCATCGCCTGGAACGATCCAACTCTTCATATCGACTGGCAGCTCCATGACCAACCGATTGTGTCCAAAAAAGATCAAGCCGGCCTGTCATTCCGCTCCGCACCCGTATTCGAAGAATCTCAGTCCGCTCGCGCCGGAATTTAAAAGGACAAGTCAATTTATGGCTATCGCATCGGAAGAGGCAAAGCAGGTCTTGAAAGAGCGCTTGTTCAAGAATTTTTCGGTTGAATTTACCGCCCGGCTTTATTATCTGGCGACCCGATTCCTTCTCACTCCCATCACGCTCACCTACGTGACTCTCGAGGAATACGGGATATGGGCTGCCTGTTTCATCCTCATCAGTTACATGGGAATGAGTTCCATGGGCATTGCCAACGTTTACATTCGCTTTGTCGCGGAATATAACGCGAAAGGCGAACAGGACAAAATCAACCGCCTCATCTCGACGGGACTGGTAATCACGACATCGATCTGCGTCGCCCTCATGAGCGTGCTGGTCGTCTGTTTACCGCGCGTGCTTCACCTGCTCAAGATCCGTCCTTCCCTTTCCCACACGGCGTCGATTCTTGTCCTGGCGACAGCCGCCAGCTTCATGCTCGACCTGTCTTTCGGAGTATTCAACAATACCCTCACCGGCCTGCAGAAAAGTGCGCAAACCAGCGTGATCTGGGCGGTCACTGTCACCCTTGAAGTTGTGACTGCCGTTATATTATTTCGTACCGGACACGGCATTTACTCGCTGGCATGGGCATTTGGTATCCGTTATCTTGTCGCCACCATTCTCATGGCGATCTTCTGCTACCGCGCCATGCCCGGGCTGTCAGTTCGCTTGCGCCATTTTGATCGCACCAACCTCCGAATCTTCTTCGGTTATGGCTCGGTCGTACAGATCTCGGGCCTTCTCTGCACTTTCCTTTATTCCATTGAAAAAGTGATCGCGGGAATCTTCATCGGCGTTCAGGCAACCGCGTTGTTCGATGTAGGAGAGAAACTGCCGGTCATGGGCAGCCAACTGGCAAGCTCCATGAACACCGTTTTCATGCCGGCCCTCTCTCACATGAACACGCTCACCTGGAAAGACGAATTGGTGAAGCTCTATCTGAAGGGCGCTCGCTACATGAACATGATGACGGGTACCTTGCTGGCCTTCATGGCCGCTTTTGCTCATCCGCTGCTTCGCTTGTGGATCGGCTCTGCCGACAAGTTTGCCCCGGCCATTCCCATCCTCATGATCTTCTGCCTCCCTTACCAGACGCATGTTCTCACCGGACCGGGCTCTGCCTTTCATCGCGGGGTCGGTCATCCCAAGCGCGAATTAATCTATCCACTCACCCAATTAGCCTTCGTTTTGCTCTTTGTCACGATCGGATTTCTGACCGTTGGCAAGACAACCCTCATGATCGCCGTCGCAGTCGCGTCCGGCATGGTTCTCAGCGGACTCATTTATATGACCTACACCCATCGCATCATCGGAGTTTCCCAACCTCTCTTCCTGAAGCAAGTCTTTCTTCCCGGCCTCATACCGTATTTCTTGGCCTTCGGTTTGGCTTGGGCTCTTCCCTCAATACTCACGGGCGCGGGAAGTAGCCGAATTTGGGTCGCGGCCGGCCTCTGTGCTCGAGGCATCATCTATTTGAGTTTGGTGACACTGGTCTTTTATCGCGGACTCTGCCCCTGGGGAGAACGCGAGTACCTTCGCAAACAGGCACTTCACACCTTGGGCGGACTGTTCCACGGCCAACGGGCATGATCCCGCCGTCCGCGCCGCGCTTCATGAAAACGGACTTTGTACCGAACATCAAACTGGAGGATTTATGCGCACTCTCTTAGGTAAACTATTTCGCTTCTTGGCATTTCGTTACGGTCTCTTTCCCGCCATCTATCGCAAATTGTGCAACCCCTTTGGTGACGAATATGCCGAATACCTGCGCCTTCATGGCGGATTTCATGCGATCGGAAACAAGTGCAGCATCCTCCAGACGACGGTGTTCACCGACCCAGCTTTTGTTCGCCTCGGCAACAACGTGCAGTTCGGATCGTGCTGCGTTCTCGGCCACAACGGAGTCGTCAAAATGCTGAATCGCGCCTATGGAGTGAAACTCGATTCCGTCGGAAAGACCGACTTCCGCGATAACGTATTCGTAGGCTACGGTTGCATCATCCTGCCGGGAGTTACGATCGGACCCAACGTAGTCATTGGGGCGGGCTCCGTCGTGACTCGCGACGTGCCCCCGAACTCCATCATGGTGGGATCTCCCGCACGCCGCATCGGATCGGTCGACGACTTCATCGCAAAACTCGAGGCGAAGACCGCCCAATATCCGTGGGTAAACCTGATCAAAGCGCGCGAGGGCGCTTTCGATGCCGCCCTTGAACCGGAGTTGAGACGCCAGCGTGTCGCCTACTTTTACCCCGAAGGCGACGAAGAGAAGAAATCCGCGAAATCAGCGAATGCCTAGGACGCGGGGCCGGTACGATTCGTCCGTGCCGCCTCCAGCGCCGTTATTGAATTAGGTTCGCTGTCAGGGCATCCGCGACATTAGCTTTTCTTGCTTTCAACTTGCTTCGTTAACCGCAGCCGGTTGTAGCCTGCTTCCGTCGAATACTCAACCGAATCCATCACTTCCTGCATGATCGCGAGACCACGCCCACTTTCGGCCAGCGCGCCCAGAGAAGCCGCACCGATCGCATGGCGACGATCCGTGTTCATCTTCGCAACATCCGCCGTTTCGCCTGTGTCGATCACCTCAAACACCAGTCTCTCCGGGCTAAGCGTAACTTCCACAATGACTTTGTTCCCGGGCTCTCCATGATACGCATGGATAATCGAGTTGTTGGCCGCCTCCGCCAGACACAAGACCAGCAAGTGACGATCCGCGTGGCATGCCCCCGCCCATTCGCAAAGACTGCCCACAAGATTCACCAGCAGGGGCACCGCGTCGAGGCGACTCTGGATAATCAGTTCAACGCGCTGTTCCAGAGACCCCGTAGAATTATTGGCAGAATGCGGCAAGGGCTTCTTCCACGGTCTCGTGAACCGGAAAAACCCGGTCCATTCGCGTCAACTTAAACATGCTGGCCACCGGCGGAGTGATTCCGCACACCACGAGTTCGCCGTCTTTTCCCAACCGCTTCAACACTGAGAGGATCGCTCCCAGCCCGCTGCTGTCGATGAATTCAACGCTGGAAAGGTCGAGCACGATCCTTCGCTCTCCGCGTTCGATCAACTTCCCAATGGTTTCCTTGAAAGCCACCGCCCTATCGGCCCCGATGTTCAGTTCCAAAATTCGGACCAACAAGCTTGATCCGACTCTTTTCTCTTCGATCTTCATTTAGCTCCTCGATTCGTCTTCCGCTCAAAATAGTTTGCTTGCCTACATGATCGGCCAATAGCTGCGGCCTCATCCAGAAACTCTTCTTAAGGCATCTCCATGGCCACGATCGACAGGTCGTCCTGAAATTCGTCACCACCCACCCAATCTCGCAAATCTCTTTGCAAAATACTCAGCAGTGTCTCCAACGACTCGTCCCGATGTTTCTCGATGAAGTGGATGAGTCGCTGGGCGCCAAACTGCTCCCCGTGTGGACTTGTACACTCCGTGATGCCATCGGACGCCAGAAATAGCCGGTCGCCGGAGGCAACATCCATCTCTATCAGGTCATAATCCATGTCCGGCAGCACACCCACCGGAAATCCGCCACTTCCCAGGGCCACCGCTGGATCGCCATGCGGGAGATAAATAGGGTGAGGATGCCCGGCCTGCGAAAAGCTCAGCCGCCGCGTCTTTGTATTCACCATGCCATAGACCATCGTGAAGTACATGTCGCCATTGCCCTGCAAACGCTGATTGAGTTCCCCGATTGCCTCGTTGGCGGGTGTCACCACGTACCAAGGTTCTTCAGCAATTGCGTGCTTCAAAAGGCTGCTGCTGACGGGACTCGTAGTAAGCAGTTTGCTCAACAGGACCGAGAACATCGCCGCGGGAATCCCGTGGCCCGAAACATCCACCTGGTAGAACGCCGCCCGATTCTCGTCCAGAGGAAAAAAGCCCAGTATGTCCCCCGCCACAACTTTTGCAGGGCAGAACAGCCATTCGAACTGCACATCATGTATCCGGGTCGGAACCGGCAAAAGGGATCTTTGCATCTCCGCTGCCGATTCAAGATCCGCACGAATCGTACCGTAGGCGAGCGACAGAGCAATGTTCGCTTCTTCCAGCTTTCGTTTGTCTTCCTCCAACCGATCTTCCAACTGGGCGATCCGACTCCCCGATGCCACTTTCAACCACAATTCTTCGCCGTCGACAGGCTTCGACAAAAAATCGTCTGCGCCGCTCCTCATGCCTTCAACCAAATCGGCACGCGAGTCCCGGCCCGTGCACAGAACAACGTAAACATACTGCCCAAATTCATGGGCGCGGATTCTGCGCACCAGTTCCAGGCCATTCACTCGGGGCATCATCCAATCCACAAAAACGATACGCACAGGGGTGTGCAGCAACACCTTCCACGCCCGGTCCACATCGGGTGCAGTCTCGACTTCATGCCCTCGCGCGCGCAGCAACGACGCCAGAACCGTCCTATGGATCGGGTCGTCATCTACGACAAGGATTCGCATGCTCTTCCCGCCGTCTTGCGCTCCGTTCGAACGCGTCTCGAGTTCCAACGCTCACTGGTCATGTTCGAATACCCGGCCTCCCCACTAGCACAACGGTGGAGCGCGGACCGACTTGATAGCACGCTTGCTCCTCGAGTTCGACCTCGTGTCCCGGTTCGACGATGTCATTTGGCGCAGTCAAAGAAGTGTCCAGGAAGCGCGCCCACGACTGGCCCGTAATCTGCGGTAGCTCGAATCGCGATGCCTCCCAATGAGCATTCGTAATCAAGTAAATGCTGTCGCGCACGTCATCCTCCTCACGCTCGGAGATATGCAGCGCCAGTGCTCGCGACTCAAAATTCCAATCCGGTTGTCCGAGATTCGTGCCATTCCAGTCCATGTGGATCAGCGGTTCATTGGAAGTCGGCACAAAGCTCCCTCGTCTTAACACGCGGTGTGCCCGTCGGAATGCGATCAGACGTTGGAAGAAAATCAGCTCTTCCTGTTTTTCGCGGACGAGGTCCCAGTCCAAGCGGCTCAGAGCATCGTGACAATAAACGTTGTTGTTCCCCCGCTGCGTCCGGCCGACTTCATCGCCGTAGAGCAGCATGGGCACTCCGTGCGCTAGAAAAAGCAGCGCGGCTAGATTCTTGACCTGCCGTCTTCGCAACCGCACGACATCAAGATCCATCGTCGCTCCTTCCACTCCGCAATTCCAGCTGAAATTGTCGTTACAACCATCGCGATTCTCTTCGCCGTTCGCTTCATTGTGTTTGCCGTCGTAGCTGACAAGATCGGCCATGGTGAAACCGTCATGGCAAGTCACAAAATTGATGCTGTGGTAAGGCGCCCGTCCGTTGCCCTGATAAAGGTCCGAGCTTCCTGCCAGGCGCGTCGCGAGCACCGGCACCATGCCGGCATCCCCCCGCACGTACCGTCGCAGATCGTCGCGGAATTTTCCGTTCCATTCCGCCCACCGCTGGCCCGCTGGAAAACTTCCGACCTGGTATAACCCCGAGGCATCCCACGCTTCGGCGATCATTTTCGTATTTGCCAGCACGGGATCGGCGGCGATTTGCTCGATCAGCGGCGGATTCGAAAGCACGGCTCCGTCCGGCCCACGCCCCAGAATCGATGCCAAATCAAAGCGAAAACCATCGACGTGCACCTCGACGACCCAATACCGCAGGCAGTCGAGGATGAAGTCCCGTACGACGGGGTGATTGCAGTTCAATGTGTTGCCGCAACCGGAAAAATTTCGATCTTCGCCTGTTTCCGGCTCCAGCATGTAATACACGCTATTGTCGATGCCTCGAAAACTGAACCAGTTTTCCGGCGCTCTGCCTTCTCCAGTGTGATTGAAGACTGCATCGAGAATCACTTCAATGCCGGCTGCGTGAAATGCCTTCACCATCTCTTTCATCTCTCGCAATGTGTCTCGCGGAGTGCCGTCGCCCCCGTATGCCAGATGCGGAGAACAGAACGAGAGCGGATGATATCCCCAGTTATTGATCAGCCGTTCGCCCGTAATTGGATTGACGCGCGGATTGTCCGCTTCATCAAACTCCATGATCGGCATCAACTCGATCGCTGTTATCCCCAGCTCGCGAAAATAGGGTATCTTCTCCACTAGCCCCGCAAATGTGCCAGGGGACGACACCTCCGCATTGTCGTTACGTGTAAACGCGCCGACATGGACCTCGTAGATAACAGAGTCGGCGAAGCGCAGATCCAGCGGCTGGTCCTGCTCCCAAACAAAGTGCGATTCAAATTGCGAATCACCTTGTGAATCGACCTGCGAGTCAACGATCACTGAGCGCCGATCCCCGCCAGCCCTCGAAGTACCGCGCGCATAAGGATCCAGAAGCACCCGCGATGGATCAAAGCGATGTAAGTGCGGTTCAAGATTTGGAACGCGGTCCATGCGATACCCGTACTCGATTCCGGGATCGATTCCTCCGATAAACACGTGCCACACATCTCCCGTCCGGTTGCGCCGCGAATCCATGGGAAACTCAGCAATCGGATCCAGGTCGCCCGTCCGGTAGACGACCAGGGTGACCGAAGTAGCATTCCGCGAGAAGATTGCAAAATTCACACCGCCGCGCACCACCGTCGCACCGAGCGGCAGCGCCCGTCCCCGCGTAATCTCGAAATCCGTCCCTATGATTTCGAGAATCCGTTGCTTGTGTGCCGTCAGCATTCCGCTGGTCGTCTCCTTCAGTTGCGTACCGCGTCCAGTCCCCAGATCTCCTGGGCATATTCAGCGACTGCGCGATCACTTGAGAACTTTCCCGAGCGGGCGACGTTGAGAATCGCTTTGCGATTCCACTCAACCGGGCGCAGAAAGTCGAGCGCCACGCGCTCCTGCGCCTCCACATACGAATCAAGATCGGCCAGATGAAAGTATCGATCCCCATTTCGTAATATCGCGTCAAAGATCGGACGAAACAGGCCGGGCGCTTCGGGACAGAAGCGGTCGTCCCGCAGAGCGTCCATCACCCGTCGCGCAATCGCGCTCGAGCGATAGAAATCCCACGGATTGTAAGAATTCTTCTGAGCCTCCACCTGCTCCGCATCGAGGCCGAAAATATAGATATTCTCCGCGCCCACTTCTTCGAGGATCTCCACATTCGCCCCGTCTAGCGTGCCAATCGTCAGCGCCCCGTTCATGGCAAATTTCATGTTTCCCGTCCCGGAAGCTTCCGTACCCGCGGTCGAGATCTGCTCACTAAGGTCCGCCCCGGGGATAATCTGCTCCGCCAACGACACCTTGTAGTCGTGCATGAACACAACTTTCATCAGGCCTTCCGCCTTCGGATCGCCGTTGATCGCGACGCCGATATTGTTGATCAACTTGATGATCAGCTTGGCCATCTCATAACCGGGAGCGGCTTTTCCGCCGAAAATATAGGTTCGTGCGACGGTCGGCTTTCGGCCCTCCTCAGTCAGGCTCAGGTAGTCGTGAATAACCCGCATCGCATTCAGAAGCTGGCGCTTGTACTCGTGGATTCTCTTGACATGAACATCAAAAAGACTCGCGGGATCTACCGCAATTTGTTCCCTGCTGCTGATCAGCCGCGCCAGTCTCTCTTTGTTTTTCAGTTTGACGGCTGCGAACTGATGCTGAAAGTCGAGGTTGTCCGCTCGAGCTTCCAGCCCTCGAATCTTTGCGAAATCCGTAATCCATCCCGCCCCCACACGGGCGGTGATTAGGCTTGCCAGACCCGGGTTTGCGCTTGCCAACCAGCGCCGATGGGTTACCCCGTTCGTCTTGTTACTGAATCGTTCGGGCCACAACTCACCGAAATCCGGCACCAGTTTTTTCTTCACAAGATCCGAATGCAGCGCCGCCACTCCATTGATCGAGTGACTGCCGACAATCGCCAGTTGCGCCATCCGCACTTGCCGGTCTTCGCCCTCCTCGATCAGTGACATGCGTTCAAGTCGCGCCGGTTGTCCCGGAAAACGCTCCTCCACCTGGACGAGAAAACGGCGATTGATCTCGTAGATAATCTGGAGATGACGAGGCAGCACTTTTTCCATCAGACTTACCGACCACTTCTCCAACGCCTCGGGAAGAAGCGTGTGGTTCGTGTAACCACAAGTCGCTTGGGTGATCTCCCACGCTCGATCCCACTCCATCGCGTGTTCGTCGGTCAGAATGCGCATCAATTCCGCGACCACTAAAGCCGGATGCGTGTCGTTCATTTGAATGGCGAACAGGTTCGCCAGCGTCTCAATACCGGTATCGGGATGGTCCGCCTGCAATTTCCGTATTGTGTCGCGCAACGCGCAGGCGACCATGAAGTACTCCTGAACTAACCGCAACTCTTTGCCGGCGGGGAAAGAATCCGACGGATACAGAATCTTCGAAATCGTCTCCATCGACATCTTGGCTTCAACCGCGCGCATGTAATCGCCGCTGTTGAAAATCTGCATGTTGAACTCGTCCGACGCCCGCGCGGAGTACAAGCGCAGGTGGTTCACGGTCGTCCCGCCGAAACCTACGATCGGGATGTCATAAGGAACACCGATCACGATCTGCCAGTCGACCCACATGGGGTTGTAGTTTCCACTTCGGTCGACACCGTGTTCGATCCTGCCGTAAAGCGGCACCGTGCAAGATTCCGCCAGTCGCTCGATCAGCCAGGGAGATTCCTGCCCGAACCACTGCTCTGTCCGCTCTTTTTGAAAACCATTCTCGATCTCCTGTTTGAAAAGACCGAACTGGTAATTGATTCCATAGCCGTAAGCCGGCATCCCCAGCGTTGCCAGCGATTCCATGAAGCATGCCGCCAATCGCCCCAAGCCGCCGTTTCCCAGCGGAGCGTCCGCCTCCGCGTCCGCGACCTCATCCAGGGTAAAACCGAACTCTCGCGTGGCTTCATCGGCCTCTCGCAGCAGTCCTAAGTTAAAAAGATTGTTTCGTAACGATTGACCAATCAGAAATTCGGCGGAAAGATAAACGAGTTGCTTCGCATTTTGCGCCGCGTTTTTCGCCTCCGTCGCGAACATTTTATCGATCAATTGCTGGCGGATAGCGTGTGCAAGCGCTTGAAACACGTCTTTCCTGGTAGCATTCGCAGCCAATTTCCCGACTGTGTACCGCAAATGATATTGAATGCTCTGGCTGAGGGTGGCATGCGCTACACTTTTTTTCGTACCGGTGCTATTCGACATCCGCGCTCCTGGAAATTAACTCTATCGATCCACTCGGGAGCGCCAATTCTACTTTGGCTACTCTGAACGATCCGTGTCCACGTAAGCGGGAATGCACTCAACGTGCCAACCGTCGTCTCGAGCCCTTGCTCCGAGCCGTCTCACCCCCATCAAATGCAGCGTCTTCTGCGGATCCTCCAGGCATTAAGGCCAGACGGCAGTTCGAACGCGAGATGAACTGTCGGATTTCTGGAATGCAGTCCAGAAATCAGACGGATATCCAGCAACCGCGCCCCCGAGTAGAGAAACTTGTCGGATAGTTGTCCCTTGGGCGATTCCCGAGGCTTCCTCCTCAATAGCTTGCATTTGAGCCGAAACATCCGACCGCAGACCACAAAGGGACTCTCAAGTGCCGCGATCATTCGGGAGTTCCGAGTGATTCATGAACGTTAGCACCGACTTGCAATTCGTCTTCATATCCGTCGTAATCTCGATCTGCGCCTCCTATACCGCGCTCGATCTCGCCAGCCACAGCCGGCGCTCCAGAGGTTTGGCGCGAATCGGATGGCTGCTGAGCGGTTCCAGCGTTCTGGGCCTCGGTATCTGGAGCATGCATTACATCGGCGTGCTGGGCCTAAATCTTCCCGTCGCGGGCCGCTACGACATCAAGTTGGTTCTGCTTTCCCTCGCCGCGGCGACCCTTGCCTGCGGAATCGTCCTTTTCGCCGTCAGTCGTGACTTCGGATCCTGGTCCGTCAAAGTTCTGATCGCGACCGCCATGGGTTCCGGGGTCGCCGCCATCCATTACGCCAGCTTGGCAGCAGTCACCTACCTGCCATCCCCGATGGTTCGCCGGGGAGTCTACGCCATCAGCACATCCACTCTGGCTGCCATCGGAATTGTGGGTGCGACCTTATTCGTGTTGCTCCGGATCATCACGAGTTCCCTCGTCAACCGCCGATTCTCGGCCTACACAACGGCGCTGGAGGTGAGCGAGCGCCGCTATCGTCTGCTCTTCGAGCGAACGCCCGCCGGCGTCTATCGCACCACCATGGAAGGCCGCATCCTCGAAATGAATCAGGCCTGCTGCAAGATCTTCGGCGTCGTCTCCCGCGAAGACTACTTAAGCCGCGACATCTCCGAGCTGTTCTTCAACCCCGCTGATCGAGCCGCCCTCCTGCACACCCTTCGGGAAACCAAATTGGTTTCGAACCTGGTCCATTGCTTGCGACGAACCGACGGAACGCCAGTCTGGGTGATGGAAAACGCAGCCCTGCTGGAATCGCCCGACGCCTCCGGCCCCGTGATTGAAGGTACGTTGATCGACATTACCGAGGAGAGAAAGGCGCAACAGGAATTGGAACGCAGCGAGTCCAAATATCGTTTTCTGGCCGAACGCGTTCCCGCCATCACTTATATCGCCGAGTTAGGCCCCCGTGGCCGCTGGCGATACGTAAGTCCGCGCATCACCACTGTCCTCGGATTCACCCCTGGCGAGTGGATCGCCAATCCCGACCTCTGGCCCACGAGATTGCACCCCGAAGACAGAGAACGCGTTCTTGCCCTCAAAGCCGGACCGCGCTCCGAAGGCGATTCGTTCCAGATTGACTACCGGCTTATGGTTGGCGCCGGCCACACGCTCTGGATCCACGATGAGGCGCTCATCGTCCGTGATCCCGAATTCGGCATACTGCTGATGCATGGCATTCTCTACGACATCACCGAACGCAAGACAGCCGAAGCCGAATTGCTGAGGGCCAAAGAGCAAGCTGAAACCGCCAGCCGCACAAAAAGCGAGTTCCTCGCCAACATGAGTCACGAGATTCGCACTCCCATCAACGGCATACTCGGCATGACCGAACTCGTGCTCGGCACCGAAATAAATCCGGAACAAAGGGAATGCTTACTCATGGCCAAGTCTTCGGCCGATATCCTGCTCGCCCTCGTCAACGACATCCTCGACTTCTCGAAGGTCGAAGCCGGAAAAGTCGACCTCGAAACCGTAGACTTCAACCTCCACGACCGTGTAACAGAAGCCATCAAGGCCCTGGCGATGAGGGCGCACGCCAAGAACCTGGAATTAGTTTGCTTGATCGACCCCGACGTGCCCGAACATGCTCTCGGCGACCCCGGTCGCCTCCGGCAGATTCTCGTCAACCTCGTCGGCAACGCCATCAAGTTCACTGCCGCAGGCGAAGTGTCCGTCCATCTGACTGTGAGTCAGCATTCTCTCGAATTCTCCGTATTACATTTCAGCGTCGCCGACACCGGCATCGGAATTCCACGCGACAAGTGCGAGATCATTTTCGAAACCTTCTCTCAGGCCGACAGCAGCATTACGCGCACTTTCGGAGGAACAGGGTTAGGACTGTCCATTTCTAAGAGTTTGGTTGATATGATGCACGGTCGCCTGTGGGTCGAGAGTACGTTAGGCAAAGGCAGCGCATTTCATTTCACGGCTAGATTTGGCGTGAGTCAGAGGACGACGGCCCCTTTCGATCCGCCAATTCATACAGTCCTGAACGGCCGTTCCGTCTTGATCGTCGACGATAACCGTTCGGCCCGTCATGTCCTTCTGGAAATGACCAAGTCGTGGGGTATGAATCCTCGCGACGTCAAGACTACATCCGCGGCGTTCGAGGTCCTTGCCGATGCCGTCAAGACCGGTTCCCCCCTTCCCATCCTCATCGTCGATGCCCATCTGCCCAACACGGACGGATTCGAGTTCGCCGAGCAAATCCGGAGAGATGCAGCTTTTGTCACGGCGCCCATCGTAATGCTGACTTCGCCGGGCTCCCTTGGCGACAACCTTCGCCGCCGCGAGCTCGGTATTTCCGCGCACCTCGCCAAGCCCGTAAGCAGATCAGACTTACTAGAAGCAATGCTCGTCTCCACGGGCAACAAACAAAAAACCGAGCCCCTGGTCACTCGTCACAGTTTCGCGAAACCGGCCCACCTCCTCCGCATCCTTGTCGCCGAAGACAACACGGTCAACCAGACCGTGGTCTCTCGGATGCTCGAAAGCATGGGACACACAGCCGTCATCGCGCCGGACGGGCGACAGGCGTTGGAAGTCGCAACCCAAAATTCGTTCGATCTCATTTTCATGGACGTTCAGATGCCCGAGATGGACGGCTTCACTGCTACCTCGGCGATTCGCCAACAGGAGAAAACGACTGGCAAGCATATTCCCATCGTCGCGCTGACCGCCCGCGCCATGAAGGGCGATCGCGAACGCTGCTTGGCCGCTGGCATGGACGAATACTTGACTAAGCCAATCAGTCGCGAGGAGATCGAAACGACGATCGCTCGTCTTTTCGATACGAAAGAACATTCCCTCGAGTCGCCCTACTGGAGCCGCTCGAAAATGCTCAAACAGATGGGCGGCGACGAGACGCTTCTCAAGGAAATCATGACCATTTTCCTTACCGAGTCGCCCGAAATGCTTTCCCGAATGGAACAGTCTCTTCTGCATCACGATCCCAGCATGCTGGAACAGGCGGCGCACCGGTTGAAGAGTGATTTAGGCTATCTTGGAGCCACCGAAACCGCGCGCCTGGCGTCGCAACTGGAAGAGAGCGGCCGAGCTGGAAATATCGAAGGTGTCGCGAAATTACTGGCTGAGCTGAAGAGCCAAATGGTTCGACTCTGTGCGTCGATGGGAGAAGGCACCGACGCAATTGGGATTCCGCAAACAGCCGGTAGCACGTAAGCACGGGCGCACGTGACTCTCTTTACGATCTGCCAGTACGAGGAAGGCGCTGAAGTGTCTTCGGGTGGGTCTGCAGCAAGGCTGCCGCCTCGCGCGAATCGAGGAACCGCTCGAACTGACGCAAAGGGTGTCTCACTAGTGTTGCTTCGTGCATCTCGCTCACAAGACCCCCTGCAGATTCGCCACAAGGTTTACCCCTCTATGTATGAAGGAACCCGCGAAGGAGGAAAAGCATCGAAAAAATGTTCAGCGCAGTCGGAACTGCCACAGAATGGGATTGGGAGGGGGCGGCTGCGATGCACCATTGTCCTTCGGAAGAGAAGTGGACCATCAACCACTCCTGCCAACGTTTTCTTCTTATACGCAAGATCGATTACTGGTCCGCAATTCCAGTCCGCACTCAGCGTGTCGTGCGGTTACATACAAGTACTTGGCAGTCTCGCGTGTCCTTGTAAGTTCTTAAAAACACTCGTTATACACACTCTGAAAAGGCTGGCGTCGGGGGTTCAACTCCCTCCCTGGCCACCATATTTTCAATCACTTAGAAGCCTCGCTGCTGGTCACTTGGTCACAATTGGTCACAATTCAATTCACTAAACGACTCAGTCGATCTACGGCACGCTGTTGGCTTTCGGGCACGAACTGCTGGTAAATGTCCAACGTGGTGCTCGAACGTGAGTGCCGCATTTGTGCCTGTGCGTCCTTCACGTCGGCACCGGCCATCTTCAGCCAGCTCGCATGAGATGTTCGCAGGCTTCTCCAATTCACCCAGGGCAACTCCATCGACCGAGCTGCAGGCTTGATGAACCGAACGAGTATGTTGTTGTCGCGAAGCGGACGGCCGGATCGAACTCCCTGGAAAACTAGATCATCCGGACCATCGCACTTCACGACCTTGTATTTGCGAATTGCATTGCCGGCCCTGACCTCGACGGTCAATTGTTTAAGCCGGTGGATGCGCTCGATGACGCAGCGGTTCACGCCGATGGTTGCATTGGAGGCTTCACTCTTAGGCGCCCCCCAATCGCCGCGGCAGAACCTTTCATCGACTGTGATGGAGTTGAGTCCTATATCGTTCCAGCGTAGACCCGCCAATTCGCTGACTCTCAAGCCTGTATAAATCGCCACATGAACCATCGAAGCGTAGGGCTCGGGAATCAGTTTCACGAGTAGATCGAACTGCCAGGGTGTGAGGTATGGTTTGTTTCGCATGTCATCTACCCCGATGATTTCTGCGAGTTTGTTAAACAACATGGGCGTTCCGTGGTGGGCCGCCGCCTCACCTATGACACACTTTGGTTTGTGCAGAATTATGTGTTCCCGCCAAGCTGCTATCGGTCCGAAGAACGTATAACAAACAATCAGTAAGGGCGGAAATTGATCCGAGCAGGGCGGGAGAATCGCTCGACGGTTCTGAGGGACGTGGAGAGCTGGAACTATAGGGCTTGCGACGGCCCTAGCGGCCTACCGCGGATCCAACGCCTGCACCAGACATCGAGGTCATGCGTACGACTACATGTCAGAGCCATTCGGCCTGAACGAACCCAAAGCGCTCTTGGACAGAGTTACCACGCGCTTGAGGCTCAAGGTGGAGGACCGGTTCTGTTCTTAGAGTTCTTTTGAGATTTACTCTTCCGCGATCGCCGATGGTGCCGCAGTCTGAGGCTCACGCATTGGCGGTGAGGGCCTGGGCTACCAAGGCGCGAGCACGCGGCGTATTGCGAACCTGTACATTCATTTTCGCGAATTGGAGAGCCTTGACGGGATCAGCACCTGCTGCAAGCCAGAATTCGGCTGCGTGGTCGGCAAAGGCCTCTGGGTGGTTCGCGATCAACTCTTCATAGCGCATCGCGGCCACCTGACGCCAGTATCGGGTTTCCCCGTCATTGCCCACATCCCCGAGAATGCGTGCGAGCTGTGCCGCGTAATCAGGGTCATCGGATGATTCCGCCAGCGAGTGCAAGCGGGAAATTGCGGAATCAACTTCACCCAATTCCGCTTCGACTTCGGAGAGATGGCCTCCAGCCGGGGCGTAAGCGGGCACACGGCGCTGCGCGGCGCTGAATGACGTGCGTGCCTTGTCCAGCTGGCCCTCGTTCATCCACATGAGTCCCAACTGGAAATCAAGAAGAGCCAGAGGAATCGGTGAAACACCGCGATACTGGCTACGGCTTTCCGCGTACCGCCGTTCCGCTGCCTCGATTTCGCCGCGCTCGGCATGCAACCCGACCAGGGCTGCGACATGTTCAAAGCTTGCCCTGCGCTTCGCGGCTTCTTCTCGCAGAACAAGGGATTCGTCGTAGCGGCCGAGGGCCTGGAAAATTGCCGCCCGTTCGGCATTGGCCGTTTCGGCATCGAGTGAGAGTTTCTCGGCGCACTCAATGTCGGCCAGGGCGTCATTAAATCGATGAAAGCCAGCGTGCGTTCGCGCGCGTGCCAGAAGGGCTTTCGGGTCCGTGGGAACGTCGCGAACGAGCTGTTCCGCGATTTCGTTTGCCCTGTCGTAATCTGCAATGCAGCCGACGATCAGCCCGCGCAGCGAGATCAGCTCGGCGAGACCCGCTCGAGTTTCGACGTTTGCGGAGCCAAGCCGGACCTCCGGGTCTAAGGCGTCGATCTGGGCGTCAAGATTGAGCAAAGCAATCGTGCCGTCGGTGAGTGGCCGTTCGTCCATCATGACTTACCATCCTCTGGCCGATTTGGTGGCGCCATGTAGGGGAATACCTTTGAAGACCAGGCAATCGGCGCGTCCACGCCGTCACGGATTCGTGGACCCTTTCCGCCGTTCACGTACAACGTGAGAAGAGAGTCCACGAGGTCCTCGTTGAGCCACCTTCCTCCACAGGTAGCGTGCGTGCGCCCTTCGAGCATGGCCCGCTCGATGTCGAAATAGCTCGTCTCTGAAAAAGGTTTGGACGCATCCACGACCAGGAAATCGGCAAGGAGGAGTTCGGTCAGGGGATGGTTCCCGTGCGGGTCGAGGGGCCAATCAACTTTGCCGTCAAGGCCGTCAAAGAAGGCAAGATTAGCGTTTAACCGCGCACGATACGCGCCGGCATAGGTCTTGGAAAGATTGAAAGCGTCCTCTTCGTTGTAGATGTCCCGGATCTCGAGGTCGCGATTCACAGTGTCGAAGATCTTCGCACTGAGGGTGATGTTCTTGATCTCCGGCCGTCCTACTCGTTCCAGCCGAACCGGCCGTTTGCCGGCGCTTAGCGTCTCGCCAACCACAGCAAACATTGGACCGCCCTTGAGCATGGTCGCCCACTCCATCCTAAGGACGATCCCCAATACGTTCTTGCCGTAAAGCCTGTCGGAGCCCTTTTCCTTAAAGGCGAGTTGCCTTGTTGCGATTGTTCTTTCGGCCATCGGGCCGTCGAGGAAGAACGGATCGGATCTTTGTCCCGCAAAGATCTGCAGGCCTTTCGCGGTGCCGCCGCTCTCCTCATTTAAGCGAAATGCGACCACGTCGCCGGTGGGCAGCGTGCAGCAGCCCTCTTGCATCGGTTGTGGGCCGCTGAATGTGAAGTCAAAAGTGGACTCTTCGGCCGGAACATCGAACGCGTGTCCGTCGGGAGAAATCGATACCGAACGCACGCGCAACCGGTAAATGACCGCATCGGAAAATAGGGCTGACGGTCCGGCATACGGAAACACGTTCATGATCACGACAAGATGCTGCGGACTTGTCGGACAAGGGAACGCATAGACGTCCGTGATATCGATGACCGGATCAGCGATGGCGCGAGGCCCAGAGATGTGATCGGACATTTATTTAATCCTTCTAGCTGGCTACTTACTCTCGTTGAGAATGGTTTCTGCTGTCTGAAAGCAGTCCGCGCCGACCGGAATCCCGCAATAGACAGCGATTTGGACGAGCACCGCGCCCAATTCCTTCGGAGTAAGACCGTTGACCTGGGCACCGCGGACATGGTTGGCGAACTCTCCCATCTTGCCGAGCGCGGCGACCATACCGAGGGTGAGAATGCTGCGCTCGCGAGGCGACAAGGTATCCTCGCCCCACACCTCGCCCCAGCAGTATTCGGTCACCAGCCGCTGAAAGTCGCGGTTGAAGTCATTAACGTTTGCCAGCGCGCGGTCCACATAGGAATCGCCGAGCACCTGCCGGCGCTTGGCGAGCCCGCGGTCGTAGAGAATCTTATCCATGCTGATCTATCCTTTTCAGTGCGAATCTCCCGCGCATCATGCTTTAAGATCCCCCAACCATTTCAGGGCCGACAGGCTCGGCATGAACATGTACTCACCGCCACGCAGCACGTTGAATGACTGGATGCCGTGAATGCGCCGTCTCACTGGATCCTTTGGAATCGTGAACGTGGCATCTCCTTCCTGCAGGCCCACGAGCGGGTCGCGTTCCTCGCCAAGCCCCGTAAAATTTCCGCTGTTGATCCACTCCCGTTGCAGGAATTCCATCGTGGCCATCGCCTTGGCGCTGATGAAGAGGAAATAGATCCCGCGGGGTACTTCATCATCTCGCTCCGAAAGCGCGTTCGCGTCATAGGGTGCACCGTAGGTAGTGCTGCGCCGAATGATGCGATGGATGTTCACATCCGTGAGCACCGGCATCTTGGTATCGCGCGGGTTCACCCGTCGCATGTGGCAGCCGAGCGGCACCTGCTTGCCGTGAGGATCGTTGGCATAGTTGAAGTCGTTGTTCCGCTGCGGGTCTTGGCCAAGCTCGGGGTCGTCCTTGACCGGCGCGAGCGTCAATGGAGCGCCGCTGCGCCAACGGCCAACCAGTTTCGCTGCCAGCAGCTCGCGTTCTTCGTTCGTTTGACCATTGTCTCGGAGGAATCGGTTGAACGCTCCGACCCGCGATTGGTACTTGCGTACGCCGATGAAGGTACCGTTGCGCCCAAGCACGTCCGGTAGCAACGTCGCAAGCGGCACACCGGCCTCGCCCGGATAACCGAGGATGAATTCACCCGCTTTGATGGGACGCCCCTGTCCGGGCAATGGATCGACACCGCTGCCTTCGATTGCAGGCTGGCCGATGCCGTCCTTGTAACCGAGCGGATTGAGGTCGCCCGGCTGAGCGCCGAAGTCCTGAACGTCCACCACCGAAACGCCGGAAAAGCCGTGATACTGCTGCCGCGCCAATGCCATGGTGTGGCGCCACTTTTCTTCACTGTCGCTAAAGACACTGATGGCGATATGAATTTGGCCGCTGCCGAACGGAGGGTCCCAGTTTTTCGGATTGTTCTCCCCGCGATCAAGAAGGACGTCCGCACGCGCGGCCATTCCTACCCGAAAAGCCTCGGGAAAACTTTGCAGCGACTCCTCCGGCACACCCAGCGCCACTAACCCGGTATAGCTGATTGCGACTGCAATCCAGGCGTCAGTCGCGTTCCACCAATCGGCCGCGGAAGCCACATGCGGCGCGAGCCTCCGCAGGAACTCACGGCCGCTGTGTGCATCGTCGACGTGCATCTTGATGTGTGTGCCGTAGTATGGCTCCGGTCGATAACGGAGCACCGTTGCCTGGATCTCATGCAGATCAAGCGCTACGGAACTGCTGCTTTGAGCTCTTTGATTTCGCTCTTCCAAGACAGCCACCGTATCCTCCTTATTAATGCTTCAAATCAAATCGGATGGACGTGACAAACACGCCGCTGTGAGCTCTGGATGCCAGCTTCAGGCGTGCTGTGTTTCCCTGTCGCGCTCTACAGGTTCGGATGCATTCACGCTGTACTGCACCTCGATGTTGCCGCTGGTGGCTAACGAGTACGGACACACGTGACTCGCGGCTTCGACCAGAGACTGGGCCGCTTCGTGGTCCATGCCCGGGATGCTCACGTTCAGCCTGGCCGCCAGACCGACGCCACCACGAGTGGTACCAAGATCTACCTCGGCATCAATACCCACTTCCGTCGGCAGCGCTATCTTCTTTTTACCGGCAATCAGCCTGATCGCCGAAAGGAAGCAGGCTGACCAACCGGCGGCAAACAGTTGCTCCGGGTTGGTACCACTGCCCGATGTGCCAGGCCGCGACAGCGTAACCTGCAGCCTACCGTCGTCGGTGCGGGACGCGCCGTCGTCGCGGCCGCCGGTGGTGTGAACTTTTGCGGTATAGAGTACCTTTTCGATTTTGGTCATGGTGTTAGTCCGCGCCTATAGGAGCACTTCCGGCAAGCAGCGCCTCGAAGGTTAGAAACAACCCTGAGCACCTTCAGTTCGCGCTCAAAGGCTGCCTGGCCGCGAGCGTTTGCTACGTGATCTACAATGCGATCGCATGGCCGGGCATCAGCACGGCCGTGACCACATGCCTGCTCACCGCGCTCTCTACAATCGGTTCATCTCGTCAAAAGCAGCTTCTTCGTATCACAGGCGCAGCCGTCGGCGGCTTTCTAGTCGGGATGGGTTCGCAGATATTCATCCTGCCCTATCTCGATTCGGTTGCCGGATTTGTCGTTCTTTTCGTTGCTGTCACCGCCCTGTCTTCCTGGTTCATGACATCGAGTCCCCGGTTGTCATACTTTGGAATTCAGGTCGCTCTGGCTTTCTTCCTGGTCAACGTGAGCGAATCAAAATGCAGACCTCACTCGCCGCCGCCCGAGATCGCGTGGTGGGTATTTTGCTGGGTCTCTTCATTATGTGGCTGGTGTTTGATCAGTTATGGGGGGCGCCCGCCGCGATTGAGATGAGGAGGACGTTCATTTCCAATCTTCGGCTATTAGCGCATCTCGCGAGGGAACCGCTTTCGCCAGACCGGAAAACTGCAATCGCACGGAGTCTTGCTCTTGGAGAGACAATCAATGCCAACCTCGACAAGGTGCGAGCTCTTGCAGACGGTGTTCTGTTTGAATTCGGGCCTTCCCGCGAGCAGGATCTCGCTGTGCGTGATCGCATCCGACAATTCCAACCGACCTTGCGTATGCTGTTCATCACCCGAATCGTCTTGTGGAGGTACCGTGCTGGCCTGCCGGGATTCGAGTTACCGGAAGCAATGCAGCCGGCACAGCAGGAGTTTGACAACCGCCTGGCTACGGTACTGGACGGACTGGCCGATCGAATGGACGGCAAGGCATCGACCCGATTAGACGACTTGACTACGGCTTATACCCAACTCGAACAAGCGGCATGGAAGGCTACACCGAAACAGCAACATTCCACGCCACAGATGCAGTCCTTTCTCGTTCTCTCGCGCAGAATTGCAGACTTGGCAGACCGCGTGGAAAGGGACATTTAAAGGTCTCGCTCTTCGCCGTGATCGGCGGATCACTGTTATCCCATCGACTTCGACGCCGCTGGGAACGGGTGGGTGTTCTATGGCACGGGTGGGTGTTCTATGGCAGGCAAAGAGTGTGCGCGGTTACACTCTTGTCAACTGGTTGACACTCTCGTCATCGGCGATCGTGGTAACTCCAATAAGTTCGCACAAAAGAGGGCTGGCAGGACAATTGCTACTTAGAAAGGCAGGCTGTTGTACGCCGTTGATCGGCAGTTCTAAAAGGAGAAATGATCACATGAAGCTCGGGAAATCGATGGCTCTTATTCTTGTTCTAACTTTAGGTTCGATCGGAGCTGCCCAGGACCTCGCGACCGATGTCGGAAAGGGAGCGAAGGACGTAGGCAAAGCGACGGAGAAAGCCAGTAAGAATGCCGCTCACGGCACGAAAGACGCTGCCAAAGACGCCGCTCATGCCACAGACAAAGCAGCCAAGGATACGGCGCAGGGCACGAAGAAGGTCGCTGGAAAGACGGCACGCGCTGGCGAGCGCGTTGGCAAGGAGTCTGGGAAGGAAATTGAAAAGGGTGCGAAAGATGCCAGCAAAGGCGTGGACAAGGGTGCGAAGACAACGGTGGACGCGCTGAAGTAACGCACCTGATCGTTGGCGCGAACGTCGGGGCTTTCCGGATGTCATGCCGCCACTCGTTGGTTGGGCCGTAGCCTCCGGGCGATTGAATATCGAAGCGGGATACTGTAACGCCATGCTCTTTCTGGGGCAGTTTCCACGCTTCGTGGCAATCGCTTGGATGTATCGCGAAGACTACGACCGCGCAGGCTATTTGGTTCAGCCAAGAGGCAATCAGATCTCCTTTCGTGATTTTGGAAACTCTCTTGGCGCTCCTCGCTCTCGTTACTATTAGCATCACGCAGTATCCGACACAGCACGCGTCGACTTTTCACTGTAGCAGTGGCTCTTCTGGGAACAGGCTTCACGCACTGCGGGGTGGAAAGTCGCGTTCGAGCATTCGAGAGTTGCTGCACGCCGCGTACAACGGCCTCGATTGTCTATCTTCCTGTTGTACGGACCAACCGCCGACGTTATGCACTCGGGCCAGATAACCCAATACGCCGACGTTGCGACAGATTTCGATAACTCGAACACGTCAGTTAACATGTTCGAGATGTAGAAGCGTCGCGAGGCTCCCTTCAGATGAACCCGACCAGCCCATTGATCGCTTCTCCATCTTTATCCAATCCTTCAGAAGCTGCCAAACGGCTCCTACCGTGGCTGGTTGCTGTCGCCTTTTTTATGGAGTCGCTGGATACAACGATTCTCAATACGGCGGTTCCCGCCATATCATCAGCCCTCGGCGTCGCTCCTCTCAGCATGAAGGCGGTACTGGCGAGCTATACGCTTAGTTTGGCGGTCTTCATCCCAATCAGTGGCTGGATGGCGGACCGGTTCGGAACCCGTCGCGTATTCGCATCTGCGATTGGTGTATTCACCCTTGGATCTTTTCTGTGCGGAATATCAAACAACATCCACTTGCTGGTCGCTTGTCGGATCCTGCAAGGTTGCGGCGGCGCGATGATGGTGCCAGTGGGTCGGCTCACCCTGGTGCGAACATTTGCCAAGTCAGATCTTTTGCGCACCATGAGCTTTGTTTCTATACCAGCCCTAGTGGCGCCGATGCTCGGACCCATCGCCGGAGGTCTCATCGTCGGGTATCTTCACTGGCGAGTCATTTTCTTTCTTAATATTCCAATTGGACTCACAGGCTTGATCCTCGTTTATCTGCATTTGCCGGACTACCGCGAAGAGCGGACCCCTCCGCTCGATGTTGTCGGCCTCATTTTGTTCGGTTCTGGGGTCGCATTGTTGTCTTACGTGCTGGAGATATTCGGCGAGCACGCTCTGAGCGCCGCTGAGATGTCAGGATTGCTGGTGTTGTCCGTTGCCTTGCTTGCCGGATACGGAATCCATGGTAGCCATCTTCCGTTCCCTTTGCTAAAGCTCCGGTTATTCAGCGTTCGCACGTTCCGTGCCGCGGTAAGCGGCAGCTTCTTCACGCGTCTTGGAATAGGTGGAGTACCATTTCTCCTGCCGCTCCTCTATCAGGTAGGCTTGGGCTTCACGCCGATCCAATCTGGTCTGCTCGTCATGCCCCAAGCAATAGCCTCCATGAGCATGAAAGCGATGATGCCACGAATTCTGAGTCGTATCGGGTATCGTGGCGTCCTCATCTCCAACACTCTAATTCTCGGCGTTCTTCTGATGGTATTTGCAACCATCGGCCTGCGAACGCCCGTTTGGGCTATCGTGTTAGAGGCTTTCCTCTATGGAGCGTTCACGTCGCTGCAATATACGAGTATGAGCACGCTTGTGTTCGCTGACATCGCGGAAGAGGATGCCAGCGGCGCCAGTTCCATCGCAAGCACCGCTCAGCAGATGTCAATCAGCTTTGGGGTAGCCGCAGCCGGTTTAGCTACGGTGTTCTTCCTTCCCAGTAGTCATTCCAATCCCACCGAAATGATTCACGGAATCCATAAGGCCCTCATCGCTCTGGGTACATTGACCATCCTATCGACCATTGTCTTCTGTGGTTTGAAGAGCGGCGATGGCGATGGTGTGAGCCTGCACAAGGTTCTTCACCCAGGAGGATGACTCAACTTGTTGACATCTACAGAATCAGCTTTGATCAAAGCGATTTGAAGATCGATCTCAGAAACTCCTGAATGAGTGCTAAGGGGAAACCGTTGGCGTGGGTCGGAGGTGTCCTGCGGAGATTTCCAGATGCGGAAACAAGCACACCCGCTGGAAAAAACCCCGGGAGTAATTGGAGACCCTGGATGTGAATACTTTGACGTCCGACCCGGGTAACAGTCTTTCGTCAGAACTGTTCGCCGACCTTTTCGATGAGGAGAGCTAACGGGAATGCCGGAACTCGAAATTTATTCGAGGATCGGCGAGGAAGGTTTCGCAATCCGGGTTAGCGTTGCTCTAGGCCGCACGACACGCTGGTCAGCTATTCGGAAAACGGTGCATTTGCGACGAGGTCGGCGAAATTCGGTAGCGCGAAACCCTCGACGTAACGAATGCCGAAATCTCGCAGAATGTTGTCAATTGTGGTAATCGGCTTCCGACGCACGACGCTGCAAAGGCATCCCTTGAATTGATCCTTAAACGCCAACCGGGGAAACTCCGACAGAATAGTACGCTGCTTATCTTGCGGGATTCGATCTAGGCCCGCGCCTAGGACATCGACGGCTATCCCCGAATGGGTCATTACGACCTCGGGCTCCTTATGGAGAGCGAGTGTGGGAGTAGTGTGAAGTGCGATAGCGTCCCATACGAGTTGAATCTGCCGCGTCGGGATGCCACGATCACTCAGAAAGGCGCGAGCCGCGTTCGCGCCGTCTACCTCAAACCGATTCTCAGTGGTGTAGCGATCAGTCAAACCCATATCGTGAAGAACTGCAGCAACAGCCAAAAGCTCCGAATCTGGTGGGTGTTCAGCTCCATCGGAAAGCACAACGGCAAAAAGCCACGAGCGCATGACATGGTTGAAAAGAAA
>JBEKPH010000047.1:0-39084 GCA_049520915.1 Terriglobales bacterium
CGCAGTGCTGGCATTCTTCTATAGTTGTAACTAACGACGTAACCATAATTACCCTCCATTAATCTGAATTCTAAGTTTCATTTCCGGGGGACAGTCCTCGGCGATCCTCAACTCTTGTCATCGCTATTCCTCCGTCTTCTCGTTCCGCAGGCTGGCCAGCTCCAGAATTTCATCGCCGTCGGGCCAACGGTCATGAGCCAAGTGAAAGCGAAGTTCGTCGTCGGACTTCTCCCGCAGCTCTTTTGTCACGTCGGCGATTTGAATTTGCTGATGCGCGCGGCCTTCGAGCCTGTCGAAGATGACCGCGACGGCAGCAAGCCTTTGGCGACCTTTCAATGCCTCCTGAATTAGCACGCCGACGAGACGTTCCTCAAGGCTGCGACCGTCCGCCCCAACCTCTGACATCTTCGTGCGCAGCGCGCTGACTAGCCCGCGCGTGCGTGGCCTGCCGCTCGGGTTTCCGCTCTGACCGGGCACAAAACCACGGCCAGTGATGCCGCCGAGTTGCTTGGGCTCCGCGCGTTGATTCTCCTTGTTTTGCACGTTGCTACCTCCGGGATTGCAACAGTGTTTCGCTGACATTAGATTTCTGACCCGCTCCCCGACTCGATGTTACGGTCGGGGGCGGACAAAAAGCGGACAAGATACAGCATTCGACAGCGCGAGGCGCTGATTGTGTTCGGTTTAGCGGCGTAGGGTCAGGGTCTGCAAAACCTTTATTCGCGAGTTCGATTCTCGCCCGCGCCTCCAGCAACTCCGTTGTAATTTGCTGTCCGCGTGGGTTAACCCAAAAACTTACAACACCAGGAAACTACTTGTGCGGGGGCGAATATGAGTTTCGGATGCGGTATGAATCCGAAAGGAATTCCTCAAATCTTCTGTTCGCTGAACAGATCTAACACCGTAGCGGAGGAGGGCGCGGGTTCCGGGGTTTGAGGCGGGGCGGGCGAAACGCTGGAATCTTCCTGCGCGCTCCTCGGCGCTGGCGCTTTCTCGCCTTGCAGGAATTTCTTGGAATCGAGAATCGGGCGTCCAAGCGAGGAGTTGTAACTACTCCAAGGACCCTCGATCAAGGCCTCGCGCTCGAGTTGGGCGCGCATGGCTTCCATCTTGGAATCCAGGTCGTCAAGGTAGTGCAGCATCAGCGCTTCGGCAAACATAGGAAGCTTCGGCGACCCGAAATCGTATTGGCCATGGTGGCTGATGATGAGATGTTCGAGCAGAGTCTTTAGCTCTGGCGGGAAACCCGGCAATGCCGCGAGTTTGGCTTGCAGCATTTCGAGTTCGATGATCATGTGGCCGAGCAGTTGGCCGCGCGTAGTGTAAGAGAACGCGCGGTTGTAAGTCAGTTCTTGGATCTTGCCGATGTCGTGCAGGAACGCTCCGGTGAGCAGCAGGTCGCGGTTGATCTGCGGATAATTGCGGCACATCAGATCGCAGGAGCGGAAGAGAGAGACGACGTGGTCGAGCAATCCTCCAATGTAAGCGTGATGCAGCGTCTTAGCGGCGGGGGCAATGCGATAGCGCTCGGCGATTTCGGGGTCGGCCATGAAGAGTTCGACCAGCGCCTTGAGATGCGGATTCTGAAAGGTGGCGACGAATTCGGTCAGCATGCGCCACAGTTCGCCGATATCTTTCGTAGTCTTGGGAAGATAGTCGGTGAAATCGATATCGGCTTCTTCCATGCGGCGCAGCTTGTGAATGGTGAGCTGAAATCGATTCTTGTATTTGTTGACCAGGCCCTTCACTTTGAGGAAATCGTCCTGCTCGAAGACGGCGATGAACTCTTCGACGTTGTCCCACATTTTGGCTTCGAGCTGGCCGCTGCGGTCGGCGAGGGTCAGGGCGAGATAAGGCTCTCCATTTTTCTTGGCTTTGACCTGCTTCGAGGCCACGACGAAGCTGGAGGTAATGATTTTGTTTTCCTGCTGGGCACAGTCGCAGATAAAAAACTCTTTCATGAGCCTCCGGGTGCAGCGCCTGAAGGCGCATTCTCGCAGAACGGTTGAACCATGCCTGAAGATATTTACCTTAAAATACGCCCAGCTTTTTTTTCTTCTTCAGATTCTTCGCGTTGTTTTCTTTGGCTGTTGTCTCCACCGGCTTGGTCTGCTTGGCGCTGGCGCCGGAGTCAATGTAACCGGGCTTGTAGTCAATGTAGGCTTCTTCGCGCAACGTGGTGAGGTAGCCCCGAAGGGCGGGCTGCAATTTTTGCATGTAGAGCGCATCTTGAATGCGGGGCTCGACTTCTTTCAAGCTGGGAATGCCGGCGGTCGTATGCTCGGTCACCTGCAAGATCATGTACCCCTGCTTGGACCGAATCACGTCGGTCATCTCGCCGGCTTTCATCGCAAACACCTTATCTTCCAGTTCTTTCGAAAGCGTGCCACGCTTGAAGTAACTGAGATCTCCGCCTTCTTTTGAGGAAGGTCCATCGCCGAACTTCTTAGACAGGTCGGCGAAGTTCGCACCCTTTTTCAGCTGCGCAAGCAGATCTTCAGCTTTGGCTTTTGCAACCTCGAGCGCTGCCTGCGTCTCGGCCTCGGTCGGCGGTTCGGGCTTGCCACCGGGCGTCGCGGCCGGTTTCGTGACCGGCTTCGGAGCGATCAGGATCTCGCTCAGGCGAACCTGTTCGGGTTGCTCCATTTCGGCCTTATGCTGCTCGTAGAACTTTTTCTCGTCCTCTTTATTCAGAGCGAGATGCTGGCCGACTTCCTGCGAAATGACTTTCTGAGTGATGATCTGGTTGCGCAGGTTTTGCTTGAATTCTTCGTAGGAAGCGCCCTGGGCTTCCGCCGCTTTTTCCAGTTCTTCCATGCTGCCGAGGTTCATCTGCTTGCGCATTTCGTCGAGGCGCTTGATGAGTTCGGTGTCGCCGGTGATGCCGAGGTCTTTGCCCTTTTGCAGCAGAAGCTGCTGGTCGATCAGGTCGCGCAAGACGTCGCGCTGCTTGTCTGCGAAATCGCGATCAGCGTTCGAGGGATCCTGCTGCGTGACTTCCTGCTTCAGTTGATCGCGGCTGCGAACGTATTCCGAGCGGGTGACGATCTCGTTATTTACCCGGGCGATAATCTCTTCGACCACGGTGTCGGCTGGCGACAAAACGGGCAGCAGCAGCGCGGTTCCAACCGCCAACAGCAAGGGAAGTCTGATCTTCTTCATTAGGGCTCTCTTGAA
Organism: Terriglobales bacterium; assembly: GCA_049520915.1. Taxonomy (GTDB): domain Bacteria; phylum Acidobacteriota; class Terriglobia; order Terriglobales; family Acidobacteriaceae; genus Acidiflorens. The sequence goes on from JBEKPH010000047.1 coordinate 3,178, forward strand.
ACCTGGGGTAAACCCGAGGGGAAATTGTCTGCTTATTTTACGCTGTCATCGGTAGGAAGGCCAAATCGGGCTGGAGGGTTGTAGGGGTTCCGACGGTTTTACGACGTAGACGGGGAGAATCTACCCCGGAGACACGGAGGCACGGAGAAAACCAAAGCGTGGGGTACCAGGGTCCCTGAAGATAGTCGTGGCGAGCGCAAGACGGGGCAAGCCCGTCTCTACACGAGATTTTCTTGCGGGCTATGGGCTGACGCGCTAGGTTCCGCGGGTTATGGTCAAGGCGGTTACGTCGTTGTGCTTCGGAGCCATGCGCATGAAGTCCTGCACGCCCTGAAGGATGTTGCGGGAAAGAGCCTTCGCGGAACCAGGTCCGGATTTCATCAGGTTCTTGACCCCATCGAGGCCAAACTCCGCCTTCTTGGATTCGGCTTCAACCACGCCGCGCGAGACGATCGCCATCGAGCCGTTCGGCCCGAGGCCGACGATGCGGGCGTCCGTGGGCGCGAGCGAAAACAGGCCTAAGGGCAAGCCGGTGGCAGGCAGTTCGACGAGGCCTTCATCGTCGCGCAACAGGCCGGGAGTATGGCCGGCATTCACATAGCAGACGGTGCCGAGTTCTTCGTTGTAACAGCCGGCAAAGGCTGGGCAACTGCGCACGCCTCCGGCGGCGCGCATGATTTCGAGGTTCAGACGGCGAGAGAGTTCGATCATCGCATCCGATTCGTTGAGTTCGTCGCCGGAAAACAGTTCTTCGGCGGAGGAGCGGAAACATGCCTGGGCGGCTTGGATCACGGAAGCGCAGGTTTCGCGCTTGCCGGCGACGTCGAGCAATCCAAAAAGAAAACGGGTCGGGCTGGCGCGCCGGAAATCATGCAGATCGCCTCCCGCGCGCGAGGAAAAGTAGGCGACCGACATGTCCGCGCCCTGTAGTGCCGGAGTCTCGCCTTGGACGATTTCCGGCACTTCCGCGGTCGAGCCGAATCCAAGTTTGGAGAGCAGGCTAACCATGAGGGGCGAAATTACCACAAAGTTCGGAGCGGGGCAATGAGAGAGAAGTGGGGGGCTGGGGATGGATTTGGACGCCAAGGATTGAGTCCTCCAGGTACGCGGGCGAGGGCGCCCGCGCCACACGAGGCTTATTCGCCGTACTTGTCTTTGAGCTGGTGCGCGATATCATCACGCAACTGGTGGTAATCCGAGTGGATGGTGTTGCGCAGCGCGGCTTCGGGCGTGCTGCCTTGCGAAAGAAGCGCTAGAATGCGGGCGATTTCGCTCATGCCGTAGGCGTCCCGAATATATTCGGCGCCGGTCAGCGATTCGGCGTAGGCGAGCAAGGCCTCGGGCGCCGAAAAATTCATAAAGCTGCCCTCCAGCGTGTTGAAGGGGATTTCGCCATTGGCGGCAAAAATCTGCGCCAGCTGGCGGCCATTCGACGCCGCGGATTTGCCTTCCTCCATCTGCGCAATGCCTTCGTTCAGCCAGGTCGGGCAGCGGTTGCTCGACATCTGCGAGACGAAAGAATGGGTGAGTTCGTGCTTCAGGATGCGGGCCAGGTCCGGCGTAACGCTCTGGACGCCGCTAATCGGGATGCGCAGCTTACCGTCGTTGATGGCGCCCGTCCAAGAGGGAGCGCTCGTGACGTCGAAAAACGTCTGCTGGGTGTAGAGCGTGACTGCTATGTTGTTGCGCGGCGAGTACCCGAGATCGCGGACCAAGTCGTCGTATTCGGAATCGAGGGTGGCCAGCAAGTCGCGGCGAAAGGCTTCGGAAGTATCTTTGCCCTCGAAATGCAGGTTGAAGTGGCTGCTTTCGCGCTGCGAAAAGTCGGATTCGGCGACGGATTCCCGCTCGGCGCGCGCCAGATACTGGCTGACCGTGGCGTCGGGACGCAGGGCCAGCGACTTTTTCCACGAACGAATCGCATCGGGCGTATGATCGCTGGCGAACTGCACGAAACCCAGCATGGCGATCGCGTCGGGAGAATCGGGTGTAAGGTTGGCGGCGTGTTGCGCGTACGGCAGTGCGTCGGCGGCGTGTCCCGTGCGCATAAGGGTCGCGGCATAGTAAATCAGCAAAGTCGAGTTATCGGGTTCGAAGCGCAGCGCCGATTCGTAGTAGCGTTTGGCCTGGGTAAAGTTGCCATGATCGGACTCGTGCTTGCCGGCCAGAAAATACGCAGTCGCGGCGATTTCGGGATTCGAAGATTGCCCGAAATTCGCGAGAGCCTCCACATCGACCTTGCCGTCGTGGATCACTTTCACCGCGACGTCCTCCTCGTGGTTGAACGAAGGGGCTGGCGGATTGATATCGGGTGCGCCAACCGAGGCTCCCGTGCCGCCGTGTACGGGTGCTAGGCCGCCCGCGTCGATGTGGTCGACGGAGGATTTCGGGATGGCGTAGGTATCCTCGCCGAGCTCGTATTCGACGTGGTCTTTGACCTCGTGAACCTGGTCGGCCCAGATGGTGCGTCCATTCTTGAGATGAATGACGTCGGCCGCTGCAGGCAGGGCTGCGACTAGCACTAAAATGAGGACGAAGGCTCGCACTCGGCTGATTCTAACAACCGTCCCGAGGGCTTGTAAGGTGACCAAAGTGCCGCCGCGACCGTCGATTCGACTGCTGCTCGTGGTTGCGATCGCATCATGTTTTCCTTCTGCCGCGGCCCGGGGCCAATCCCAGCCGGTGGTTAGCGACCCTTCGTGTCCGCAGACTACGAGCGCGCTCTACGCCCGAATTCGTTCTGTCGGGCTTGATCCCCGGCGCGTCTACCGCGTTCGCGAAGCCGCCATCGACCGTCCCAATTTCCACCTGGATTTTGACAATGGGACGCTGGCGTTCACCCAGGATATTTGTGGACGCATCACCGGCGCCTTTTTCGACGGCGACGGGGAGGTGCGGCTGCGCCCTCCCAATCGCGTCGAGCGCGGATCCCTCGCCCTTTTTACGGGCATGGCGATTCTCGAAGAGCAGTTTGAATCGGGATACTTGCGCTTCAATGATGACACCGCCGCAGCCTTGCAGCCTTTTCTTATCCCTGTGGCCGACAGTTCGGCCTTTATTCAAGAGTGGAGTGAGCCCAGCCAAAGTTTTGCCGAGTTTGACGCGTTGCGTTTGCTGTTGGATTTCAGCCATTTTCTTCCTGCGCCCGGCAAGAGCGACCCGGGGGAGAAATTCTCTCCCTTGCTGCACGCTCATTTGTTCGGCAAAAAGCTGGGCGCGTTTGAAGTGGTTTGGGATGCCGAGAACGCCGAACCTTTATGGGCCGGACAGCCGCGCGTGAAGGATGGCATCTTGTTCTTCGATGTCTGGACATCGTTCGCTCCGCTTAATGCGGACACCGTCGCCAAAGTCGCTGACGCGTCAATTTCTGAATTTAAAATTCGGGCGACGGTATTGCCTCCGACCGCGCTGCGAGCCTCCGCGGATTTGGTGCTAAAAATTCACGCCGGAGGCCAACGGGCGTTGCTCTTCGAGTTGTCGCGCTACCTGAAAGTCGATGCGATCGAGGCAGACGGCCACGCCCTCGATTTCATCCAGAACCCTGCGATTGAAGGCTCCCACTTGCAGCGCCGCGGCAATGATCTGGTCGCCGTGGTTTTTCCCGCCCCCTTGCGGCCGGGGCAGGAATTGAAACTGCGTTTCCGCTATGCGGGCGACGTGCTAGCGGACGCCGGGAATGGCTTGTTATACGTCGGCGCGCGCGGCACATGGTTCCCCAATTTCGGGCTGAGTCCGGCGCAGTTTGATATGGAGTTTCACTATCCCGAGGGCTACACGCTGATCGCTACGGGCAAGCCCGCGCCGCGATCGGGCGACACCGAGGGCGACGCGCCCACCGATAAGGTTTCGCGGTGGGTCTCGGAGCGTCCCATTCCCGTCGCCGGATTCAACCTTGGCAAATACGTGCGCGCCGAAGCCAGGTCCGGCAAGGTTTTGGTCGAGGCCTACAGCACAAGAGGAATGGAGACTTCATTCCCGAAGGCGAAAGCCGAGGTAAAGCAGCAGGCCGCCTTTCCTGGACGCCTGCAATCGCAACGCAATACCCCGATCGTCATCGCTCCGCCGCCGCCCTCGCCGGCGCACGATGTGCAAGCTGTCGCCGACCGCGCGGCCAAAGCGGTCACCAATTTTTCGCAGTGGTTTGGCCCTTATCCCTACGACTCGCTGGCCTTGACGCAAATGCCTGGCGACTTGAGCCAGGGATGGCCGGGCCTTGTGTTTCTTTCCAGCTTTGCTTTTCTCAGTTCGCAAGAGCAGACCGATCTCCGCCTCGACCCGGTGACGCGTTCGCTCGATACGCAAGTTCTCGTCCACGAGACCGCGCATCAGTGGTGGGGCGATCTGGTGCAGTGGAAGAGTTATCACGATCAGTGGATCGCCGAGGGACTCGCCGACTACGCCGCGCTATTGGCGCTGGAGCAAAAGAATCCCGGGCAATTCCGCGACGTCCTCGAGAAATACCGGCGCGATCTGCTCGCCAGCAACAAAGAGGGCGAGCGCTTGCGCGACGCCGGCCCCGTGACCCTGGGCCTGCGCCTTGAATCTTCCCACTTCCCCGCGGGATTCGAAGCTATCGGTTATGAACGCGGGACTTGGCTCTTTCACATGCTGCGCTGCATGTTGCGGGATTCCGAAATGCAAGACACGAAGCTGCGGGATTCGGAAACGGCTTCCCGTTCCCGGAAAGCGCGCGGTGGCAAGGCGGACCCTGACGAACTCTTTTTTCGCGCGCTGCGAAAAATCAGGGAGCGCTACGCCGGAAAGAAAATTACCACCGAAGAACTCATTCAGGTGTTCGAAGAGGAACTGCCGCGCCCACTTTGGTACGAGCATCGTCACAAGCTGGAGTGGTTTTTGGACAGCTGGATCAACGGCACGACGATTCCCGAACTCGAAGCGCGCGAGATTCGCATCAACGAGAAAAGTGGCGTGACCACGGTGACGGGCGTCATCGTTCAAAAGGGCGCGCCTGAAGATTTGGTCACGGCCGTTCCCGTGTACGCGACGACGTCGGCTAACACATTGGTTTTCTTGGGCGAAGTGCTCGCGGATGGGCCTGAAACCAACTTTCAGCTGGCTGCGCCGGCGATCGCGCAGAGAGATTTACGCAAGATTGAGCTCGATCCCAAGCAAACGATTCTCTCCGCAATCAAATAATTTCCTGAGATTTCCTATCCTGATTCGGTTCTAGAGACCTCGGTGCAAATCGCGCCGACGATAGACCTTGCGTCGGCCTCGCGATTGCATAAGCAAATTGTTCCGAGCACAGTTTCGAACCAGATTGGAGAAACGTCATGACCCTCGAGCCGCACGTCATTTCCAACGACCATTTCCGGCGGCGCACAATTCTTCTGGTGGAGGATGAACCGTTTGTGCGTGAGGCGACAGGCAGCATTCTGGAGCATGCGGGCTATGAGGTCTTGCTCGCGATCGACGCGCAAAGTGCGATGAAAATCTATGAGCGACATCCGCGCGGAATCGATCTGGTGATGGCGGACTTGGTGCTACCGGGTGGAACGGGTCGGCAATTAGGGCAGGAAATGCAGCAGCAGTCGCACGAGCTGCCGGTTTTGATCACGTCGGGCTATACGGACGCCGAGAGCGAGATTGAAGCGCCGGAGGCGCGCACCTATTTTCTAGCGAAGCCGTATTCGCGGCGGACGCTTCTCGATAAAGTAGATAAAATTCTGGCGGCAGCTCCCTTGCTCCACACCGTGACCCAAGCCGGGTGACAATAGCCGCTGCGCTCGAAACCGAGTTCCTCCATCCCGGCGATGCTGCCCTTTTGCAGCGCCGCGGTCGGAGTCTCCCGCAGTCGCGCGGCTTCGCGCGAGAATTGCACCGGCATGCGACTATTTCCTCTATAAACCTCAGTTTCCTCTATAATCCTCAGTTCTTGACTATGTTTCTTAAACAATGGTTCTTAAACGCCGGTTCTTAAACACTGGTCCATAGGCCGGTTCCGCAGCAGATTTCATATTCAATTTACTAAGGAGCAGGGATGGCATTTGAGGGACGAGTTGCGCTGGTTACGGGAGCGTCGCAGGGGATTGGGCATGCTTGCGCGCTGGCGCTGGCGCGGGAGGGTGCGTCGATTGCGGTTGCCGCGCGCAACCAGGAGAAACTTGACGCGCTGGTGAGCGCGATCACGGCTTCGGGCGGCAAGGCTGCCGCGTTCGTCATGGACGTGGCCGACGAAGAACAAGTTAAGTCGGCAATCAAGGCCGTGCTGGCGCACTTTGGCAAGATCGACATTCTAGTCAATAACGCGGGCATTACGCGCGACCAGCTCGTCATGCGCATGAAGCGCGCCGATTGGGATACGGTGCTGAACACGAATCTCACCTCCGCGTTTCTCTGCATCCAGCAGGTGATTCCATCGATGCTGAAACAGCGCTGGGGACGCATCATCAACGTCACCAGCGTCTTCGGGCAGATGGGACAAGCCGGCCAGGCGAATTACGCCGCCTCGAAAGCGGGACTGATCGGCCTGACCATGGCGATGGCCCGCGAAGTGGCGTCGCGCAATATCACCTGCAACGCCGTTGCTCCGGGATTTATCGATACCAATATGACTGCTGTGCTCAGTGACGAATTCAAGCAGACTGCGGTGAAGTCCATTCCGCTCGGACGCGTAGGGTCTCCCGAAGACGTAGCGAGCGCCGTGCGTTTCCTAGCGTCTGACGAAGCCGGGTACATCACCGGGCACGTGCTGAACGTAAACGGCGGATTGTTGATGGGGTAGTGCGTCCGTCCGAATTTGATGCGGCTGAGCGTGAGAAAACCACGAAGAGAATGCCGCGCCTGGAATTCGAGAGCTGGTTATCGGAAACACTCCACTGCATTGTTTGATATCGCGTGCAAGGGCGACGCGTTGTTGTCAGCACGGTTTGGCGCGGGGCGCAACGCAGCGGGTAGGATCATCGCAGTTTGGGATTCCGCCGTTTCCTGCTATTCATTCGTTTATTCCCCCACGGTTTAATCCCCCACCGATACCCCCCCCACCCCCCCTATACCCTAGTATCGTTGTTATAAACAGTGGTGGTGTCATTTGTATAAACAAGTTGGAACCGTCTCTGGAGACGGGCACACTTTTTCCCTGGCCAATCGAGATCTATTTTTGCTTACAGGGGCTGGTTTGTCTGTGATGCTGGTTACAGTGGATTTGTGATGAAAAAAGTCGAAGGCTAATCTCACGGAATCTGGAGGGATTTTCGGAGGCGCTTGGCGGCGTCTTCGATGTGGCAGTCCACGAGGTGGCTCAACTGCCAATCCTCTATTTCGAGGGGACGCAGGGCCGTAAGTGCATTGGTCAAAGCGAAAGTTCGTGCGCCCCATGCTTCTTCGACGCGTTCGCGCATGCCTTCTTCGACAATCTGGCTGGCGGTAAGAATTTTAGTGAGTGCAAGGGTGTCGAGTAAGGAGAGATCGATTGGCAAACTCACCCGTTGGTCTGGAAGCTTACCTAACTGAATATCGGGATGCTTTAGGGACAAGCCTTCAATTTTGATGACCCCGGGCTCGCATGAAAACTTTAGCTTTGCGGTCTTAAAGCTTCTTGCGGCTTTCTCGATTTTGTCTACAATTCTTAGCGGAACGCGCACTGAGCCGGGAATCTTGCCCTCTACAGGAACCTCGGTTTCTGTTCCGACTGCGCGGAAGGTGGCGGCACATTCCGACACCAAGATGTCGACGAAATCTGTTTCCTTATGTCTGCCGCGATTGGCTTTGAGTTGACTTGTTGCTTGGCGAAGGTCGGTGGGTTCAATGATGAATTCGACGGGCAAGGTTACCTCCCGGAAGCTTCCTCGAGGTTCAACGTGGGCAGGGAATTGACGATGCTTACGGTTTCGAGACTAACGGTTATCACCTGACCTATCAAACGCAGAATGTACTGCGGGTCGTCGTCTCGATTGGGGTTGTTGGTGATGCCGCTGCGTTTATCGGTCGAGACCTGATATTGGTCGATCACCCATTCGAGGGCGGAGCGGTTGCCGAGGCGGTAGTCGTAGGTTTCTTTCGGGATGTCGGAGAGAGTCAGGAAATCGTTGTAGATTAGCGTCGTTTTGTCTTTGCCGAGGCGCATTTTTTCTACGCGCCAGTTTAGTTTTTCTCCTATTTTTTCTGTTTTTTTCAGCTTGTATTCGGGCTGCTGTTCGTAGTGGACGTGGATTTCTGCGAGGCGCTGGCCGGCTTTCGCTAGTTCGCGGAAAACGTCAAAATCTTTCACCGCAGAGGACGCAGAGTTCGCAGAGGCTTTCTGGGATTTGGTATCCCGAGCATCGCGAGGGACCCCTGCTTCCGGCACAGAGTTTGCGGAGGGTAGCCGCGTTCCAGTTTCGATTTAATTTCGCGGTCGAGGTCGTCTTTTTCGTCTTTTGCTTCCCAATAGCCGTGCGAGAGGTGGAACTCGTCGATGAGAGCCCCGTCGACGCGGATGGAGGAGTTTTTGCGTTTGATTTCGAATTCGGGGACTAAGGTGAGTTTCAGTTTGCGTCCGCTGGTCGCGAGTAGATATTGAAAGGCGCTGCGGACTGCCATCTCGTGGTCGACGTAGAGTTGGCCGAATTGATTGAGAACGTTGTAGTAGTTCTTAACGGCGGCGTGCGTCGGCTTGAGGTTGAGCTGGGACATTGATCTGCGTTCGAGATCTGCGTTCCAAAGGGAAAGGGAAGTTTAGCATCGGGATGGGACGGCTTGGAGTGGCGGAGGAGTGGCATGGGTTCTACGAGGGCGCGGAAAAGGTCAACATCTTCAACCGCCGATACGTCCGCAGCGTCTGTGCCCGCAGGGGCTGAAGCCCTCGACTTTTTGCCCGCTAACGCGGCCCTGAAGGGCCGCTCTTCCACGGTAACCCCATCGTTCACGGTAACCCCCATCGTTCACGGTAACCCCATCGTTCACGGTAACCCCATCGTTCACGGTGACCCCATCGTTCACGGTGACCCCATCGTTCACGGTGACGCGATCGTTCACGGTAACGCCATCATTCTGCGGACTTGCGGTGGAAGAGCGGCGCTTTAGCGCCGCGTACTGCGGCATCTTTTCGAGGGCTTTAGCCCCGGTGGCGGTGGCCGAGGCGAAGGGGATGCGTGGGAGTTCGCGGCGGAGGTTGGCGGCGTAGCGCTCGAGGTACTCAAGGTGGTGCAGGACGGCGTAGATGTAGTGGAAGATGTCCCACTTGGTGATGGAGGGGGCGCGGTAGTGGGAGCGGAATTGTTCGAGCGCCCAGTCGGTGATGTTCTCGCGGCGGTGGGTGCCGTCTTCGGCGTAGGTGTAGAAGGGAAACCACTGAAAGCTCGTCACAAAACAGACGATTCCCTCGATTCCGATCCTGTCGGTTGCCCAGCGGATCGCCTTCAAGTATGGGTCCTGGAGTTTTCTCCTTCGACTCCGCCACGCCATCCGCTTCGCGTATGGCTGGGCTTCGCTCAGGATGACATTGATGGGGAATGGTGCATGACTGGCGGGTTTTAGCGGAGGTTGTGGACTACCAGGATCATTCCCGGGCGGAGGGTGGCTACGTCGCGGTTGTCGTGTTTCAGGGCGGTGACGGTGGTGTTGTAGGAGGTGGCGATGGAGTAGAGAGTTTCTCCGGCTTTGACGCGGTGGTGAATTACGCCTGCGCCAGAGCGCGCGGCAGAGGCGGGTTTGGCGGTGGCTGTGGATTGCAGTCCGGCGCGGTGTTTTGCGTTCGATCGTTTGCTGGCTGATTCGGTTTCGGCAGCGGCGCTGTGGGTTACGGGCAGGTGGAGAGCGAGAACTTTGTGTCCCGCGAGGCTGTCGCCTTTGAGGCGGTTCCAGCTGCGGAGCATTTTCGGGGAGACGCCAAAATTTTCGGCTACGGACTCGACGGTGTCGCCTTTTCTTATCTTGTAATGTGTGGTGACGCGGGCGTAGGTGCTGGTGTCGGTCTGCTTGCCCGGCGCGATCGGAATAATCAGCCGGGTTTCAGGGGCGACCGCTTCGACGTGAGAGCTGGCCTTCGAGGCGCTTTTGACGTCGTTCGGTTCGAGATCGTTCGGCTCGAGATCGTTGGCCTCGGCGATGGCTTTGGGCGTGGTGTGATAGGTGCGGGCGATCGAGGCTAAAGTTTCTCCCGGCTGCACTTTGTGGTAACGCCACCAGACACGCTTATCGGCGGGGATGACGGCGACGGCGCTTTCAAATTTCGCGCCTGTGCCGGCGGGGAGATGGAGTTCGAAGGGCTGACCTTTTCCGGCGTCTTTGGGCGTGGTCATGCGCAGAAGGCTGGGGTTGAGGTCGGAGAGATCTTCAGCGGTGGCATCGACGCATTCGGCCGCGAGGCGTAGATCGATGGGATAGTCGATTCTTACTGTGTCGTAGGGAACGGGCTTGTCTTTCACGATGGAATCCAGTCCGTACTGGGAGGGATTCTTGGCCATGATGGTGACGGCCACGATGATCGGAACGTAGTTTCGAGTTTCTTTGGGCAGAACGTTGCGGCGGTAAAGCTCCCAGAAGTCGGCGTATCCCGTGCGCTTGACGGCAGACTGGACGGTGCCGGGGCCGGAGTTGTAGGCGGCCATGGCGAGATACCAGTCTCCGAACTCGTTATAAAGGTCGTGGAGGTGGTGAGCGGCGGCACGCGTAGCTTTCTCGGGATCCTGGCGATCATCCTGCCACCAGCTGCGCTGTAGACCGTAGCCAGAGGCGCGGCTGCCCATGAATTGCCACATGCCGCGGGCGCCGGCGCGGGAGACGGCCAAGGGATGGAATCCGGACTCGGCCTGGGCGAGATAGATGAGTTCCTGCGGCACACCTTCTTCGCGCAAGACACGGCGAATCATATCTTCGTAGCGGCCGGAGCGGGCCAGGGCGTGTTCGAGGGTGCCGCGTCCGCGGTTGGAGAAGTAATTAATGTATCCGGCGACCTGGTCGGTCATCACTAAGGGCAGGTCAGAGTGGGTGCTTCTCAGCTCGGCTAAGGCTTTCGCTTTTACGTTGGGATCGACGGCGGGCGTGGCTTCGTTGGCTTCGTCGATGGGCGCTGGCTCGGATTTTTGCTCGGCGAATCCGTCGCCTTGTTGCAGAGCGGCGATTTCGAGTCCGTTGATGCCGTCGAGGATGCGGTCGAGTTCGTTTTCGAGGCGGTCGTCGGAGCGGAGATCGAATCCGCTGCCAAGAAGCTGGTTAAAGGCGGAGTCGAAATTCTGCTTGGCTGCTTCGAGGTGGCCGGTGTGGTAATTGTCCTGGCCAGCCTGGTATTCCTTTTCGACGTCGGCGATGAGGTCGGCGATGGGGTCGACTTTGAGCTCTTGCGGGACGTCTTTTTTGGCCTGCGGCTCGGCGGTTGCTGCGGGCGCGGGCTTTTGGGGATGCCGGTCGGGCGGGTTGTTGGACGCCACGAGAGCGGGGGCTTCCGCTTGGGAGGGGGGAAGGAAGGAGGATTTCTGGGCGCTTTGACAAGCCACGGTCGCTGCCAGGGTTGCCGCCAAGGCGGCCAGGGCTAGCGAGAGATTCGAGTTGGAAGGAAATCTCATGATTTGTTGAAAGGCTTGTTCTAGCTCCTGGAAAAGCGGATTTCTCTTCGTTCTCAGATCGGTTCCCAAATCGGGCGCTGATTGTTAGTTAGTATTGAGATGGTACTATCGCAAAATTCGTTGGGTCAACGCCACGGAAGACACCCCCTCAGGGTTACTTCTGGAACCGCGGGGAATGTTACCCGAGCAGGGGCCGAATGGCAAACGGAACCCCGATACCAGAGGCTGATGCGCCCGGCATTTTGAGCGAGTTGTCGGCACGCCTGAAGAGGCTGACAGGCAGCGTTAGGAGGACCCAGGTTAGTGCCCTGAAGAACGGGCACGAACCTGGGGCACCGAATTTTCCTATGTTGAGGGTCGAGAGCGAGGGCATAGCGAGGACATATGAAAGCGATCCAGATTCAGAGAACAGGTGGTCCGGAAGTGATGGAACTGACGGAGGTGGCAGCTCCGCAACCGAAGGCGAATGAGGTAGTGGTGCAGATCAGGGCGGCGGGCGTCAATTTTATTGACGTCTATAACCGCGAGGGACGGTACAAAGCTCCACTGCCGCTTGTTTTAGGGCAAGAAGGCGCGGGCGTGGTGCTGGCGCTGGGCGCGGACCTGCTGGAAGGCAAGAGCGATTTCGCGGTGGGAGATCCGGTCGCTTACACGTCAATTCTGGGAAGCTATGCCGAGTACGCGGCGGTTCCGGCCGACCGGCTGGTGAAGATTCCGGCGGGAGTGAGCATGGAACAGGCTGCGGCGGCGATGTTGCAGGGCATGACGGCGCACTATTTGAGTCACGACACTCATCCGCTGAAAAAGGGCGAGACGGCGCTGATTCACGCGGCGGCAGGGGGAGTGGGATTGCTGCTGGTCCAGATGGCGCACAACATCGGCGCGCGGGTGATTGCGACGGTTTCAACCGAAGAAAAAGCCGAGCTGGCCCGGGGCGCGGGAGCGGACGACGTCATCCTTTATACGCAGGTCGATTTCGAGGAGGAGACGAACCGGCTGAGCGGAGGTAAGCGCGTTGACGTGGTGTATGACTCGGTCGGCAAGACCACGTTCGAAAAGGGGCTGAATGTGCTGCGTCCGCGAGGAATGATGGTGCTGTTTGGCGGGTCGAGTGGCGCGGTTGCGCCTTTTGATCCGTTGACGCTGACTGCCAAGGGGTCGCTGTTCTTGACGCGGCCTTCGCTGGGGCACTACATCCTGACTACCCAGGAATTGCGGTCGCGGGCGGCGGCGGTGTTTGGGATGATTCGGGATGGGAAGCTGAAATTGCGGATCGAGCACGTGTATCCGCTGGCCGAGGCCGAGCGGGCGCACCGGGAACTGGAATCGCGGAAGACGACGGGGAAATTGCTGTTGATTCCGTAGAATCTTGTGGGGCGAGCGCGTTCCTGTGCGCGAGTCGGAACAGCTCTCGCAACGCGGGCAGGAATGCCCGCGCCAAACGATCTATTTCTTGCGGGAATAGTTTTTCAGATATTGGGGCATCTCTTTTTCACAGCGATCGTCTCTTAAGGGGTCGCCGGAAATTATTTCGAGCGGAATCACTCCGGCCCAGGTCGGGAAGGAGTAATCTTCTTCATCATCGACGGCGGGGCCGACGCGCACTTTGGCGGAAAATTCCTGGATGGGCAGGCGCAGGACGGACGTGGCTTTCAGCTCTTTTTCGTTGGGCTGGCGGGCGTCGTCCCAGCGGTGGGGGATGATGTGCTCGCTCAGCAGGCGCAATGCTTCGAGTTTTTCTGCGGGATCGTCGACGAGGGTTGCGGTGCCGAGAATCACGACGGAGCGGTAGTTCATCGAATGATTGAATACGGAGCGGGCGAGGACAAGTCCGTCGAGCAGGGTGACGGTGACGCAGACGGGAACGCCCTTATCCAGATGGCGCAGCATGCGGCTGGCGGCCGAACCGTGGATGTAGAGCATGTCATTGTGTCGGCCGTAGGATGTGGGGATCACGTAAGGTTGCCCGTCAACGGCGAAGCCCACGTGGCAAAGAAAAGCTTCGTCGAGAATCTGGTTGATGGTTTCGCGGTCGTAAACGGCACGTTGCGGTTCGCGCACGACACGGGTGCGCGGAGCGGACGCGGTAGAGTTCGAAGCATCATTCGAACTAGTAGAAGTTGTTGGAATGTTGGACATGAAGCTGAGTTCCCAGGCAGGCGCCAAGAGTGGTGATGAGGAATTCTAGCAGGTCGGCAACATTCGTTTGACAGGCGTTGCTGCGGTTAAGGGCTGTTTGGTTCTGGCATCAAGAATTTCTGGCATCAAAGCTTTTGGCGTCAAAACTTTTGTTCGGAGGAATGCATATGAATTCAGGGATCGCGCTGTTGCTCATATTTGGGATCGGCTTTGTCGCGGGATTGCGCGCTATGACGGCGCCTGCGGTGGTCGCGTGGGCGGCGTATCTGGGATGGATCAACCTTTCCGGGTCGCACCTTTCTTTTATGAGTTCGATTTGGGCGGTGGGTCTTTTTACGTTGGGGGCGTTGGCGGAATATGTCGGTGATCAGCTTCCATCGACGCCGGCGCGCACGACGGCGGGTCCACTCATTACGCGCATCGTGATGGGATTGCTGACAGGCGCTTGTCTAGCTGTTGCCGGAGGAGTTTCTCTGTGGGTGGGAGCGTTGGTGGCGGCGGTGGGCGCGATCGCCGGAGCGTTTGGCGGCTACCAGGCACGAACGCGACTGGTGCGAGGACTGCATGTTCCAGACGCAGCGATTGCGATTCCGGAAGACCTGGTTGCGCTCGGATTGGGTTTTCTTTGCTGCCTCGAGATCGCGAAGTTTCATGTCGCGCTGGCCCTCGCGCTTCCACACATGTCATCGCGATGGTGGGCCTGAGCGTGGCCGGTGCGGAAAAATTCGACGCGATCATTATCGGCGCGGGGCAGGCGGGAACTCCACTGTCGACAACTTTGGCCGAAGCGGGGATGCATACGGCCCTCGTCGAGCGGGTGCATGTCGGTGGAACCTGTGTGAACGAAGGTTGCACTCCTACCAAGACGATGGTGGCCAGCGGGCGGGTCGCCTATTTGGCGCGGCGCGCGGCCGATTATGGAGTGCAGACTGGCCCCATCGGCATCGATTTGGGGCGAGTACGCGAACGCAAACGGGAGATTGTTGACAAGTTCCGCAATGGCAGTCAGGCGCGCATTGAAAAGACGGCCAACCTGGAGCTGATATTCGGCGCGGCGCGCTTTACGGCTCCGAAGACGGTGGAAGTGCAGTTGAAAGACGGCGGCGTTCGATCGCTTACTGCCGCGAATATTTTTATCAATGCCGGTACTCGCTCGTCGCGTCCTCAGGTGGATGGATTGGACGGTGTGCCGACACTCGATAACGCGTCCATCATGGAACTGGACACCGTCCCCGAGCATTTGCTGATTTTGGGCGGTGGCTATATCGGGTTGGAGTTTGGACAGCTCTTCCGGCGCTTTGGCAGCAGGGTGACGATTTTTCAAGCGGACGGGCAGTTGCTGACCCATGAGGATCCCGATATCGCGGACGAAGTCGCGAAGATCTTGCGCGAGGATGGGATTGAAGTTCTGCTCGACGCGCGAGTTACTCGGGTGTCGCATGCAGGCGCGGAGATTCAAATCGAGTTCGAACAGAAGAAGCCGACGACCGTGACGGGGTCTCATTTGTTGCTCGCGACGGGACGCGCTCCGAATTCTGACACATTGAATCTGGCGGCGAGTGGGATCGAGAGCGACGATCGCGGATTTATCAAAGTGAATGACCGTTTAGAGACCACGGCCGAAGGCGTGTACGCGCTTGGCGATATTAAAGGCGGTCCGGCGTTCACGCACATTTCGTATGACGACTTTCGTATCATCCGGTCGAATGTTCTGGAGAAGAAGAATGCTTCGATTCGCAATCGGCTGGTGCCTTACACGTTATTTATCGATCCGCAATTGGGACGGGTTGGGCTGACCGAAAAGGAAGCTCGGGAACAGAAGAGGAACATTCGTGTGGCAAAGCTGCCGATGAGCGCGGTGGCCAGGGCGCTGGAGACGGATGAGACACGCGGTTTCATGAAAGCTGTCGTCGATGCGGACACGAATCAAATTCTGGGTGCGGCGGTCTTGGGGATTGAGGGCGGGGAAGTGATGGCGGCGTTCGAGATTGCGATGATGGGAAAGTTGCCCTACACGGCGTTGCGCGATGGCGTGTTTGCCCATCCGACGCTGGTGGAGTCGCTGAATAATTTGTTTACGGCCATGGACAAAGCGAAATAGGAATTCCGATCGCAAGTTCCGCGATCTTTATTCGGCAAGACACGCTGGGCAACGCCAAGCCTGCCAGATCCACGGCTAGAGCAGTCCGCCGGTTTGAACTGCCAGAACGTTCAGGGCCATCTCGAGTTTGGTGATCGCCTCGCCGAGTTCGGGATGAGTTCCGACCTTTTGTTGGAGTTCCTTGAGAATCTTCTGCGCGCTGGCCACATGCTCGGCGGCTTCGTTTGGTGTCGGCTTGTTGCTTGGTTCACTCGGCATCGCCATGATCCTTCGCTCCCGTGTACAACCTAATTCTATACAGGATCGTCTCTAATAAGAGTCCGTCGAGAAAATCATCCGCCTATGCTTCGATTTTGCGCTTGGCCGCTCGTGCTGTTGCTGTCGCTCGGCGCTGCCGCTGGCCAGCAAGTACCGACGTTCAGTTCGCAGGGCAATTTGGTTCCCGTGCCCGCGCTGGTGCGCGATGCGCAGGGGAACGCCGTGTACGGACTGCAGGCGCAGGACTTCATCATCGAAGACGATGGCGTCGAGCAGGCGGTCCGGCTGGATGAAACTCCGGAGGGCGAGCCGATCTCGCTGGTCATTGCGGTGCAGTCCGGGCGCCGCGCCGAGCGGGAATTCGGCAGAATGGCCGGTCTGGCGGCGATGCTGGATCCGGTGCTGAGCAGTCCTCAGAATGAGGCGGCGTTGCTGGTGTTCGACAGCAGGCTGCATGTCGTGCACGATTTCACCAATCGGGCCGATGTGATTGAGCAGAATCTGAAGAGTCTGGAACCGGGGGATGACGGGGCGGCGATCCTCGACACGGTTGTCTATGCGTCGAAGATGCTGCGCAAGCGGCCGGAGGGACGGCAAAGGGTTCTGCTGCTGATCAGCGAGACGCGCGATCACGGCAGCCGCTTTAATACGATCGACGATGCGGTGCGGTTTGTTGAACTGACCCACACCCTGGTTTATGCGCTGCCATTTTCGCCGTATATTTCGCAGCAACTGGATACGGCTCGGGGCAGCAACAAAGATGAGTGGGGCACGGGCGTCAACTTCATTGAGAAACTGGCGGCCGCCCGCCAGGCGATGAGAAAGAATTCGGCCAAGGCGCTGGCCCAGATGACGGGGGGCGAATACGAACTCTTCACCACCCGCAAAGGTTTCGAGTCAGACATGCTGAGTTTTGCGAATCATCTGCACAGCCGGTATGTACTGAGCTTCGAGCCAAAGAGTCCGCACCCAGGGTTGCACCGGATTCAGGTTCGTTTGAAGAATGCGAAGGCGAACCAGACGGTGCTCTTCCGCAGCAGCTATTGGGTGGACGAGCCCTCGAAGTGACAGCGGCGCGCTTAGGGATTATTTTTGTCGCTTATTTTTTTCGGCGCTTGCGAAATTCCTGAGGTTTGGCTGCTGGCTTTTCTTCCTGCACGGCAAACTGAATCTTCTTTTCTACGGGATCGATGCGGTCGACGAGAATGCGGATGCGGTCTCCGAGGCTGTAGGTTTTGCGGGTGTGCTGGCCGATGATCTGGCGCGTTTCTTCGTGGAAGATGTAGTGGTCGTTTTCCAAGGTGTTCAGCGGCACCAGGCCTTCGACGAAGAGGTCGGTAAGTTCCACGAAGAATCCGAACTTGGTGACGCTGATGATGAGGCCGTCGAATTGCTCTCCGATGCGGCGCTCCATGAACTTCATTTTTTTCCATTCCATCAGGCCGCGTTCGGCTTCATCGGCGCGGCGTTCGGATTGGCTGGATTCATCGGCGATGGTGTGAAGTTCTTCGAGGGGGATGGGCCCGCCCAAGGGCGCGAGGTCCTGTTGATGGGTGTCGCGGTCGCGGCGTTTCGACCACGGGGATGGCGGTGCCTCAGGGGCTAAAGCCCCTTCTTTTTCTTGTCTTTTATCGGCACGACTAAAGTCGTGCCCTTCCCGGTGGGTTGCTTGCGTTGGTCCGCCTTGGCGCGGGCGAGAAGCAGGTCCTTCGCTTCGCTCAGGATGATAAATTTGTGAAGATTGCGAAATTCCTACCGGCACTTCACCATCCCGACTTTCGGCCGAGGTGTGCAGCACGTCTTTCAAAATGCGGTGGACGATCAGGTCGGGATAGCGGCGAATCGGCGAGGTGAAGTGGGTGTAGGTGGTGGCGGCGAGGGCGAAGTGTCCGCGATTCTCTTCGGAGTAGCGCGCTTGCTTGAGCGAGCGCAGCATCAGGAAACTCAGGATGCGTTCTTCGGGCGTGCCGGCAATTTTCTCGGTGAGCTTCTGGTACATGCGCGGGGTGATGTGGACTTCTTTCGGCACTTCGATTTCGCGGACGCGCTTGCCGGTTCCGCGCGCGTCGCGGCGGTCGGCTTTCAGTTGCACGCGATGGATGGGGAGTGCGCCCACACCCAGTGAATATCCGAAAGTCGCCGCGATGACTTCAAAGTCATAAACGCGCTTGGCGTCGGGTTTTTCGTGGATGCGGTAGAGAGAGGCGATACGTTTATTTTCGAGGTAGTGGGCGACGCATTCGTTGGCCGAGAGCATGAATTCTTCGATCAGGCGATGAGCGACGTTGCGCTCGGAGCGCGTGATGCTTTTCATCATTCCGAATTCGTCGAACTCAATGACGGCTTCGGGGAGATCGAAGTCGATGGATCCGCGGCGCTTGCGTTTGCGGTTGAGGATCATGGCGAGATCGTGCATGCGGTTGAAGTGATCGATCTGATTGGCGTATTCGCCGAGTGCGGCTGGGTCTTTTTCGATGACGGCGTTGACGGCGGTGTAGGTCATGCGATTGGCTGAGCGAATCACGCCTTCGTTCACTTCGTATCCCGCGATTTCGCCTTGATGATCGATCTGCATGGTGCAGGAAAGCACGAGACGATCGACTTCGGGCCGCAGGCTACAGATGTCGGTCGAAAGTTCGAGCGGCAGCATGGGGACGGCTCGGTCGGGGAAGTAGACGCTCGTGCCGCGCAGGCGGGCTTCCTGATCGAGCGGGGATTCGGGCGTTACGTATTGGGCCACGTCGGCGATGTGGACTTGGAGTTCGTAGTTTCCGTTTTCGAGTTTGCGAACGTGGACGGCATCGTCGAAATCGCGGGCGGTTTCTCCGTCGATGGTGACGATGGGGAGATCGCGGTAGTCGCGGCGGTTTCGTAGTGCGACGGCGGGAATGATGCTTTCGATGGCCTGCGCTTCTTCAATAACTGCGGGCGGGAAGCGGTGAGGCAGGTGGAACTTTCGGATCATGATCTCGACGTCGACTCCAAAATCGGATTCTTCGCCGAGAATTTCGATGACGCGGCCGCGAGGGTTTTGTGTGGCCGACGGCCAGTCGGTAATTTCAACGTCGACGACAATGCCTTCGAGGTCCTGCCAGTCGCCGTGAACCTTGGCTTCGTCGCCGATGACGCGGTCGGCGGACTTTTTCTTTGTGTCCGGTTGCGTCTCGGCCGGTTGCGGGATTTCCATTCCGGCCGGGATGACGATTTCCTGATTTACTTTTTCATCGATCGCCTTGACGTAGTTGTGGCGGCGTCCATAGTGGAAGATGCCGACCACGGTGGGATGAGCGCGGGCGATGGAGCGGATGATGCGGCCTTCGCCGCGTCCGTCGGGACGGATGTTCGTAACTTCGACGAGAACGCGGTCGCCATGCATCGAAGAACCGGTCGCGTGCGGGGGAATAAACACGTCTCCGGCGAGGCGCGACTTGAGGCTGTCGTCGAGCGAAATGGCCTCGGGGATGACGAAGCCGAAGCCGTCGCGATGCATGGTGAGGCGACCGACCAAAAGATTGCGTCCCTTGGCAGTGTGCGGGATGGCGTAGCGGTCGCCCTCCACTTGCAGCAACTCGCCTTTGGCCACGAGCGCGTAGAGGCGGTCGGTGAAGTCTCGGCGGCCAGCAGCTTTCACTCCCAGTTCGCGCAGCAGTTGTTTGTGGCTCGCCGTTTTTTTCGGCTGGCGCGCGATGTGGCGAAGAATGGCGTCGTCGGTCAGCATGGGGAA
This sequence comes from Terriglobales bacterium, assembly GCA_049520915.1. Lineage (GTDB taxonomy): Bacteria > Acidobacteriota > Terriglobia > Terriglobales > Acidobacteriaceae > Acidiflorens. The sequence goes on from JBEKPH010000047.1 coordinate 22,904, forward strand.
GGTCTCAGGTGTCAGGTCGTAGGTCTCAGGATTTTCGGTCAATTTTCGTCTTCGATTTCCCGAGACCTGACAGCTTAGACCTGAGACCTGTTCAAATATTTCTCTTCGATTAGTCGCCGGTGATGCAGTTCGTGTCCCGCAATGATGTAAGCCAGCGCGCGGACGGCTAGTTTATTCCCGTTGACTGTGCCGTGCCGGGTCCAGTCTTTCTCTTGTAAATTGCGAAACAGGGTGAGAGTGGCGCGGCGGACGGCGATGTAGTCTTCGATCAGGTCGGGCAGAGAGTTGTGGGCAAATGGGCCGTCGCGGACATAGTCGTCCTGTTCGAATCCGGGCAGAGGGGTTGAGTCGCCCCGCGCAATTCGCAGGGCTCGATACGCCATGATGCGTTCGGTGTCGTTGATGTGGCCCAGCACTTCTTTCAGCGTCCATTTACCGGGCGCGTAGCGAAGATCGCCCTCGGACTCGGGGCGTCCGGAAAGTAGGAGGAGAGTTTGCCGGCGCTGCTCGTCCAAGCTCGCAACGATGTCATTGCCGGCGACGAGCGAAATGTAGGTCTTGTGGTAGGGGGCGAATTCTCCGGGCTCAGGGCGGCAAAGGCCGATGGGGGTCGATGGCGTCGCTGTCGAATTTGTTTCAAGGGGAGTCATAAAGTTCCTCGTTTGGCAGACGGTCGCGCCTCGAGGGAGGCCGCGTGTCCATCTTAACGCGGTAGAAGAATTACCGCAGGGCGGGCAGAGGTTACACGCTGGGCCACGGAGAATAGGGCGGAAGGGCTGGGAGGAATCACGAGTGGAACTATGAGAATCAATAAGAAAAGGTGGATTTCCACAACGCGGTGGAGTTTACTGAGGAGTACAATTCGATTTGGCAGCTGAAATGCGGCTCCAAATGAAAATCCCGTAATATTTTAGGAAAACGAAAGGATTTCGACGACCATGTGGAAGCCCACGAATCAACCCGCGACACCAGGCCGGCCGGCAGAGCCGGAGCGTCCGACCCCGATGACGGCGACGCCGACACCGAGTACGAATATGAGCATGAATGAGCCCGTTGCGGCTGCGCCGCGTCCTGTAACAACGACCACTTCGGACCAGGCCACGATCGGCAAGTCGCTGGTGATCAAAGGGGAAGTTACGGGATCGGAATCTTTATATATCGATGGGCGGGTCGAGGGATCGATCAATCTCTCGGGCAATCGCGTAACGATTGGGCGCAACGGAGTCGTCGCGGCGAACATCAGCGCGCGCGAAATTGTGGTATTGGGCAAAGTGCGCGGCAATCTGACGGCGAGCGATCGAGTCGATATCCGCAGCGACGGATCGCTGACGGGCGACGTCGTGGCAGCCCGCATTTCGATCGAAGATGGCGCGTTCTTCAAGGGCGGCATCGACATCCGCAAGGCAGGATCGGCGGGCGCGAAACCGGAGTCGAAGATCGAGGAAGTCAAGAGCGTCTCGAGCTCGACGCCGGAACCGGCGATCGCGGCGAGAGCGTAGGGGCGCTGATCGTCGTTCGCTTTTCGTTGTTCGCGAGTCGCAGAACGTCGTTAAATTTGCGGAAGGACAGTTTAGGAAACGGACCTCTTTGAGGTCCGTTTTTTAATTTGGCGCGAAGAGCGAACAACGAATCGCGGTCTTATGGTTCCTTGCCCGTGTCCATGGTTTCGGCTGCCTCGCTCTCGGCGACTTCGGGGAATGCCGTGGGCTTCCGACTGCGTAAGGCGGTGGGCAATTCAGAGCGCAAGAGCCAGAGACCTGCTGCTACTGCGGCAGCCCAAGTCATCGAACACAGGCCTAACGCCAGGACGTCGGCGGTGCGGCTGCCGTTCAGGGGGATGCTGCGCATGACCTCATAGGCCAATCCTCCAGAAACGGCGCCAATGATCGCGGCCTTTCCTAATTCCCTCCAATTCATGCCCGCGAGCGGCACCATGCCTCGAAAACTCAACAGCAGAGCAATCGCGACGGCGTTGGCGCCAATGCCGATGTCGGAGGCGACAGCGAGACCGGTGAACGATAGAGTCCGAAATAACAATGAGTAGATCGGGAGTGAAGCGGCGGTGATCACGGTGGTCGCGATCATGGGGGTCAACGTGTTGCCAGAAGCGTAGAAAGCGCGCGCATACAAAGCCTGGCTCGACCAAAAGGCCAGCGAAAGCGAAAACCAGAAAAAGTAGATGGCGGTCGAGTGCATGTCCGCGACCGTGAAGCTTCCACGGCGATAGACAAGATCGATCAGTGGGACAGCGATCGCCATCATCCATCCCGTCATCAGCAGAGATGCGGCTGTGATGCGATAGACCGACGCGTTCACTGTGGCGGCGAACTCGTCGAACTTTTTTTCTCCAAAGAGGCGCGAAAAAAAAGGCAGAGAAGCTTGGCCCGCCGCCTGCCCCAGGATGGCGATGGGCACGGCAAAGAGACGCTTGGCGTAGTTGAGGCGCGCAATGTCGCCGACTCCGCTGGAGGCGAAGTAGCGGATGAACCAATCGTCGACGGTTACCAGCGAGAAGCCCAACATCAGCGGAATCGACAGTCGCACCCACTTGCGAAACGCTGCATTCTTGAGATCAAACGAGGGTCTGTATCCCGTACCGATTTTGGCGGCGCCGATGGCGTTGATCAGAAACGGTCCGGCGATGCTGCCAAAAAGCGCGCCATAGGCGAGGGATGCGATGCCTAGTCGGTGCCCGCCCGCCACGCCGCCGACAATGATGAATACGTTGTAGAGCAGCGGGCCGAGAGCCGGAAACAAGAACAGACGGTGCGAGAGCAAGACCGCGGAAACGACTCCTCCGACGTAAAAGAAGATTTGCGCCGGAAGAAGAATGCGCGTGAGATGAACGCAGAGTTCCATCTGCTCTGGCTTGAATCCGGGGACGATTAAGCCAACGATTTGATGGGTGAAGATCTCGGCCAAAATGGTACCAGCGATTAATACAGTCGTCATCACCGTGATGATCACCGAGAAAGTCTTCTGCGCATCTGCCTCGCGCTTCTCAGTGAGAAAGCCGGTGTAGATGGAGATGAAGGTGATCGAAGCTGTGCCCCCGGCAACGAGGTAATTCAGCAGATCGGGCAGCGTGAAGGCGGCGCTATAGGCGTCGGTGAGGTGCGTGGCTCCGAAAGCGTAGGCGATGTACGCTTCCCGGATGTATCCGATGACGCGTGAGAGCGTGATGGCCGACATCAGCAGCAACGTCGCGGAAAACGCGGTGTGCTGATGAGACGGACGGAAGAAGCGAAGCAGACGCATGATTTGGCGAGTAATTCATCTGAAGAGTAACGCATCCGCGGGGTGGCGCGGTAGGAGGAGCCGTGGTCAGCTGGATTTTTCGAGGCGGGAGTCTTCGAGGCGGGAGTCAGGGGACGAAAGAACGGGGCACCGTCCACACGGTGCCCCACCTACCAGCATCTCGATTTAGAAGTTGTGACGACTCCTCAGGGGCTAAAGCCCGTCGTCGGTTGCTCTGAGCGGCACGGGTGAAGCCGAGCCCTTCCCGTTCGTCCTTGAGTTTGGGCTTAGACAGGAGCCCATGGTGCGAACCTTCGGGAAGCCCACCCTTGCGCAAATAACGCGCAAAGGATGGGGCACCCCCGATTGGATTATTTCAAGCAAAGCTTACTTGTTTTCGTTCAATGATCCGGCGCCGAATTCTTTGCGCTGGGCGATTGGACGAGCGGCTCGGGCTGCGGCTACGGCCGGCATGGCGGCGGCTGCGCCGTAACGCTCGAGCAGGACGGGAACCATGGCGCCTTCGGCCTCTTTGACGAAGGTGAGTTTGCTTTCGCCGTGAAGATCGACGCGGATGAAGTCGCCGAGCTTGACCTGTCCGGTAGCGACGAGGTTCGCGAGCGGAAAGACAAGATGGCGTTCGATCGCTCGCTTGAGGTGACGCGCGCCGTATTTTGGATCGGTGCCCTCGGCGAGCAGGAAATTTTTGACCTCCGGTGTGCAGTTGAAAACGAACTGGTGAGCGCCAGCAGCCATCAAGACGCGTTGTTGCACCATTCCCAGTTCAATTTCAAGGATCTGTTGCAGGTGCTCGGAGCGAAGCGTCTTGAAGACGACAACTTTGTCGATGCGGTTCATGAACTCGGGAGCAAACTTGCGGCGAGCGGCGTCGACGGCAGAACGGGTGATTTTTTCGTCGAGCGAATTGTCGACTTGCACCGCCCTCGGTGCAAAACCGAGACCGCCATCCACCAAGCCGTTCATCTCAGCGGCGCCGAGGTTCGAGGTCATGATGATGATGCAGCTGGAAAGATCGACACGGCGGTTATCGCCGAGGGTCAGGGTCGCTTTGTCCAGAATGCCGAGCAGGAGCTGCCAGAGCGAGTCGGAAGCCTTCTCGATTTCGTCGAAGAGCAGGATCGAGAGCTTCAGCTTCTCCGTGTGCCACTGGTTGAGCGCTTCCTGGGTGAGCAGGGGATGCGTCTCGCGATGTCCAAGGTAGCCTGGAGGCGAGCCGATGAGCTTCGCGATCTCGTGGGAGTGCTGGAACTCGGCGCAATCGATCTTGATGCAGGCGCGGGCGTCGCCAAAGAGAGACTCGGCGACAGCTTCAACGACGCGGGTCTTACCGGAGCCAGTCGGCCCAAGAAACAGGAGGTTGCCGACGGGACGGCCGGGGGCATTGAGTCCGGCGAGGAACATCTGGTAAATTTCGGCGACCTTTTCGATGGCCGGATCCTGGCCGACGATTTTGCGGCGGAGGGCGGTCTCGAAATCACGGGCGTCGTTGCTGCGACGGGTCGGATCCAGCACGGTTGCGAGGTTGGTTCTCATCGATTCGGGCCCTTGTTTCCTTTCGGGGAACTCGGTGTTATCTGGGAAGCGCTTCTCTGCGAAAGTGCTCATTTTTGTCACTCGCTTCTTGACGGGAGGAAGGTGGGATTCCTAACCCACTTCTCCCTTGTGCAAGCCGCTCGCCATCTACTAGGAGTGCCGTAATTGTCCGCTACTCATCCTTTTAGATGGTTTTAGATGCGGCTAGGCCGCCTGCTGCAAAGCGGGCCGAGATACGCACAGTTTGCGCAACGGAAATTGTTTGCACTCTGCGGGAACTTTCGCTCAACCGGATAAAGCCATCCCTCGGCCCATGTCCGGTAAGCCGCTACCGGGTAGACCTGACGTAACTGGCGAACAAGGTTACCGGCGTCCCACAATTACGGCAGCCTTCCACTCCGGAGAATACAATTGTCCCGATCCTTCATGGCCAAACTGACGGATATAGCTTCGAAAGTTAGACTTTCGAAAGGCTTATCGAAAACCCAACTCTCGGCAGCGAGCATGTCCGCCTTTTTCCTACGACTGGCGATGTCCAGCTTCCTTCTTTCACCGCCCGCGGCGGCGGTGCAAAATCCGCATGGCGTGCAGTTGGTGCCCGTGTCGGCCGCAACGACAAAAAAAGCCGAACCGCCGGCTCCGATAGTTGCTCCGCCAGGTTGCGACGTTTACACCGCGGGACGCGGAGACAGCATTCCGTCGGTGGCCCGCAAATACTTGAAACACACGAAATACCTGACCTCCGCCGAACTGGCAGAGGCGATCCGCACAGCCAACCACGACCGTCAGGGAGTCTTTCTGAAATCCGGAGAGCAGATCATCATTCCCGGAATTCTTGAATCCGCCATTCTAGAGAAATCTGTGCCGGTTGCAAGGGATTTCGAAGTTCGGGCGATTTATTTGACGGGAGTGATGGCGGGCAGCGATCACGGGGTGCGGATCGTACGCCACTGGAAAGAGGTGGGCGGCAACGCGGTGGTGTTCGATATTAAGGACAGCGACGGGATCGTCAATATTGCGTTTGATCATCCACTGGCGAGCGGGCAGAAACATTACATTCCGGATCTGCCGAAGTTCGTACACTTCCTGCATTCACAGAATATGCACGCGATTGCACGCATCGCTATTTTCCGGGACGAACATCTGGTGACGACGCATCCGGAGCTGGCGGTGAAATCGCAGAGGACGGGCGAGGCGTGGCGGGAGAATGGCAAGCTGGTGTGGACCGATCCTTCGAACCCGAAGGTGCAGGATTACGACATTGCGTTGGCGAAGTACGTGGCGCAGTCGGGCGTAGACGAAGTGCAGTTTGATTATGTGCGGTTCCCAGCCGAGGGCGACCAGAAGGATGCTAGTTTCGCGTTTCAGGCCGAGCATCCAAAGGAACAGCGGTCCGAGGTGATTGCTAATTTTCTGGACCGCGCTTACGGGCAGATTCATCCGAGCGGCGTGCTGCTTTCCCTGGATGTTTTTGGAATCATGGCGTGGCAGCGTCCCGTCGATCTGTCGCACACGGGGCAGGACATTGTGGCAATGGCGAAGCATTGTGATGTGCTGTCGCCAATGATCTATCCGTCGCACTTCTTTGGGATGGATGGGATCGCGCATCCGGGGGACGCGCCAGAGCATTTTATTGGCGAGTCGATGGACCGGTTCAAGGCGATTACAAAGGATAGCGGGGTGGTGATTCGTCCCTGGCTGCAGGCGTTTGCGTGGCGGACGAAGACTTATTCGCCGCAGTATGTTGAAGTACAGATCGAGGTCGCGAAGCAAAAGGGCGGGATTGGATTCTTGTTCTGGAACGCGAATAACGATTATTCGAAGCCCTATACGGCGATGCCGGAGATGAGGGCGGCCAAGGGACGGTATTTCCGGGGCGACGAGGTGGGCGGGAAGGTGGAACCGGCCGCGGCCACTCCGGTTGCGTCGACGGCGTCGGTTCGTCCGCCTGTAGCCGGGGTATCGGCCGAGAACGGGCGTGGCGAACAGAAGATTTGGCGGCATTGAGAGATTTGTAACGACGGCGGTTTCGCAAGGTAGAGAGTTTGGCGAAAAAGTCGGGCGAGCGCCCGACCCGAAAGAGCGTTTCGGAGTTCAGTCGCCCGTCCGGTTAGTCGGTTTTGGCTCGAATCCCGGCGCTAGGGCCGGGCTATTTTCTGAGCTCCCTCCGGGAATTTGAGCCGCATTCAAACGAATCGGAATTTCCGCGATTCCCGTCCTCCAACGGCGTCTGACTCAAACCAATCCAAAAATAATAAGCTGGCATCCAAAGAAGTCGGCAGTTATGCGCGTAGGAGGAGCGGATGGGTTCGACCTTATATATGGTGATTGAGCATTTCAAGAACGGCGACGCCGTGCCGGTTTATCGACGCTTTCGAGAACGGGGACGGATGGCTCCGGCGGGGCTGACTTATGTTTCGAGTTGGGTTAGCGAAGGGTTGGGACGGTGTTATCAAGTGATGGAAACGGAAGATCGTGCGTTACTGGAGCAGTGGATGGCGAACTGGAGCGACATTGTCGACTTCGAGGTGGAGACGGTTATCAGTTCCAAGGAGGCAGCGGACAAGATCGCGCCCCGATTGTGAATGGGAGACAAAGGCACCGACTTGCAGGTAAGTCTATCTATCTGTAGCTTGTTAATAACACTCATCAATTCGGACGACGGGAGCTGCTCTCGGGATGGGGAAGCGTCGCGAGCCTCGTAAGGAGATCCAACTGCCGGTGCGCATCTTTGGCACCGACAGCAGCGGCAAAATGTTCTCGGAGAGCGCATTTACCGTCAACGTCGGCCAAAATGGAGCGGAGTTGAGCGGCGTCCATCGTGAGATCAATCTCGACGAGACGGTCGGTGTGAGTTACGGTGCGAACCGGGGGCGCTTCAAGGTTAGGTGGGTTGGGAAGCCGGGCACAGCGAAAGCGGGTCATGTGGGGCTGCTGAATATCTCTCCGGAAAAAACCCTTTGGGATTTTCCACTCCCGGCTGCGGGGAAAGATGACTACCAGGCTCCGGTCGTCCAGCAGCGAAGACACCAGCGGATCAAGTGCCATAATTCAGTGGCTCTGCACACTCCGGATGGAGCTTCGTTTTGGGGCACGGTTGCCGATCTCAGCACGGGCGGGTGTTACGTGGAGATGGCGATTCCGTTAGCTCAGGAGAGCAAGGTGAGCCTGTCGATATGGATCGGAGAAACCAAGATTTGGGTGGACGGGGAAGTTGCGTATAGCACGCCGGGAATGGGGATCGGCGTCAAGTTTAACCGGGTGTCGGAACAGGATCTGGAGCGGATCCGGGAATATCTGGCGCCACTTTCGTACATGGCGAAGAAGCCGACGTTTGATCAGTAGAATGGCGTCCACCGGTCCTTTTCGAGGGTCCATTTGAGGGCTGAGGATTTTTTTTCATAAAGCATTCATCCCACTGTCATGTTTCTGTAACGAAAAACCCATCTTCTAGGGATCAGCGGTCGCTCGACCGTTTCTAGGAGGAAGCAATGGGGTCGAATAGCCTTCTGACGAAAGTCAGTCAACATTTCACCGTCGGCGTAAGTTTGCTGGCACTGCTTGTCAACATGGCAGCGCCGGCCACTGCAGCCGCTGAGCAAAATCCGAAACAATCCGCGAAACAAACCGCCGAACAGACGCCAACGGCGTCCCCGATCAAACATGTGATTGTGATCATCGGGGAAAACCGGAGCTTCGATCACGTCTTTGCGACCTATCAGCCGACCAACGGAGAAACCGTATCGAATCTGCTTTCGAAAGGGATCATCCAGGCGAACGGCAAGCCTGGACCAAACTACTCTCTCTCGGCACAGTACAACGCGGTGGACGAGACGACCTATGCGATTAATCCTGGGGGAAAGACGATTTACACGAATATTCCGCCGGTGGTTGCAGGGGGGCCGACGAATCCCTATATCCCAACGGTAAAGATTGCCAAAGAAATCGAGCCGGGGACGCTGGCCAAGGGCTACTACTACGATCTGACCATTGGCGGCACGGGGCTGGCCCCGTATGAAGTAGCGGACACACGTATCCCGAATGTGTTCGATTTGCCGGAAGGCGCTTTTCAGCTCACGCCGGCGGTGACTTACAACGATTATGCCAACAGTCCGGTACATCGGTTCTATCAAATGTGGCAGCAGACGGATTGCAGTTTAGCGACAGCGACGGCCAGCAATCCGAGCGGCTGCCAAAACGATTTGTTTCCCTGGGTTGAAGTGACGATTGGAGCGGGCAGCGATGGCTCGAGCGGATCGACCAGTCCGCCGACGAGTTATCTTTCGACGGGTGAAGGATCGACTTCGATGGAGTTCTATAACGTGCAGAAGGGCGATGCCCCTTACCTGAAGAGCCTGGCGGATCAGTACACGATGAGTGACAACTTCCATCAGTCGGTGATGGGTGGAACGATGGCAAACCACATTGAGTTCGGTTTTGCGGATTCGATCTGGTATAGCGATGGCGCGGGGAACGCCCTGACGCCACCGGCCGCACAGATTGAGAATCCGAACCCACAGCCGGGAACGAACAACTGGTACGACGATGACGGCTACAACAGCGGAAGCTATGTGGGCTGCGCCGATCTGAGCCAGCCGGGCGTGCCGGCGGTGGTGAATTACTTGCAGTCGCTACCGCGTCCAGTCGCTCCCAATTGCGACACGGGACACTTTTACATTCTGAACAACTACAATCCTGGATTTAATGGAGACGGATCTTCGTCACTCGGGCTGTCTCCGCTGACGGTTCCGGGATCGTCGGTGCGGCATATCGGCGATGCGTTGCTGGAGAAGAATGTTTCGTGGAAGTACTACGGCGACGGATGGAACATTTACCTGTCGGATCCGACCTTCGCGAACCCGCTGGATACGTACTGCAACATTTGCAATCCGTTTCAGTATGCGACGGACATCATGACGAATGCGACGTTGCGCACCGAGCACATTCAAGATGCGCAGAACATCTACGAAGACATCAAGGCGGGAGAACTGCCGTCGGTGTCGATCATCAAGCCGGGCTGGCCCTCGGATGGTCATCCGGCGTCGTCGAAGATCGAGCTGTTTGAAGGCTTCGCCAAGAACGTGGTGAATGCTCTGCAGGCGAACCCGGACTTGTGGGCGAGCACGGCAGTATTCATCACCTTTGACGAGGGCGGCGGATACTACGATTCCGGCTATATTCAGCCCGTCGACTTTTTCGGCGACGGAACGCGGATTCCGTTGCTGATCGTGTCGCCGTTCAGCACGGGTGGGCACGTCAGCCACTCTTATTCGGATCACGTTTCGCTCACGAAATTCATCGAGCGAAACTTCAAACTGAAACCGCTGACGGAGCGCAGCCGAGACAATCTACCCAACCCGAAGACGGCGAAGAACAATCCTTATGTGCCGACGAATAGTCCAGCGATTGACGATTTGTTCGACGCATTCCAGTTCCCGCAAACCAAGTAGCGTTTTTTGATCGCGGGTAGTACAGGACCGGCCGAGGAGATCGTTCTTGGCCGGTTTTTCTTGCGAGCGAAGGATGAGGGGAGGGGCGTTATTTTCATCAGAATTTCACACGAACGGGGAGTTGTGTGCGGCGGGCGATGCGAGAATTTAGGGTCGGGTGATTTTGTTGAATGACGATTTGAGGGAGATTCTGACTTGGGTTTGACGCGGCGCGAATTGTTACGGATGGGGCTCTCGGCGGGCGCGGGGGTGGTCGCGGCTCGAAGAAAGTTGCTGGCGCAAACGGCGATGCCAGCCACGAGCATGCCGGGCATGAGTATGCCGGGGCCGAACGCGCAAGGGAGTCCGGTTCGGGCGGCGGTGCAAGGACCGCCTCCAGTGGCTCTTGCCAGTTATGTGACGCCGCTGGCGGTGCCACCGGTGATTCGTCCGCTGGCGAGTGGCGCAGCGCTTGAGATTCGCATGCGCGAGTTTCGGCACAAGGCACACCGCGACCTGCCGGCCACGGCGATGTGGGGATACAACGGCATGTGGCCGGGGCCGACGATCGACGCCCGCAAGGGGCAGGGGATTTCGGTGAAGTGGAAGAATCAACTTCCGACGAAGCATTTTCTTCCGCTGGATTTTACGATCCACGGCGAAGGGGACGATGTGCCGCTGGTGCGCACGGTTACCCACGTGCATGGGGCTCGCGTGATGCCGGAGAGTGATGGTTATCCCGACGCGTGGGTGACTTCGGATGGCAAAGTGGGACCGATGCACGCCGCCGATCCGTGTCATTACCCGAACGATCAGACAGCTACTACGCTTTGGTACCACGACCATGCGTTGGGAATCACGCGGCTGAATGTCTATGCAGGATTGGCGGGATTCTATTTGATTCGCGATCCGGAAGAAGACCGGTTCAACCTTCCGAGCGGACAATATGAGATTCCGTTAATGATTCAGGATCGGAGTTTCGCTGCGGATGGTTCGTTGCTGTACCCGCCGGCGCCGAATGGCACACACCCAGTGTGGATGCAGGAGTTTTTCGGCAATGCAATTTGTGTGAACGGCAAGGCGACGCCGTTTCTTGAAGTCGAGCCGCGGAAGTATCGCTTCCGGATGGTCAATGGGTCGAACTCGCGTTTCTATCACCTTACGCTATTGCCAGCGGACGCCTTGGGCAAACCGAATGGCAAGCCGGTGGATGCGCCGCCGTTCATTCAGATTGGAAGCGACGGCGGGCTGTTACCGGCGCCGCTGCGAATGCATTATTTGATTGTCTCTCCGGGGGAGCGTTTCGACATGGTCATTGATTTTTCAGAACACAAGGGAGCGCACCTGGCGATGACGAACGATGCTCCCGCTCCGTATGCGCGGGGAGGGGAAATCGTGCCGGCGGAGGTGATGCTTTTTAAAGTGACGAAGCCGTTGTCAGGAGCCGATACGAGCGAGGTTCCCGAGGCGCTTGTGCCGTTTGTTGCGATGGATGCTTCGCATGCGGTTCGCGAGCGAACGCTGTCGCTCACGGAGATGGACCGGCCAGCGGATGGGTACACGATGATCGGGCTGCTGGACCAGAAGCATTGGGACGATCCGATTTCGGAGGATCCGAAGGCGGGCTCGATGGAAATCTGGTCGTTCGCGAACGCGACGGGCGACGTGCATCCGATGCACATTCATCTGGTGCAGTTTCAGGTTCTGAATCGCCAGCCGTTCGATACTCGAACTTATTTGCAAACGGGCAAGCTGGTGTTTACGGGACGTCCAATGCCGCCGGAATCGAATGAACGTCCGGCGTGGAAAGACACGATCAAGACGTATTCAGGGTACGTGACACGGGTCATCGCACGGTTCGATCTGCCGGCGGGCGTTGTGCCGAAGCCGGGAGAGGAGTTTCGCTACGTGTGGCATTGCCACGTTCTGGAGCATGAAGACAACGAGATGATGCGTCCTTACAAGATTGTTGGCTAGTTCGTCGCCCGGAATCGAACCTCAGGCCAACCCTCCCCGAAACGAAGGCATCTATTAGGCCGCTACTTCGTCCGATGTCGCGGTCGAGAATCTTAGTGCGCCCGCTCTGTAAGGCGAGCCTCGGGCAACCTTAGCTGCGCACGCCTCGGGAACTCTCCGCTGGTCATGATTGAGATGTGGTTTATCTGGATCGTAGAATCCGGAAAACTTGTACTGCAAAACTCTATTCCAAACTCGAGGCGAGGACATGCGGGATGGGTGGTAAGTCGGATTCGGACGCGCATGAGAGGGAAGCGGAAAGTGATCTTCTGCAACGGCTTCCGTCTTTTTTCATAATCGGGCCCCCGCGGACGGGGACGAGTTGGCTGCATAGCGTTTTGCGGCAGCGGGCATGGCTTTCGGATCCAACGAAAGAGACGCGCTTCTTTGACCGGCACTTTGACCGCGGGCTGGAATGGTATCGTTCGCACTACCGCCAGGCGGACTCGGGCCGGCGGATCGGGGAAGTGGCTCCTACTTATTTTGCGTCGCCGGAAGCGCGCCTGCGCATTGCCCGATTGATGCCGCAAGCGAAAATTGTGTGTACGTTTCGCAATCCGGTCGATCGCGTGCTATCTCTCTACCGGCTGAAGCGGGCCTACGGGCTGATTCCGTGGACTTTCGACGACGCGCTGGTTCAAGATCCTGAATTGATGGAATCGAGCCGGTATGGAACGCATTTCAAGGCGTGGCTCGGTACGTTCGGAAACGCGCAAGTGATGGCGACGATCTACGAGGATATGCTGGGCGATCCGCAGAGATATCTGGATCAACTCACGGATTTCGTCGATGTGCCGAGAGTGAAACTGGGTCCGCAGCAGACGAGGAGGGTGCTTGCTTCTGAGAGCATGACCGAGCCGCGTAACTATCGATTGACGCGCGGCGCGGCGCGGCTGTCGGAGTGGGCGCGGGCGCGCCGTCTGGATACGGTCGTGGCGAAAGCGAAGGGCATGGGGCTGATCAAGTTTTTCGTGGGAGGCGGGCCGGCGTTTGCTCCAATCGCAATAGCGAAACGAGAACAGCTGTATGCGTTGTTTCGTCCGGAAGTGGAGAAGTTGGAAGAGTTGCTGCAACGCGACTTGTCGGCGTGGAAGAGTTTGGAGCGAGGGGCGGAGTTTCTATCGGCGGATTCACGGTGCGGATAGAGGATCTCTGTTTGGCGGTGTAGAGTGCCGGCCCTCAGGGGCTTGTATGTGGGCGGCACGAGTCTCGTGCCCTTCCCGAAGTATTCTTGCAGTGATCGTTCGGCGCAGCTGAAGCTGCGCCTTTTCAAAACTTAGGTAATAGTTACTGAACGACGAGCGATGCGCCGGTTTAGTAAGAGTGCAACTTTCTGAATGAAACCGGGGAAGAAATGGGAATCGGTGGCGACAGAATCGGAGATCTGGCTCCGCGCCGTGGCGCGAAATGGGGCGTGGCGCGGGGCAAGTAACCGTCCAAGGCCGTTTGGTTACTCTTACCGGAAGGCCATGGCACCTACGAGATTGGGCCATGTACCGTGGTGTGGCGCCGGTCTACTCTGGGCTTAGTTCTTCACTAAGCATCGGAGATCAAATGAAACTCCTCCTCTCGATTCTCTTGCTGAGCGCGTGTATGCAGGCGCAGAATTTCATTGCTAGCAGTTCGGGACTTCCTGATGCGCCCAGTTCCAGTTCCCATCCTTTTTGGACATTTGAGAACAAGCTGAATGTCGGCCTTCTGGCCGGGTTGATTGCAGCCGATGCAATCACGACGCAGCGTGGACTGAATGAGGGGATGCGAGAGGCGAATCCGGTGATGCGGCCTTTTGTTACGCGGGGCGCGGGCGGCGAGGCGGTTGGGTCGGCTCTGGGTTTTGGCGCGGGAGTGGGCGTGGTGTACCTTTTGCATCGCAGCCACCATTACAAGGCGGAGCGCATCTCGATGAGGATGATTGTCGCGGGCGAGGGCGCGTTTGTGGCCAATAATATTGTGGCGATCCGATAAAGGCGCGCAAGAGCGGATGTCTTGATGCAAAGTTTTGATGGAATCGATTTGACTTGCCGAACGCTCGTTCGGGAAGTTGGGCGGTCGTGACGGCGGGAGCTTAAGTGTTGGGTCCTGCAATCTGTGGCTGCGGACACTCCGCGGCGTTTTTCCAGCGCTTTCTTATTTCTGTCATTTCTCCTCATTGTTAGCGGCGCTCACCTTGTTCATCCACGTTATAATCTCAGTCTGGAAGAACGACTTTTCTCTGATGCGAAATCGCGATTCGCGGAGAAGGGCTCGAGAATACTTCTACGAATCTTGGTAGCGAAGGAGTCTGCGTGGCGATTCAGAAGACGGACAAAATCTGGCACAACGGGAAGTTCATCGCCTGGGACGACGCTACCCTTCACGTGATGTCGCACGTGGTGCACTACGGTTCTTCGGTGTTCGAAGGAGTGCGCTGCTATTCGCTGCCGAGGGGTCCGGCGATTTTTCGAGCGACGGAACATATGCAGCGACTGGTCGACTCGGCGCGCATTTACCGCATCGATGTGCCGTTTACGCGCGACGAGATTCTGAGCGCCATGGTGGAACTTGTGAAACAGAATGGAGTGTGGCCCTGCTACATCAGGCCGATTGTGCTGCGCGGATATGGCGAGGCTGGGGTGAATCCGTTTAATTCGCCGACGGAGGTTTATATCGCGAATTATCCCTGGGGGAAATATCTGGGGACGGATGCGAGCGAGGGTGTGGACGTCTGTATCTCTTCGTGGACGCGGATTGCGCCGAATACGCTTCCCGCGATGGCTAAAGCGGGTGCGAATTATATGAATTCGCAGCTGATCAAGATGGAAGCGATCGTGAACGGATACGCTGAGGGGATCGCGCTTGATGTGAACGGATATGTCAGCGAGGGTTCGGGCGAAAATCTTTTCGTGATCCGCAATGGAGTGCTGCATACGGCGCCGCTGGGGAATTCGGTGTTGCCGGGAATCACGCGCGATTCGGTGCTGCAGATTGCGCGCGATCTGGGGATCAAAATTGTAGAGCAGCAGATTCCGCGAGAGTCGCTTTACATCGCCGATGAAGTTTTCTTTACGGGCACGGCGGCGGAGATTACGCCGATTCGCTCGGTTGACAAAATCACGGTGGGAACTGGCAAGATTGGGCCGATGACGAAGTCGCTGCAAGCGGAGTTTTATGGCATTGTGCGCGGGGAAAAGGCGGATCGGTATGAGTGGCTCACTCCGGTGGGAGTGAAGACGCCGGTGACGGTTTAGCTCGGGCGCCTCTATTGATGGAAACGTTGGTTTCGCTAAAGACTCAGGGCGTTCTCCGAGTCGCGTATTACTTGTTCTGCTTGTAGATCTTGATTTCTTCCCGCACAGCTTTCAGAGCGCGCCGGCCCCACAGATTGGCGGGTTCGATTTCGTCGTTGGTGTTGGCGTCGAAGCCCTCGTCCGGCAGGGCAAATTCGTTGAACTGGTGGAGGATCAGAAAAATTGGGTCGAGCTGATCCGCGTAGGCCATGAAGGAATCGAAGGTGTCGTAGTCGCCGTCACTGCCAAAGCGAAGGGCGTCATCCGGACAATAGGGAAGAGACTCGGGATTGGGGCAGCCCCATCCATTTTGGCCAGCGGTCGCGATCGATGCGGTGAAGTTTTCGGTTCTCGATCCGGCTAAATTGTACGAAGGGTAATAGGGGCACAATGGTTCGGTGCACGAGGTGTTGAGGCGGTCGACCCAACTCCAGAATCCATAGACAGGATTGATCTCTACCGGGCCATCGGGCACGCCTTGGTTCGCCCATAATCCGGGCTGGCTGTCGAGATAGCCGGCCATCAAGCGGAAGGTATATTTCTCTCCGATCTCGGGGTGGTGTTGCAGGAACTGCTCGAGGCGAAACCAGAGCGGATGATCGGCGGGGTTGGGGTCTTGCGCCGCGCCGAGAAAAATCAGCATCAGCGGCTTGTCTTGATAAATCACGGCGAGATCGGG